>NZ_JBHZOT010000001.1:0-949793 GCF_042787735.1 Priestia sp. YIM B13490
TGCTGTCACAGGACGGAATCTTAACGGTAGTAGTTACGATTAATAAACGCCAAAAAACGGTAGTAGCGGGGCCAGAAATCATCTCGCGCGGATTCGTCTATGTAAGAGAATCAGAAAAGCTTTTAGAAGAAGCAACGAAGATTGTTCAGCAAATTTTAGAAAAGTGTATGGAAGACAAAGTGATCGAGTGGTCTTCATTAAAATTAAAAATGAGAGAAAGTTTAAATCAATTTTTATATGAAAAAACCCGTCGTAAACCGATGATTTTACCGATTATCATGGAAATCTAATGTGAAGCCTTCCTGCTGGGAAGGCTTTTTATTTGCAGCTGATGCGGATGTAATAACTATGAGAAGTTCATACTACTACTATCAATAAGTGAAAGGAGCTAGAATATGTTTGAAAATAACGAAAGATTACATTCTGATGAAGCGCCTCAGCAGCCTAATAAAAATGAAGAAAGCAAGGGCGGAATATTAGATAAAATTCAACAACTAGGACAGACCAACGTGGCTCAGCTTCCTCAGGATTCTAATATTCACTGTTTAACGATTGTAGGACAAATCGAAGGGCACATGCAGCTGCCTCCTCAAAACAAAACGACAAAATATGAGCATGTCATCCCGCAAATTGTGGCGATCGAACAAAATCCAAAAATTGAAGGATTGCTTATTATTTTGAATACTGTAGGTGGAGATGTAGAAGCGGGTCTTGCAATTGCTGAAATGATTGCTTCGTTATCCAAGCCTTCTGTGTCGATTGTGTTAGGAGGCGGACATTCAATCGGTGTTCCAATTGCGGTTTCAACTGATTATTCGTATATTGCCGGTACAGCGACCATGACCATTCACCCTATTCGCTTAACAGGTCTTGTTATTGGTGTACCGCAAACATTTGAATACTTAGATAAAATGCAAGAGCGCGTGATTAACTTTGTGAGAGAACACTCTCATATTTCAGAAGAAAAGTTTAAAGAACTTATGTTTTCAAAAGGGAATTTAACGCGTGATATCGGGACAAATGTAGTTGGTGGAGATGCTGTTTCATACGGGTTAATTAACGAAGTAGGCGGAGTTGCTCAAGCGATCAAAAAGTTGAATGAACTGATTGAGCAAGGACGTCAGAATGAGGAGCAGCTGCTGCAATGATTTTGTATACAATGATGCCGCAAGAACTAATCTTTCAGCAGTCTTATCAACAAGAACAATCTCAGCCAAAGCTTATTAACCATAATGGAATCCCGGTTATTGTTGAAGAAAATGAACAAAAGCAACAGCAAATTGTGAGGGTTTTAAGCACGAATCCTCAAGATTATTTGAATGAAAATTATTATCCTGGTCAAATTTTGTCGTAAGGATTTCAGTATAATTATGGTGAATATGGTATAATGAATATGACGAAGAAGGCAGCCGCTGTATTGGCTGCTTTTTTATTCAACTGATAAAAGAAACAAAATCAACATAGAGTGTTGGACGTTGATTGGAGTGGAAAAATGGCAAAGAAAAAACGAAGAGGTCAAATAAAAAAGGATGAATGGAAACGCATATTGCGCTTTGAGCTTATTGGCTTACTTTTATTAGCATTAACGTTAATTGCCATGGCAGGACTTGGTGCTGTAGGACAGGCCCTTGTACTAGTGGTCCGCTTATTTATTGGCGAATGGTATATGCTGTGTTTAATCGGAATGGCTATTCTATCTGTTTATATTATTTGGAAAAGGGAAATGCCTCCTTTAGTGACGCGGCAGCTTATCGGTACATATCTCATTATTTTATCTATTTTACTGTTTAGTCATGTTACGTTATTTGAAAATTTATCAAAAAATGGAACGTTTACAGATCCGTCTGTCATTATGAACACGTGGGATTTGTATATGCTCGAAGCAACGGGTCAATCAAATCACAGCGATTTAGGCGGAGGGATGATAGGAGCTATTATGTTTGCCATGTTCTACTATCTATTTGATAGCTTAGGAACAGAACTTATCGCTGCCTTGCTTATTGTGATTGGGGTACTGCTTATTACCGGACGTTCGCTTCACGAAACGGTATTAAAACTTTTGTCACCTCTAGTGAATTTTTTAACAACGGAGTTAAAAGAAGGCTGGCAAGATATTCAGACGTGGAAACATAAAAAGAAAAAAGCCCCTAAAACAACAAAAAAGAGACGCCAAGAAAAAGCTGTTCAAGAACCTGAAGAAAGCATGGACATAGAAGTAGAAGCACCTTCGCCTCCAATTATTGAACACTTTGACTACGGAGAGGAAGAGTCTAGTCAACCTCCTGCTGCTCCTATAGCTCCGGTGCCGCCGGTTATGGAATCGAAGCCTGTAGCTGCTGCACCGCAACAGCCAAGGCCACAAAAGGAAAAGGAAGAAGAAAAAGCTCCTATGATTACATTTACTGAAACGGAAAATAAAGAGTATGAGCTTCCTCCTATCAAGCTATTAACGATGCCAAAGAAAAGCAACCAGGCAAAAGAGCATAAAAACATTTATAAAAATGCCGAAAAACTTGAAAAAACGTTTCAAAGTTTCGGCGTAAAAGCAAAAGTGGCAAAAGTTCACCTTGGACCAGCTGTTACAAAATATGAAGTATATCCTGATGTAGGAGTAAAAGTAAGTAAGATTGTCAATTTAAGTGATGATCTAGCACTTGCATTAGCTGCCAAAGATATTCGGATTGAAGCTCCAATTCCCGGGAAATCAGCGGTAGGAATTGAAGTGCCGAACGAAGAAGTAGCGATGGTTTCACTTAGAGAAGTACTTGAAGCAACTGAAAATAACCGACCGGATAAAAAGCTATTAGTTGGTTTAGGAAGAGATATTTCAGGCGAAGCTGTGCTAGCAGAGCTTAATAAAATGCCTCATATGCTTGTAGCAGGGGCAACAGGAAGCGGAAAAAGTGTGTGTATCAACGGTATTATTATTAGTATTTTAATGAGGACAAAGCCTCATGAAGTAAAATTAATGATGATTGACCCTAAAATGGTTGAGCTCAATATGTACAATGGTATTCCACATTTATTGGCTCCTGTTGTAACGGATCCGAAAAAAGCTTCTCAAGCCTTAAAGAAAGTTGTAAATGAAATGGAGCGACGTTATGAGCTGTTTTCACACAGCGGAACGAGAAACATTGAAGGATATAACGATTTAGTAAAACGTATGAATGATGATGGAGACGCCGATGCAAAACAGCCGACTCTTCCTTATATTGTGGTGATTGTCGATGAGTTGGCTGACTTGATGATGGTTGCTTCGTCTGACGTCGAAGATTCGATCACACGTCTTGCTCAAATGGCTCGTGCTGCCGGCATTCATTTAATTATTGCTACACAGCGACCATCAGTAGATGTTATTACGGGAGTTATTAAAGCTAACATTCCTTCCCGAATCGCTTTTAGTGTATCTTCACAAACTGACTCTCGTACGATCTTAGATATGGGAGGAGCTGAAAAGCTTCTAGGAAGAGGAGATATGCTGTTCATGCCTGTTGGAGCTTCAAAACCTGTGCGTGTGCAAGGTGCCTTTTTATCAGATGAAGAAGTAGAAGAAATTGTTGATTTTGTAATTGCACAGCAAAAAGCGCAGTATCAAGAAGAAATGATTCCAACCGATGCTCCTGAACAAGTTGATGATTTTGCAGATGAGTTATATGATGAAGCGGTACAGCTTGTAGCAGAAATGCAAACAGCTTCTGTTTCTATGCTGCAGCGACGCTTTCGAATTGGCTATAACCGGGCTGCACGCTTGATCGATGCAATGGAAGAGCGTGGAGTGGTGGGGCCTTATGAAGGAAGTAAGCCGCGTTCCGTGCTGATTTCTCAGCAAAATGAGGATGTTGGATCTTAATAAGTTTCATAAAAAAGATGACTTGCATATGTGCAAGTCATCTTTTTTATGAAACGAAAGAGAGGAAGAATAGTATCATACAAAAATATGTCATGCTAAATAAATGAAATAAAAACGAATATTTAAAAATTTAATGACTAAAATGTTTGGTTTTTATCTAATATTAGAAGAAAAGCAGGTTGTTAGGTATGCTGACATTAAAAAATAACAAAAATTCATTTTTTTTTAAAACAATAAAAATTTTAATAAAAAATTAATATAACCTATTTATTTATCTGTCGAAAAATGATATATTATTTTCGATTAAGTAGTCGAACATCAGAGGTCTGATGACTTTTTAATATGGAGGAAGAGTGATGTCTATACGTGCGGATAATCGGCACTTGTATTTACAAGTGATTGATAAAATTAAACAAAATATAGAAAAAGGAATTTTTAAAGAAAAGGAAAGACTCCCTTCAGAGTTTGATTTATCAAAGCAGCTAGGGGTTAGCCGCGCAACGCTACGTGAGGCACTTCGCATATTGGAAGAAGAGAATATTATTGTTCGCAGACACGGTGTGGGAACATTTGTCAACACGAAGCCTACTTTTTTGTCAGGGATTGAGCAATTAAATAGTATAACACATATGATTGAACAAGCCGGTATGAAGGCTGGAACAATCTTCTTATCTTCTCAAATACAAGAGTTGTCTGAAAATGATTTAACACGTTTTGCTTGCGGGGAAGACGAACAGATTTTATTTGTTGAACGGGTGAGAACGGCAAACGGAGAGCCGGTGGTATATTGCATGGACAAGGTTCCTCAAAAAATATTGCCTGAAAATTTTGAATATAGACAAGAGTCTTTGCTAGAAATTCTTGAAAAACAAGCAGGAAAGCATATTTCGTATGCCGTGGCAAACATTGAGCCTCTAGGCTATCATGAAAAAGTTTCTCCTATTTTACAATGCGAACCAGAAACCGCTTTGCTTGTACTGAAACAAATGCATTATGACCAGTATGATGAACCCATTTTATATTCCATCAATTATTTCAAAGCAGATCAATTCAGTTTCCAAGTACTGCGTAAACGCGTCTAGTTTTTTTTGTGTTTAAATGTCAGAAAATTTACAACTGTTTAACATTGTCCTTTTAAGGAGGTGTCAAATGTAGGTCACAAGGACGAAATAGAAAATTGGCTTTATACTTTTAAAACTATTCAGGGGGTTAAAACATGTTAAAACGTAAAACGGGACTTGCATTATCACTAGTATTAGCGGCAGGAACACTTTTAAGCGCGTGTGGCTCAGACGACGCAGGTAAAAGCGGTGGAGATAAAAAAGCGGCGGATTTTAAAGTGGGAATGGTAACAGATACGGGCGGGGTAGATGATAAATCGTTTAACCAATCTGCTTGGGAAGGTCTGACAAAGTTCGGGAAAGATAACGGACTTGATGAAGGAACTGGATATAAGTATTTGCAGTCTACAAAAGCATCTGAATACGAGAGCAATCTTTCTAAATTTGCTGAGAGTGGCTATAACTTGACGTATGGAATTGGCTTTTTATTAAAAGAAGATATTAAAAAAGCAGCAAAGCAGTATCCTGATGCTAACTTTGCATTAGTAGACGATACGCTAAAGTCAGAGAACTTAGATAACGTGGCAAGCATTCTATTTAAAGAAGAGCAAGGCTCCTTCTTAGTAGGGGTAGTGGCGGCTAAACAAACAAAAACGAACAAAATCGGCTTTATCGGAGGCGTTGAATCTCCATTAATCAAGAAGTTTGAAAACGGATTTAAAGCAGGTGTTAAATCTGTAAACCCAGATGCTGAAGTTATCTCTCAATACGCAGAAAGTTTTAACTCTCCAGAAAAAGGTTCGGCTATTGCTTCTACGATTTACAGCAAAGGCGCTGATATTATTTATCAAGCGGCTGGCGGTACTGGAAACGGCGTATTTACAGAAGCTAAAAACCGTTCAAAAGGCGGGAAAGACAAAAAAGTTTGGGTAATTGGAGTTGACCGCGATCAGCATGAAGAAGGTATGCCTGAAAACGTAACGTTAACTTCGATGGTTAAACGCGTTGACTTGGCTGTAGAAGATGTTGCTAAAAAAGCAATGGACGACAAATTCCCAGGTGGTAAAGAAGTTGTGTTTGGCTTAAAAGAAGACGGAGTAGGAATCGCTCCATCACAAGATAATGTAAGCAAAGATGCGTTAAAAGCAGTTGATGAGTATAAGCAAAAAATTCTAGACGGTGACATTACAGTGCCTCAAACGGATAAAGAATTTAAAGAGTTTGAAAAAACGCTTAAAAAATAAGCTGACGTCTGTTAAGCAATGATTATATGAGTATAAAAGGCTAGTGAAAACTAGCCTTTTTTATAGCCAAAAAACGGAAGACAGAATCCTGTAGCAGGCAGGAATAGGGAGTGAAAGCAGTGGAATATGTTATTGAAATGCTAGATATTCGCAAAGAGTTTCCTGGTATTGTCGCTAATGACAATATTACACTCCAAGTGAAAAAGGGAGAAATTCATGCTCTGTTAGGAGAAAATGGTGCGGGTAAGTCAACGCTGATGAACGTTTTATTTGGACTTTATCAGCCTGAAAAAGGGCAGATTCGTGTAAACGGCCAAGAAGTCAAAATCACGGATCCTAACGTAGCGAATGACTTAGGAATTGGGATGGTTCATCAGCATTTTATGCTCGTTCAAAACTTTACAGTAACAGAAAATATTATTCTTGGAAACGAACCGACGCGAACGGGCAAAATTAATATTAAAAAAGCAGCTCAAGATATTCAAGAGCTTTCAAATCAATATGGATTATCGGTAGATCCATATGCGAAGATTCAAGATATCTCAGTTGGCATGCAGCAGCGAGTGGAAATTTTAAAGACGCTTTACAGAGGAGCTGACATTCTTATTTTTGATGAACCTACTGCCGCCTTAACACCTCAGGAAATTACGGAATTAATTCAAATTATGAAAAAGTTAATTCAAGAAGGAAAGTCGATTATTTTAATTACGCATAAATTAAAAGAAATTATGTCAGTGTGTGACCGCTGTACAATTATTCGAAAAGGCGTCGGGGTTGGCACGGTAAATGTGCAAGAGACCAACCCTGATGAACTTGCTGCTTTAATGGTAGGAAGAGAAGTGCATTTTAAAACTGAAAAGAAAACAGCGACTCCAAAAGAAGCTGTGTTAACAATAAAAGAATTAGTAGTAGAAGACAGCCGAGGAGTAGAGGCTGTAAGTTCACTTAATCTAAGCGTTCGGGCAGGCGAAATTGTAGGCATCGCGGGTGTAGATGGTAATGGTCAAACAGAGCTGATTGAGGCAATTACGGGTCTGAGAAAAATAAAGTCGGGCTCGATCACATTAAAAAATCAAGAATTGTCTACATTATCCACTCGTAAAATTACGGAGTCAGGAATAGGACATATTCCGCAGGATCGTCATAAGCACGGACTGGTATTAGATTATACAATAGGTGAAAATATTGGTCTTCAAACGTATTATCAAAAGCCGATGTCTAAATCAGGTATTTTAAATTATAAAGAGATGTATAAAAAGGCAAAAGAACTAATTGCAGAATATGATGTGCGAACGCCTAGTGAATATACACAAGCGCGATCGCTATCGGGGGGGAATCAGCAAAAAGCCATTATTGCCCGTGAAGTAGACCGCAGTCCGGAACTATTAATTGCAGCTCAGCCAACGAGGGGGCTCGACGTAGGAGCCATTGAATTTATTCATAAAAAGCTGATTGAAGAACGAGATAAAGGACGAGCAGTGTTGCTCGTTTCGCTAGAACTCGATGAAGTAATAAATTTAAGTGATCGCATTGCGGTTATTTATGAAGGGAAAATAGTCGACATTGTAGATCCAAAAGAAACGAATGAACAAGAGTTAGGCTTATTAATGGCAGGCGGTACGCGTGAGAAAGCGGGTGGAACAGCATGAATAAACTTGTGAAAAATGAACGTGTAATGATGATTTTGATCCCTGTTGTATCGGCCATATTAGGACTCATTGCCGGAGCGGTTATTATGTTGCTAGGCGGCTATGATCCAATGCTTGGCTATCAATCTCTTTTTGACGGGATGTTTGGAACGCCAAAAGCCATTGGAGAAACGATTCGTGCCATGACTCCTCTTGCTCTGGCTGGTATCGCGGTTGCGTTTGCTTATAAAACCGGTCTCTTTAACATTGGAGTAGAAGGACAGCTTTTAGTTGGCTGGTTGGCTTCAGTATGGGTTGGGTATGCGTTTGATTTACCAGCGGTTATTCATATTCCTTTAGCTGTATTAGCAGCAGCTGCAGCTGGAGCAGTTTGGGCGTTTATTCCAGGATTTTTAAAGGCGAAATTTCATGTTCATGAAGTAATTGTTTCTATAATGATGAATTATATTGCCCTTTATACAACGAGCAGCTTAATCCGTACGTATTTATATGCGGGTAATGAAAAATCGTATGATATTAAAGAATCGGCATCTTTAGCATCAAGCTTTTTAGCGCAGTTAACCAATAACTCCCGCCTTCATTACGGCATTCTTATTACCATCGCTGCAGCCGTCGTAATGTGGTTTATTTTGAATAAAACAGCTAAGGGCTTCGAGCTAAGAGCTGTTGGTTTTAATCAACATGCTTCACAGTATGCAGGAATGAATGTAGGCCGAAACATTGTGTTATCCATGGCGATTTCAGGGGCTTTTGCCGGGCTTGCCGGGGCAATGGAAGGGCTTGGAACATTTCAGTATATGGGCACATTCACTGCATTTACGGGTACGGGGTTTGACGGTATCGCCGTAGCCCTGTTAGGAGCTAACAGCGCAATTGGAATTTTATTAGCTTCATTCTTTTTCGGAGGATTGCAAACGGCGGCTCCTCAAATGAACTTTATGACAGGGGTACCGTCTGAATTAATTCAAATTGTCATTGCGCTTATTATCTTTTTTGTTGCATCTAGTTATTTAATTCGCTGGGTGCTTGGCCGTGCAGGCAAGGGGGGAGCAAAATGAACTTCTTAGAGGTGTTAGCCATTATTATTCCAGCGGCGCTTTATTCAGCTGCACCGCTTATCTTTACTGCGCTCGGAGGGATATTTAGTGAACGTTCCGGGGTCGTGAACATCGGGTTAGAAGGGCTGATGATGTTTGGCGCGTTCACAGGTATTGTTTCAACCCTTTTACTTCAGGATTCATTAGGTGCTTGGGCCCCGTGGGTAGCGATAGTAATTGCGGCTGTTGTTTGCGCTGTGTTTTCGCTGATTCATGCTGTTGCAAGTATTACATTAAAAGCAGATCAAACTGTAAGTGGGGTAGCGCTGAATTTTCTAGCTGCGGGTCTTTCAATCTTTTTAATCAAAAAGATTTTTGGAAAAGGACAAACAGATTTTATCCAATTCCGTATCGATAAAGTAAGTATTCCAGGTCTATCAGACATTCCAGTAATCGGCAAAATTCTGTTTTCGAATGTTCCTATTACGTCTTATATTGCAATTGCGCTAGCTTTTGCTGTATGGTACATCATTTATAAAACGCCGTTTGGTCTTCGTCTTCGTTCAGTTGGTGAACATCCAATGGCAGCAGACACGATGGGGATCAAAGTTGTGAGAATGCGTTACGTTGGCGTTATGATTTCCGGCATGTTCGCTGGAATCGGCGGAGCGGTGTATGCTACGTCTATCGCTACAAACTTTGCAGCGGGAACGATTGCTGGACAAGGGTTCCTTGCTATTGCAGCTATGATTTTTGGAAAATGGCATCCTATTGGTGCTTTAGGTGCAGCCATGTTTTTCGGATTAGCACAGTCCTTGAGTATCACGGGAGCTCAGATTCCGGTTATTCAAGATATTCCATCCGTCCTTTTAACCATTGCACCGTACGTATTAACAATTTTAGCACTCACTGGTTTTGTAGGACGTGCTGAGGCTCCTAAAGCGCTAGGCGTTCCTTATGAAAAAGGCCGCCGCTAATAAATCCTCTATACGAGGTCTAACAATGACTAAAGTTGGATAAATATAGAAGGTGGAGACAAAGAAATCATATTCTTTTCTCCGCCTTTTTTTCATTGAGAGAAAGAATATGAAAAGAAATGAGGAAGCGCGCGGCAAGTTACTTGAAAATGTTTCCTTGAATTCGATATAGTGGTTATAAGACTAAAATTAGCGTTAAAGATTCAAAATAGAAGTATTGTCTAGTTAATACATCAAAATTTAAAAGGAGGTTTATATATGAAATTATTGACTGAACAAAAACATGAACTAGAAGGATTGACTGTTCATACCATTCAAACAGCTAAGTACAAAACAAACACGTTCATTTTAAAACTAAATGCCCCTTTAGATAAGAAAACGGTGACAATGCGTGCCCTTTTACCTTATGTGCTTCAAAGCGCTACCGAGTCGCTGCCGTCTACGACAAAGCTTCGTACATATTTAGATGAGCTTTATGGTGCTACTTTACAAGTAGACTTAACAAAAAAAGGTGATAACCACGATATTACGATTCGCATTGATATAGCGAATGAAAAATATTTGAAAGATTCAACTCCGCTTTTGCAAAAAGCGTTAGCGCTTCTTGGCGATATTTTATTAAAGCCAGCAGTTGAAGGGGACTCTTTTTTAAAGGATATTATGACAAAAGAAAAGCGTTCGCTTCGTCAGAGAATTCAAGCCGTATTTGATGATAAAATGCGCTATGCTAATTTAAGACTAGTCGAAGAAATGTGTAAAGAAGAACCTTACTCTTTACATGTAAACGGTCAAATTGACGACGTGGAAGAAATTACAGGTGAAAGTTTGTACGCCTATTATCAGCAGGTGTTAAAAGAAGATGCCATTCACCTTTATGCTATTGGAGATTTGCAAGTCGAAGAGGTTTTACAAACAGTAAAAGAAACATTTACGTTACCAAAGCGCGAGCAAAAAGACATTGAAGATTCTATTACGTCTAAAGATATCTCAAAAGTAAATGAAGTAGTGGAAAAACAAGAAGTAAAACAAGGGAAATTAAATATTGGCTACCGCACAAATGTTGTATACGGAGATAGACAGTATTTTGCTCTGCAAGTATTTAACGGTATATTCGGAGGTTTCTCACATTCTAAGCTATTTATCAATGTGCGTGAAAAAGCAAGCTTAGCCTATTATGCCGCTTCAAGGGTAGAAAGTCATAAGGGGTTACTGATGGTCATGTCGGGTATTGATGCTAAAAATTACGACCAAGCCGTGACCATTATTAAAGAACAAATGCAGGAGATGAAGCAAGGGTCGTTCACAGACGGCGAAATCGCTCAAACAAAAGCCGTCATTCACAATCAGCTGCTTGAAACGGTGGATACTCCACGAGGACTAGTAGAGGTTATGTATCATAATGAATTAACAGGCAAAGACATTTCAATTGACGAATACTTAAAGCATATTGATGCGGTATCTAAGCAGGAAATTATTAAAGTGGCTGAGAAAATTGAAATGGATACAATTTATTTCTTAACAGGAACGGGCGGTGAAGAAAATGGAGAAAATTGAATTTTCGCAGCTTCAGGAACAGCTGTATCATGAAAAAATGGATAACGGGCTACAGGTATATATTTTGCCAAAGCCGGAGTTTAACAAAACGTTTGCTACCTTTACAACGAACTACGGATCGATTGACAATCAATTCGTACCGCTAAATGAAAATGAAATGACAAAAGTTCCGGACGGAATCGCACACTTTTTAGAGCATAAATTATTTGAAAAAGAAGACGGGGATGTCTTTCAGCAGTTTAGTAAACAAGGCGCTTCGGCCAATGCATTTACTTCTTTTACCCGCACAGCTTACTTATTCAGCTGTACGTCAAATTTTGAAGAAAACCTTGAAACATTAGTGGACTTTGTACAAGAGCCGTACTTCTCAGAAAAAACGGTCGAAAAAGAAAAAGGCATTATCGGTCAAGAAATTACAATGTATGACGACAATCCGGACTGGCGCTTGTATTTTGGCACCATTCAAAATATGTACAAAAACCACCCTGTTAAAATTGATATTGCCGGCACGATCGAATCGATTTCACATATTAATAAAGATTTGCTGTATACATGCTATGAAACGTTCTACCATCCAAGCAACATGCTGTTGTTCATTGTAGGTCCTGTTGATGCGGAAAAAGTAATGAAGCAAGTCCGAGACAATCAGCAGAAAAAAGATTATAAAGAAATCTCTGACATACAGCGTCATTTTGACGAAGAGCCTGAAACGGTGGATCAAGAAAAACAAGTACTAAAAATGCCGGTGCAGTCTTCTAAATGTATGGTGGGTCTAAAAGCGAAAAATCCGCAGCGTTCAGGTGGAGAAATGCTTAAATATGAGTTAGCAATGAATATTATTTTAGATTACGCATTTGGAAAAAGCTCTTCGTACTATGAGGAATTATATGCAGACGGGCTCATTGATGAAACATTTGCTTATGATTATACGGAGGAAAGAGGATTTGGTTTTGCTCTTATCGGAGGAGATACGGACCAACCGGAGCAGCTGTATGATCGAGTTAAACAAATTTTACTTGAAATGAAAACAAAATCACTAACAGAAGAGGAGCTTGAGCGTATCCGTAAAAAGAAAATCGGCGGATTTTTACGTTCATTAAACTCACCTGAGTTTATCGCTAATCAGTTTACACGCTATGCATTTAATGATATGAATTTATTTGATATTGTTGAAACGCTGGAAAAACTGAAGGTGAACGAAATAAAAGATGTGCTAAACGAGATTATTGATGAAAAGAACTTTACGGTTTGTGAAGTAGTACCTAAATAAAGATGATTGTTGCCAAAAAAGCTGATGTTCATCAGCTTTTTTGCATGTAAAGGAGAGAAGGTTATGGAGAAATTTGCCCTTGTGACAGGTGCAAGCGGAGGAATTGGCACAGCGATTGCTAAGCAATTGGCTGAGGATGGATATTCCCTTATTTTGCATTACCATCAACGAAGAGACAGAATAGAGGCGCTTGCACATGAGCTTGCTGAAAAGGTAAAAACCGTGTTTACGGTACAAGCGGATTTATCATGTAAAGAGGGAGTGGAGAAGTTTTTAGAGGAAATTATTGTTCCGGTAGAAGTTATTATTCATAACAGCGGACGAAGCGTTAGCGGGTTAATGACAGATACTCCGGCAAAAGAAACTGAAGAAATGATCTATCTTCACATCACGGCTCCCTTTGTTATTACCAAAGCTTTATTACCTAAAATGATTAGTGCTAAAAGCGGACAAATCATCATGATTTCTTCCATTTGGGGACTTACAGGAGCTTCATTTGAAGTCCTTTATTCAATGGTAAAAGGTGCACAAAATACATTTGTAAAAGCTTTGGCGAAAGAGGTTGCACTAAGTGGGGTTCGAGTAAATGGAGTTGCGCCCGGAGCGATTGAAACGGATATGATGGCCAGCTATTCAAAAGAAGAGGTCAAAGAGCTGGCTGAAGAGATCCCTTTAGGAAGAATAGGATATCCAAAAGAAGTGGCAGAGGCGGTTTCATATTTAATATCTTCACGAGCTTCCTACATAACGGGACAAATATTATCGGTTAATGGCGGCTGGTACATATAAAGTGTGCATAAAATCAAAAACAAGGTACAAACTATGATATGAATAAACCTTAAGGAGGGCTACTCATGTCAGTATTAGAAAACTGGGATAGCTGGAAAGATTTTTTAGGCGACCGTTTACATCATGCGCAAAACGAAGGAATGCAAGAAGAAGTTATTCATGATCTTGCTTATCAAATTGGTGGATATTTAGCAAACCAAGTTGATGCAAAAAATGATCAAGAGCGAATTTTAGCAGACCTTTGGAGCGTTGCTTCTAAAGAAGAGCAGCATGCGATTGCGAGCAGCATGGTGAAATTAGTTCAAAATAACGGATCAGTAAAATAAGTTATCGTTTCTAAAAAGGAGCTAATTCACCGCGTGTGAGAGCTCCTTTTTTCTTAGAAATAAATAGTACAAATAAACAAGCGCTTACATACATAACAAATGTAGAACTACTTGTCTTTAGGGTTTATAATATAATGGAAATCATTTATAGTTAAACTAGGTGAAAAAAAGGGGGCACCTCTCGAAGGCCAGCCAAGAAATGGGAGGGGTTTGATGGAGAAAATTGAGTGGTATTTAGAATATCAAATACAAAAAAATCGTCCGGGTCTTTTAGGTGATATTTCATCGCTTCTTGGAATGTTGTCAATTAATATTGTCACAATTAATGGAGTGGATGATATTCGCCGCGGATTATTGCTGCGCTGTGATTCACATGAGCAAATAGACAGGCTTGAATCTATTTTGAAAACAATGGATAATATCATTGTGACAAAAATGAGACCGCCTAAATTGCGTGATAAGTTAGCAGTGCGTCACGGCCGCTATATTCAGCGGGACGCAGATGATAAAAAGACGTTCCGTTTCGTAAGAGATGAATTAGGTTTGCTCGTAGATTTTATGGCGGAACTGTTTAAACAAGACGGTCATAAGCTTATCGGCATTCGAGGTATGCCGCGAGTAGGCAAAACCGAATCCATTGTAGCAGCTAGCGTATGTGCGAACAAAAGGTGGCTTTTTGTGTCTTCTACACTCTTAAAACAAACGATTCGCAGTCAGCTTATTGCTGACGAATACAACGCCGATAATATTTTTATTATTGACGGGATTGTATCGACAAAACGAGCGAATGAAAAGCACTGGCAGCTTGTACGAGAAGTAATGAATGTACCCGCGACAAAAATTGTGGAGCATCCGGATGTATTTGTACAAAATACCGAGTATTCGTTAGATGATTTTGCCTACATTATTGAAATAAGAAACGACCCCAATGAGAAAATTACATATGAAATAATGGAAGGTCCTCAAATGTTTCAAGACGGTGGATTATCGATGTTTGATTTTTAGCATAATTGGTAGGTGTTAGCATTGACAGAGTTAGGACAAAGGTTAAGACAAGAACGAGAAAGCAAAGGATTGTCGTTAGAAGATTTACAAAAACTAACGAAAATTCAAAAACGCTATTTACTTGGCATTGAAGAAGGCAATTATGAGGTTATGCCTGGGAAATTTTACGTACGAGCGTTTATTAAGCAATACTGCGAAGCAATTGGGTTGGACACAGATGCTATTTTTGAAGAATACAAATCAGACATTCCTTCAACTCAAACAGAAGACATGCCGCAGCAGCTTTCGCGCGTTCGCAGCCGCAAAGAAATTCCTCAGCATACAAAAGGAGTTTCAAAAGCATATGACTACCTTCCAACTGTTCTAGTGGTGGCGGGAGTTGTAGTTGTTGGGATTATTATTTGGGTAATCGCTCAAAATATCGTCTCGGATAAAAACAAGGAGCAGGCTAACCAAGAAGCTCCAAACAGCGAAGTTCAGCAGTCTAACACGCAGGAAGAAACGAATGAAACTACTGCAAAAAATGACAATAGCAACTCAGAAGATGAACAAAGTGCTGCTGATAAGAAAGAACAAGAAAAAGAAAAAGCTGAAAAAGAAAAAGCCGCAAAAGAAAAAGCTGAGAAAGAAAAAGCTGAAAAAGAAAAGAAAGACAGCGGTAAACAAGAATACAAGGAAGTTCAAAAAACAGGCAGAAGTGCTACGTATGCTCTTTCCGGTGCAGATGCATTTAATCTAGAAGTAACATCCACTCAAGCAGATACTTGGTTAGATGTGAAAAATGGAAAAGGAAATGCTTTCTTTAGCTCCATTCTAAAAAAAGGTGAAACAAAAGAATTTGATTTGACGAAAGAAACTGAAGCTCGCGTCAACATCGGTTATTCACCTGGGGTAGAGTTAAAAGTAAATGGAAAAGCGGTTGACTTGCCGTTTGATTCATCCAAGCAAGTTCGACAAGTTGTAACGATTCAATATCAGCCGGCAGAAGCACAGTAAACACCCTGTTTTAAAAAGTGATCAGGGTGTAAATAAAGATAATATGTGAATTAATCACTCATTCACGCTATAATAAAACCAAAGCCGTGCAAACAACTTCGTTTGCACGCTTTCATTTTGTAACAGTAATTGGAGGCAGAAGAAATGAATTTACCAAACAAGATTACCATTTCGCGGATTTTTCTAATTCCCGTATTCCTCATTTTTATGATGGTGCCGCTACCATTTGGCACAGTAGAGGCGGCAGGAAAAGAGATTCCGATCGCTCACCTATTAGGGGCAGCATTATTTATTATTGCATCTACAACAGACTGGATAGACGGATACTATGCTCGAAAGTACGATTTAGTCACGAACTTGGGCAAATTTTTAGATCCACTAGCAGACAAGCTATTGGTTTCAGCTGCGCTTGTAGCTATTGTTGACTTAGATTTAATTGCAGGTGCAGGATGGGCTGCTATCATCATTATTAGCCGGGAATTTGCTATCACTGGTTTAAGACTTGTACTAGCAGGGGAAGGGGAAGTTGTAGCAGCAAATATGTTAGGTAAAATTAAAACATGGACTCAAATTTTAGCTATTTCAGCTATTCTGTTGTATAACTTGCCTTTTGAATGGGTTTCCATTCCATTTGCTAGCGTAATGCTTTGGATCTCAGTGATTTTTACAGTTATTTCAGGCTGGGACTACTTTGCTAAAAACAAACAGGCTTTTGTTAACTCAAAATAAGTAAGATGGAGATGATATGATGAACGCTGAAATTATTGGAGTCGGCTCTGAGCTGCTGCTTGGACAAATTGCCAATACAAACGCTCAGTATTTATCGAAAAAATTAGCCGAACTTGGAATTAATGTTTACTATCATACGGTAGTAGGAGATAATGCACAGCGCTTAAAAGAAGTGATTGCTACAGCTCAAACGCGTGCGGAGTTAATTATTTTCACAGGCGGGCTTGGTCCTACAAAAGATGATTTAACAAAAGAAACAATTGCGAGTGTGCTAGGAGTAGAGCTGACAACAAATGCAGAAGCACTTGAAAGCATTGAAGCCTATTTCAAACAGTCAAATCGTATCATGACACCTAACAATAAAAAACAGGCAATTGTGCTAGAAGGTTCGGCAGTGCTTCCTAACGATTACGGAATGGCTCCAGGTATGGGGCTTACGGTAGAGGGAAAACACTATATGCTATTCCCCGGGCCTCCAAAAGAGCTTTATCCAATGTATGAATCGTATGGTCAAGAATTTTTAGCTCAAAAGCTTGAATTAAAAGAAAGTATTGAATCACGCGTTCTTCGCTTTTTCGGAATAGGAGAATCACAGCTTGAGACGGAAATTGAAGATTTGCTTGATGCGCAAACCAACCCGACGATTGCGCCGCTAGCAGGAGATGGAGAAGTGACGCTTCGCTTAACTGCTAAGCACGCTGATGCCGCTGAAGCACAGCGCATGTTAGACGAAGTGGAAAAAACCATTTCAGAGCGCGTAGGCGAGTATTTATATGGATACGAAGCAACTTCTTTACATAATGAATTGGTAAAAGAATTAACGGCGCAAGGCTTGACGATTGCTTCAGCCGAAAGTTTAACCGGCGGTTTATTCAGCGAACGTTTAACAACTGTTTCAGGTGCTGGAGAAGCTGTAAAAGGCAGCCTGGTCGCCTATCATTATGAAATCAAGCAAAATATCCTCGGAGTGAGCGAACACACGCTGAATCAGTACGGAGCCGTTAGCGAGCAGTGCGCGGCTGAAATGGCTCAGCGTATTCAACAGTTATGCAAAACGGATATTGGCATCGGATTTACAGGTGTAGCTGGACCTTCCAAACAAGAAGGACATCCTGTAGGAACAGTATATATAGGGGTAGCCTATAAAGATCAAGCTCCTCAAGTTTACAGCCTGCAGCTATCTGGAAGCCGCCAGGGGATTCGTTCACGAACGGTTAATTATGGCTGTCATTACGTATTAAAGATGATAAAGAAATAAAGAAAAAAGGCTGTTTGGTTTTTCCAAAACAGCCTTTTTTTTATAAAATAATAAACGAACATTTATTCGCTTTTTGCTTGTCAAACGACTCAAAAACTAGTATAGTAAGTTATAGAAAGTTGTTAATTCGACATTGCTACTACATCGTAGTAAGTTTGCAGTTTATAGATGATTTCAAAGAGATAGAGGAGGAAATTGAGTGAACGATCGTCAAGCAGCCCTTGATATGGCTTTAAAACAAATTGAAAAGCAATTTGGTAAAGGTTCAATTATGAAATTAGGTGAACAAACGGAAAAAAGAATTTCTACAATTCCAAGTGGTTCATTAGCGTTAGATATAGCTTTAGGTGTAGGTGGATATCCACGTGGACGTGTAGTTGAAGTATATGGTCCAGAAAGCTCAGGTAAAACAACAGTTGCTCTTCATGCGATTGCAGAAGTTCAACAGCAGGGCGGACAGGCTGCATTTATCGATGCGGAGCACGCGTTAGATCCTGTATATGCTCAAAAATTAGGTGTGAATATTGATGAGCTATTATTATCTCAGCCTGATACGGGAGAACAAGCTTTAGAAATCGCTGAAGCTTTAGTTCGAAGCGGTGCAGTAGATATTATCGTTGTTGACTCAGTAGCAGCATTAGTGCCAAAAGCGGAAATTGAAGGAGAAATGGGAGACTCTCACGTGGGTCTACAAGCTCGTTTAATGTCTCAAGCATTGCGTAAACTATCTGGAGCTATCAACAAGTCTAAAACAATCGCTATCTTTATTAACCAAATTCGTGAAAAAGTCGGCGTTATGTTTGGTAATCCTGAAACAACTCCTGGTGGACGTGCGCTTAAATTCTATTCTTCAGTGCGTCTAGAAGTGCGTCGTGCAGAGCAGTTAAAGCAAGGAAACGATATTGTAGGTAACAAAACAAGAATTAAAGTTGTGAAAAACAAAGTAGCTCCGCCTTTCCGTGCTGCTGAAGTAGATATTATGTACGGAGAAGGTATTTCAAAAGAGGGTGAAATTTTGGATATCGCTTCTGAACTAGATATTGTTCAAAAAAGTGGATCTTGGTATTCATATAATGACGAGCGTCTAGGTCAAGGTCGTGAAAATGCAAAACAATTCTTAAAAGAAAATACTGATATTCGTCAGGAAATTGCGGGACAAGTGCGTGAACATCATGGTTTAGACCAAGATGGAGAGCCAGCTCCTGAGGATGACGATCAAGGCGATTTAAATATTTAATTTGCTGCGAGATAAAAAAAGACTCCTCTATTTCAAAGAAGGGGTCTTTTTTTTGTAAAAATTGTTAATGATAGAAAAGTAACATACGAAATTTCAATATATACTGTAGAGGCAGGCTTGACAATAAAAATGCACAGATTTACAATTAAGATGTATATTTTCCCTTTTTAAAACATTTTAGCGTTTAAAAGCCTTTGTGTGTATATTGAAAGGTGAATACGATGTACATGCCGACATGAAATTTAAAACTTACAAGTTTATAGCAAGGGGAGGTGAAATGATGGATACTAATACAATCATCTTCGCTTTGCTTGGCCTAATCGTCGGTGCAGTTGTTGGCTTTTTTGTTTGTAAATCGATTGCTGAAGCTAAAATTGCGGGAGCAAAGTCTAGTGCAGAACAAATTATCGATGAAGGAACCCGCGAGGCGGAAGCTTTGAAAAAAGAAGCTTTACTAGAAGCGAAGGATGAAATCCATCAGCTTCGTACAGAGGCAGAACAAGATATTCGTGATCGTCGAGCAGAACTTCAAAAACAAGAAAATCGATTAATGCAAAAAGAGGAAAATCTTGATCGTAAAGACGAATCACTTGATAAACGTGAAGCGTTACTTGAAAAGAAAGATGATTCTCTTACTGTTAAACAACAGCATATTGAAGAGATGGAAAGCAAAGTTGAAGAAGTAGTACGTGCACAGCAAACAGAGCTAGAGCGCATTTCAAGCTTAACAAGAGAAGATGCAAGAGCGATTATTTTAGATCGTGTTGAAAATGAACTTTCCCACGATATTGCAATAATGGTAAAAGAAACAGAAAACCGTGCAAAAGAAGACGCCGATAAAAAGGCGAAAGAAATTCTTTCACTTGCTATTCAGCGTTGCGCAGCAGATCATGTTGCTGAAACGACTGTCTCAGTTGTTAACTTGCCAAATGACGAAATGAAAGGCCGAATTATCGGTCGAGAAGGTCGAAACATCCGTACGCTTGAAACTTTGACAGGAATTGATCTTATTATTGATGATACGCCAGAAGCAGTTATTTTATCAGGATTTGACCCAATTCGTCGTGAGACAGCAAGAATTGCACTTGATAAACTCGTTCAAGATGGTCGTATCCATCCCGCGCGTATTGAAGAAATGGTTGAAAAATCTCGCCGTGAAGTGGACGAATATATTCGTGAAGTTGGTGAACAAACGACGTTTGAAGTCGGTGTTCACGGGTTGCACCCAGACTTGATGAAAATTCTTGGTCGCTTAAAATTCAGAACAAGCTATGGTCAAAATGTGCTGAAACATTCAATGGAAGTAGCGTATTTATCAGGACTTATGGCTGCTGAATTAGGTGAAGATGAAACGTTAGCCAAACGAGCAGGATTGTTACATGATATTGGTAAAGCAATTGACCATGAGGTAGAAGGAAGTCACGTAGAAATCGGTGTTGAATTAGCTACAAAGTATAAAGAACATCCGGTTGTTATTAACGCGATTGCTTCTCACCATGGAGATACAGAACCAACATCAATCATTGCTGTACTAGTTGCAGCAGCGGATGCATTATCTGCTGCAAGACCAGGTGCTCGCAGTGAGACGTTAGAAAACTATATTCGTCGTCTTGAAAAGTTAGAAGAAATTTCAGAGTCTTATGAAGGCGTTGAAAAATCATTTGCGATTCAAGCAGGGCGTGAAGTTCGTATTATGGTGAAACCAGATACGATTGGTGATCTAGAAGCGCATCGACTTGCTCGAGATATCCGAAAACGAATTGAAGATGAGCTGGATTATCCTGGCCACATCAAAGTAACCGTTATTCGTGAAACAAGAGCAGTAGAGTATGCAAAATAAAAATGAAGTGGCGTTTCGCCACTTTATTTTTTTTCGTAGAGATGAAGATGCAGATTAAGAATGAAGTATAGGAGCTTTTACATGAGAATTTTATTTATTGGAGACGTAGTTGGTTCTCCAGGCCGTGAAATGGTTGAAGAATATTTACCAAGATTAAAAAGAAAATACTCTCCGGGACTTACAATTGTGAATGGAGAAAATGCAGCTTCAGGAAAAGGGATTACTGAAAAGATTTATCGTCAGTTCTTGCAAGCAGGGGCTAATATTATTACCCTTGGTAACCACGCGTGGGACAAACGTGAAATTTTTGATTTTATTGACGATGCAAAAAATCTTGTTCGTCCAGCTAATTTTCCTGAAGGTACACCTGGCAAGGGAATTACGTATTTTACGTACAATCAGCTTGAGGTAGCCGTGATTAATTTACAAGGGCGCACGTTTATGGCTCCGCTTGATTGTCCATTTCAAAAAGCAGATGACCTGATTGAAGAAGCACGTCAGCGCACTCCGCTCATTTTTATTGATTTTCATGCTGAAACAACAAGTGAAAAGCAAGCGATTAGCTGGTATGTGGACGGTCGTGTCAGCGCTGTTGTCGGCACTCATACGCATGTTCAAACAGCTGACAATCGTATATTGCCAAAAGGAACAGCCTACATCTCTGACGTAGGAATGACGGGACCATATGACGGCATTTTAGGGATGGAGCGCGAAGCTGTTATTAAGCGTTTTTTAACGTCTCTTCCTGTTCGATTTGAAGTGCCAAAAGAAGGAAGAACGCAGCTTAGTGGAATCGTTATTGATATTGATCAAAAGACGGGGAAAGCAACAAAAACAGAGCGAATTTTAATTAACGAAGACCATCCGTTTTTTGAATAAAGGGAAAAAGTCAATGTGTCGAAAGACGATACGTTGGCTTTTTTATTTTGTCAAAAACGTAAAAAGAAAAAAGAAAGGTGTAGAAATATAAGTTTTTGAATATTTAGGAAAAACAAGCAGGAATACGTTTGACATATCGTGAATATAGTAACATTGAAATCAATTAAGTCATTGGTCTAATGATCTCTCATCATACATTGTAAAGAATAAGGAGGAGCTAGATATGGAAATATTAAAAGTTTCAGCAAAGTCTAATCCAAATTCAGTTGCTGGTGCCTTAGCAGGCGTGCTGCGCGAACGCGGCGCAGCAGAAATTCAAGCCATTGGGGCCGGGGCGCTTAATCAAGCAGTAAAAGCTGTAGCAATCGCAAGAGGGTTCGTTGCACCAAGTGGGGTTGATTTAATCTGCATCCCAGCTTTTACAGATATTCAAATTGATGGAGAAGAGCGAACAGCAATTAAATTAATTGTAGAGCCGCGATAATTATAAAAACCACGGACCTGTAAAGCATAGAAGCCAAACAGGTCCTTTTTGTATAGAATTAAAGGGGTGTGGGTTGTGATATTTGATGCTCATTGTGATGTATTGATGAAGCTCTGGTTAAATAAACGTTTATCTTTTACATATGATTCAGCGTTGCATGTGACGTTAGAAGGAATAAAAAAAGCAAACGGGAAAGTTCAGCTATTCGCTATTTATATTCCAGAAGCGGTTCCGGCAGCTCAGCGCTTTGATGTTGCGTTAGAAATGATCCAGCTGTTTCAAAGTCATATTTTATCGCTTCCCGGTGTGAAATGGATTCGTTCAAAACGCGATATAGATAGCTTGAAAAAAGGTGAAATAGGAGCAATGCTGACGCTTGAAGGCTGCGATGCCATTGATACCAGTTTAGTTCGCTTAAAGACACTGTTTTCACTGGGTGTACGCTCAGTAGGTTTGACATGGAATTATAGCAATGCCGTGTGTGACGGTATTTTAGAACCTCGAGGCGCGGGGTTATCTTCTTTTGGAAGAAAAGTTGTTGAATTGAATAATGAACATAAAGTGTGGACGGATGTATCTCATTTATCGGTAAGAGGTTTTTGGGATGTGATTGAGCTAGCACAATATGTAGTGGCTACTCATTCTAATTCACACGTATTGTGTTCTCATCCGCGGAATTTAAGAGACGATCAAATTCATGCTTTAATAAAGCGAAACGGCGTGATTGGCATTACGTTTGTGCCTGAATTTTTAACGAGTTCTGCCAAAGCGCAAATAGCGGATGTGATCCGTCATCTTGATTACATGTGTGAAAGAGGAGGCGAATACTCCGTTGGTTTTGGCTCTGACTTTGACGGCATTGACAAAACGGTTCATCGTCTCGGAAGATATGAACAGTATACAAATTTAATCGAAGAACTCCTTAAGCATTACACTGAGGAGCAGGTAAAACGTTTTCTGTTTCAAAACTTTGCTGATCGTGTATGCAGCTAATAAAAAAAGAGCTTTTTCTTCTTGGAAAAGCTCTTTTTTATAGAAGTTATTTATATACTAATGCCTCATGTAAAGACAGAAAAGATCATTAAAAAACTTCATCTTATTCATTAAATATAAATATAATTAAAACGATTGAGAATTCAATGGAAAGGGTTGCATTTTTCTGGCAATCGGAATAAAATTGAAAACGGATTATGGAGCTGCTCAAGCAGAAACGTATCCTGCACAGCCACAAGGTGCTGTGGGAGTTTTGCAGATGATTTTGGTTGGTGAAATGCAGAAGCAAATGAAATCGTTTGCTAATTTACTTTTTTCAGTTTTTATCAATAAAATAGATTTCTATATTATAAGCAATTAAAGGAGTGGCGTTGATTTATGGTACAGCAACTTTCATGGAAAGTTGGCGGACAGCAGGGTGAGGGAATCGAAAGTACGGGAGAAATTTTTTCAACCGCTTTAAATCGATTAGGTTATTACTTATACGGCTATCGTCATTTTTCTTCTCGTATCAAAGGTGGACATACAAATAATAAGATTCGAGTGAGTACAACTCAAGTTCGATCTGTGTCAGATGATTTGGATATTTTAGTCGCGTTCGATCAGGAAACAATCGATGTAAACGTCCATGAGCTGCGCGCAGGAGGCGTTGTAATTGCAGATGCGAAATTCAACCCAAGTCTGCCCGAAACATGTACAACTGCTACGCTATATGCTGTTCCGTTTACGGAAATTGCAACGGAATTAGGAACGTCGCTAATGAAGAACATGGTTGCTGTAGGCGCTTCAAGTGCTGTGCTTCATATTGACACAGAAGTATTTGAAGAAGTAGTACTTGAAATCTTCGGTAAAAAGGGCCAAAAAGTTGTACAAAAAAACATGGAAGCTATTAAAAAAGGTGCAGATTACATTCGTGAACAGCTAGGCGAACAATTAGAAACAATGAAACTAGATCCAGCGGATGGTAAAAAACGTATGTTTATGATTGGAAACGATGCGATTGCGCTGGGTGCTTTAGCCGGTGGGGCTCGTTTTATGCCAGCATATCCAATTACCCCTGCTTCAGAAATCATGGAATACTTAATTAAAAAGCTTCCTCAATTTGGTGGAACCGTTATTCAAACAGAAGATGAAATCGCAGCATGTACGATGGCTATCGGAGCTAACTATGCAGGCGTACGTGCGCTGACAGCATCAGCTGGACCAGGTTTATCCTTAATGATGGAGTCGATTGGATTAGCAGGAATCACTGAGCAGCCTGTTGTGATTATAGATACTCAGCGCGGCGGGCCAAGTACAGGTCTTCCAACTAAGCAAGAACAGTCTGATTTAATGGCCATGATTTACGGTACGCACGGTGAAATTCCGAAGATCGTCATGGCGCCAAGTACGGTTGAAGAAGCATTCTACGATACGATTGAAGCGTTTAACTTAGCAGAAGAATATCAGTGCCCAGTTATTATGCTAACGGATTTACAGCTTTCACTTGGGAAGCAATCAGTAGAACCGCTTGACTATAATCGCGTTGAAATCCGCCGCGGTAAGCTTCAGCAAGGAGAGCTAGAAGAGCTGGAAGAAAAACAATACTACAAGCGCTACCGCGTAACAGAAGACGGCGTATCACCACGCGTCATTCCAGGAATGAAGCATGGCATTCATCACGTGACGGGAGTAGAACATGATGAGACAGGAAAGCCATCTGAATCTCCGGTGAACCGCGATGATCAAATGAATAAGCGTCTTCGTAAAACAAAAGGAATTCGTTTTAATACGCCAATTCATGTTCACTCTCATGAAAAAGAGTCTGATATTTTATTTGTTGGATTTAATTCGACGCGTGGAGTTATTGAAGAGGCAATGGGACGTTTGGAACAGGACGGTATAAAAGTAAATCATGCTCACATTCGTTTGATTCATCCGTTCCCAGCTGACGAACTGCTTCCTTACGTGCAAGGAGCTAAAAAAGTAGTCGTCGTTGAAAACAATGCTACTGGACAGCTTGCTAATATTTTAAAAATGAATATTGCAAGTCATGATAAAATTCAAAGTGTATTGAAGTATGATGGAAATCCATTTCTTCCGCAAGAAGTATACGCAAAAAGTAAGGAGATGTTTGTGTTAAATGGCAACGTTTAAAGATTTTCGTAACAGTGTAAAACCTAACTGGTGTCCGGGGTGTGGAGATTTCTCCGTACAGGCAGCCATTCAACGCGCATCTGCTAACGTAGGTTTAGAACCTCATGAGCTTGCTGTTATTTCAGGTATTGGATGTTCTGGACGTATCTCTGGTTATATTAATTCATATGGTTTTCATGGTATTCACGGACGTGCGCTTCCAATCGCTCAAGGTGTAAAAATGGCTAATCGTGACTTAACCGTTATCGCATCTGGCGGTGATGGAGATGGGTTTGCTATAGGTATGGGACACACGGTACATGCGATTCGCCGAAACATCGATGTAACGTATATCGTAATGGATAACCAAATCTATGGTTTAACAAAAGGACAAACATCTCCTCGCAGTGAAGTAGGATTCAAGACAAAAAGTACGCCTGAAGGATCAATCGAGTCGTCTTTATCTGTCATGGAGCTTGCGTTAACTTCTGGAGCAACGTTTTTGGCGCAAAGCTTTTCAACGAATTTAAAAGAGTTAACAGGCTTAATTGAACAAGGCATCCAGCATAAAGGTTTTTCCTTAATTAACGTATTTAGCCCGTGCGTAACGTATAACAAAGTGAACACGTATGATTGGTTTAAAGAAAACCTAACTAGTCTTAGCACAATTGAAGGTTATGATGCAAACAATCGTATGCAAGCTATGCAGACGTTAATGGAGCATAACGGCTTAGTAACAGGGCTTATTTATCAAAATGCGCATCAGCCGTCGTATCAGCAGCTTGTTCATGGTTATAGTGAAGAGCCGCTGTCAAAAGCAGACTTAGGTATGACTGAGGAAAAATTTGATGAGCTAGTAGCTGAATTTATGTAAAAGAGGCTGCAATAAAAGCAGTTTAGTAGAGGGGAAATCCGAACGGTGAACTGAGATTCTTGATGGAGAATCCAACTCGTTCGGATTTTTTCATAGTGATAGCGAACGTAGGTTTCATGTAGGGAGTGGCTTCTAGCTGTTAATTGGAGAGCTAGGAGAAGGCTCATCGGCCGCTCGCCGAAAGCGAAGTTTTGCACAGAAATCAACAGCGGTGTAATAAGCGAGTTTCTATGAGCTCTTTTATCCCATTTGTTCGTCTCTAAAATAGATTAATTTAGTTATGTATCAATCTCTTTTTGTTATTTAATAAATGTTTCGAAATCCGAAAGAAATTTTAACGAAACAGGTATAGAAAATAGGTATATGATTGTGTTCGCTACTTGAAAGTTATATACTATGTTAATGTGATGAGTTTTATGCATAAGCATAAGGCTGTCACATTTTTTTGCGATTTACAGGTGCAACGTGACAATTGTCATGGCGAAAGGAGATTTTTTTATGAACGAAAAACAACGTTTAGAAAGCAACCAAGTTAATCCAGCGGACAAAAAATCCGAAAAGGATTACAGTAAATATTTTCAAACAGTATACATGCCACCTTCTTTAAAAGATGCGAAAAAACGAGGAAAAGAAGAAGTTTCCTATCACAATGATTTTGCAATCGATGAACAGTTTCATGGAATGGGACAGGGACGTAAATTTTATATCCGTACGTACGGCTGTCAAATGAATGAGCACGATACAGAAGTAATGGCTGGTATTTTTCTAGGCCTTGGCTACGAGCCAACTGACTCTGTTGAAGATGCTCATGTTATTTTATTGAATACGTGTGCGATCCGTGAAAATGCGGAAAATAAAGTGTTTGGTGAATTAGGACACTTGAAGGCCTTAAAGCGCGAGCGCCCTGAGCTATTAATCGGCGTCTGCGGATGTATGTCTCAAGAAGAGTCAGTTGTAAATAAAATTTTACAAAAACATCAGCACGTGGATATGATTTTTGGTACACACAACATTCACCGTTTGCCTCACATTTTAAACGAAGCATACTTAGCAAAAGAAATGGTGATTGAAGTATGGTCTAAAGAAGGGGACGTTATTGAAAACCTTCCAAGAGCACGTAAAGGCAGCGTCAAAGCATGGGTTAACATCATGTACGGCTGTGACAAGTTCTGTACGTACTGTATCGTTCCGTATACGCGAGGAAAAGAACGAAGCCGCCGTCCAGAAGACATTATCCAAGAAGTACGTCACTTAGCTGCTCAAGGCTACAAAGAAATTACGCTTTTAGGTCAAAATGTTAATGCATATGGAAAAGATTTTGAAGACATAACGTACGGCCTAGGCGACTTAATGGACGAAATCCGTAAAATTGACGTTGCTCGTATCCGTTTTACAACAAGTCATCCTCGCGACTTTGATGACCGTTTAATTGAAGTTCTTGCTAAAGGCGGAAATCTTGTCGACCACATTCATTTGCCTGTTCAATCAGGAAGCAGTGATATCTTAAAAATTATGGCACGAAAATATTCTCGTGAACATTATTTAGAGCTTGTTCGTAAAATTAAAGAAGCCATTCCAACAGCATCATTAACAACTGATATTATTGTTGGTTTCCCAAATGAAACGGATGAGCAGTTTGAAGAAACAATGTCGCTATACCGTGAGGTTGAATTCGATAGTGCTTATACATTTATTTATTCACCTCGTGAAGGTACGCCAGCTGCTAAGATGCAAGACAACGTACCAATGGAAGTGAAAAAAGAGCGTCTTCAACGCTTAAATGCTCTTGTAAATGAAATTTCTGCAAAGAAATTGAAGGAATATGAAGGTAAAGTTGTCGAAGTATTAGTAGAAGGTGAAAGTAAAAATAATCCGGAAGTATTAGCAGGCTACACGGAAAAAAGTAAGCTTGTAAACTTCAAAGCACCTAAGTCAGTAATTGGGCAACTTGTAAAAGTAAAAGTTACAAAAGCCAAAACATGGACATTAAACGGGGAAATGGTAGAAGAAACAGCAGAGGTGAAGTAATATGGCGCAGTATAACAAGAGTGACGTAATTAAACGTGCTCAAGAGCTGGCAAAAATGATTGCTGAAACAGAAGAAGTAGATTTCTTCAAGCGTGCCGAAGCTCAGCTTAACGAAAATCAAAAAGTGCGTGAAACCATTGCAAGTATTAAAAGTTTGCAAAAACAAGCTGTTAATTTCCAACATTATGGTAAAACAGAAGCGTTAAAACAAGTGGAGGCAAAAATCGATCGTTTACAGGAAGAGCTGGATGAACTGCCGATTATTCAGCAGTTTCAAGAGTCTCAAATAAACGTGAATGATTTGCTTCAACTTGTTGCTAACACTATTTCAAACACAGTAACGGACGAAATTATTGTGTCAACAGATGGTGATTTACTGCGCGGTGAAACAGGTTCACAGGTGCGAAACAGCCCTGGATCTAGCTGCTCATAAAAAAAATGCCTCAGCAATTTGCTGAGGCATTTTTTTGTGCATCCCGTGGCATGAAAATTGGGCAGATTTTCTCTCTAATAATTGTCACGTTTTTCTATATCCTTGCATACAATGGAACATAGGTTTTTTATGCCTTAAACCTAGTTTCTTAAAAATAATGTGCAAACAAGTGAATGAGCCTGCATAGGATGAAATGAAGATAGTTTGAGGAGGGTATGCTCACATGTCACAACACTATAGAGAAATTATTACAAAAGCAGTCGTAGGTAAAGGTCGCAAGTTTACACAATCGTCTCATACGCTTGCACCGAAAAATCGACCAACAAGCATCTTAGGGTGCTGGGTGATTAACCATGAGTACAAAGCAAAGAAAAGCGGCAGCAATGTAGAAGTTGACGGCAGATATGATATTAACATCTGGTATTCGTACAATAATAATACAAAAACCGAAGTTTGGACGGAAACCGTATCATACAAAGATAATATTAAGCTGCGCTATAAAGACGAAGATTCGATTGGAGACGATTACGAAGTAATTGTTCGCGTGCTCCAGCAGCCAAATTGCCTAGAGTGCACAATTTCACCAAATGGCAATAAAACGATTGTTCAAGTAGAGAGAGAATTGTTGGCGGAAGTGATTGGCGAAACCAAGGTTTGTGTTGCAGTAAATCCGAAAGGCTGCGATGATGAAGACGAATTTGATTTAGACGTAGATGACGATGAATTTGAAGATTTGGATCCTGATTTTATATTAGGGGACGATGAGTAACTAGGAAGAAGTTCTTCCTAGTTTTTTTATTTTTACTATTTTAAGAAAATTCTTATAAAAATAAAAAAATATATTGCTTTTTGTCGAATCCGCAGTGTATAGTAAATCTAAAGAAAATAATGCATTAATTTTCAGAAAATTTAGTTATATCAGATAAGTATTTCTTGGGGGTTTACTATGAGCTTATTTCGTAAAAAATCAATTCAAACGTTAATTAGTGAAACCAACTCTAAAGGTGTTAAATTAAAAAAGGATTTAGGCGCTTTCGATTTAACAATGTTAGGAATTGGAGCTATTATCGGAACCGGAATTTTTGTATTAACGGGCGTAGCCGCCGCTGAACATGCCGGTCCAGCTTTAGTTATATCTTTCATTATGTCAGGACTTGCGTGTGTGTTTGCAGCTCTTTGTTATGCAGAGTTTGCCTCAACAGTTCCCGTTTCAGGAAGTGCATACACTTACAGTTATGCAACATTTGGTGAATTAATCGCTTGGATTTTAGGGTGGGATCTTATCTTGGAATACGGTCTTGCTTCTTCTGCTGTAGCCAGCGGATGGTCCGGGTATTTCCAAGGATTATTAGCAGGGTTTGGCATACATTTTCCAAAAGCTTTAACGAGTGCATATAATCCTGCAAACGGCACATATATTGATATTCCAGCAATTATGATCGTATTTTTAATCACATTACTTTTAACGCAAGGAGTAAAAAAATCTTCACGTTTTAATGCTATCATGGTTATTATTAAACTGGCTGTTGTACTTCTGTTTATCGGGGTAGGAGTTAGCTATGTTAAACCAGAAAACTGGACGCCGTTTATGCCGTTTGGTTTCTCGGGAGTAGCGACAGGAGCAGCAACTGTATTCTTCGCCTACATTGGGTTTGATGCTGTAGCAACAGCGGCCGAGGAAGTACGCAAGCCTCAGCGGGATATGCCAATTGGAATTATCGCATCTCTTGCGATTTGTACAGTCCTTTATATCGTCGTATCGCTTATCTTAACAGGAATCGTACCTTATACAGAATTAAATGTTAAAAACCCTGTAGCATTTGCTTTAAGCTACATTAACCAAGACTGGGTAGCAGGATTTATTTCATTAGGCGCAATTGTTGGTATTACAACGGTACTACTCGTTATGATGTATGGACAAACTCGTTTATTTTATGCGATCAGTCGAGATGGTCTATTGCCAAAGCCTTTTTCAAAAATCAGTGAGAAAAAACAAACGCCGGTAGTAAATACGTGGATTACATGTTTACTAGTATCCATCTTCTCTGGTTTAGTACCATTAGGAAGATTAGCAGAATTAACAAACATCGGTACTCTTTTTGCTTTCATGACCGTATCAATTGGAATTTTATATTTGCGTAAATCAAAACAAACTTCAGAATCGACTGGTTTCCGCGTACCGTTCGTGCCGGTGATTCCAATTTTAGCTTTTGTATTCTGTTTATACTTAGCACTTCAGCTTCCAAAGTTAACATGGATTAGTTTCGTAATTTGGCTTGTACTAGGGCTAGTGGTTTACTTCTTATACGGACGTAAGCATAGTCATTTGAACAGCAGTAAATAATGAAAAGCTTCGGACAAGCTTCTTCCTTCGTCCGAAGCTTTTTTATTTGTTTTATAAAAAGAAATTGAAGATTGTTCTATTTGAATAAATTAAGTTTAAGAAAGACTTATGTTATAATACGTGTAGCAAAAACGCACAACTAGATGTGGTATGGAGGAATAGTATGGCAGCGTATACGCCAATGATACAGCAATATTTGAGAATTAAGGCAGAGTATCAAGATGCCTTTTTATTTTTTAGATTAGGTGATTTTTATGAAATGTTCTTTGAAGATGCTACGACAGCTTCTCAAGAACTTGAAATAACATTAACAAGCCGAGACGGAGGAGGACAAGAGAGAATTCCGATGTGCGGGGTTCCGTATCACTCTGCTCCTACGTATATCGAGCGTTTAATTGAAAAGGGATTTAAAGTAGCTATTTGTGAGCAAGTAGAAGACCCTAAGCATGCAAAAGGTGTTGTAAAGCGGGAAGTGGTGCAGGTGATTTCACCCGGAACACTGATGAACGAACGCGGACTGCATGAAAAGGAAAATAACTATATTTGTTCTGTTACTGCGTTCGAGGATCAAACGTTTGGTCTTGCTCTTTCTGATTTGTCTACAGGAGAAAACAGCGTAACGCTTGTTAGTTCGTTTCACGATATAGTCTCAGAGATTTATGCAAAAGAAGCAAAAGAAGTCGTTGTAAGCTCTGAGTTTCCTGCTGACTTATTACAAACACTAAAAGAGCGCATGACGATTACCATTTCTTATGAGAATAGTACAGAGCAAGTAGAAGGACTAGATTATTTAGTCGAGTCGCTTCAGCAGCAAAAGCTTATTACAACATTTGCGCGTATTCTTCAGTATTTAACTCGCACGCAGAAGCGTTCGCTTGAACACTTACAGCCCGTGCAGTTTTATCAAATCAATGAATATATGAAAATTGATTTGTTCTCTAAGCGAAACTTAGAGTTAACCGAAACGATTCGTTCAAAAGGAAAGAAAGGCTCGCTTCTATGGTTATTAGACCAGACCGTTACGGCAATGGGCGGCCGTTTATTAAAAAATTGGATTGACCGTCCGCTTTTAAAACAAACGGATATTGATAATCGTTTGAATATGGTAGATGTCTTAATGAAACAGTTTTTTGAACGAGAAGAACTGCGTGAGTTGCTAAAAGACGTATATGATTTAGAACGCTTAGCTGGTCGAGTCGCTTTTGGTAATGTAAATGCTCGTGATTTAATTCAATTAAAAAAATCATTGCAAAATGTGCCTCATATCCAAGAGGTTGTGAATCGTTTGAATCATCCTTATGCGACAAAGCTTGTTGAAGACATTGATCCTTGTGAGCGATTAGCTAATCTTCTTGAAAGAGGATTAAAAGAGCACCCTCCTTTGTCAATTAAAGAAGGAGACATTATTAATGACGGCTATCATGCACAGCTTGATCAATACCGAGATGCAAGCCGAAACGGAAAAACGTGGATTGCGTCACTTGAACAGCAAGAGCGTGAGAAAACAGGGATTCGCTCACTGAAAATTGGTTATAATCGCGTGTTCGGCTATTATATAGAAGTAACTCGGGCAAATTTGCATCTTTTGCCTGAAGGAATGTATGAACGAAAACAGACGTTAACCAATGCAGAACGTTTTATTACGCCTGAGCTGAAAGAAAAAGAAGCGCTGATCTTAGAAGCGGAAGAGAAAATTGTAGAGCTGGAATATGAATTGTTTTTACAAATCCGTGAAGAAGTAAAAGCATATATTCCAAGGCTGCAAGAACTCGCTAAAAAAGTAAGTGAGCTTGACGTACTGCAGTGCTTTGCAAAAATCAGTGAAGAACGCCATTACACGAAGCCTATTTTTTCAAGTGAAGATATTTCGATTCAAAATGGACGCCATCCAGTGGTAGAAAAAGTAATGAATTCGCAGGAATACGTGCCAAACGACTGTCAAATGACGGATGATAGTTCAATTTTACTGATTACAGGACCCAATATGTCTGGTAAAAGTACGTACATGCGCCAGGTCGCTTTAACGGCGATACTAGCTCAAATTGGCTGTTTTGTGCCAGCAGACGAAGCGGTTCTGCCGATTTTTGATCAAGTATTTACACGTATCGGAGCAGCCGATGACTTAATTTCAGGTCAAAGTACGTTTATGGTCGAGATGCTAGAAACGAAAAATGCAGTGACAAATGCCACTCAGTCGAGTCTAATTCTATTAGATGAAATTGGACGCGGCACGTCTACGTATGACGGAATGGCTCTTGCTCAAGCAATTATTGAATACGTTCATGAACATATTGGCTGTAAGACCCTATTTTCTACTCATTATCATGAATTAACCGTACTCGATGAGTCGCTTCCTGCGCTTAAAAATGTTCATGTAAGCGCGGTTGAAAAAAATGGGAAGGTGGTCTTTTTACACAAAATCAAAGATGGTGCTGCAGACAAAAGTTATGGTATTCACGTAGCGGAACTAGCAGAACTTCCAGATCCGCTTCTAGAGCGAGCTCGCGTCATCTTACAAGATTTAGAACAATCTTCTGAGCGTGAGCCTGTACGTCAGGCTCTAAAAAGAGAAGAGATGACACAACAAGTTCCACAAGAAGGTGCTTCTTTGGTTCAAGAAGAACGTGCAGATAGTAAAAAAGCAGATGAAGCCAACCAGCTTTCGTTCTTTGAAATAGAAGAAAAAAAAGAAAAGCCTGCGCTTTCGAAACGGGAAAAAGCAATTATAGATCGTTTAAAAGAGCTGGATATTTTAGAAATGACGCCTTTAGACGCAATGAATGCGATGTATGAACTGCAAAAATCATTAAAGAAGAAATAGAGTGAGAGGAGTGAGTCTGTGGGTAAAATTGTGCAGCTTTCAGACGAACTTTCAAATAAAATTGCTGCCGGAGAGGTTGTTGAACGACCTGCTTCGGTGGTGAAAGAACTAGTCGAAAATGCTATTGATGCAAACAGTACAGTTATTGAAATTGAGCTAGAAGAAGCTGGGCTTTCAAAAATTCGTATATTGGATAATGGAGACGGCATTGCTTCTGAAGACTGCTTGACCGCTTTTAAAAGACATGCGACAAGTAAAATCAAAACAGAACAAGATTTATTTCGAATTCGAACGTTAGGATTTCGTGGTGAAGCTTTGCCAAGTATTGCTTCAGTTTCAATGCTTGAACTCAAAACGAGTACGGGAGAAGAAGCCGGCACTCATCTTAAACTTAGAGGCGGAGAAATCGTTCATCACGAATTAACGTCAAGCCGAAAAGGTACCGAACTTGTTATTGAAAACTTATTTTTCAACACACCTGCACGTTTGAAATATATGAAGACGGTAAACACGGAGCTTGGTAACGTAACGGATGTCGTCAATCGCCTTGCGATGTCTCATCCTGAAGTTTCAATTCGGCTGATGCATCAAGGAAGACAGCTTCTGTATACGAACGGAAGCGGAGATGTGCGCCAAGTGCTTGCCGCTATTTATGGAATGGCGGTAGCCAAAAAGATGATTCCGATTAACGTTCAGTCACTTGATTATGAAGTGAATGGTTACGTCGCTCTTCCTGAAATTACAAGAGCTTCTCGCAACTATATGTCCACCATTATTAACGGTCGGTTTGTTAAAAACTACGGGCTGTTAAAAGCGGTACAGCAGGGCTATCATACCCTTTTACCTATCGGCCGTTTTCCAATCGTGTTTTTAACCATTACAATGGACCCTTTGTTAGTGGACGTGAATGTTCATCCAGCGAAACTAGAAGTGCGCTTAAGTAAAGAAGCGGAGCTGTTTGAGCTTATTGAACAAGGAGTGAAAGCTGCTTTTAAAAAGCAGCAGTTAATTCCGGATGCTGTAGTACCAACTAAGTCAAAATCTGCTGTTCAGCCAACTGAGCAGCAGACCTTTACATTTGATCATCAGTCTAAAACGTCTGGCTATCAGCCCTCTAATACGGTTCGCGAGCCTAGTTTTAAGGAGGCTCCTGCTCGTGTAGACGAGATTATGCCGCCTGTTAAAACAGAGGTCATACGTCAAGATGAAGAACTTGAACCAACGTTTCGAGAAATAGAACGCTATGAAGAATCGGTGGAAGAAAACGCTCCAATTCCAGAACCGAACCATTCAGCCAAAGAGCAGCCAGAACCGCGTGTTCCTGCGATGTACCCAATTGGTCAAATGCACGGAACGTATATTTTGGCACAAAATGAAAAAGGATTATTTATTATTGACCAGCACGCGGCGCAGGAGAGAATTAAGTACGAATATTTTAAGCGAAAGCTTGGAGAAGTAGATTCAGAAGTTCAAGAACTGCTTATGCCGCTTACGCTAGAGTTCTCGGGAAATGAAGCCTTGATTTTAGAAGAATACAAAGACATGCTTGCTGAAGTGGGAGTCTTCTTAGAATCGTTTGGACAAAACTCCTATATAGTTCGTTCGCATCCGCAGTGGTTTCCAAAAGGAGAGGAACAGGAAACCATTGAAGAAATGATTCAGCAAATCTTTACGATGAAACGAGTCAATATCGAAAAGTTACGAGAAGAAGCGGCTATTATGATGAGCTGCAAAGGATCGATTAAAGCGAATCATCATTTGCGAAACGATGAGATTTTTGCTTTACTTGAAACGTTGAGAAAAACTACGGATCCATTTACGTGTCCGCACGGACGACCAATTATTATTCATCATTCGACGTATGAAATGGAAAAAATGTTTAAGCGAGTGATGTAGGCAATGCGGCTAGCTGCAGCTAGCCGTTTTGTTGAATAAATCATGGCCATTTGGATAAAATGGAATGATGTGAATGCCTATAGATGAAAGTAGTGTTGTTATGACGGGAGAGAAACCAAAACTTATTGTCATTATTGGACCAACTGCGGTTGGTAAAACAAAATTGAGCATTGAACTTGCCAAACAGTTAGACGGAGAGATTATTTCAGGTGATTCCATGCAAATTTATAAAGGGATGGATATCGGAACTGCCAAAGTGTCAGAAGAAGAGATGCAGGGTATTCCCCATTACCTGATCGATATTAAGGAGCCAGATGAATCGTTTTCTGTGGCAGAATTTCAAGAGATTGTAAGAAAACAAATCGATGATATTCACGCTAGAGGAAAAATGCCGATGATTGTTGGAGGGACGGGTCTTTATATTCAATCCGTTATTTATGATTATCAGTTCACAGAAACTCCTAGTGATGAAAGAGTTCGTGAACGAATGGAAGTATTTATTAAAGCTCATGGCATTGATCCCCTGTATGAAAAGCTAAAAGAGATTGATCCAGACAGTGCAGCTGCTATCCATAAAAACAACCATCGCCGTGTAATCAGAGCGCTTGAAGTTTATGAAGTAACCGGCAAAAAATTCAGTGACTATACAAAAGAACAGTCGCAAGAGTTATTATATGACGTAAGCATTATTGGGCTTACAATGGATAGAGACGTATTATATGAGAGAATTAATCAACGAGTCGATATGATGATGCAGGCTGGACTGCTTGATGAAGTCAAATCATTGTACGAAAGTGGTCTGCATGATGTACAATCAATTCAAGCTATCGGCTACAAAGAGCTTTATGCTTATTTTGAAGGACGCTGCACGCTCGAAGAAGCCGTTGAACAGTTGAAACAAAATTCACGCAGATATGCAAAGCGTCAGTTAACGTGGTTTCGGAATAAAATGCCTGTAAAATGGATAGAGATGGAAGTTGACAAATTTCCCGAAAAGTTTGCTGAAATTTTTACATATATTGCAGGAAAGCTGAAGAAAGAAGCGAATTAAGTAAACAGATAGAGAAACGAGGAGGCCGAATAATGAAACAATCAGTTAATATTCAAGACCAATTTTTAAATCAATTACGTAAAGAAAATATCTATGTGACGGTATTTCTTTTAAATGGTTTTCAATTAAGAGGACTAATTAAAGGATTTGATAACTTTACTGTGTTAATTGAATCTGAAGGAAAACAGCAGCTGATTTATAAACATGCGATTTCGACATTTGTACCAAATAAAAATATTACAGTAGAACTTGAATAGAGACTAAAGAGAAGCATCCGCATATTCGGATGCTTTTTTTATGCAAATGAAGGCTTAAAAAAGTTTCTTAACATTGTTTTTACTCATCGAACATAAACCTTATAATAGACGATTATTTCTTCGGTAATAAGAGATCATTGTCTTCGTATCGTTCATCGCATTCAGCTATGCGATACAGAGAAGTGGGATGAAACGAGAGGTGAACATGGTGGAGCAGCCGATAACTCTTAAAAATAATGGGCAAATTAATATCATTTTAAATAATGAAACAAAAAAGGAAAAATCGTATACGACATCAATTCCGCGTCCTGCCAAAAAAGCTGTCATAAATCATGAGCCGCTTCGGGAAATTGAACGAGAAATGAGCGGACTGGTTGGAATGGAAGAATTGAAAAAAATGATAAAAGAAATATATGCGTGGTTATATATTAACAAAAAAAGAGAGGAACAGGGCTTAAAAGCGGGAAAGCAGGCGCTGCATATGATGTTTAAAGGAAATCCAGGAACAGGGAAAACGACGGTAGCCCGCCTGCTAGGTAAATTATTTTTGAATATGAACATCTTGTCTAAAGGACATTTAATTGAAGCAGAGCGGGCAGATTTAGTTGGAGAATACATTGGTCATACCGCTCAGAAAACGAGAGATCTTGTAAAAAAAGCGCTTGGAGGTATTTTATTTATTGATGAGGCTTATTCTCTTGCAAGAGGGGGAGAAAAAGATTTTGGAAAAGAAGCAATTGATACATTGGTCAAACATATGGAAGATTCAAATGATAAGTTTGTATTGATTTTAGCTGGTTATCCAAGAGAAATGGAAAATTTCTTAAGTCTTAATCCAGGGCTACGCTCTAGGTTTCCGTTTATTTTTGATTTTCCAGATTATGATGTAAATGAACTGATGGACATTGCCGGTCACATGATGAATGACAGGCAGTATCAGTTTAGTACAGAGGCCTATAAAAAGCTAAAAGATCATTTTATGGACGTGAAGTACAATCAGACGCCTAGGGATTTTAGTAACGGTCGATATGTGCGAAACATTATCGAACGTTCCATACGTACTCAATCCATGAGGCTTTTAGAAGAAGAAAGCTTTGAGCGCAACGAGCTTCTAACTTTAACGTCAAGCGATATTCAGCTGTAAAAAAAAGCCTTTCGTTACGAAAGGCTTTTTTTCTACATGTTTGGTTGTCGAATCGTTTTGATCGGCAGGCGCCATTTGTAAATATATGAACACATCCGAAGACCTACAAGTAAGATAAATAACGTATAAAGTTCTATAGGCGTATTTGTAATATGCAGCCCTACGCTAAATCCTGCGATAATCGCCCATACCGCATAAATTTCATCTTTAAGAACAGTAGGCTTTCGGCGTGCTAATAAATCTCGGATAATTCCCCCGCCGCTTCCTGTTAAGACCGCAGCTACAATAACCGCGCTAAGCGGATGGTTCATATGAGTGGCATAAAGCGCTCCTTGAATCGCGAATGCTGCAAGGCCAATGGCGTCCGAAAAGTTTCCCCATCGCTTCCAATGTTTTAAGATATTGTTTGGAAATAAAAAAGTGGCAGTGATAGATAATAAAGCAATCTGAAAAAAGAGTCCTTGTTCCCAAAGGGCAGACACCGGTACACCGATAAGCAGGTTTCGAATGGCTCCTCCGCCAAAAGCCGTTACGATTCCCAGTATGTAAACGCCTAAAATATCATACTCCTCTTCCATGGCAATGAAAGCTCCGCTGATTGCAAAGGCAATCGTTCCAATAATGCTAAGTACGTCCCAAGTCATGATGCTATCCCCTTTATTCTGTTTTCACCAAGTAGCGACTATTATTTTAAAATCAGGCAGCCTGATTCAAATTTCGATAAGTAAACCAACTCAAATTGTATACAGAATTTCGTGATATTTCAATGTTTTTTTAATCATCGTTTTATAGATTTTAAAAAGGGTGTTAAACTAGTAAAAGACAATGTATTCTGTCTCTTTTGCAAAGATGGAGAAATGGACATTTTTTTGATATGATATGAATGATTTGTCAATTTAATAGTAAGGGAAGGAAAAATCTTTGACAGCAGAAATGAATACTGAACTTGAACGCGTAATTTTAGTCGGATGTCAGCTTCATGACGATGACGAACGTTTTGAATATTCAATGGATGAGCTAGCATCTTTAACTGAGACTGCAAAAGGCGAAGTGCTGGTAAGGTTAACGCAAAAGCGCGATCGCATTCATCCAGCTACTTATATTGGAAAAGGGAAAGTAGAAGAACTTGTGGCTCTTGAAGAAGAGTTAGAGCCTGATTTAATTGTATTTAATGATGAATTGTCACCGAGTCAAATCCGCAATTTGTCAGCAGGGTTATCTGCGCGTGTTATTGACCGTACGCAGCTGATTTTGGATATCTTCGCACAGCGTGCTCAAACGCGAGAAGGAAAAATGCAGGTGGAACTTGCTCAATTAAATTATCTGCTACCTAGGTTAGTAGGACAAGGTACCGCTTTGTCGCGTCTTGGAGGCGGAATTGGAACAAGAGGTCCTGGTGAAACGAAACTTGAAAGTGACCGCAGACATATTCGCCGTAAAATTGATGAAATTAAGCGTCAGTTAAAGACAGTGGTAAGTCACCGCGAACGTTATCGAGAAAGACGTAAGCGTAATCATGTCTATCAAATTGCAATTGTGGGCTATACGAACGCTGGTAAATCGACGATCTTTAACCGTTTAACAGAGGCGGGTATTTTTGAAGAAAATCAGCTGTTTGCAACTCTTGATCCAACGACAAGACAGTATACGCTTCCGTCAGGACTAACGGCTCTGTTAACGGATACGGTTGGATTTATTCAAGATCTTCCAACAACGTTAGTAGCCGCGTTTCGTTCAACACTTGAAGAAGTAACCGAAGCTGACCTTGTTCTGCACGTGGTAGATTCATCTAATCCAGATTACAACAACCACGAAAAAACAGTGCATCGCTTACTAGAAGAGCTGAACGTAACGGACATTCCGATGCTGACAGTTTACAATAAAGAAGATATGCAGCATGAACTATTTGTCCCATCCGCTTCGACATCTTTATCAATGAGCGCTTTTAAAGCTACTGATTTAGTGAAGCTTGGAGAAAGAATTCAAGAAGAAATGAAAAAAGAAATGGCGTTTTTTCATGTGCTGCTGCCGGCTTATGAAGGAAAAATGCTCGCTGAACTCAAAACGGTCTCTATTCTTGAGTCGTTAAAATTCAATGAAGAAACTGAGAAGTATCAGTGCAAAGGGTATATTGCAAAAGAGCATCCCCTGTACAAAAAGCTACAAACGCTTGAAGAAAGTTGAGGAACAAAGAAATGATGTTTGATCAGTTAAAAAACGGGGCACGCATTCGGGAACTTGCTGCAAAAGTAGAAAAACAAATTAAGCCTGTACATGAGAAAATTGACGAGCGTATTGAAGCAAATCAATTTCGGGTGCTGCAAAGCTTTCAGCAAAATCGAGTGAGTGATTCACATTTTAATCCGACAACGGGGTATGGATATGACGATCTAGGCCGCGATACGTTGGAGAAAGTATACGCGGACGTTTTTGGAACAGAAGCTTGTCTGGTGCGTCCGCAAATTATTTCAGGTACGCACGCAATTGGCATATCGCTGTTTGGTGTACTGCGTCCTGGAGATGAACTATTATATATAACTGGAAAGCCTTATGACACCCTTGAAGAAATTGTTGGTATACGAGGAAGCGGCGTAGGCTCTTTAAAAGAATATAATATTAGCTATAAATCAGTAGATTTAACAGCGCAAGGTCAAGTGGATTTTGAAGAAGTGAAAGCGTCTATTCATGAGCACACAAAGATGATAGGCATTCAGCGCTCAAAAGGTTACGGCATTCGCCCTTCTTTTACAGTCGCGCAAATAAAAGAAATGATTTCTTTTGTAAAGAGTATTAAGCCTGATGTTATAGTATTTGTCGATAACTGCTACGGTGAATTTGTAGAAACAATCGAGCCAACGCATGTAGGAGCAGATTTGATGGCGGGGTCGCTCATTAAGAACCCTGGTGGAGGTCTTGCTAAAATCGGCGGCTATATTGCAGGACGAAAAGACCTAGTGGAAGCTTGTTCATATCGAATGACAACTCCTGGAATCGGTGCAGAAGCTGGAGCGACGCTGTATAGCTTGCAAGAAATGTATCAAGGTTTCTTTTTGGCTCCGCACGTAGTCGGTCAAGCATTAAAAGGAGCGGTTTTCTCATCCGCTATGTTCGAAGAGCTAGGGATGCAAAGTGAACCGAAGTGGAACAGTGAACGAACGGATTTAATTCAATCCGTGCAGTTCGATGACCGCGATAAAATGGTTTCTTTTTGTCAGGCTATTCAATTTGCTTCGCCAATTAATTCACACGTAACGGCCTATCCTGCTTATATGCCAGGGTATGAAGATGATGTGATTATGGCAGCTGGAACGTTTATACAAGGAGCAAGCCTTGAGCTGACGGCAGATGGACCTATCAGGCCTCCTTATGTCGCTTACGTGCAAGGCGGGTTAACGTATGCTCACGTAAAAGTAGCAATATGCATGGCAGTAGATCAAATGCTGACGAAAGAACTTTTATAAAATATAAGATAGAAAGACTATTTTCTCCCCGCTAAGAAAGAAAAGATAGGCTTATAAAAATAAACGAAGTGCTATTTATTTGTATAGAAGAAATGTTCAGAAAAATTTATGTTAGAATTACTAACATTCAGTTGACAGGTGAACTAACATAGCATACAATGTAAATAGTTAATCCAAAGGAGGAACTGAAATGAGTGACAACATTCGAAGAAATACGCCACTTTTCCCAATTGGAATTGTGATGCAGTTAACTGAGTTGTCGGCTCGCCAAATTCGCTACTATGAAGAACATGAATTAGTTGCACCAGTAAGAACAGAGGGAAATCGACGATTATTCTCATTTAACGATGTTGATAAGCTGCTTGAAATCCGTGATCTTATTGAACAAGGTGTAAACTTAGCAGGTGTAAAGCAGCTGTTTCATCTTCAAAAGGAGCAAAAAGGGCATAAGCAAGAAGAAAAAGTTGTGGCAGCAACAGCAAAGCCAGAATTAACGGACGATGAATTGCGAAAAATGCTTCGTGCAGAACTTATGCAAGCAGGCCGTTTTAATCGAGCAACTTTAAATCAAGGAGATATGTCCAGGTTCTTTCATTAATAAAGTTATCAATATTTATGCCGTTCGTATATGAGGGGTATAGATTATAAATATTATATAGAGATTTAGGGGAGGATCACACGATGGCAAAGTACACAAAAGAAGATATTTTCCGCAAAGTTCAAGAAGAGAATGTAAAGTATATTCGTCTTCAGTTCACTGACATTTTAGGAACAATTAAAAACGTTGAAATTCCAGTAAGTCAATTAGAAAAAGCGTTAGACAACAAAATGATGTTTGACGGTTCTTCTATTGAAGGGTTTGTACGTATTGAAGAATCAGATATGTACCTATTCCCGGATATTGATACATTTGTTATTTTCCCTTGGACATCTGAAAAAGGTAAAGTAGCACGTTTTATTTGTGACATCTACAATGCAGATAGAACTCCGTTTGATGGCGATCCACGTAATAACTTAAAACGTGTGTTAAAAGAGATGGAAGAGTTAGGATTTACTGATTTTAACCTTGGACCTGAGCCAGAGTTCTTCTTATTCAAATTAGACGAAAAAGGCGAACCTACATTAGAATTAAATGATAAAGGTGGCTACTTCGACTTAGCGCCAACTGACCTTGGTGAAAACTGCCGTCGTGACATCGTATTAGAGCTTGAAGAAATGGGCTTTGAAATTGAAGCATCTCACCATGAGGTAGCTCCTGGACAACACGAGATTGACTTCAAATATGCTGCTGCATTAAAAGCTTGTGATGATATCCAAACGTTCAAACTTGTTGTAAAAACAATTGCACGTAAACATGGCTTACATGCTACATTTATGCCAAAACCATTATTTGGTGTGAATGGTTCAGGTATGCACTGTAACGTTTCATTATTTAAAGATGGTCAAAACGCATTTTATGATGAAAACGGTAATCTAGAGCTAAGTGATACTGCTCGTCAATTTATCGCAGGTATCATCAAGCACGCACACAGCTTTACAGCAGTAACAAATCCTACTGTAAACTCTTATAAGCGTCTAGTGCCTGGATATGAGGCTCCTTGTTACGTTGCATGGTCTGCTCGCAACCGTAGCCCATTAATCCGTATCCCAGCTTCTCGCGGCGTAGGAACTCGTGTTGAGGTACGTAGCGTAGACCCAGCTGCTAACCCATATTTAGCAATGGCTGTTCTATTAAAAGCTGGTTTAGATGGAATCAAGAACAACCTTGAAGCTCCAAAACCTATCGATCGTAATATCTATGTAATGACAAAAGAAGAGCGTATTGAAGAAGGTATCGTAGATTTACCTGCAACATTAGCTCAAGCTTTAGATAGCTTCCAATCAAACGAAGTTATGGTTTCTGCATTAGGTGAACACTTAGCAGAGCACTTCGTTGAAGCGAAAGAAATCGAATGGGATATGTTCCGTACACAAGTTCATCCTTGGGAACGTGACCAATACATGAGCCAATATTAATTCCTAAAAGTCCGAGAGATCGTTTATACGTTCTCTCGGACTTTTTTTGTTTTTCAAAATGAATAACATTGCGCATATTAAATATCGAACTAAGCTGTTCATAAAACAAGTATAGCTGCCTGTCGTACAATTTACAGGAGGCTTTTTTATGGTTTTGTTAGATACAGGAAAGAATTTGGTTATAAGAATTAAAAAGGATAAGCTTTTTGTCTCATTGAATCTATATGTAAAAGTAGTGTATAACAGATAGAGAGATTGTTTATGTGTTCACTCTGCACTTCAGTATAACTTCAAAGAATTTTCAGCCAGTCGTAGTATCATTAGAAAATACTGTTGGAGAGGAATGGAATGAAAATGCAAGAAGGAAATTTTTTTAAAGGTTTAGTAATAGGCATATTAATCAGCATTCCAATTTGGATTATTCTCATTGTTATAGGCGTTCTGCTTTTTAAATAGGCCCGTTCTCATAATAGAATAGACAAAACTTTCCTTTTAGTGTATACTTCAAATGAAAATGATAATTATTATCATTTAATCAACGAATCAACACTCTGCATATAGCTGTCACTCCTTGAGAGCTATCCCTATTTAATATTCTGTCTACAACGCAGAATAAACCGCTGCCTTTGAGTAGCGGTTCTTTTTTTAGTAAATTTCTACTTAGTAGGCTAGTATACGTAGCACTTTTTGCCCCTATACATATGTTAACAATAAGGAGGGACAAGTAATATGAAAAAAATCTATCTAGATGCAGGACATGGTGGGGCAGATGCAGGAGCAGTTGGAGCGAACGGACTGTATGAAAAAAACTTAGTTTTAAAAATTCAACAATATTTAATAAGCTATTTAAATAGCACCTACAGTGACTTTACGATTAAAACCACTCGTACCACAGATACTTTTTTATCGTTATCTCAGCGCGCTTCTCAAGCTAATTCGTGGGGAGCAGATGTATTTATGTCTATTCACGTAAATGCCGGTGGAGGAACAGGATATGAAGATTATGTTTATAGAAGCGCTAGCAATGCCAGTAAAACGTTTCAATCAATTGTCCACGGCCAAGTACAGCCAACGCTGCTGTCGTATAATCATCCGAATCGCGGTCGAAAATCAGCCAATTATGCGGTGCTTCGCTTAACAAATATGCCCGCAGTACTAACTGAAATAGCCTTTATTGATAACCGCACCGATGCAGCACTTCTCCAAAACGAAGCTTTTTTAAAAAGCATGGGTGAATCGTATGCAAAAGGAATTGCCGTATATTTAAATTTACCTCGTCGTGCAGTTCCAAACCCCAATCCAACACCAACTCCGAATCCATCACCTTCTGAACCAGGTACAAAAACGTATACGATCAAGCAAGGAGATACGCTTTACAGTATTGCACAGAAGTACAACATAACAGTACAAGCGCTTCAAGAAGCGAATACAGGGCTTTCTGATCCTTTAACACTACAGGTTGGAAAAACAATTGTTATTCCTTCAGGGACTTCACCAAACCCATCTCCAACACCGTCCCCAACTCCACCTTCGGAACAATATCCACTTCCAAATGGAATTTTAAAACAAGGTGATTCTGGAGAAGCCGTGAAGCAGCTTCAAAAAGCATTAAACGCGGTGAATTTTAAAGTAGGTTCAGTAGACGGAATATATGGAGTTCAAACGAAAGATGCAGTCAGACGTTTTCAGCTTGTGTATCTTCCTTATGATGTGGATGGCATTTATGGTCCTCAAACGAAAAACAAGCTAGCAGCCGTTTTAAAAGCAAAAAGTTAAAGCAAAAAGGTCTTCTGTAAGCGGGCAGAAGACCTTTTGTTTTTCTGTTAAAAGCGCCTTAAGCACTATTTTATGGTTTGCGTAAAATAATGCTTTACAAACCATTTGTACGGGAGTATATTATCTAAGAACAAAGGATAGTTATGAAAGAAACATGTTATCGATCATACCCTTTAACCGAAAATTATATTGACCTGTTATCGCTTAATTCGTCAGAAGTGGGGGACCCAAATTTGTGCATTGTCACTTGGGGTGAATCCTTTTTTAAAGGTAGGGCTACTCTCATAGCCCGAATCCGACAGCTAACCCCATAAGCGTTTTGGAGAGGAGGTTTAAGCTGTGTAAAAACGCTGAGAACCCTTAGTGTTTTTTTTGTGCGCTTTTTTAACATAAAAAGGTATTTTTAAGGGATAATATCACTTATTCGTGAACTTGTAACGGAGCTTAGCAACGACAGTAAATAGTAGCTAAGCAATCATCGGAGGGAAATTACGTGAACTATTCAGTTCTCAAACGATTATTGATTGGAAAGCCGCTTAAAACAAAAGAGTTAGGCGATCAAAAGCTTAGTAAGCTTAAAGCGCTGGCTATTTTATCATCAGATGCCTTATCTTCAGTGGCTTATGGAACAGAACAAATTTTGATTGTACTTGCAACAGTCGGCGTCCTTGCCTATTGGTATTCGATTCCAATTGCGCTTGGGGTATTGGTTCTGCTCACGGCTTTAATTCTTTCATATCGCCAAATTATTTATGCGTATCCGCAAGGCGGAGGAGCTTATATTGTTTCGAAAACCAATTTAGGAGAAAATCCTGGACTTATCGCTGGAGGATCACTGTTGGTGGATTATATTTTAACAGTTGCTGTGAGTGTTTCAGCAGGAACGGATGCCTTAACTTCGGCTTTTCCAACGCTGCATCATTACAATGTAGTAATTGCGTGTTTGCTGGTGATTTTTATTACCGTCTTAAATTTACGTGGTGTAACAGAATCCGCTTCCGTATTAGCTTATCCGGTTTATTTATTTGTTATTGCTCTTATTTTGTTAATAGCGGTAGGCTTGTTTAAAATAGCGACAGGTCAAGTTTCACCTGAGCTGCATCCCTCTCTCGGTACAGTAGTGCCAGGTATTAGTTTGTTTTTATTATTAAAAGCTTTTTCGTCAGGCTGTTCAGCATTAACAGGTGTAGAAGCTATTTCAAATGCAGTGCCTAACTTTAAAGAGCCAGGTGCAAAAAATGCTGTTCATACATTAATGCTGATGGGCGGTATTTTAGCCGTTTTATTTTCTGGCATCACGTTTTTAGCTTATTGGCTTGGCATTTCTCCAAAAGCAGATGAAACGGTTGTATCACAAATTGCATCGAGTGTGTTTGGACGAAATGGATTTTATTATTTTATTCAAGGCACAACAGCTCTAATTCTAGTGCTAGCGGCGAATACGGGCTTTTCAGCTTTCCCTTTGCTGGCTGTCAACTTATCGTCTGATAAATACATGCCAAGAATGTTTCAAATTCGTGGCGATCGACTAGGCTATTCAAATGGAATTGTGACCCTTGGAATTGCTTCTATTGTCTTAATTGTAGCTTTTAAAGGAGCGACTGAACAATTAATTCCTCTTTATGCAGTCGGGGTGTTTATTCCATTTACGCTTTCTCAAACAGGCATGATTGTCAAATGGCTTAGAGAAAAGCCGGCCGGCTGGCAAGGGAAGCTAACCATTAACTTAATTGGTGCCCTCATTACCTTAACTGTGCTAATTATTTTGTTTACAACGAAGTTTTCACAAGTATGGTCCGTGCTCATTTTCTTACCGGTTATTGTCTATATTTTTCATCGCATTCATACGCATTATGAAGCGGTAGGAGAGCAGCTTCGCATTAAGCAAGGAGAAAAGATTGGAAAGCTTGAAGGAAGTGTGGTCATTGTTCCTGTAGCAGGAATGACAAAGGTAGTAGAAAATTCATTAAATTATGCAAGAACGATTGGCGATACCGTTATTGCAGTGCATGTGGCCTTTGATAGAGAAAGCGAAAAGAGAATGGAAGAGAAGTGGGAGAAGTGGCAGCCTGATATTCGTATTGTTACGTTTCATTCTCAATACCGCAGCTTAGTGCGGCCGCTGTTTCGATTCATCGATATGGCTGAGGAAAAAGCCCGGGAAAATAACATGGCCATTACGGTCGTTATTCCGCAATTCATTACGAAAAAAAGCTGGCAAAATATTCTTCACAATCAGTCCAGTCTGCTGTTAAAAGCACATTTGCTTTACCGTAAAAATGTAATTGTTACAACTGTACCGTACCGTTTTAAAAAATAATGAAACATGACTAAAAACCTCCAACTTGTATGTTGGAGGTTTTTAATTTTTAAATTCACATACACTAACCGTAATCGAATCTCATCAAAGGCGCAAACGGAGGGATTGTATGAGTGAATTAATTAAATTGTTGCGAAAGGGAAATAAATCGGCCATGATGGCCGCTATAGTGAATACCATTATTTCCATTATTAAAGGGATTGCTTTCGCTTTAACAGGGAATGTAGCGATGTTTGCTGAAACGATGCACAGCTTAGGAGATGCAGCTAATCAGTTTTTTGTCTTTATAGGTTCGGCATTAAGTAAAAAAGCCCCGACCAAACGATTTCCAAACGGTTTCGGCCGATTGGTTAATCTCGTTCTATTAGGAGCGGTTCTTGTAGTAGGGATTATGGCGTTTGAAACGATTAAAGAAGGATATCACCACATTCTTCATCCGACGAAGTCTTCAGGCTTTATTTTAAATATTGCAGTACTTGGCATCTCGGTATTGCTTGAGATGTTTGTCTTATTTAAGGCAATGAAAGAAATTTTGCACGATGTCGGAATGAATACCGCAGAGGTCAATGTTTTTACGCAAAGCTTTGTTCATTTAAAGAAAGCAAAGCCAGCAACCAAGCTGGTCTTTATGGAAGATCTTGTAGCTACTGGAGGAGGCGTATTGGCATTAATAGCTGTTTTCATTTCACGGTTTACACCCTTTCACCAAGCTGAAGGAATTGCTTCTATTTTAATTGGGCTTATGATGTTTTTTGTAGTAGGACGAGTATTTTTAGACAACGCTGCGGGAGCCCTTGGTGAAGCAGATAAAGAAATGGAAATAAAAATTGGCGCGATTGTCATGCAAGATGTACAAGTGCGTGATATTCGAACATTAATGGTGATGAAAGAAGGAGAAGAGCTTCACGTTGAATTAAAAGTAGAAATTGATCCTTCTTTAACAGTGGCCGAAGCTGATGATATTAAAGATCGTCTGGAAAATCGTATTTTACAGGAAAAAGGAGTAACGGATGTCATTATTGAATTTGATGAAGATGATGGAATTCCGGACTGGGCGCCAAGTGATTTACAGCTTCAAAAAGAATAAGAACAAGGAAGAAAACAACTGTTTTCTTCCTTGTTTTTTTAGCTATATACTTTTTCACGTACGTTTGGAGAATCTGTTGAAGCTTTCGAGAAGTTAATGGTTTCACGTACAACGTAAATAGGTCTATTTTTACTTTCATCGTAAATTCTTGCGATGTATTGTCCGACTAGACCTAAACCAAGTAGCTGAATACCGCTAAAGAAGGTGATAGCTACCATAATAGAAGTCCAGCCAGGCTGAATGTTTTTACCTATTAGCCAAACAACAATCGAATAACTTAAAACTAAAAGTGATACAAAAACCGATAATAAGCCAATAACCATTACTAAACGCAAAGGCTTCGTTGAAAACCCAATAATTCCATCTGAAGCAAACTTGATCATCTTTTTTAAAGGATATTTTGTTTCACCAGCAAAACGTTCATCGCGCTCATATTCTACATATGTTTGCCTGAAGCCAATCCAAGACATCATTCCTCGTACAAAACGATTACGTTCAGTCATTTTTTTGAATACATCCGCTACTTTTCGGTCGATAATACGAAAATCTCCCGTGTCTTTAGGGATTTCGATATCGGACATATAATTTAAAAAGCGATAAAAATACTTAGCCGTGGCTAATTTAAAAAAGGTCTCTCCGCTTCGTTTCTTGCGCTTTGCATATACAATTTCATAGCCTTGCTGCCATTTAGCAATTAATTCGGGAATCATTTCTGGCGGATCTTGTAAGTCCGCATCAATAATAACGATGGCATCACCTTGAGCATAATCAATGCCTGCTGTTACGGCAGTTTGGTGCCCGAAATTACGAGCGAAATCAATAACTTTTACGTTAGAATCCATAGCCGCTACGTTTTTCAAGATTTCAATTGTTCGGTCGGTGCTGCCGTCATTGACGAAAATGAATTCATAGTTAATGTGGTTTTTATGCATGACGGAAAGCAAGCGATTGTAGCATTCATTAGCTACTTCTTCTTCAAAATACATAGGTACCACGATTGAAATTAGTTCTCTCATGCTTTACCTCCTATCGAGTGATTGTTTGTGTGCTTAAACGTCCATAATTTATTAAGGAAAAAATTGATAAACATTCCTATACAAGTAGACAACAGTTGTCCGATTATTGGATTAGCAGGTGTATAGTGTACAAGAAGGAATAAGCAGCTTGTATTAATTGCTAAAGTAATAAGGTTTACGATAAAAAATTGAGCTAACATCCATTTGTGTACGGTTGCTTGAAACACCCACGATTTGTTCCAATAGTAGCTGTTTATGACGCCAATAAAATAAGATAGTACGTTAGCCAATATATAATTCATATCAAAATGAATGAGTGCTAAATAACTGATAATAGTGAGCAGGGTATTCATTATACCTACAAATCCGAATTTCAGGAATTTTATCACGGTTGCATAATCCCTTCCATTTAATTTATCTCTTTACATTTTGTCTTGGGCTCATTTTTAGTAAATCGTACTATTAAATAGGATAGAATCACTGAAATACCAAACCCTTCGAGCAGCATAAAGCTTGGAAAAATAAAGAATCGATAGCGAGTTTGAATTTCAATAAGCAAGTGAATAAGAACGTATCCTATGATTAGTAATAAAAACAGTGTATACGGATATTTATCCTGCTTCTTCAGGAATAAACATATAAGTCCAATAATGGAAAGAATAGTAGTTGAAACATAAATAATTCTTTCATAACTTTGAGCAGCACTAATTAATTTCTCTTTATTAAAAGGTACATCTTCTTGAGGAGTTAATGAAATGCTCCAAAATGTAGATGCATCCGTTCCTCCCCACATATTTAGGAATTTAATGTGAAAGAGATCTAAAAGCTGCTCTTTATCTGCTACCCGCTCTTTAATTACCTCTTTTTCTGCTTCAGCTCGTTTTTCTCCAATTGGCATACCCATAAAACGACTAGCATCCTCTGAAGAATAAGAACCGCTTGTTTCGTAATTAAAGCCAATGACGAATTTCCATAAAGGATCTCTGTTACTTAAAGGATATTTAGAAATACCGCTGGCTACAAAAGAATAGTTGATTAGCGCATTTGCAATAAAAAAAGTAGCCAGTATGCCTACGAGGTTTTTTCCTATTTTCTTTCGACGAGCTTTTAATTCAGCAGCATCCTTCGTTTTAATGTAAGGTTGAAGAATTTGCAAGATGAAATAAATGAAAACAGCAACGATAATAATAGGTCCTAGAGGGCGCATTAAATTTCCTAACGACAATAGAAGGCCAATATAAAGCCAGCTAAACTTGTTATGAGCAAATCTTTTTATAATAAGATAAAAAGCTGCATAAAATAAAAAAGTAGCTAAATGCTGGTTAGTTAACACTGAGCTATAGAGAATGTTCGGAATGTAGAACGCATATAGAAAAGCTGCCATTCTCCCAGCAAGTTCGTTAAATACTTTTGCGCCAATTAAATAAATAAAAATAACGGTTCCAGTGGAATAAAAAATATTTAACAATTTTAATATAAAAATATTATCTCCAAAACAGCGAATAATAACAGATTCATAGAATGAAAAGCCTAGCTGATATACCCATGTAGTAAAATAAACGCTTTGGTTAAATTCGTAATTTCCTTTTGCAATATTACGCGCGGCATCTAACATGACAAGAAAGTCAGATTTTACAGGCGTTTGAACAGAAAGCATCCATGCTAGTCGAATACCTAACGTCAAAACAATCAGTGAAATAAAAAAAACAGTTTTGTTCATGTATCTACTTGCAATTGCTATTAGAAAAATGACAAGGAAAGTGAAAAATATTCCTTCAATAATAAATGAATTACTTAAAGCCAAGCCTTTTAATTCCAATGAATTTGTCATCGCACTGTAACTGCCCCATAGAGACCATGTGAGAATAATGACACATAAAAAGATCAGGCTTTTGGATAAAAATGAGTTAAGCATATTACCTCCTGCAAATTATTTCAAAGATAAGGTACAAAATTCCTACCCTATGATACCATATTTTATTATTTTGTATATATTTTTCTTATAGAGTATAATATTAGATTGTTCTGAAATTACAACAGCAGCATAACATTTGATAAAAGGGTAAGCGGAGTAGGCAGTGATTTAGTAATAGATAAAAGAGGTTGGGAAAAAAGGATTTTAGTCGAAGTGAAAAACGAACCATTGATCATCATGTTTGATTAGTGGTTCGTTTTTTTATGGTGAACGTAGGTTTCATTGGTTTATTTCCTTCCAGCAGTTGATTGGAGGGCAAGACGAAGACTCCTGTGGGAAAAGCGGAACAGGTGAGACCCCGCAGGAGCGTAAGCGACGAGGAGGCTCATCGGCCGCCCGCGGAAAGCGAAGTCTTGCACGGAAATCAACTGCGGTGTAACAAGCAATCCCTACTAGCTTATTTATTCCATTTGTTCCCCTATAGATTCGCTTGATTTAGTTATGTCTCAATCTCTTCTTTTTTATCATGTGTTTTCTGATGCGAACAGCTTTTATGTTTTAAACCGATCTTTTAATAAATTCCATAGGGAACTCACTCCGAGACTAATGCTGATCAGAATTCCTGATAGAGCTACTATTAAAGCGATATATTCAAAGATAGAAAACTGCTTCATACTATCCCAATTGATATTTCCCTTTAGTTTGCTAATAACTAAATTCATTCCGTAAATACCGGAAAGAACCGTGTAAATCGTTAAAATTAATAATAAGTAATTGTGACGCTTAGCTGCGATTTTCTCTTGATTTTGGTACAAAGTACCAAGAGTTTCTTTGACTTCTTGATAAAGAGAATTGATATGGAAGATTTTTTTAAAGAGCTCAGAAAACTCTTGACCTTCTGTGCGAGAGCTAATTTCTAAAAATAAATATTTACCTGAGAACACGGTAATAGAGCGGATTAGTCGTTCAATGCCCTCTGAATTTTTATGAAACGTGAGCTGAGAATACTCATAAGATAGTTTTAACAACACGATTTTATAGAAAAAATGTAAAAATAAATTATAGTAATGCTGGCCAAATAGATGATTCATCAAAAGCTGATCCGTTTTAGAGTCTGTCGATTTAGAAATACATGAAAACACATGGTCTGTTATGACGTAATAGGTTTCAGGAGCCCATCTGGAATACACGTGTTTAGTATTATACGTTTTAATATACTCATGATTGTGTGCAGAAATAAACGCTTTCCCGTCAGGCATATAGCTATTTAGCTGTCCAGTACGAAATAAAGTTGTGGAATTAATCTCTTGCTCTTGATTTACCGTTACATAACTTAACACAAACATCCGTTCATCGATAAAATAAGGAAGGCTCCCCACATGCTGTTCACGTGTGGCTTCTTTCTTGATGTGTTCGTTCAAAAATGGCGCGAGCTGTGAAAAAATATAATCTTGTACTTTGCTATAGCGATGGTGTTCATAGGTAATGGTGGATCCATGCTCTTCAGCAAGCTTCGGTTCTAATACACGAAAATGATTCATGAACTCTAAAATATCATCATAGGTGTAATGATTATGGCTCATCTCAGTACGAATGGTCATGACGCCAATTTCAAAAGGACATAAAAAAACATCCACAGACAGCACGTTGCTAGACACGGTGGTGGAGGAAGTGTGTAACGTAATGGCATGGTCTATTTTTTTTGAAAATCGAAGCAACCCTTCTTTTTCGCACGAGTCAGGGAATAGAATGCATTCAATGTAAGGAAGAAAATATTGATCCAGGCTATCATGAGATACGTAATATTGTTCTCCGTAGTATTCTTTTTCTAAATGTTTGTTTTGAATGGAGAAAAACTCGAACAAATTTGCTTTCAGCGCATGAACAAGCTGCTCTTTATTTTTTCGGTCAAAGGAAAAAGGAAATAGAAACATGTTCATTGCTTTGGTAGGTACAATGGTTTGAAATGGTTCTGTTTTCCTTGGTGTATTGGTCATAAACTACATCCTTCTTATGGTCGGTTGTATTTCCTTGTAAGAGTCGAGGAAATGCAGGTAGAAAGTAAAAGGTAAAACAAGCTTTATAAAAACCGTTCTACCTGCCTGCAATGATTCAACATATCATTTATAATATGCCAATTTTTTTAGAAAACAAACGTAAAAAAACCAACTAACATCATCATTAGTTGGTTTTATATACAGTGTCTGATTAGTGAATCGTGCGATATACACCAGTTACTTTTCCTAAAATCGTTACGTGGCGAAGAATAATAGGCGCCATCGTTGAATTTTCAGGCTGTAAACGAACGAAATTTTCTTCTTTAAAGAAACGTTTTACCGTTGCTTCGTTGTCTTCGGTCATAGCGACCACAATATCTCCATTATTAGCTGTTTGCTGCTGACGTACGATTACCATATCGCCATCTAGAATACCTGCTTCAATCATACTTTCTCCCATAATTTCAAGCATAAATACATGATCATCTGGAGAAACGAATTTATCTGGAAGAGGGAAATATTCTTCCACATTTTCAACGGCTGTTATAGGCAGACCCGCTGTTACTTTACCGATAACAGGAACATTAATGACATTGCTTTTAGGGATGTTTACTTCGTCTAGTTGAAGAACTTCGATTGCTCTTGGTTTTGTCGGATCTCTGCGAATTAACCCTTTGCTTTCTAAACGAGCTAAATGCCCGTGTACAGTGGAGCTAGAGGCTAATCCTACCGCTTCCCCAATCTCACGAACAGAAGGCGGATAACCTTTTAATTTTACTTCATGCTTAATAAAATCTAGTATGTCTTGTTGACGTTTTGATAGCTTCATATTTTTCACCTCGATTTTAGCTATTCTTTAGGTGAATTATACCACGTGATGTGTCAATATACAAACATAAGTTCGAAGAATTCCATTGACAGAAACAAATGTTCTCAATAAAATAAGAACATATATTCTGACAGGGGGATCATAATATGCAACAATTCTTACATTCTATGAAACATTACGCTATTTTTTTTGCAGTTATCGCTGCACTTACATATGTATTGACGCTGGTTTTAGGAGCGGATAAAGTAGATTTAGACAAATATTCAACGGTTACTATTACAAAAGGAGATACGCTTTGGGAATTGTCCAACAAGTATCATAATCACCATCATTTGACCACCAATGAATTTGTCAAATGGGTTGAAGACGTCAATGATTTAAACTCAGACACTGCCCAGTCTTTATCTCCTGGAGATAAATTATATATTCCTGTTTTAAAAAAAGAGTTACATAATCAAGTGGCAATTGAACAGTAGTGTGTAACGGCCGTTCCTGAATATTGTTAGAAGCCGAAAAGGTCGTGATAAAAGTGGATGCCATTATTTATTGCCGTGTCAGTACGGATAAAAAAACCCAAGAAACATCTTTACAGCGCCAGCAAGAAGAATTAAAAAAGCTTGCTGCTCTTCACCATCTAGACGTAAAAAAAGTCGTAATGGAAAAAGCAAGCGGATATGAAGTAGACAGAGAGGGTATTTTGGATGTTCTTCATACAATGAAAGAAGAAAAAATATCTGTGTTGCTTATTCAAGATGAAACACGATTAGGCAGAGGAAATGCTCGAATTGCGCTGCTTCATGCTTTTCATAAAGAAAATGCTACCATCTATACGATTAGTCATCAAGGCCAGCTTCAGCTTTCAGAATCTGATTCAATGGTGTTAGATATTATTAGCTTAGTGGAAGAGCATCAGCGGAAATTACATAATGCTAAAATTAAAAGAGGAATGAAAAGAGCTGTAGAAAACGGTTATCGTCCGCAGCAAAATTTAAAAAATCAAGGAGTTAACTCGGGAAGAGAAAAAAAAGAAGCGCCAATTGAAGAAATTGTCCGTCTTCGTCATAACGGCTTAACCTTTGCTGAAATTTCAGTTACGCTAAAAGGTTTTGGCTATAATATTTCAAAAGCGACGGTACATCGCCGCTATCAAGAATACCAAGAGAATGCTCAATCTCTTGATAAAACGAAAGAGATTTAGTAAGATGACTACATGTTGCCGGAACGGTTCGGTAATTTTAATTATTGATTATAAGGAGATAGGTTTTATATGCTATCAAAAGATAAACTTGCTCGTATTAATGCTCTTTCAAAAAAGGCAAAGGCTGAAGGTCTGACAGAATCTGAAGCGAAAGAACAGCAAGAGCTACGTCAGGAATATTTAAAAGTTTTCCGACAATCTATGACAAATCACCTTCATACGATTAAAGTTGTGGACGAAGAAGGTAAAGATGTTACGCCTAAGAAGTTAAAAGAGAGTAAAAAGAAGCGTCTTCACTAAGACGTTCTAGTAAAACTAGAGGGAGTGTTCCTTCTAGTTTTTTGTATATTTTTAATAAGGCACACAAAAACTGTAAAAGTGGAAAATTTTTTGGTTCAAGTATTGTACAAATAAGCAAATCATTAGTATGATAACATATGTACATAGTTTTGAAAGGAATGAAGAGTATGACACAACGTATTGAAGATCTTTCGATTGCAACAATTCGTACTTTATCAATCGATGCGATTGAAAAAGCAAATTCAGGTCACCCAGGTATGCCAATGGGAGCTGCTCCAATGGCATATACATTGTGGACAAAATTTATGAACATCAATCCAAAGAATCCAAACTGGTTCAACCGTGACCGCTTTGTATTATCAGCAGGACACGGATCGGCACTATTATACAGCTTGCTTCATTTAGCTGGATATGACTTATCAATTGAAGACCTTAAAAACTTCCGTCAATGGGGAAGTAAAACACCAGGTCATCCAGAGTTCGGTCATACAGCAGGTGTTGATGCAACAACTGGTCCACTAGGACAAGGTATTGCAATGGCTGTTGGTAAAGCAATGGCAGAACGTCATTTAGCTGAAACATACAACAAAGAAGGTTTAGAAATTGTAGACCACTTTACGTATGGTATTTGTGGTGACGGAGACTTAATGGAAGGTGTATCTGCTGAAGCAGCTTCATTAGCAGCACACTTAAAATTAGGACGTTTAGTTGTTTTATACGATTCAAATGATATTTCTTTAGACGGAGATTTAGATCGCTCGTTCTCTGAGAACGTAGAAGATCGTTTCAAAGCTTACGGATGGCAAGTAATCCGCGTTGAAGACGGCAATGACTTGACAGCGATTGCAAACGCAATTGAAGAAGCAAAAGGCGATTTAACACGCCCGACGCTAATTGAAGTAAAAACAACAATCGGATTTGGTTCTCCAAACCACGCGGGTACTTCTGGCGTGCACGGTTCTCCATTAGGTTCCGATGAAACAAAATTAACAAAAGAAGCTTATGCATGGACATTTGAAGAAGATTTCTATGTGCCAGAAGAAGTGTATGCTCACTTCAAAGCTACAATTGCTGAAGATGGCCAAAAGAAAGAAAACGAATGGAACGATGTATTTGCACAGTATAAAGAAAAATACCCTGAACTAGGTCGTCAATTTGAACTGGCAGTAGAAGGAAAGTTACCGGAAGGCTGGGAAGAAACGCTTCCAGCATACGAAACGGGTTCAAGCCTAGCTAGCCGTGCTTCTTCTGGAGAAGTATTAAACGCAGTAGCACAAGCTGTACCTCAATTCTTCGGCGGTTCAGCTGACTTAGCTGGCTCAAATAAAACAATGATTAAAGGTTCAGAAGACTTCACTGCAGCTGATTACAGCGGACGTAATATCTGGTTCGGTGTACGTGAATTTGCAATGGGAGCTGCATTAAACGGTATGGCTCTACACGGCGGTGTAAAAGTATTCGGAGGAACATTCTTTGTATTCTCTGATTATCTTCGCCCAGCAATTCGCTTAGCAGCTTTAATGAAGCTTCCTGTAACATATGTATTCACACATGACAGTATCGCAGTTGGAGAAGACGGCCCAACACATGAGCCAATTGAACAATTGCCATCACTTCGTGCAATGCCAGGTCTTTCAGTGGTTCGTCCTGCAGATGCAAATGAAACAGCTGCTGCATGGCGCTTAGCATTAGAGTCAACTGACCGCCCAACGGCGCTTGTATTGACTCGTCAAAACTTGCCAACGCTTGAAGGTACAAAAGAAAATGCATACGAAGGCGTGTCTAAAGGTGCATATGTTGTATCTAAAGCTGGTAAAGACCAAGCGGATGCGTTAATACTTGCAACAGGCTCTGAAGTAAGCCTAGCAGTAGAAGCACAAAAAGCATTAGCTGCAGAAGGCATTGATGTATCTGTAGTAAGTATGCCTGCGTGGGATCGTTTCGAAGAGCAATCTGCTGAGTACAAAGAAAGTGTTATCCCTAAATCAGTGAAAAAGCGTTTAGGTATTGAAATGGCTTCTACACTTGGCTGGGAACGCTATGTTGGAGACGAAGGACAAGTTCTTGGTATTAATCACTTCGGTGCATCTGCTCCTGGTGAAACAATCATGAAAGAATTTGGTTTTACAGTTGAAAATGTAGTAGCAAAAGTGAAAAGCTTGCTTAATGCATAATTCTTTTTCATAAGAAAGAGCAGACTCCTGTGGTCTGCTCTTTTTTTCGACAAAAAAACAAAGGAATTTTTTCATCGATAGACAAGCATTGCGTACACCATTCGGTATAATGGTACAAAAAAGAACGAGCCGAAAGGGAGGATGAATCGTGAGAACGTATGAAGTATATTTAATGGAGGAAGAAGTTGCATCATCCTATTTTCGAAGAGAAAAGCTCATTTATCAGCTGCTGATTGAATATAGAATGAAACGTCACTTGCAGGAAACGCACTTACAAAAACAAGTTCATTACATTACTCGCCAACTGCCCATTTCATTTATTCAACGAGAATTGCTTCAGGCGTTTTCTCATTATCCTCATTTTTTTACTCATCAAGAGACGTTTGTGCTGGAATATCCTCATAAAAAAAGTCGAGCATCTATAAAATTAACGAATCGCTGTATAACAATTGAAGGAGATGGCAATGTTGATGCTGAGACAGCTTTTTTTGAAGTATTACGCAAGCTAGATCCTTGTTTTTTAGCAGTGAATTATGGAACGGATGAATACGGCTGGCTGAGGCCTGTGAAAACAAGAAAATTTGTGTAATTATTTAAGGAAATTGGAACGGAAATATTGTATAATAGCGTATGGTCTAGTACACTGTAAGTTAGACAACACGAAGGAGGAAGTAATACCATGGGAATGTATATTCTAGTTGGTGTTCTAGCATTAATTGTTGGGATAGCGCTAGGATTTTTCATTGCTCGTAAGTATATGATGAGCTATCTGAAGAAAAATCCACCAATTAATGAACAAATGTTAAAAATGATGATGATGCAAATGGGCATGAAACCATCGCAGAAAAAAATTAACCAAATGATGAAAGCAATGAACGGCCAAATTAAATAATGGTTAATTGGACAGACACTCTCTATTCAGAAGGGTGTCTTTTGTTTTATGATAGAGATAAGAAAATGGTTGTGGGGTTAGGGGGATACGATGAAAATTTTTCGAGAGTTATGGTGGTTTTTCAAACAGGAAAAAAAGTCTTACATAACGGGGATAGCGTTGCTCATTATTGTGGCAGCATTAGAACTTCTCCCGCCTAAAATTATTGGTTTAACGGTAGATGGCATTAAAGAAGGGACGCTGAATGGAAAGCGCTTAATGCAGATGGTTGGAATTTTGCTAGGAGCTGCTGTTGTGGCCTATTTCACAAGATACATATGGCGTATTATGATATTTGGTTCATCTGTTAAACTAGCCAAGCAGCTGAGAAATACCCTCTACACTCATTTTACCAAGATGAATCAGGCCTTTTATCAACGGCGGCGAATTGGGGATTTGATGGCCCATGCAACAAACGATATTCAAGCTATTCAACAAACTGCAGGTTCGGGCGTTTTGACACTCGTGGATTCCATTGTCACAGGAGGGCTTGTTCTATGCACAATGGCCCTCACAATCAGCTGGAAATTAACGCTTATTTGCCTTATTCCTATGCCGCTTATGGCCGTTTTAACGAGTTACTATGGTACATTGCTTCATGCGCGGTTTCATCACGCACAAGCAGCATTTTCTACTTTAAATGATAAGGTTCAAGAAAGCATTAGCGGAATTAAAGTCATTAAGACGTTTGGGGAAGAAGCAGCTGATGTCGAAGAATTTCGCATCAAGTCTGCAGATGTTGTGCAAAAGAACATGAAAGTAGCCCGAGTAGATGCATTGTTTGATCCGACCATTTCGATTATTGTAGCACTTTCTTTTTTACTTGCTCTTATTTTTGGCAGCAAGATGGTTATTAGTGAAGAGTTGACACTGGGGCAGCTTGTTACCTTTACAACTTATTTGGGCCTTCTTATTTGGCCGATGCTCGCGTTTGGCTGGCTATTTAACATTGTGGAACGAGGAAGAGCATCATATGACAGGGTATTTTCTTTATTAAAAGAAGAAAATTCGATTGAAGAAGCAGCGCATCCCAGTGTTGAAATGCCAACAGGAAATATTGAAGCTGTTATTCAGAGGTTTTCGTATGGTAAAGAAAACGGATATACGTTAAACGAAATTTATTTTACACTTTCTCGCGGTCAAACGTTAGGTATTGTCGGAAAGACGGGAGCTGGGAAAACCACGCTTTTAAAGCTGCTGCTTCGTGAATTTGATGTAAGCGACGGAGCTGTTTTATGGGGAGGAAAAGACATTAAAGACTATGCTTTTGATTCATTGTACCAAAGCATTGGGTATGTTCCTCAAGATCACTTTTTGTTTTCAACAACAGTTGCTGATAATATCGCGTTTGGAAAAAAAGAAGCAAGCAATCAAGAAGTTAAAGAAGCGGCTAAAGTTGCCAATGTACATAGAGACATCCTCGATTTTACGGATGGCTATCAAACAATAGTAGGTGAAAAAGGCGTTTCGTTATCGGGTGGACAAAAACAGCGTATCTCGATTGCAAGAGCTCTTCTATTAGATCCTGAGCTTTTAATTTTAGACGACTCGCTATCAGCGGTAGATGGAAAAACGGAAGCGGGTATTTTACAAGCGCTGAAGCAGAAACGTCAAAATCGAACAACGATTATTACAGCGCATCGGCTGAGCTCGGTTACTCATGCAGACCTGATTCTTGTACTTGATAAAGGGAAAATTATTCAGCGAGGAACTCATGAGGAACTGCTTAGCGTGAGCGGCTGGTACCAGGATATGTACGATAGACAGCAGCTTGAACGTGCGGTAGAAGAAGGAGAGACGAAAAATGAAAATTGAGCATTCTTCGGTACATAAACGTCTGTTTCGCTATACAATTCCGCATAAAAAATCATTTTTTTTAGCGTTCACATTATTATTAATTGCTACGGCTGCGGATTTATTAGGGCCCATTTTGATTAAAATTTTCATTGACGATTATTTAACTCCTAAGTATTTGCCTCTTCAGCCTCTTGTGTGGCTTGCAAGCAGTTATTTGCTTTTACAGCTTTTAAAAATTTTCGTTCAATACTTTCAGCTTCTGCAGTTCCAAAAAATTGCGCTTCAAATTATTCAGCAGATTCGAATTGACGTTTTTTCTCATGTTCATCGCCTGGCTCTTCGCTTTTTTGACAACACGCCAACAGGAAGCCTGGTATCTCGAATTACAAATGACACGGAAGCCATGAAAGAAATGTTTGTGGAAGTCATCGCGGTTTTTATTCAAAATGGGGTATTTTTGGTCGGTATTTTTATAGCCATGTTTATGCTAGATGTGAAGCTGGCTTTTTATTGTTTAGTTCTTCTCCCGTTCATTTGGGGACTTATGAAGCTTTATCAGCATTACAGCGCTATTTACTACGGACAGCTTCGAGAAAAGCTAAGCCAGTTAAATGCCAAGCTTCATGAGTCTTTGCAAGGCATGTCTATTATTCAGTTATTTCGTCAAGAAAAGCGGCTGCGCTCGGAATTTGAAGAAATCAATGATGAGCATTACAAAGCGGGGATGCGCAATATTAAGTTAGATGGTTTGCTGCTAAGACCGGCAGTCGAAATTCTTTACATGTTAGCCGTTATTCTTGTGCTCAGTTATTTTGGTGTTTCCGTAGCTGACAGTCCTGTTAAAATTGGTGTTCTTTACGCGTTTATCAACTACTTGGATCGTTTTTTTGAGCCTGTTAATGAAATGATGCAGCGTCTCTCTATGTATCAGCAAGCGATGGTATCAGCCTCTCGGGTGTTTAACTTGATGGATGAAAAAGAAAAAAATCCAGTCATGACAGGAGAACAAAAGCAGGGGGTACAAAAAGGAACGGTAGAATTCAGAAACGTAACGTTTTCCTATGACGGTGTTCGAGATGTACTTTCTGATATATCGTTTACGGTAAACGAAGGAGAAACAGTGGCTTTAGTAGGCCATACGGGAAGCGGAAAAAGCTCCATCATTAATTTATTAATGCGTTTTTATGAGCAGCAAAAAGGAGACATTTTGATCGATAATAAACCGCTATCGTCTTTTTCAAATAAACAGCTTCGAGATGAGGTAGGGCTAGTGCTTCAAGATGCCTTTTTATTTGCAGATACGGTAAAACGAAATATTACGCTGCACGAAGACCATTTTTCTGATGAACAAGTAAAAGCAGCGGCGGAATTTGTGCAAGCTCATGCATTTATCGAAGCCCTTCCTAATAAGTATAATGAAGTGCTAGTCGAAAGAGGTTCCACTTTATCAAGCGGCCAGCGTCAGCTCTTAGCATTTGCAAGAACGGTCATCCGGAATCCTAAAATCCTTATTCTTGATGAAGCAACAGCACACATTGATACAGAAACAGAAGAAGCGATTCAAGAAGTGTTAAGAGATATGGGAAAAGGCCGTACAACAATTGCGATTGCCCATCGTTTATCCACTATTCAACACGCCGACTGTATTTTAGTACTGCATAAAGGAAAAATCGTCGAAAAAGGCACACATACTGAACTGCTAAACAAAGGCGGTTTGTACTATAATATGTATCAGCTTCAGCACAGTGAAAAAGAAGAGAATTTCAGCAAAGAAACAGGAGTAAAAGAGATTTATACAGAATTGATAGAGTGAAGGTAAAAACAGAAACAACCTTCATGAAGAGGTTGTTTCTGTTGTTTGAGCAGGGAATTCATTGTAAACGTTTAATAAATGATCTAATTCTTGACTATGTTTAATAGCAGGTGGAGAGTTTAATCCACTTACTCGGACTATGCGGATGAGTTCTTCTCGTTTCTTTTCAATCGCTAATAGAATATCTTTTTTGGCCAATGCTATGTATCCCTTCTAACAAGTCGTTTACCTAATTATACAAGATAATGGTACTATTTGAAAGAAGTGAGATAAGACAATTTGGTTACAAAATGGTAACGAAAAAGAACAAAAAAGGGAAGTGGGAAATGTGGGAGATTTAAATTTGTTTTTGGCATTCGGCGCGGGGTTTTTATCGTTTATTTCACCCTGCTGTTTGCCTTTGTACCCAGCTTTTTTATCGTACATAACGGGAGTGTCAGTTAGCGAGCTAAAGGAAGGCGCTAAGTCACATCAGCGCAAAGCTTTTATTCACACAGCATTTTTTCTATTGGGGTTTTCTGTTATTTTCATTATGATTGGCTTTGCTACTTCTTTTATTGGTCAGTGGTTTTTTAACTATAAGGATTTAATTCGACAGATTGGCGCTATTCTTATTATTTTCTTTGGTCTAGTTGTACTAGGAATTTTTAAGCCTCGAATTCTTATGCAGGAACACAAGCTTAAATTCGCAAATAAGCCGGCTGGACTCTTAGGTTCTTCTTTTATTGGTATGGCTTTTGCTGCGGGCTGGACTCCGTGTACGGGCCCTATTTTAGTATCGGTTATGGCCCTTGCAGCGACAAACCCAGGCTCCGGTCTTTTGTATATGATAGCTTATTCACTTGGGTTTTCTATTCCATTTTTTATTATGACGTTTTTTATCGGGAAAATGAACTGGTTAAAAAAACATATGAATTCCATGATGAAAGTTGGCGGATATGCAATGATTGGTATGGGATTTATTTTGTATTTTGACTGGATGACAAAAATTATTATTTATACAACGAGCGTATTTGGAGGGTTTACGGGCTTTTAAAAAGGGAAAATGATAAAAAAAGAATCTGATAATTGGCAGATTCTTTTTATTTTTCAAAAGATAAAATAGTTACTTTTGCTCTTAGGAAATATACAAGAATATGATGTAAAAAATATATAGAAAAAATTTATTTTTACTATATCTTCTATAAATACGGAGTGATACAATGAAATCGTCATATTTTTAATTGTTAAAAAGAGGTGTATAAATTGAAAGATATTTTGTTAATCTTGCTTTTGCAACTGATCTATGTACCGATCTTGACGCTGCGCACAATTTTTTTAGTCAAAGGTATGAGTATGTATGCCTCGGTTTTTGGATTTGTTGAAGCGTTAATTTATGTATTCGGCTTATCTCTTGTATTTTCAGGAGATCAAAGCACGCTTGCTATGGTTGTATATGCAGTTGGGTTTGGAGTGGGAATTATTCTTGGAAGTTATATCGAATCTAGACTTGCTATCGGATATACAACATTCTTAGTTAACCTTATGACCAAAAATGAAGAGTTGATTAACCGCCTTCGACAAGAAGGTTTTGGTGTTACTGTTTATCAAGGAGAAGGAAGAGACAGTGCACGCTATAGATTAGACATTTTAACAAAAAGAAGTAGAGAAGAAGAGCTATTAGCATTCATTGAAGAATATGAGCCTCGTGCTTTCATTATTTCATACGAGCCGCGTAAATTTAAAGGCGGGTTCTTACTAAAAGCAATGAAAAAGCAAAAACAAAAGCAAAAAGCAAAAGCAGATATCACCTCTACTAAATAAAAACAGAAGAGATCCTCTTCTGTTTTTTTGTTGCACTTTTACTTCTGATGTTTTTTGGATTATAATATAAGTAAACACTAAACTATAGTAAAGGAAGGATTTCATTGGTTATTGCTTCAACACTTGTCGCAATTTTTATGGCTTCTTTCATATTAGTTGTTCGAATGAAAGCTGCTGATAAACCAACGAATGCAAAAAAAATTATACTCCCGCCTTTTTTTATGAGTACGGGAGCGTTAATGTTTATCTTTCCAATGTTTCGAGTAACGGGTGCAGAACTGCTTGAGGCGTTAATAGCAGGCATGATTTTCTCAATCCTGTTAATTAAAACGTCTAAATTTGAAATTCGTGACGATCATATTTACTTGAAGCGTTCAAAAGCTTTTGCATTCATTATTATTGGTTTGCTTATTATTCGAATTGCAATGAAAATATATTTAAGTTCTTCAATTGATGTTGGCCAGCTTGGCGGTATGTTCTGGATTTTAGCATTTGGTATGATTGTACCGTGGCGCATTGCTATGTACACATCGTACAAAAAGCTCGAACGAAAGCTGCATAATGATCGTCTTGCTAATACAACGATATTAAACTAAAAAAGGTGGCTGCGCAGCCACCTTTTTTAGTTTAAAATAAATGCTGATAAGGGACGGCATCTATTTTTTGCTTTTTTAATGTTTTTAATAAAAATTTATGATCACGTTTAGGCGTAGCTAAAATGTATCCGCGTACGATTAAGTCTTCCGTTATAGAGGCTGCTTGTTCCTCAATTGCGAGTTCCCCAATTTTTCCCGCGATTTTTTGTTTGGCTACATCGCGAAATAGTTCAGGTACTGGTTCAACAAGAACGTTTAATAGCTGCTTTTGATCCGCTGACCAAAGGTGGACGGTTTTGGAAAGATAGTGATCTTGCCAATCAAGCTCAGACATGCCGTCTTCTTTTGGTAAGCGCTTTAAAAATTTCCTGAACATAAAAAATCCGCCGATAGCAAACATGCTCATTAAAAAGACCACCCAAAATAAAATAACCCATAAAAACCAGCCCTCTAGCATATTTTTCACTCCTTTATAAAGAGGTCAATCCTAACATTACTATATTTATACATTTATTATAAAAGCCTTGTTCCTTTTATGGCAATATAAAATTCCTGTACTTTATGCGAGAGGAAAGTCTTTTTTGACTCATCAATAAGTTTATATAGACTTATTGATGAGTCAAATATCGTTAGAATTATCTAAAAATGCTTATTTTTCAGCTTTTTAAAAGTTGGCACGTTTTTTGCATATAAACTAATTGAAGAATTATTTAATATGAGAGGAAGATAAAAAATGAGTCAAACTTTTAGCAAAGTAGCAACAAATTTACCGGGAGAAAATGCAAAGCAATTATTAGATAGAAGACACCGTGCCATTCCGAAAGGTGTAAGTTATGGCATTCCGACATTTGCTGATACGGCTGAAGGGGCGATCGTTAAAGATGTCGATGGCAATACGTTTATTGATTTCGTAGGCGCAATTGGCACAATCAATGTAGGACACAGTCATCCAAAAGTAAAAGAAGCGCTTCACAAACAAGTAGACCGTTTTATTCACACGGGATTTAACGTAATGATGTATGAGTCATACGTAGAGCTTGCAGAAAGATTAGCAGCAATTGCACCGGGTGAATTTGACAAGAAAGTATTACTTTTAAATAGCGGAGCAGAAGCTGTAGAAAACGCAGTGAAAATTGCTCGTAAATATACAAAGCGCCAAGGAATTATTTCCTTTAACCGCGGTTTCCATGGTCGTACATTAATGACAATGACAATGACAAGTAAAGTAAAACCATATAAATATGAATTTGGACCGTTTGCTCCTGAAGTATACAAAGCTCCATATCCTTATGAGTATCGCCGTCCACAAGGGTTATCAGTTGAAGCATACGAAGATTTTATGATTACAGAATTCAAAAACTTCTTAAATACAGAAGTAGCACCGGAAACGATTGCAGCTGTTGTAATGGAGCCGATTCAAGGTGAAGGTGGTTTCATTGTTCCAGGTAAACGTTTTGTGCAAGAAGTGTATCAATTATGTAAAGAGCACGGAATTTTATTTGTATCAGATGAAATTCAAGCAGGATTTGCACGTACAGGCCGCTACTTCGGTATTGAACATTTTGACGTTGAGCCTGATTTAATTACGGTATCAAAATCACTAGGAGCTGGCGTACCAATCAGCGGTGTCATTGGCCGTGCTGAAATCATGGATGAATCTAATCCTGGTGAGCTTGGCGGAACTTATTGCGGAAGTCCTCTTGGATGTGAAGCAGCTTTAGCTGTACTTGATATCATTGAAGAAGAAAAGCTAAATGAACGCGGTGAGTACCTTGGAAAAGTGGTAACATCACGATTTGAACAACTAGCAGAAAAATATGACTGTATCGGTGATATTCGCGGATTAGGAGCGATGTCTGCGATTGAGCTTGTGAAAGACCGTGAAACAAAAGAAGCAGACAAAGAGCTTACACAGCGCATCGTGAAAGAAGCAAACAACCGTGGATTATTACTGCTTAGCGCAGGAGTATTTGGAAACGTTCTTCGTATCTTAATGCCGATTGTTATTACAGATGAGCAGCTGGAAGAAGGCTTAGCTATTTTTGAAGCAGCACTAGAAGCAAGCGTACAGCAAACGGTTGAAGTGTAAGTGGAATTGAGGCATGAGTGAAGAGAGAACTCTTCACTCATTCTTCATGAATCACAAAGAATGGGTATGTTTGGACACTCTATTTATAGATTTTTCATTTTCTGATAAAATAAAATAATAATTATTTTTTGACGAAAAGGTGATTCAAATGACCATTCATAAAAAGCATATTCAGCAAATTAACGACGAACTTTACGATATATTTGAGTCATCATTTGATGAAATCTTCGTAACTGATGCAAATGGATATGTGTTAGTTGTAAATTCAGAGTGTGAAAAAAACTATGCTTTGAAAGTGGAAGATTTTATTGGAAAGCACGTAAAAGAACTGCAGGAAATGGGTATTTTTTATCCTTCGGCCACGCTAAAAGTGATTGAATCTAATCAAGCAATTGAATTGGTTCAAAAAACAAACTCCGGCCGGTATCTTCACGTGCGGACAAGGCCGGTATTTACAAACGACGGGCATTTAAAAAGCGTTATTAGCTATTCTCGGGATCTCACAGACTTAATGGAATTAAAACGAAAAGTAGAAGAGATGGAAGAACAGCTTGAAAACTATAAAAAAGAGTTAAACGAAGCCGTGGATTTAGAAGGCATCGTGACAAAAAGTGAAGCGATGAAAAAAGTTTTTTCAACCATTCAACGAGTTGCTTCTGTAAATACAACCGTTCTTTTACTTGGAGAAACAGGGGTAGGAAAAAGCAGAGTGGCAAAACTGCTTCACCAGCTTAGTACAAGAAAACAGCAGCCGTATCATGAGCTGAATTGTGCAGCGCTTCCTGAACAGCTTATTGAATCAGAGCTATTTGGCTATGAAGGCGGTACGTTCACTGGAGCATTTCGAGAAGGGAAAAAAGGGATCATTGAGCTTTCAAACGAAGGCACGCTTTTTCTAGATGAGATTGGTGAACTTTCTCTTTCAGCACAAAGTAAGTTGCTCCACGTGCTGCAAGACCGTACAATTCGTCCCGTGGGCTCAACAAGAGCAGTATCAATAGACGTACGAATTATTGCTGCTACGAATCAAAATCTAGAACAAATGGTGGAAGAAGGAAAGTTTAGACGTGATTTGTACTATCGACTTAATGTAGTGCCGATTACCATTCCTCCTTTACGAGAGCGAAAAGAAGATATTCTGCCGCTTGTCTATCAGTTTCTTCACCATTTTAATACGGTATACGAACGTAATGTACGTTTATCACCAAAGGCGTTAGATGCGTTTTTAGGACAAGAATGGAAAGGAAACGTTCGTGAAGTGGAAAATATCATTGAGCGTCTGGTTGTTACAGGGGAAGAAATGATTACGCTTAAAGATTTGCCTTTTGCAAAAGAGTTTGCTATCGATCCACCTGTGCATACGCTTCCTGAAATGATTGAACATGTGGAAAAAGAGATGGTCATAAAGGCGTTTGAACAGCATAGGTCGTCTTACAAAGTAGCAGAACAGCTTGGTATTAGCCAATCGCAAGCCAGTCGTAAAATTCGAAAGTACGTTTCGGACAGCACAGAATATTGAGTAGATAAATTTAAGCAGGGAGTGAAGAAATATGAAGCAAGCAAACTTATATATTAACGGAGAATTTGTTTCAGCAAATGATACATATGAAGTGGTAAATCCAGCAACAAATGAAGTAGTGGCTGCTGTTGCAAAAGGTGGAGAAAAAGAAGCGAAGCTAGCAGCAGATGCTGCCTATGAAGCGTTTCAAACATGGTCTAAAAAAACAGCAGAAGAGCGCGGTAAATTATTATTTAAATGGCATCAGCTGATCGAAGAACACACGGATGAACTTGCTGAAATAATGACAGTTGAGCAAGGTAAGCCTCTTAAAGAAGCAAAAGGTGAAATTGGCTATGCCAACGGATTTGTTTCATGGTACGCAGAAGAAGGCAAGCGCATTTACGGAGAAACAATTCCAGCTTCTTCTCCTAATAAACGATTATTTGCTCATAAGCAGCCTGTGGGAGTCATGGCAGCTATTACGCCTTGGAACTTCCCGGCAGCTATGATTACGCGTAAAGTAGCGCCAGCTTTAGCAGCTGGATGTACAGCGGTTATTAAACCCGCAGAACAAACGCCACTAACGGCTCTTCGACTAGCAGAGCTTGCACAAGAAGCGGGTATTCCAAAAGGCGTAATTAATGTAGTTACGGGAGATGCAAAAGCGATTGGAGAAGCGTGGCTTCAAGATGGACGTGTACGTAAACTATCGTTTACGGGCTCTACAGAAGTAGGTAAACTGTTAATGCGCGGAGCAGCTGATACGGTTAAAAAAGTGTCTTTAGAGTTAGGCGGACACGCTCCGTTTATCGTAACAGCAAATGCTGATTTAGATAAAGCAGTAACAAATGCAATTGCTTCTAAATTCCGCAACGCTGGTCAAACATGCGTATGTACAAACCGCATCTACGTGCACGAATCTGTTGCTAAACCGTTCGCAGAGCAGTTTGCAGCGGCTGTTAGTCAGCTGAAAGTCGGAAACGGCTTAGAAGAAGGTACGGATATCGGACCTTTAATCGATGAAAAAGCGTTAGCAAAAGTAAAGCGCCACTTAGATGATGTTGTAGCAAAAGGCGGAAACGTCTTAACTGGAGGGGCTGTACGCGAAGAGGGAAGCGGACTGTTTGTTGAACCTACGGTTGTAGATGGCGCAACGGACGATATGCTTTGTATGTACGAGGAAACATTCGGGCCAATTGCTCCAATTGCGACGTATCAAACAGAAGAAGAAGTTATTCGCCGTGCAAATAACTCGCCTTACGGATTAGCAGCCTATGTGTTCACTGAAAATATTTCAGAAGCTATTCGTATTGCTGAAGCTTTAGAATATGGTATTGTAGGGCTAAATGATGGACTACCTTCTACACCACAAGCGCCGTTTGGCGGCTTTAAAGAAAGTGGACTTGGACGTGAAGGCGGACATTACGGAATTGAAGAATATTTAGAAGTAAAATATATTTCTTTAGGCTTTTAACAAAAAGTGATTTCGCTTTCCTGCGAAATCACTTTTTTAGTAATAGTACACGTGGGGAATTTGTGCATGTATGGATTGGAAATTCATAAATAAAAAACAAAATTCTTCTAGAGTACAGCATTCGAGATCTTCGCAATCGTGAGAGTTAAAAAAATCTTCAAGTATAGCTGCCTCCACGTCTTTAAATAACCAGTGATGTTCAACATCCTCGAAATTGCCGTGATAAACCTCACTTAACCCATAGAAGTCGAATATATCTTCCAGCTGCTTCTGTTGCATAGCCATCCCTCCTCTTCCTAGTATAAGAAAAAGAAAGAGATATTAAACAAGCCGTCATACTACTTTGTTTTTTTTATAAAATCTCGTATAGTTAATAGTAATGACAAGCAAAGGAGTTTCGGTATGTTTACATATATCACGTTATTTGGTTTTCTTGGATTCGCTGTGTATTCGAGTACGTGGATTTATTCTATCGTCAAAAAAGATGGAAGAGCAAAGAAAAATGGAAAGGGTACTCTTATTAGTTTTCTTGTGATGCTTATCGGGTTAGTCGGTCTGCAGCTTACGTAATCATAGATTATTTTGACATTTTTACCACCTTCACTTATAGTTAACGTTGGGCGAACGTATGTGTGATTTTGATCACAGTGCTTGCCTTAAGTTGAAAAAGAAAGAAGGTGGCATATTTGAGATATCACACACATATTGCAACATCGATTGCTGCCGGTGCCGGCGTGGCTATAACAGGAGACGCTTCGTTTACATTTCCTTATGTTGTAGGCATCGCGATTGGAGCACTGCTTCCTGATATTGATGAACCAAATTCATATATTGGTAGAAGATCTCTTGGTCTCGCAAAAATAATTAAATCTATTTTTGGACACCGAGGTATTACGCATTCTATTCTTGCAAGCGGACTTATTTTTTATTTACATACGATGTATGACAACGACTTTACATTAGGAATAGCCTATGGATACGCTTTTCATATTCTTGGAGATTTCTTTTCTAAACGAGGGGTACCTTTTTTCTCACCTCTTAGCAAGAAGAAGTTTAAGCCTCCTTTAACATATGAAACAGGCAGCGGAGCAGAGACTCTTATCTTTTACCTGGCAGTGATAGGAAGTTTCTATATGCTTTATAAGTATCAGCTGTACAGCCAGCTGTTTTAAAGGAAAAAGAGGCTGGGATAAAAGTATGTTAGCCAAGATAAATGACGAACTATTGATCAAAATATTTGATTGGTGGTTCGTTTTTTATTGGAATGGTGAACGTAGGTCTTATCTGTTTAGTTGCTTCTAGCAGTTGATTGGAGGGCAAGGCGAAGACTCCTGCGGGAAAAGCGGCCTAGATGAGACCCCGCAGGAGTCTAGCGACGAGGGGGCTTGTCTAGGCCCCGCGGAAAGCGAAACCTTGTACGGATATCAGCAGCGGTGTAAAAGGCCATTTATACTAGAGCATTTATCTAATTCGTTCGTCTTTAAATGGAAGTGATTTAGTTATGTCTCAGCCTCTCTTTTAGGCTTCCACTACGTAAAGTTCAGTCGTTTTCATAGGAAGGGTAATGGTAATACTTGTGCCATCATTTTTTTCACTGGATACATGAAAAAAACCATTATGTTCGTTAATAATTTTGTTGCAAATTGTTAGTCCCAGACCTATTCCTCGTTCTTTTGTTGTATAAAAAGGCTCTCCTATATGAGGAATACGCTTTGAATCAATTCCACATCCATTGTCTTTTATCACAATGCACAGCGTTTCTCTAGCTGATTTTTCAATCGATACCGCCAGCTTGCCGCCGCTTTCCATCGAATCAATGGCATTTTGTATAATATGAATAAATACTTGGGTTAGCTGTGTTTTTTGCCCACTAACGAGCAGAGGATGTTCTTTTGGATAATGACGGAAGATGTGGATGTTTTTAACTACAGTAGCCGGTTCAAATTGCTTTAATACCTCATCTAACAAGTCGGTAATAACAAGGTTGTCTGTATATACGTATTCTTGTTTAGCTAAACTCATAAACTCTGTGATGATATGTTCAATTTGTGAAAGTTCATGCTGAATGAGATCTCGATAAATCATTGTTTTCTTCGGCTGCTGTGTCTCACTGAACAGTTGTATAAATCCTTTAATGGTTGTCAAAGGATTTCTAACCTCGTGTGCGATACTTGCAGCAAGGTGACCAATGACAGAAAGTTTTTCTGAATTTCGGATCTTTTTCTCTGCTTGTCTTTTTTCTGTTACGTCTCGTGAGACAAATACGAACCCTTCGATTTCTCCAGTGGATGTGATAATTGGAGCGCCTTTACATTCTAATAAAACGATGGTGCCGTTCACATGAAACTTTCGGTATTCAAATGTAGAGGCGTCTTTTGTTTTGCTCATGTTAGCTAAAATAGTCGAGATTATGTGTTTGTCTTCGGGATACGCATTGATAAGCACATGTTGTCCAATAAGTTCATCAGGATAAACGCCTAACGTTTTAGCGTAAGAAGGAGAAGCGTATTCATAAATGCCATCTTCAGTAAGAGCACATACTAAATCATGGGTATGAGATAAAATAGCTTGATGCTTTGGTTCATTATTATCCGTAATGATTCGATCTTTTAATGGATAAAAAAGCTGATCTTCTTGATTGATGAAGGTGTGCCGAACTTGAGTACCGCACATTCTGCAAAAATTATAATCTTCCTTATAGTTACAAGAAGGACAAACGGGCATCGAATCACTCCAATCAGATCTATGCAATGAGAGAGTTCCCCAGCATATATAATCATTATTATATATTCAAATTATAGGAAAAAATATGAAAAATCAAATGTGCTATAGAGAGGAGAATTGGGCTTGAAAACCCTATAAAAAGATTTCAAATACATGTTTTTAGTTGCAAATAGATAAGAAAGGGAATTTTTTACACGTTTAAAAAATTCAGCATATCAAATAAGAGGTAAATCACCCCTCTTATTTGATATGCTGATAATGCTCTAGAGCTCGCTCTCTAGCTGCTTTATGATCGACAATTGGAGCCGGGTATGTTTTATTAAGTGTAACGTTTGCTTTTTCTAATACGTCTGCTGGGGCCTCCCAAGGTTTATGAATATAAGAAGATGGAATATCTTTAAGTTCTGGAAGCCACTTTTTAATATATTCTCCTTCTTTATCAAATTTTTCTGATTGAGTAATTGGATTAAAAATACGAAAATATGGCGCGGCGTCTGCACCCGAGCCTGCAACCCACTGCCAGCCCATTGTGTTATTAGCTAAATCTGCGTCTACTAAGGTATCAAAAAACCAATTTGCTCCGTGTTTCCAATGAATTAAAAGGTGCTTTACTAAAAAGGAAGCAGCTACCATTCGAACTCGATTGTGCATAAAACCTGTTTCCCACAGCTCCCGCATTCCGGCATCGACAAGGGGATAGCCGGTTTTTCCATTTTTCCAAGCTTGAAGCTCTTCATTGCCGTCAGCCCACTGAAATTGCTTGAATTTTTCATTAAGCGGTTCAGTTGTAGTGTGCGGGAAATGATAAAGCAGCTGATAAGCAAAATCTCTCCATATAAGTTGACGAATAAACATTTCAGCTTGCTGTTCAAAAGCATCAGAACCTACTTTTTCAGCTTTAGTTCTCAAATAATGATAAAGAACTCGAGCCGAGAGCTGTCCTGTAGCCAAATAAGGAGATAGAAATGAATTTAATGCTTCAGAAGGAAAATCTCGTCCTTTTTCATAATGAAGCAGCTTATTCTTTGAAAACGTTTTGAGCACATTAATAGCGCCTTTTTCCGTAGCTTCCCACGTCGACTTAATCGTTTCATCCCACGGTATGCTTGGAAGTAAATCAAGATCTGAGACTGAAAGAGATTCAACCGGTTTAGAGAAGGCCTGTATGGAAGTAACTTTTTTTACAGCAGAAGATACTGAATGTTTTTGAGAAGCTTTATAGTAAGCTGTAAACACTTTATAAGGATCTCCATTTTCTTTTGTGATTTTCCAAGGTTCATGAAGGAGAAACCCCTCAAATGTGCGAATATTTATTTGTTGCTTTGAAAAAAAAGCTTGAAGCTCTTTATCTCTTTTTAACGCATGTGGTTCATAGCGTCTATTCCAATAAATATCTTGTGCATTCGTTTCATGGAGTAATTTTTGCAACACATCTTTAGGGTTTCCTTTTTGTACAATCAGCGTTCCTTTTATTTTTTCGATTGAGGTTTTAAAGTCATTCAGCGCATGGTGAAGCCACCATTTACTTGCACTTCCCATTGAGCTTTCTTCATAGTCGTCATGGATATAAACAGGTACAACCATTCCTTCTTTAGCTGCGTGAAATAGAGCTGGGTTATCAACCAGCCGAAAATCTTTTCGAATCCATACGATAATGGTTTTATTCATCATGTGCCACCTTTCTATCTGCATTTTGCCTCGATTATAGCTTTTTTCTTATACGTTCTACAATTTTGAATGTGTAGAAGGCCTATTTTCTTATGGACGAATTTCAGATTGATGGTAAAAAGAATAACGTAAACAGAGTAAGAGAATGGGAAGGAGCCCTTAAAAATGAGAAATTCGTATGGAATGAAACAAACCGGACAACCGATATCCAATCCATATATGCAAGCAGCACCTAAACCTGCTAAAATGCCGCCTATGCCTTCTGCAAAAGAAATGCAGGCAATGCCGATTCAAGAAGGCGCAAATCAAATGCCAATCCACGGAGAAATGCCGCAGATGAAAGATTCAATGTCGTCGATGCATGGAGGAATGAATCAAATGCCAATGCAAGGCGGAATGCCGCCGATGCAAAAAGAAATGAATCAAATGCCAATGTACGGAGAGCTACCGCCAATGCATGAAGGAATGGGTCAAATGCCGATGCAAGACGGAATGCCGATGCACGGAGGAATGGGTCAAATGCCGATGCAAGGAGGGATGCCGCCAATGCACGGAGGAATGTGCCAAATGCCGATGCAAGGTGGAATGCCGCCAATGCAAGGAATGGGTCAAATGCCGATGCAAGGTGGAATGGCGCCGATGCAAGGAATGGGTCAAATGCCGATGCAAGGTGGAATGCCGCCAATGCACGGAGGAATGGGTCAAATGCCGATGCAAGGTGGAATGGCGCCAATGCACGGAGGAATGGGTCAAATGCCGATGCAAGGTGGAATGCCGCCAATGCACGGAGGAATGGGCCAAATGCCGATGCACGATTGCGGATGCCGCGATTTCTCAGCACCCGTTGGGCATCAGCAGCCTCATTCTTTAAATGATTGGATGTTCATGCAACAAACAAATCCACGTTCTTTTTAATAAACCCTTTACCCTAGATAAAAGGGATGTATTTTTGAATCTTTAGTATAAATATAGAATTTTATTAATTGAAACGTCATGAGAAAAAGAATAGTTCTTACTCTTTTTCCATGACATTCAATTTTTTGAAAATATTAATCACATCTTTTGGGTGTTTTCTTACATAAGAGAGTTTGGTAGAGTTTTTTAAGTATAAATACAGGGAAAAGAAGGCAAAAGCTCTATATTAAAGGGGAAAGGGTGTTTTTAGAATGATATTAGAAGTCACAGCTGCAACCTTACATGATGCTAAAGTTGCCCAGGAACATGGTGCCGATCGTATAAGCCTTGTAACTGGAATCGGTGAAGGCGGCTTAACCCCAAGCTACGGTTTGATGAAAAAAGTGAAAGAAACGATACATATCCCAATATTTGTGATGATTCGTCCACATAATCAATCTTTTCAATATGATGAAGACGATTTGCAAACAATGATTGAAGATATTAAATATGCAAGAGAAATTGGCATTGATGGAATTGAAATAGGCTGTTTAACAGAAGACAAAATTATTGATGAGCAAGCTTTAAAGCGACTGCTCGATGCGGCAGGAGAAATGAATGTAACGTTCCACTTAGCATTTGATGAAATCAGTGATCAAGAAAAGGCGCTTGAAACGCTTTTAAGCTATAAGCAAATTCAGCGTGTCATGACTTCGGGAGCGGATAAAAGTGCGCTAAACGGTATTCCTCATATTAAAAAACTGTTAAGAAGAATGAAAGATAAAGATATTATTTTAATCGGGACAAAAGGGCTGAAACCTGAAAATCTTCAAGCGTTCTTATCCGTTACTCCCGTGAAAGAAATTCGTATTGGTTCAGGGGTTCGAGTGAATTGTCAATATACGAAACCGCTTGACCCAAGGAGTGTAAAAGCTGCAAAAGAAACGATGAATAAACAAAAGTAACAGAAGTGCTACAAGAAATTGTAGCACTTTTTTATTTGGAAATAGAAAGGGACTTATTACATAGTTTTCCCAAAATGGAAAACATCATAAAACCCTGTGAATCCTTGATACATAAGAGAAATGCTGTGTTTTTTCGACTTTAGAGTGAAATAGGAATAATTTCATATTTTCAGAATAATCATTGACAGTGATAATCATTATCATTTATTGTTGTAATTGTTAATGAAAATCATTATCAATTGAATAAACAGGAGGATATGATATGTCAACGTCAACGAAACAACTTACATCAAACGAAATGCTGCTTGCTATGCAAAATGAACGTGAATCCAATGCAAGGTCTTATCCTAGACGCCTTCCTATTGCAATTAAACAAGCAAAAGGCGCCGTAATCACGGATATGGATGGAAAAGAATATATTGATTGTTTAGCAGGAGCCGGCACGCTTGCTCTGGGTCATAACCATTACGTAGTCCATGAAGCAATACAAGACGTTTTAGCAAAATCTATTCCTTTACATACATTAGATTTAACAACGCCTGTGAAAGAAGCTTTTATCGATGAAGTATTTGCTAGTTTGCCAGAACAATTTGCAAACAAAGCGAAAATACAGTTTTGCGGTCCAACTGGAGGAGACGCAATTGAAGCGGCTTTGAAGCTTGTAAAAACAGCAACAGGTAACCGAACGATTTTATCTTTTCAAGGGGGATATCACGGCTCCACGCACGGAACGTTAAGCATCAGCGGTACAACGAGTCCCAAAAAGCATATTCATGCGCTAGTGCCCGATACCCATTTTCTACCTTATCCATATGAATATCGCTGCCCGTTTGGCGTAGGTGCTGAAGGTCACACGTACATTAGTACGTACATTGAAAATATGCTGGATGACCCTGAAAGCGGAATTGTTACTCCGGCGGGTGTTGTAGTAGAAATTGTACAAGGAGAAGGAGGCTCTGTTCCGGCGCCGATTCCATGGTTAAAAGAGCTTCGCAGAATCACAAAAGAACGAAACATTCCGCTTATTGTCGATGAAGTTCAAACTGGAATTGGACGAACAGGAAAGCTGTATGCATTTGAGCACGCTGATATTCAACCGGATGTATTAGTGCTATCTAAAGCAATTGGAGGCAGCCTTCCTTTATCAGTCGTTCTATATGATAAAAAGCTGGATCAATGGGAAGCGGGTGCACATATCGGCACCTTTAGAGGAAATCAGCTTGCGATGGCTACAGGACAAGCCACTCTGCAATTTATAAAACAAGAAAACTTACCTGCACATGCTCATGAATTAGGAGCTTATATTCAGAGTCAGCTAAAGCATATTCAAAAGCAAGTATTCTCAATTGGTGATGTACGCGGAAGAGGTTTGATGCTGGGCATTGAAATCATAGACGCAACAAAGCCGGCTAATAAAATCGGCAGTCATCCTGCAAACGGTGAGTTAGCTAAGCTGATCCAAAAAGAATGTTTCGACAGAGGCGTCATTTTAGAAGTGGGTGGAAGACATGGTGCTGTTATTCGTCTGCTTCCTCCATTAATTTTAACGAAACAACAAACCGATGAAGTGTTAACAAGATTTGAAGAAGCGATAAAAGCAGCAGAAGAGAAGTGGGTGAATAAATAAAATGGCGCCGTTTGAAAAGTGGTTTTTATCATCATCCAAAGAAAGCCTCGAGAATTATGAAGCGATGATAGGCGGAATGACTGAGATGATTAAACGTCACTACCAGGAACTAAAATCCCCTTATACTCACATAGACGTTGACGAACTATCGAACTTAGTCAATCGTTCGGTCTATTTTAGCGAACACGAACAGCTGCTAGAAGATCTGTTTGATGACGTACAAGCCGTAGTGCTGGATCATTCGCTTCATATTTCGCATCCCGGGGCAATGGCGCACTTGCATTGTCCTCCGATTATACCGGCCCTTGCTGCGGAAGTGATGATTTCTGCTTTGAATCAATCTATGGACTCGTGGGATCAAAGTCCGGCAGCTACGTATATAGAAGATCAAGTGATTGATGAGTTAACACAACAAATTGGTTATCCAAGCTCTTCTTCCGGCGTTTTTACAAGCGGAGGGACTCAGTCGAATTATATGGGCCTTCTGCTTGCTCGTAATGAATATTGTCATGCTGCATTTTCCATTGATGTTAGTGAAGAAGGTTTACCGCTCCAAGCTAAAAAACTGCGGATTTTCTGCTCCGAAAAAGCCCACTTTACGGTGCAGCAATCTGCAGCTCAGCTTGGACTGGGCATGAATGCAGTGGTGAGTGTAAAGTGCAATGAAAGGCACGAGATGGATATAGAAAATTTAGAAGAAGCAATACGGGAAGTCAAAGCCCAGGGAAACCTTCCTTTTGCTGTTGTAGCAACGGCAGGCACGACGGATTTTGGAAGCGTAGATCCTCTTTTTGAAATGAGTAAGCTAGCTAAAAAAGAAGGGCTTTGGCTTCATGCTGACGCCGCTTATGGAGGAGCGCTGCTATTTTCACATAAATATCGTGAACGCTTAAAAGCTCTTGAACGGGCAGATTCTATTACGATGGATTTTCATAAGTGGTTTTATCAGCCGGTAAGCTGCGGCGCATTTCTAGTGAAGAATTCAGCTATGTTCAAACACATTCAGCTTCATGCAGATTATTTAAATCCTGAAGAAGATGAGCATGTACATTTGGTAGATCGCAGTATTCAAACGACCAAACGATTTGACGCCTTGAAGCTATGGCTGACTTTCCGTGCAGTAGGTACAAATGAGTATGGGAAAATGGTTGATCATACGATTGAAACGGCTAAGCAGACAGCTGAACATTTACGAAAGCAAAGGAATATTACGGTGTTAAATGATCCTTATATGAACGCGGTTGTATTTCGCTATGTGCCAGATACTTTATATAGTGATTGTCAAAAACAGCAGCATTATGAAAATAAGTTAAATCAGCGTATTCAGCAGCATTTATATGAAAAAGGCACTTTTATCATGGCAAAAACAAAGCATAAAGAGCAAGCTTATTTAAAGCTAACGATGTTAAATCCTATGATTACAGTTGATTCTGTTGCCACTCAGTTAGAGGAAGTCGTGGCTTTAGGAAAAGAGTTGGAGAAAAAGGAGGAGCGATTACGTGAACGCTCAGTTATCGGCTAATTTTATTACAATGCAAAATATTATTAATTGCTATATTCGAGAAACAGGTAAGGGAGTATGGCAGTCCATTTCAGAAATGAAAAGCGAAGAAACGCTCGTTCTTAGGCTAGAAAAACAGCCGGTAACTCTTTACTTTCCAGTAAAGTACCGTTCAGCTACCGGACGTCACTTGTTCTTTCCGATCTTTTATTATCGCATTCAGAAAGAGGAGCTCAAGGAGTTAGATGTCGTCACTCTTTTAGCCTTTCTTTTAAAAGAAGTAACAGATCATTTACTACAGGTGAATGAGCTAATTGTACGTGTGCTATTAAGCTACGAAAATATGAAATTGTTCATTGGAAAAAGACAGAAAGAGTTAGAAACGTGCTATAAATGGGACAAAACGTTCTTAGAATCTGAGCAGTCATTGCTTATTGGCCACCAGCTGCATCCGACACCTAAAAGCCGTCAAGGGATATTACCTGAAGAAGAAAAGGTGTTTGGGCCTGAAGTGAACGGCAAATTTCATCTTCATTATTTTAGAGCACATAAATCGCTTGTTACAGAACAGTCCGCCGAGAGTCAAACCGCTTCACAGCTTATTAAAGAGCAGCTGAAAAAAGATAAGAAGGTTTCTGAAGAATTCATACAGGTGTATTGCCAAGCGGACGATTATTCACTTATACCTATGCATCCGCTGCAAGCTCGTTATCTTTTAGGAAAAGAAGAAGTGTGTGAATGGATTCAAAAAGGCCGGCTTGCTTATCTAGGGCCACACGGTCAGCCGTTTTATCCGACTTCGTCTGTTCGAACCGTATACAGTGAAGATGCAGATGTGATGTACAAATTTTCTATTCCGGTGAAGATTACGAATTCACTGAGAGTGAATAAACGCAAAGAATTAAGCAGAGGTGTAGAAGTAAGCCGTTTATTGCAAGAAGGATTACAGGCGGAGCTTCAAGAAAATCATCCGGCTTTTCAAGTGATTGAAGATCCTGCTTACATCACGCTTGGAAAAAAGGAGCTTGGGTTTGAAGTCATGATTCGAAGCAACCCTTTTCAAGGCGAGCAAGGGAACCGTACAACACTCCTAGCAAGTTTGTGTCAAGATCATGTATTCGGGAAAGCTTCTCAAATTGAAAATATTATTAATCATATTGTTTCAAGTGAAAATAGCACGAATGAAGACATAAGCAAGCACTGGTTTAAACGCTATTTAGATGTCTCTTTTCATCCTATGATGTGGCTTTACACTCAAAAAGGAATTGCGCTGGAAGCTCATCAGCAAAATTCCGTTATTAAACTTGATGAAAACGGATATCCATCGATGTTTTACTACCGTGACAACCAAGGCTATTACTTTATGAAATCAAAGGAACAAGAGCTTCGCAAGCTGCTTCCTTCCTTAAACGGAGAAAGCGATACGGTATGTGATGATGCTGTAGCAGAAGAAAGATTTCGTTATTACGTATTTTTTAATCATATTTTAGGATTAGTTAATGCTTTTGGTGCAGCTGGCCTCGTTCAAGAGTCAGATCTGCTATTGATTCTGCGACAAGAAATAGAGAGGTACAAAGAAAAAGATCATACGGGGCTTGTTTCATCGATGTTAGAAGAGAAAGTGCTTCCTTGCAAAGCCAATTTCTTAACGCGCGTTCATGATATGGATGAGCTGGTAGGCTCTCTTGAAACGCAGTCTGTTTATGTAAATGTTGAAAATCCTCTGTACGAATCTGCAGGTGTACGGGTATGAAATCAGCATTACAAACGCAGTATCCATTTATGATGCAGCAAAAGGAGCAGAGCATCACCTTTCGCTCTGTTTCTTTTGCAAAAGATTTCGAACGGCTGTACAAGTGGATGCATGAACCGCATGTTATTCCGTATTGGAATTTAAATATTTCAAAACAGGCGTATGAGCAGCATTTAAAAACATTTCTCGCTGATTCCCATCAAAAACTGCTAATTGGAGAAATTGACGGTGTACCTATGAGCTATTGGGAATCTTATACGGTCGACGGCGATATTATCAGTAACTATTACCCTTATGAAAAAGGAGATCAAGGGATTCATTTATTAATTGGAGAACCTGCTTTTTTAGGAAAAGGCTATATTTATCCGCTCCTTCTTAGTTTACTAAAGCACAAGTTCGAGGTAGCAGATACTGCTAAAGTAATAGCGGAACCAGATATACGAAATGAAAAGATGATTGCAGTATTTAAAAAATGCGGGTTTCAATTTATGAAAGAAGTGTCGCTGCCTGATAAAACAGGCGTACTGCTGAAATGTGAAAGAACAGTATTTGAAAGAAGGTGGAGCGAATGGAACAACGGAACATTTTAGACGTAATTGGAGTAGGAGTTGGTCCATTTAATTTAGGATTAGCAGCTTTAATTGATAAAACAGATTGTACATATAAATGTTTTGAACAAAAAAAGGAGTTTAATTGGCATCCAGGAATGCTTTTAGAAGGGACAACTCTTCAAGTTCCGTTTATGGCAGACGTGGTCACGATGGTGGATCCGAAGAGTCCATACACGTTCTTAAATTATTTGCATGAGCATGAGCGCTTGTATCAGTTTTATTTCTTTGAGAAGTTTCATATCCCAAGAAACGAATACAATCATTATTGCCGCTGGGTAGCAAGCCAGCTGAGCGGGCTTGAATTTAACAGCACAGTAAAAGAAGTGAAAATGCATGAAGATGCTAAACCTTACTACGAAGTAATAGTTGAAAAAGAAGGGAGACTTCATACCTTTTACAGCTATCATCTTGTAACCGGAGTAGGTACACAGCCCGTAGTGCCAAGAGACTTTCAATCAGTAGCCAGCGATACGTTCTATCACTCCGCTCAGTACAAAATGAATCGTGAACAAACGCTGAAGGCTAAAAGTATTACCGTAATTGGCTCTGGTCAAAGCGCAGCTGAAATTGTCTATGATTTACTTCAACAGCAGCCTCAGTTTGACTATAAGCTGAATTGGTATACGCGCTCAAAGGGATTTTATCCGATGGAATATTCAAAGCTTGGCCTTGAACATTTTTCGCCTGATTATACCCGCTATTTTTACAGATTGCCCCAAGAGAAAAAAGAGAGCGTTTTACGAAATCAAGCTCTTTTATACAAAGGAATAAGCTTTGAAACGATCGGTGATATTTATGATTTGATTTACGAACGAACAATTGGAGGAAAAGAAGTGCCGCTAATGATGCGCGCGCTTACGGAACTTGCAGGCGTTGAAAAGACAAACGATACACATCTTCTTACTCTTCACCAATACGAGCAGGCCTCGTTTGAAAAAGAAGAAAGTGAAATTGTCATTATGGCCACGGGCTATCATGCAAAAGAGCCTTCTTTTATGGAAGGTTTAAAAGAACATTTGCTGTTTGATGAAAAAGGACAGCTGAAAATTAATGAACTCTATCAAGTTGAGATGAAGAAAAAAGGCGCCCCGCTATTTGTTCAAAACGGAGAACTTCATACACACGGGGTTGGAGCACCAGACTTAGGTTTAGGGGCTTATCGCAATGCTGTCTTGATTAATCAAATTGCAGGTAAAAACGTGTATAAAATATATAAAAATACTGTTTTCCAAAAGTTTGGGTTTTAAGAGATGATTTCTCCGCGCTTTGTTTTTATCTGTTTATTTATGACCATGACGTCGGAAGTGTTATTATCACCATTTTATCCGCAGTATTTTACAAGTGCTTTCCATGTAGATGGAGTTGCAATGACGTCTTTTTTTATTATTTGCTGCCGGATCGTGGTCATTGTTATGACTCCTTTATGGGGAATGCTGCTTAAGAAGTGGAAAGTAAAACATATAATCGTAGCGTCACTTCTAATGACAGCCTTAGTTAAAGTCATTCTGAGTGAAGTTTCTACTTTTTATGGGTTTTTAGCCACTTCGTTAGTATTACTTGTGTTTCAAAGCAGTTTATATCTTTTATACCCATATTTAGTAGGCGGCATGAAAAATGGACAGAAAAAGGCAGGTGCTGCAACAACCTATGTATTTATTGTTCATACGGCTATTATTGTCGCTAGCTTGTTTGGAAGTGCGATTATTGCATGGGAAATGCCGCTTAAAGTATATCAATACTTTGCTTTAGCTGATATGGTACTGGCCGTATGGCTCGTAACAAGAAAAGCTTCATCTTTAAAAAAAGAACAAACACCAGCGTACACTCAAAGTATAAACGAGCCTATTTTTTTCTATTTGCTGGCTATTTTCTTTTTTCACCTTGGACACAATGTCATTCGCCCTTATTTTACATTGTTTACAAGCGACACATATGGCATGAGCAGTCAAGGCAGCGCTTTGTTATATGTGATGCCGAGCATTATGGCGATCGTCTTAAAGCTTGCGATACCTACAAAGCTATTTAATGGAAAAGTTATACCGCTTTTTTATAGCGTAACGGGCGCTAGTGCTTTACTGCTATGTTTGCAAGCATATGCCGATCATCTCAGCATGTTTATTATAAGTAGAATTTTATATGGAGCCGGGTTTTATCTCAGCATGGTTATACTTGATATCTATTTATTTCAAAAAAGCAAAGAAGGAGCTGCTTACTATTACAGCTGGCTTATTGCTGTTCAAAATATTGCCCTGCTGATTGCACCGCTTTTAGCACTAGAAATCAGCAAAGTAAATTTAGCGCTTCCTTTAGCAGTTGGTGCCGCTGCTTTGCTAGCTGCTAGCGCTGTAATGCCGCTGCGCAATAAAACAATCCCTATTCTAAGACAAGTAAAGGAGAATGAAGGATGAAAATCAAAGAAACGAATCTTTTCGTATTTAATAAGCAATCATGGGAAAAAGCAAATCGCCAGCTTTTAGCTAAAATGCTGCAGGAATTCATGTATGAAAATATTATTGAGCCAAAACAGTTGCAAAAGCAGGGGGCGCTTGCCACGTATCGATGGGAAGACCACCGAGGCGTTACGTATACATATCAAGCGAAACAGCGATTGTTTGACAGTTTTTCTGTACTGCCAGAAAGTATTAAGCTGACATCTAAAGCGTCAATCCCTACATTTTCGAAGGCCTTGCAGCTGTTAGTTAGCTTATCTGAAGACAAAGGAATGTCTAGCTCAACCGCAGGTCACTTAGCAAAAGAATATTTTCATACATTAATAGCAGACATGCATTTGCAAAATCGAAAATCAGCTGATGAATTAGCAGATATGGATTATGCGGAGCTAGAAGGTGAAATGACGGGACACCCTTGGATTACATACAACAAAGGCCGCATCGGATTTGGCTATGATGATTATCTGCGGTTTGCACCTGAGCAAAAACAAAAAATTCAACTTTCATGGATTGCTGTAGCGAAGCAAATTGCTTCTTTTCATTCATTAGATACCCTCGGCTTTGATGATGTTATGAAACAGGAGCTAAGCGGTGAGACGCTAGCTGAATTTGAAAAAGAATTAACAAGCCAAGACCTTTTAGCAGCGGACTATTACTATATTCCCGTCCATGAATGGCAGTGGATGAACGTGATTGTTCCTTTATTCGCTGAATACATTGCAAATGATTTAATTGTTCCATTAGGAGAAGGTGAAGATCAATACTTGCCTCAGCAGTCGATTCGTACATTTGTGAATACAACAAATCGAGATAAATATCATGTAAAGCTTCCCATGAGTATATTAAATACGCTTGTGTACAGAGGCCTTCCAAGTGAGCGGACCGTAATTGCTCCTCAAGTAACTCAGCACATAAAAGGCATACGAGATCGCGATGCGTTTTTAAAAGATACGTGTAAAGTAGGACTTTTAGGTGAAGTGGCTACGTTAAACGTAACTCAGCCAACGTTTGCTTCTATTAAAAACGCGCCTTATCAGTATTTAGAAATGCTGGGAGTCGTTTGGCGTGAAAGCATCTATCAAGAGTTAGAAGAAGGAGAGCATGCGATTACGCTAGCTGCGCTTTTACATGTTGACAGTAAAGGGAAAGCTTTAGTTTCGTCGTATATAGAAAAGTCGGGCTTAACTCCTGCTGAGTGGATTGATGCGTTAACCAGAGCTGTGTTGCCGCCGCTTCTTCATTATTTGTATCAATACGGTACTGTATTTTCTCCGCACGGTCAAAATACGGTATTGGTGCTTAAAAACAACAAGCCCGTTCGAATTATTATGAAAGATTTTGTAGATGACGTGAATATTAGCGATCAGCCGTTTGAAGAACTGCAGCAGCTATCTTTTGAATTAAAAGAAGTGCTGCGCAGCGAAGAGCCGGAAGGACTGACGCAGTTTATTTTAACAGGGTTATTTGTTTGTCACTTCCGCTATTTAGCGACTATTTTAGAAGAGCATGAAGGCGTAGAAGAAGCGGACTTTTGGAAAAGTGTACGAGCAGAAATTTTACATTATCAAGCATCATTTCCACATTTGAAAAAACGATTTGAATTGTTTGATTTATTACGTCCAACCATTACGAAATTAACGTTAAATCGAAATCGAATGTTTGATTACGGATACGAAGATGACGGAGATCGTCCTCACGCAAGCGAATATGGAAAGGTACGGAATGCCTTGCATGAAGTGAGTGAAAAAGCTGTTCAATAATAAGGAAAAGCCGCTGGTGTTGTGTAGCGGCTTTTTTATGGTTAATTCAAAAGCAGGAAGCGAAGGGGATGAGCTGCAGCACTTTAGGAAACACTCATTTTAGGTATGTGTAGAACGTAAAGGTGAGTGAATGAACGATTTGATGGAGTAGATGTTAGAACAACAAGTACACCAGCTGAAGCAAACGTTTCGGCTTTCTTTTGTCAAAGTCTTATTTCAATGTCGCATCGCTACAAGGATAATGGTACAATTGTCTGTATATTTAAAAAAAGAGAGGGAATTACATGAAATCGCATATTCAAAAACATTTAACTTCATATAAAGAGAAATATAAAAATCGCGGTCGGCTGCTAATTAGCTGTCCGGACAAACCGGGTATTGTAGCCGCTGTGTCTACGTTTTTACATGAGCACGGTGCAAATATTGTAGAATCAAGTCAACATTCAACGAACCATGAAGGGGGTATGTTTTTTATCCGTTTCGAATTTGAATGTGAGGATTTATTAGCTAAAGAAGCAAAACTAGAAGAAAGCTTCAAAAAAATTGCCGATACGTTTTCAATGAACTGGCAGTTTACATATGCTCATAATTTGAAAAAAACAGCTATTTTTGTGTCAAAAGAGCCTCATTGTCTACTAGAGCTGCTGTGGGCATGGGAAAGCGGAGATTTGATGACAGACATCGCTGTCGTTGTGAGCAATCACGAAGATGCGCGCGAAGTGGTTGAATCATTCGGTATACCGTTTAAGCATATACCGGCGACAAAAGACATTCGCCAAGAAGCAGAAGCCAAACAACTGCAGGTATTAAAAGATTATAATATTGACGTGATTATTTTGGCGCGTTATATGCAAATTTTAACGCCGACTTTTGTGGCGGAAAATCCGTATCGTATCATTAATATTCACCATTCATTCTTACCGGCATTCATTGGAGCACGTCCATATGAACGCGCATATCAACGAGGTGTAAAATTAATTGGTGCTACGTCTCACTATGTAACAGACGACTTGGATGAAGGACCAATTATTGAACAAGATATTGAACGCGTGAACCACCGTGATGATGCGGATGACTTAAAGAAAAAAGGCCGCTTAATTGAACGTACGGTGCTCGCACGTGCTGTGAAATGGCACTTAGAAGACCGCATTTTAGTGCATGAAAACCGCACAATTGTATTCAATTAACAAAGACTAAGCTGTTGAAAAAGTAGTTTAGCCGAAGGAAGATCCGAACGATGAATCGAGATTCTTGAAAGAGAATGAAATTCGTTCGGATTTTTTTTATGGTCATGGTAAACGTAGATTTCATCTGTTTAGTTGCTTCTAGCGGTTGATTGGAGGCAAGGCGAAGACTCCTCCGGGAAAAGCGGAACAGATGAGACCCCGCAAGTGTAAGCGACGAGGAGGCTCATCGGCCAAGTCTTGCACGGAGATCAACCGCGGTGTCATAAGCGATTCATACGCGATTATTTAATTGATTTTGTTAGGTCTCATTCTTGTTTTTTCTAGGGGAATTGTGTATCTAAATGATAAAAAACTTTTCTGCATGAGCTGAGATTTAGTTGTTTACTTAGCTCGTGAACACTTATACAATAGAAAAGGACTTTTTAATAAAGGAAGTGTCGGAAGTGAAACAATATCTTGAACTTTGCGAGCATGTGTTAGCAAATGGAACAAAAAAAGAAGATCGGACAGGAACAGGTACAATTAGCACATTTGGCTATCAAATGCGTTTTAATTTACAAGAAGGTTTCCCGGTATTAACGACAAAAAAACTTCATTTAAAATCAATTATTCATGAATTGCTTTGGTTTTTACAAGGAGATACAAACGTTAAGTATTTACAAGATAACGGCGTGCGCATTTGGAATGAATGGGCGGATGAAAACGGCGAGCTTGGCCCTGTGTATGGGCATCAGTGGCGTTCATGGCCAACGCCGGACGGAGAAAAAATTGATCAAATTACCAATGTTATCAATCAAATTAAAAACAACCCTGATTCTCGCCGCTTAATGGTAAGCGCCTGGAATGTGTCTGATGTAGACAATATGGCTTTACCGCCGTGTCACTGCTTATTTCAGTTTTACGTAGCGGACGGCAAATTGTCTTGTCAATTGTATCAGCGCTCAGCTGATATTTTCCTAGGCGTACCGTTTAATATTGCTTCATATGCGCTGCTTACAATGATGGTGGCACAAGTGTGTGATTTAGAGCCAGGTGATTTTGTTCATACGTTTGGCGATGCGCATATTTACAGCAATCACATTGAACAAGTAAACCTGCAGTTAACGCGTGAGCCTCATGCTTTGCCAAAAATGAAAATCAATCCAGACGTAAAATCAATTTTTGACTTTAAATTTGAAGACTTTGAGTTAGTAGACTATAATGCGCATCCTCACATCAAAGGAGCTGTGAGCGTATGATTTCCCTCATTGTCGCAATGGATCAAAACAGGCTGATCGGTAAAGAGAATGATTTGCCATGGCGCCTTCCGGAAGATTTGAAGTATTTCAAGCGCATCACAACGAGTCATACGATTGTAATGGGAAGAAAAACATTTGAATCAATTGGACGACCGCTTCCTAATCGCGAAAATGTGGTTCTTACGCGTCAAAAAGATTATCAGCAAGAAGGAGCAACCGTTATTCATTCAGTTGAGGAACTAGAAGCATTAGATGCTGAAAAAGAAGACGAGCTCTTCGTGATTGGCGGAGCTACTCTGTATGAGCAAACATTAGACGTTGCAAATCGACTTTATATTACGCATATTGAAGAATCCTTTGAAGGAGATACACATTTTCCTTCGATTGATTTGAGCGAATGGAAAGTTATTTCGAAGCAGCAAGGAATTAAAGATGAAAAAAATCCCTACACGTATTATTTTACCTTATACGAGCGAAGCTGAGCTCTTTTGTTTATAAAAAACGCGAGTCTGGTACAAAGTATGTTAGTCGAAGAAAGATCCGAACGTTGAATCGTTCGGATCTTTTCATTATGAGGGTGAAGGTAGATTTCATGTATGTAGGTGCTTTTAGCAGTTGATTGGAGGCTCACCGCCCGCGGAAAGCGAAGTCTCGCATGGAAATCAAATGCGGTGTAACAAGCACCTCCTATTAGCTAGCTTCTATACTCCATTTATTCGTCTTTAGATTGATTTCGTTATGTTTCAATCTCTTTTTATATTGATTTTAATTGCTTTATCATTTCGTGAAAAGCCGCTGGGCTCACAAACTGTTCAGGGCTCCAGTTAGCTTCAATCCATTGAATCAGCTCGCTTGGTGTATTAAAAACTTCTCCGCTCGTATCTGCTTTGCGAAGCATGTATCTACCGTTTTCTTCATCTGCAACTATTTCGCACGGAACGGCACTTTCATGACTTTGAAGCGAAAACTCCATTTATTCCACAACCTTTCTTAATTTATACCTGTTATCGCATCAGCTGCATGTAGAAAGTATGGGCAATTTTGTAAGTCTATATAGCGTTTGCTAAACATATGTAAAGTATGTGGACAGTAAAATAGTTGGAAAAGTTTTTTTAGTTATTATTAATGAAAAATAATGATTTTTCTAAATTTTTTGTGATATAATGTACAAATTAATAATGGTAGAAGAGGAAGGAAGTTGGTTATGAAACAACAAGTAGATAATCGAACAAAACACGTACATTTAGAGGACATCATGATTGCAAATCAATTGATTAAAGATGTTGTTGTGCATACACCACTACAGCGTAATGACGTTTTGTCTGAACGATATGAATGTAATATCTATTTAAAACGTGAGGATTTACAGGTGGTGCGCTCATTTAAAATTCGCGGTGCGTACAATCGAATCAAAAAGTTATCCCCAGAAGAATTAGAAAATGGAATTGCCTGTGCAAGTGCAGGAAACCACGCACAAGGTGTAGCATATGCGTGCCGTCATTTAAATATCGATGGTAAAATCTTTATGCCGAGCACAACGCCGCGCCAAAAAATTAATCAAGTGAAATTTTTAGGCAAAGATAACGTAAAGGTCGTACTAATCGGAGATACGTTTGATGATTCTTATGAACAAGCTATTGCATGCAGTGAAGAGGAACATCGAACATTTATCCACCCATTTAATGATGTAGACGTTATTGCAGGACAGGGTACAGTAGCCGTTGAAATGTTCAACGACTGTGAAGATGAAATTGACTACGTATTTGCGGGTATCGGCGGGGGCGGATTAATTTCCGGTGTCGGCACATACGTAAAAAGCATCTCGCCTCAAACAGCTGTGATTGGGGTAGAACCAGCAGGCGCGCCTGGCATGCAGACATCTTTAGCAAATGGAAATGTAGTGACGCTACCGGCAATCGATCCATTTGTAGACGGAGCAGCTGTTAAAACAGTTGGAACGCTTCCATACGACATCAGTAAAGAGCTTGTGGACGATATTGTAGTTGTTCCTGAAGGCAAGGTTTGTACAACCATTTTATCTCTATACAATGAAAATGCGATTGTAGCAGAACCAGCAGGAGCTCTTTCGATTGCTGCTCTTGACTCATACCGTGAGCAAATTAAAGGAAAAACGGTTGTTTGCGTCATCAGCGGAGGAAACAATGACATTGGACGTATGCAAGAAATCAAAGAACGTTCAATGATTTATGAAGGATTACAGCATTATTTTATCGTTAATTTTCCTCAACGCGCAGGAGCTCTTCGTGAGTTTCTAGACGAAGTGCTTGGACCGACAGACGATATTTCGCGCTTTGAGTATACGAAAAAGAATAACAAAGACAGCGGACCAGCACTTGTGGGAATTGAGCTCAAGCATAAAGAAGATTATTATCCACTGATTAATCGTATGGATAAAAAAGGATTCCCTTACACAGAAATTAATAAAGAAAGCAACTTGTTTCACTTATTTATTTAAATAGAAGCTCATTTTAAAAAGGAATGCTTCATCAACTGTCGAATAAGTTGATGAAGCATTTTTATTTTAAAAAATATTTGTGTTTTCTTTTTATTTTATCAAGACAGAAAGTGCCTGAAGCATTATAATAAAATAAACGGGTAAAAAGAGGGTTGATCGCCTTGCTATTAAAAAGCCTTGAATTTAAACATGTCAGTGGTCAAAAAGTAAAAATTACTGAAATTCCAGTTTTAGAGGAAAATAGCACGTTTCGGTTCATGTTATCTGCAAAACTTGATTTATTTATTAGACAAATCACGAACGAATCAGTTCCGAAGCAAACCTACTCGTTTCAAGAATATTTAAAACGCGTGTTGAAATGGAAAGATTACGAACAGCTCTTTAAGTCTCATGTATTAAAACATAATGCATAAACGTAAAAGTTGACTTTTCTGAATATTTCAGCAGAGTCAACTTTTTTTTGTTGATATAAAAGGTTGAACATGCGTTTTACGAATTAGCAAAACTTGCATTCTATTATAACTATATTGTTGTAAGTGTTCATGTTATACTAGTCTGCAATGCATCTTATAGGGGTGAACACATGGCGAAAATTAAAGTGGTAACGGATTCAACAATTGATTTAACGTTGGAAGAAGCTGAAAAATACGGTATTGAGATGATACCTTTATGTATTAACATTGATAATGAAACGTATTTAGATCGCGTGGAATTAACGCCGACAGATTTTATTGAAAAAATGAAAAATTCAAAAGAATTACCAAAAAGCTCTCAGCCAGCTATTGGTTCTTTTGTTGAAGTATATGAACGATTAGTTAGTGAAGGGTATGACGTCATTTCGATTCATATGACTGGGGGAATGAGCGGAACTGTTCGAGCAGCTGAAAGCGCGGCTCAAATGGTAGAAGGAAACATCACCGTTGTTGATTCTATGTACATTACAAAAGCTCTTTCGTTTCAAGTCTTTGAAGCGGTGAAAATGATTGAAGATGGGCATACAGTAGAAGAAATTATCACGCGCTTGGAAGAGGTACGTCAAAATACGAATCTTTTTGTCGTAGTTGATACGCTTGAAAATTTGGTTAAAGGTGGACGTATTGGACGAGGAAAAGGATTGATCGGTTCTCTTTTAAATATTAAGCCAATTGCTTCTCTAGCTGACGGAGTATATACTCCTGTTGCTAAAGTGCGCAGCCATTCTCAAATTGTTAAGTTTTTAACGAAACAGTTCGAAGAGCATACAGAAGGAAAAAGTATTAAAGGAGTAGGGCTTGTACATGCAGATGGATTTGGACTCGCCTCTAAGTTAAAAGAATCAATTGTGAAGGCAAGGGGCTATACGCAATTTTCGATTGAAGATACGACGCCTATTATTTCAACGCATACAGGTATCGGTGCAATTGGTTTTATGTATTTTGCTGAATAAAGTGGGTTGCTTTTTGCAAGTCACTTTTTTGGCTTTCTCTTTTTTGGAAAAAGAGGAAAGAGAAGTGGACAAACGTGTGATATAATAGAATCAACTTTCTACCAGCGAATGCTGTGCTGGTTACTATTCTTTTGAATCCGGAGTATACCGATGAAAAAATATATTCGAAATTTGAGTGTGTTTAACAAAACGGTTTTATTTTCTACTTTAATTGTAGTTGCCCTTGGAGTCATTTCTTTAGCCATTAGCTATCAAGTTCAAAAAAAGATGGCAAAAGAGACACTAACGCAGCACGCGTTAATTATGGCCGATTTATGGAGGGAGTCTTTATCTATACAAGACGTAATAGCAGCAGTGGATTCAAGGAACGGGACGATTCCTGAAAAAGACGAGCTAGAAAAGCAGTTCAGAAAGATTTACCAATTGCATCCGTCGTACTTGCAGGGATATATTATGACGACCGAAAAATTCAAGTCGCATGGAAATAAGATTATCGTAACAGCGAATAAGAAAATTAAGCAATCACTAGAGCCATCCATGATTTATTATGGAGGAGAAGAATTTTACAAATCATTTAAGCAAGCAGAACAAGAAAAGAAGAATATCGTAACATCTACATACAAAGACGAATTCGGGACGTGGATAACCGTTTTATCGCCTATTACAAACAGCTCCGGAAAAGTCGTGGCTATTCTTGGTGTAGATATAGATGCAAGCGCTATCTATATCTATCAAAAACGTTTAATTGTGGCTTTGATCGTTGCATTTACGATTTTGTTTACCTTCATTATTGTTATTCAAGACTGGGGACTAAGGCGATTAATGTCGCCCCTAGGAGAATTAGTAGAAGGAATTCAAGCAGTAAGTCAAGGGAAGTTTGATGTGAAACTGACACATGAAAATGATTCTGAGTTAGGGAATGTACACACAAGATTTAATGAAATGGCAGAGCGGCTTCAGCAGCTTTTTCAACAAGTGTCAGCAACAAAAGAACAGCTGAACGTAGAAACGAATTTCAGTCATTCAAAAGATGGAATTGCTAAAGCGATTGATGAATTAGAAGTTATTATGGAAAAAACGAGGATGCAAAAGGAATTGCAGCGAGCAGAGAAAATGAATGCAATTGGTCAATTAGCTGCTTCTGTAGCCCATGAAATTCGAAATCCTATGACGGTGGTAAAAGGGTTTTTACAGCTTTTTCAAGATAACACAAAGCTTTCAAACACTGAATTAAGTTACATTCATCTTATGATTAACGAAATGGACAGAGCGGAAGCGATTATTCATGACTATTTATCTTTAGCCAAGCCGGATGTTCATCAGCATCGTTTTATTAACTGCTTGGAGTGTATTACAAGCTTAGTAGACTTATTATCTTCTTATGCTTTGTTAACAAATAATATACTCATAGAATTAGACGCAAAAGAAGAGATGTATGTTCGCGGCAGCCGAAACGAATTGAATCAAGTTCTGCTTAATATTATGAAAAATGGAATTGAAGCCATGAGAGCTGGAGGAACGCTTCGAGTAGGGCTTTACAAGCGAGAAGGGCAAGTACATATTCAAATTGAAGATACTGGTATAGGCATGACCAGTGAACAAGTGAACCGGCTGGGAACAGCATTTTATTCTTTAAAAGAAAAAGGAACAGGGATTGGTCTGATGGTGTCTTATCAACTGGTCGAACAAATGAATGGAAGAATTGAAGTGGAAAGCATACCAGGAAAAGGTTCAACGTTTACCTTGATTTTCCCTAGCTATGACTAAACTTTAACCGTGCAGGAGGAACATATGAAAAGCTGGTCTTATAAATTGTCTTTTTTACTGCTCATTAGTTGTATGATGTTAACAGCCTGTGGTTCCAAAATAGAAAATCCTCTCAATTGGAAGATGGACTCTTTTTCTTATGTTAACCAAGATCAAAAGAAAGTAGGGCTAAGTCAGCTGAAAGGGAACGTTTGGGTAGCTAACTTTATCTTCACAAGCTGCGAAACCGTATGTCCCCCAATGACGGCTCATATGGCTAAATTACAAAAAATGGCCAAGGATGAAGGGCTGGACGTTCGCTTTGTTTCATTTAGCGTAGACCCTGAAGTGGACACTCCACCGAAAATGAAGGACTATGCGACTAAATTTGGCGCTGATTTTTCGAATTGGGATTTCTTAACGGGTTATAAACAAGCGGAAATTGAAAAGTTTGCGCTGGACCAATTTAAAACGATTGTGAAAAAGCCGCAAGAAAATCCGCAGGTTATTCACGGTACGGATTTTTTTCTAATTGACAAAGATGGAGTCGTTCAAAAATCTTATCAGGGAGTGACTGATCCTCCTTATGAAGATATGATAAAAGATATCAAAACCCTTCAGTAAGAGCTATAAATCCGTCAAATCTATCCGCCAAACACAGCTATCTTTATAGTGATGTGTTAGCGGATATTTTTATGAAAGAAACATGCTTATCCTTTTTTTTACATATACTATATATAAGAAACGTAGTAAAATATCAACTTGACATAGTATGATAAGATATAAAGATATAGTTATTCAGAGCGGTAAGCAGTATTGCTTGTGACAGCGAGAATACAGCATAGTTAGTAGGTGTTATGATGAGAAAATGGAAAAGTATAGTGATAAGCAGTATGAGTGCGGTGGTGTTAGCGAGCTGTTCGACGACGACTTTTTTGCCAACGGACAATAAAGAAGAAGCCGTTCAGAAAGAAGTGGATTTAACACCTAAAAAGCATATTCCGAAAGGCTTTTTTCCTGTAGATTTAGATATTGTAGCCATTGGTGACTCATTAACAGAAGGAGTAGGAGATGAGTCTAAAAAAGGCGGTTATGTACCATACTTAACTAAATACCTTTCTAAACAAAATGAAGTGCAAAATGTACGAACAGAGAATCTAGGCAAAAGAGGAAACCGGACGGATCAGCTATTAGCGAGGTTAAATCAGCCGGGAGTAGCAGCTGAAGTATCAAGAGCAGACATCGTTTTCTTGACGATTGGCGGCAATGACGTGATGAAAGTGGTAAGAGATTACTTTTACAATATCTCAATTAAGACGTTTGAATCACAGCAGTCAAAATATGAAAAACGTCTAAATGACGTGTTTTCACGTATACGTAAGCTTAATCCTAATGCTCATATTTATTTAATTGGTTTTTATAATCCATTCTTTAAATCGTTAAGTGATGTGAAAGAAATTAATGTCGTTATTAATGAATGGAATGCGGCAAGCGAGAAAATTGCTTCTCAATATGATAATGTAAGTTATGTAAAAATTGATGATATTTTTTATGATTCAGACGTAAATTTATTAGGGAAAGACGAGTTTCACCCTAATAAAAAAGGGTACAAACTAATGGCTGAACGCATTAGTAAATCAATGGAGGAAGAAGATCCTCTCGTTGGAGATCAGAAAAAGGAAACAGCAAAAGAAGTTACATCTGATGAAAAAGAGAAAAACACGAAAGAGAGTGGGAACGAGTAAGGAGATTGTTATATGAAGAAGTGGAAAACCCTATTTATCGCGTTATTAGGGATTAATGTTCTAGGGGCTATCCTTATTATTGCGTTTATTTTTCAACCGGTTGACAAGGCCAATCCAACTCCCTCTGAAAAAGTAGAAGGAGACGCAGAACTAACTATTTTGGCTAAAAAAGCGGACTTAAATGTACTGATTGATAAATATTTAAAGAAAGAATTTAAGAATCAGCCGCTTAACTACAAAATTACTCTCACCGATGTAGTAAGAGTAGACGGTACGATTCAAGTATTCGGCGATGACATTAATATTCGAATGACATTTGATCCAATCGTACAAAAAAATGGAGATATTGTGCTTGAACAGCAGTCACTTTCTGTTGGAAAGCTGCAGCTTCCTGTCCGCACAGTGCTTCGATACGTAAATAATAACTTTGCGCTACCAGAATGGGTAACGATTGATCCAAAGAATGAATCAGTATACGTAGCGTTACAGCAGATGAAGTTAGAGAGTGATTTTGCTGTAAAAGTACAAAAGTTTGATTTGAAAAATGATGATATTCGCGTACGTTTAATTTCGCGCAGTGAATAAAAAACCTTCCAATTTGGAAGGTTTTTTTGTTAACGATCTTGGGAAATCAGCGCTTCTAATACAGGACGGTTCTTAGCAAATCCGACGGCATATACTGTATATGTTCGATTCGGGCGAAGGTTCAGTGCCGGGATTTCGAGTACTACATTTTTGGTTCCTGCTATGCGCACACTAAGTTGAACATGCATGGGGGATAAAGGCAAATATTTTGTGACTTCTTTAAACTGCACTCCAGAAAAAATGACGTCTCCGCCTCTAGCCGCAATATCCACAGCAGGAGCATCCGGAGAAAGGTGCACAAACCGAAGCTTTGTTTCTCCACTTGGTACATCCGTATTGTCATAGATAAACAATAAATCAAGCTTGTTTAGCTCATCTACCGCCGCTACCGTGTAATTTTGGTTTCCTTCAAATGTAAATGATTCCGTTAAAACAGGTCTTCCCGTTTCTCCAGCGGGATAAATAGAAATTGTATATCTTCCAGGTTCTTGTAATTCAATATAATCTGTTTCTTGTTTATAAGTTAAGTTGCGAATCACTCGTTTGTTGTTAATATAAATATCTACAGATGGAGAATCTGGAGAAGCGTGAAGTATACGAATTTGCGGCGGATTTACGCGCAGATTCGTATTTTCAGAAGAAGTTAAGATGGCCTGCTGGATATAGTACAAATGCTTTTGATAATAATGAATATGCTTAGATGGATCACTATACTTATAGTAGTTAGCTAGAAAATCGTATTTCATTGCTTTTTTAATATATTGATCAAAGGAATAATTAGCCATATGTTCAGCTCCCTTATTGTCGGAGTATAAAAACATTTCCATACGTAACCAAACATATGCTAAAACTCATAATTTATGCCGATCACTGATCACTCCCGAGACCTCCAAGAAGAAACAATGAGCCAAATGCCCTCTATGTGCATATACTGAATCAAATTATTGACTGAAGGCTTATTGTACGACCGAAATTAGTATAGAAAAAAGGAGTGAGAGCATGCGCGATTTTTATGCTCGGATGCTACGGTTAATTATGTTAAGTTTTTTACTGCTGCTACTTTTAATTCAATTTACAGAGCGCTCTACTTCATTTATTCACATTACCCCCGCGCTAAATAAAGTAACCGAGCGAATTGAGCTGATTACCTATGATCAATAAATGTATGTTTTCTGCGTTTCGATATGTACTTGTTCTTTATGCTATCTGCTTTACATTTTTATTTGTTAGTACATTTCCAAGTCTATTTGGTTTCACCGTGACCGTTCAAGAAACGGATTATCACCATCTGCATCGCGGAGATATAGTTGTCTTTAGAGACGAATCATCTTCTTCAAAGAATGAACTTGTACTGGCCCATAATCAAGAGCTTGATGTACTGGTTACAGCTCAAAGAGATTCTTTGCCTGCTTCTTTTAAAGTGATTGGAAGCTACGCATACCATCTCCCGTATATAGGGGGCATTATTGGATTTATGAAAGAGTTTACTACGTTACTGGTAATGGGAAGTATTTTACTTTTGTTGTTTTCGTATACGCTGCAGCCCAAAAGGCGAATATGGCGTAAGAGAAAGTAAAAAATGGGCGAATGCACATACAGGACAATCAACTAATGCATATAAAGTACAGTGTACGAAATGAATAAAAAAAACAAGAGGAGAGATTGCTATGTATAACTACGATTGTTACGACCCATGCCATCACGGAGGCTATCACCACCTATATGATACTTGCCACTATCCAATTAGCTATCCAATTGGCGGTTATCATCATTGCGGAACGGGTCAGTCATTTGCATTAATTGTTGTGCTATTTATTTTATTAATCATCATTGGCTGCACCTGTTTTTGCTGATTAGGCCTCATTTGCTCGCATGTGCGAGCTTTTTATAACAGATAGAAAAGGACAAACTTGCATATAAATTGTTTAAATAATAAAAAAATTTTGCCAAATCAACATTTACCATATTATACTATAGCTAGTAACTCAATAAGCGAAGGTGAATATATGGAAAAGGAAAAAGTATTTCAACAGCTATTTTCAATGTCATTTACACCAATGCTCGTAATGAATATGGATGGAGATATTCAAATTTTAAATGAAGCGTGCTGCCACCTTTTTAAAACGACGGAAGAACGACTTCTTTCCTGTAATGTATTTGAAGAGCCAAATCGCTTTTTTATTGAAAAGCATGAAGTGGAACCGTTAAGAAAGCAAGAGGAAGAAGTTGTTTTACTTAAGAAAAAAGTAGATCAGCAGTTTCCGATGCACATCCATATTCAGCGCACGGAAGGGGATATTCCGCTCTTAGTTGTTCAGTGGAAAGAGTTTTCCTCAAGTATTGAAAAACAAGAGGAAGTCATTCGAAAAATGAAGCAATATAAGCAGTTTGTCCAGCAAAGTCAAGATGCATTTATTGTAACAAGAGAAGGCAGAATTCAATATTTGAATCCTGCTGGTGTTAAACTTCTTGGCGGCGAGAAAAAAGAAGAGTATATCGGGCGTCCTTGGCTTCATTTTATTCACCCCGAACATTTAGAAATCGTAAAAGAACGAATGGTTCAGCTGATGAATGGAATGTCCGTGAGGCCGCGTGTTGATGTGAAACTATTGACTAAAAAAGGAGTTGTCATTATTGAATCTTCGGCAACCAAAATTAAGTTTGAAGGACAGGATGCCATTCAGTATATTATTCGCGACGTAACGGATCGAAAAAAATATGATGAAATGGCAAGCAAATCTGAAAAGCTTACAATGGTGAGCAAGTTAGCGGCAGGAGTAGCACATGAAATTCGTAATCCAATGACGGCGATTAAAGGGTTTATTCAGCTGTTAAAAGCATCGAAACAGTACAACGAAGAATACAATGATATTATGCTTGAAGAATTGAATCGCGTCGAATCCATTATTCAAGAATTTTTAACGCTGGCCAAGCCTAAAATTGAAAATTCATACCACCCCAAAAGTCTCAATCAAATCATACGTCATGTGACATTACTATTAGATACACACGCCAATTATAAAAACTGTCGTATTATTAATGAGATTAGTGATGAGATTACAATCTTTTGTGAAGAAAATGCGCTTAAACAAGTTTTTATTAATTTAATTCAAAATGCGCTTGAGTCAATGAGCAAAGGTACAGTTAAAGTCACCGTTGAGAAAAGAAATGAATACGGCATGGTCATTATCGAGGATGAAGGCTGTGGAATTGATGAGCAATCTTTAGCTCGGCTAGGTGAGCCATTTTATTCCACTAAACAAACAGGAACGGGGCTAGGGTTAATGATTAGCTACCGAATAATCGAACAGCATCAAGGGCATATTTCATTTGCGAGTAAAGTAGGAGTAGGAACAAAAGTAGAAATTGCTCTTCCGTACATTAAAGAACCAGTGAACATTTCATAGCGCTTGCTATTCGTTCACTGGTTTTTATTTGTTCGGAATAAAAGCGAATGTTTTTTAAATATTTTATTTTAATGTTCGTGTATATTGTTGACTAAAGGATTTTTTTTTGATATATTATCAAATGGCTAGAAAATAACCGAATGATAATAAAAAAAGAAAATTCGGTCAATAACTTTTATCTTTTACCCAAAGAAAAAAGATGATGGGAGAATGTACAATGAACTCAAATTATGATGTTATTGTGGTAGGGGCAGGACCCGCTGGGATTTTTACTTGCTATGAGTTAACGTTAAAATTACCGGAAGCAACTATTTTATTAATCGATAAAGGACACGATATCTATCGACGTAATTGTCCGATTCTTCAGAAAAAAATTGAAAAATGTCCGCCTGCGGTTGGCAAAAAAGAGTTTGCTGGCTGTTTGCCGGCTTGTTCTATTACAAATGGTTTTGGTGGAGCCGGCGCATATTCAGACGGGAAATTTAATATCACCAGTGAATTTGGAGGTTGGATGACGGATTATCTATCTGAATCACAGGTGGTAGATTTAATTAAATATGTGGATGAAATTAATTTAAAACACGGAGCAACCGATACGATTACGGATCCGTTAACTGATAAAGTTCGTGAAATTGAAAAACGCGGATACGCAGCAGGATTAAAGCTATTGCGTGCCCAGGTGCGTCATTTAGGAACAGAGCAAAATTTGGAAATTTTAAAAAGCATTTATGAATACTTAAAAGAAAAAATTGATATGCAGTATAAAACGGAAGTAGCCGATTTAATAACAGAAAAAGAAGACGGTCAGCATATCGTGCGCGGTATCGAATTGAAGAATGGTGAAAGAATTACGGCTGATAAAGTGGTTGTTTCACCAGGTCGAGACGGCTCGAAGTGGATGAGCGACTTACTAAAAAAACGTCGTTTGAAAATGATTAACAATCAAGTGGACATCGGCGTTCGAGTCGAAACATCCAACGTTGTTATGGAAGAAATCAACAAGCACTTGTACGAAGGGAAATTCATTTACAATACGTCTGTAGGTACAAGAGTCAGAACGTTCTGCAGCAATCCTTCAGGACATGTGGTAGTAGAGAATCATTCAGGTATTATGTTAGCAAATGGACACGCATACAAAGATCCGAAGCTTGGAAGTCAAAATACGAACTTTGCGCTGCTTGTTTCTCATAAATTTTCGGATCCATTTGATCAGCCGAACGAATATGCGCACGAAGTATCAAGATTAGCTAATATGCTGTCAAACGGGGGCTTAGTTGTTCAAAAGTATGGAGATATTTTAAAGGGCCGTCGTTCAACAGCGACTCGAATTAAAGAAGGCTTTTTAGAACCAACGTTAAAAGAAGCTGTACCTGGTGACTTGGGCTTAGTGCTTCCTTATAATACGATGAAAAGCTTAATTGAAATGACAGAAGCACTGGATCATGTAACGCCTGGGTTAGCATCTGAACATACGCTATTTTACGGTGTGGAAGCGAAATTTTACTCCGCCCGTCCGAAGTTAAACGATAAGTTTGAAACTGAAATTTCTGGTTTATACGTGGGAGGAGACGGAGCTGGTATTACGCGAGGGCTCGCGCAGGCAAGTGCGTGCGGTGTGTGGGTAGCGCGTGACATTGTTGAAAAATTAAAGAATCGCAAAGCAAGTTCTGAACCTGTTACTGTATAAAAAAAGAGGCCGTCACGGCCTCTTTTTTTTATGTGTTAAATAACGAGAGCGACTAAGTAAAAAGTAAAGAACTTGTACCGCTCCAACTCCGATAGTTTTATATGATAATTACCCGCTCTTTTTTTAAAAGTATGACAGAATCCATCCTTCTATCGTGAACAGAATTAAATACAATAAGGCGAATTGATAATGTCCATTTCTTTGCATCAATAAATTCAGTGAAATTTTAGGGAGGGTATATCAAGCAATACAAGGATAAAATCAACAGTTGAAAAGAGTTATTTTTTGATGAGTAAAATATTTATGAAAGCAATAAAGTACACGGATATTAGAATAATTATGCAAATTTATGAATGGGAGTTAATGAGAAGAAAGTTCACTTTGCAAACTATTTTTTGAATTAATTTTTTATCCATTAGATTGTAAGTCTTGTTAAATAAGTATTTGTGGTTTATTGAAATATAATGTAAAAATTTTAAAATATAACAATTATCAACTTTTTATGATAAAATCATGCATTATTCTTGAATAAAAACTTGACAGAAACATATAAAATGAATTTTAATTAAAGTAACAATTATTATCATGCAAAAATATTAAAGAAAATTATTTGCTTAATCTCTTTTGTTTTATAAGAGAACGGGGGACCCATATTTGTGCGTAATGTACTTGGGGTGAATCTTGAATGAATCAAGTAGGGTAACTCACGTACCCGAATCCGACAGCTAACTCCGTAAGCATTCAGTGAGGGAATAACAGGTCTATGACACCATGATATTCTCATGGTTTTTTGTATAGCTAAAAATATTCCTAAACTATTAATCTGAAAATTTTTAATATATTGTATATTTTGAGTGTTATCGTTCTCAATGCATGGTAAAATAAGTATAGTAGTTAGAATCATTCTAATATAATTTATTTACGGGAGGTAAATCTATGAAGCTATCGACAAAGATCATTATCGCGCTAATTGCTGGTGCTGTTGTAGGAGTGTTAATTAACGCTTTTGCTCCAAGTGCTTTTGCTCCGCTGGACAAGTACTTGTTTACACCGCTTGGCCAAATTTTCTTAAGCTTAATTAAAATGCTTGTTGTACCAATTGTGTTTTTCTCTATCACGTTAGGTGTAGCAGGTTTAGGAGATCCTAAAAAACTAGGAAGAATCGGGGCTAAAACAGTTTCGTACTTCCTAGTGACAACAACCGTTGCTATTGTAATTGGTTTATTATTAGCATTTGTTATTAAACCAGGAACATTTGGATCTTTTGATACAAAAAACGCTTCTTTTGAAGCCGAAAAAGCACCGCCGGTTGGAGAAACATTCTTAAATATGATTCCAGTCAATCCAATTCAAGCGATGGCTGAAGGGAATATGCTTCAACTTATCGTTTTCTCTATCTTTATCGGTTTTGGTATAACGATGCTTGGAAGTAAAACAAAAGGGCTTTACAATTTACTTGAGCAAGGCAATGAATTGATGATGTACCTTGTGAATCTAGTGATGAAGTTTGCTCCTTACGGAACATTTGGGCTTCTTGCAACAGCGGTCGGAAGTCAAGGCTGGCAGGCAATTAAAGCGATGGGGCTGTACATGATTGTAGTCGTGCTCGCACTGTTTATCCATTCAATCGTAACATATGGGGGATCAGTCGCTCTTATGGCCAGACGTAACCCAATTGAATTCTTTAAAGGTTTTGCTCCTGCGATGACAGTTGGATTCAGTACATCAAGCAGTAATGCAACGCTTCCGATTTCAATGAATGTGGCTCAAAAAAATCTTCGTGTCCCGGAGTCCATCAGCAGTTTTGTTCAGCCGTTAGGTGCTACCATTAACATGGATGGAACGGCAATTATGCAAGGTGTAGCGACTATTTTTATTGCACAAGTATACGGCGTTGACCTGTCGCTGGGTGCTCTTGTGACGGTTGTATTGACAGCGGTGCTTGCTAGTATTGGTACAGCAGGTGTGCCTGGAGTTGGTCTCATTATGCTAGCAATGGTATTGAGTTCGGTTGGTCTGCCTGTAGCAGGTATCGGATTGATTATTGGAATTGATCGCTTGCTTGACATGCTTCGTACATCTGTAAATATTACGGGAGACGCTGCGTGTGCCGTTATTGTGGCTGAGTCAGAAGCAAAGCGTATCGATAAATCTGTAACGCAATCAGCTTAATAAGCGTAAAAGCTCTAGCTATATGCTAGGGCTTTTTTTATTGGCAAGAAACTCTTCGTTTCAGCATACAGTTTAATAAGAGTGTATGTTTGAAAGGAGAGTGCGGAAATGAATAAAACTCATGTAATAAAGCCGCTGCTCGACGACGACTACCCAGTTATTTCATATGGAAAAGGAATTTATTTGTACGACCAAGATGGAAAAAGGTACATAGATGCTTCGTCGGGGGCAGTTACAGCAAGTATTGGACACGGCGTAAAAGAAATTATTGATGCGATGACCGATCAGGCACAGAAAGTTGCGTTTGTATATCGGTCGCAGTTTACAAGTGATCCAACAGAAGCCTTAGCTAAGAAACTATGTGAATTAAGCAGCAATCATTTCCAGTGGAGCTTTTTTGTTAACAGCGGGACAGAAGCGACTGAAACGGCTATGAAAACGGCAATTCAGCATTTTCAAGAGCAAGGAAAGCCAACCAAAACAAAGGTTTTGTCACGCTGGATGAGCTATCACGGTATTACAATAGGAGCTCTGTCTATGTCAGGGCACGTTGGAAGACGAAAACGCTTCTCGTCTTTGCTTGAAGATTATCCTTCGGTTTCGCCTCCTTATTGCTATCGGTGTCCATTTCATCAAACCTATCCATCTTGTAATCTTGCTTGTGCACGCGAATTGGAAACAGTTATCAAACGAACCGGCCCTGAACATATTGCTGCTTTTATTACAGAGCCCATTGTAGGAGCAGCCGGAGCAGCGCTTACACCTCCTCCCGGTTATTATGAAGTGATAAGAGAAATTTGCGATAAATATGATGTGTTATGGATTGCGGATGAAGTCATGACTGGAGTTGGGCGTACAGGCGTGATGTTTGCGTATGAGCACTGGGGAGTTAAACCAGACATCATGACGCTTGGAAAAGGAGTGGGAGCAGGATATACACCAATAGCCGTTACGTTAGCTAGCAGCAAAACGATTGAACCTATCATGAACGGATCCAAATTAATTATGAGCGGACATACGCTAAGCGCTAATCCGCTGTCATCCGCTGTAGGGATAGCTGTTTTAACCTATATTGAAAAGCATGATCTTGTTCAAGAAGCAGCGCTGAAAGGAGACTATTTAGTAGGGGAATTGAAGAAGCTTCAACTTCTTTACCCTATCATTGGTGATATACGTGGCAAAGGCTTACTAGTTGGTCTTGAGCTTGTGCAAAATCCAAAGACGAAGGAGCCTTTTTCATCTTCGGAAAATATGACGGCACGCGTAATAAGTAAAGCCCAAAAAAATGGTCTTCTCCTTTATCCTTCACAAGCAGGAACAGACGGAGTAGAAGGAGACGGTATTATTATTGCGCCACCATTTACGATTACTCATCGTCAGCTTGATGAAGCGGTCGATCTGCTTTCGAAAACATTGCATGAAGTGCAAAATGAAAAACAGAGAAATGAGGTGAAATGAGTGACAAAGGTCGAAAACTCATTTCAAAAGATCACAACTGTGGAACAAGCGATTGAATACGTGGATCATGCGGCTACGTTGATGATAGGAGGATTTGGAGGAGTAGGCAGCCCGCCTTCTCTCATTGATGGTCTGATTGAAAGCGGAAAATCAAATTTTACATTGATATGTAATGATTCAGGCTTTCCTCATATTGGTGCGGGAAAATTGGTAAGCCAAGGAAGAATTCAAAAGCTGATTGCTTCTCATATTGGGTCGAACCCAGTGGCTGGAACGCTGATGACAGAAGAAAAGCTGGAAGTTGAGTTTTCTCCTCAAGGAACGCTTGCTGAACGGATTCGAGCGGGAGGAGTTGGACTCGGAGGAGTACTGATTGATGTAGGAATAGAAAATGACATTATTCAATTTGGAAAAGAAAAAGTGGAAGTAGACGGCAAGACATTTTTAGTGGAAAAGCCGCTCACAGCCGACGTTGCTTTTGTGTATGCAAAAAAAGCAGATCCATTCGGCAACTTGCTTTATGATAAAAGCGCTCGAAACACTAATCCGTTAATGGCAATGGCAGGTCGTATAACTATCGCTGAAGTGGATGAAATTGTTCCTCTTGGGGACATTGACCCAGAGAACGTGATGACGTCAGGTGTATTTGTGGATTATATTGTTCCTTCGAAAGGAGTGAATTGGAAATGGGTTTGGGAATAGATATTCGTCATCGTATTGCAAAACGTGCTGCGGCTGAAATTCAAAACGGCATGATTGTTAATTTAGGGATTGGCATTCCTTCTCTTATTCCTAATTATGTGCCAAGCGCTGTTCATGTGATGTTTCATGCTGAAAATGGAATTTTAGGGTTAGGATCTTCCCCTCCTTTAGGTGAAGAAGATGAGAATGTTTGCAATGCAGCAGGCTATCCAACAACTACCGTTCAAGGGGCTTCATACTGTGACAGTGCTACAGCCTTCGCGATGATTCGAAAAGGATACGTCGATATGACCATTCTTGGTGCGTTGGAAGTGAGTGAAAAAGGGGATTTAGCTAATTGGATTGTGCCAGGTAAGCGAGTTCCTGGGATGGGAGGAGCGATGGAATTAGCTCAAAAAGCGAAAAAAGTCATTGTGCTAATGAATCATACGAGCAAGACAGGAGAACCGAAGCTGGTTAAGACGTGCTCTTTACCTCTGACTGCTTCGGGCTGCGTGGGATTAGTTATTACAGATCGGGCGGTTTTTAAAGTAGAAAAAGATGCGCTTCTTCTAACAGAGTTAATGTCTCCTTATACTGTAGAGGATATTTTGAGTTCAACAGAAGCGACAGTTCGCCTGAGTGATCAATTGATTACGATACCATAAGGAGGACCCTTACATGAACATACAGCAATCTATTCATAACTGGATGACAGAGCATCGTCAAAGTGCAGTGCGTTTACTCAAGCGTTTCGTAGAAGAAGCAAGCGTACAAGGTTCTGAAAAGCATGCGCAGGCAATTGTTATTGAACGCCTTCGACAGCTGCAGTTAGATATTGATATATGGGAACCGGACGAAAAAATACTTCGCAGCCATGAAGCTTTTGCCTCCAACCGTTCTACTTTTCGAGACAGTCCGAATGTGGTAGGCGTGTTAAAAGGGAAAGGCGGAGGGAAATCCATTATTTTGAATGGGCACATTGATGTAGTGCCACCCGGAGATCTTTCACAGTGGACGGAAGACCCTTATACGGCTGTTGTAAAAGATGGAAACTTATATGGACGCGGAGCAACGGATATGAAAGGAGGAAATGTGTCGTTACTCTTAGCTATTCAAGCGTTGAAAGAGCTAGATATTTCACTAAAAGGAGATGTTGTTTTTCAAAGCGTAGTAGAAGAGGAAAGCGGAGGGGCAGGAACACTTTCCTGTGTACTTAGAGGGTATAAAGCAGATGGTGCCATCATTCCAGAACCAACCAACATGAAGATCTTCCCTAAACAGCAAGGCTCCATGTGGTTTCGAGTCACTGTGCATGGAGTAGCAGCACATGGAGGGACTCGGTATGAAGGCGTGAGTGCGATTGAAAAAGCAGCTGTGGTGCTTAAACATATTGAGGGTCTTGAAAAAGAGAGAAACAGCCGAATTACCGATCCGCTCTATAATAAAATTCCCATTCCCGTGCCGATTAATATCGGAAATATACAAGGCGGAACGTGGCCTTCTTCAGTCGCTGATCAAGTAATATTAGAAGGCAGGATAGGAGTTGCTCCGCATGAAAAAATGAAAAATGTCAGAGCAGAAATGAAATCCTGGCTTGAACTTTTGGCTCAGCGTGATGAGTGGTTTGCTGAGCACCCTGTCGACTTGGAATGGTTTGGCGCCCACTGGCTTCCCGGTGAAATTGAATTGGAGCATCCGCTTATGACTTCTCTTTCGTCCTCTTTTTATCAAGTGAAACAGAATCAGCCGATCATTGAAGCATCTCCTTGGGGAACGGACGGAGGGATACTGTCACAAGTAGGGGATATTCCAACAGTTGTTTTTGGACCGGGAGTAACAGAAGTGGCCCACTTTCCGAATGAGTATATTTGTATTCAAACGATGCTTGACGCAGCGGAAATTATTGCTCTCACTGTAGCAGACTGGTGCAGTATTGCAGACTAAGCTAAAAAGGGAGAGGATACAAACAAATGGGGAAACAAGAAAATATTTGTCAGCCAACCTTTGCTATGACTCTTTTTTTAGATGAATATAACAAGCGTCTGAGAATAGATGATTACCGGGGAAATGTGAACGATATTTACAGCTATATATATAAAGAAATTGATAAGAAAACGTACGAAAAGTGGATTATAAAAGCACGTGCTGAACATCTGTTGGTCTGGATAAGCTTGGGATTTTCTTTAGAAGCAACTGTTCCCTACTATTTTAACGGAAGCGACGCGTATCTTTTATGCTACTATACGTCTCAATCCCGCCGAGACAGCGGGGAGACGTTAAAAGAAACAGAGCTGCTTCAAGATGTGTTGAATTTGCCGACATCTGATTATTCTTCTTTATCGAATCAACTGATCATGCGCCAAGCCATTTCATCTGACGCTAAACAACTTTCTCAGCTCTACCGTCAAATCTTCACAGTGTATCCTACTCCCCTCTACGAAGAAGAGTATCTCTCTAATTTGCTTCAAGAAGATAGCTTGTTTTATATCATAGTTGACAAGAACGATATCGTTAGCGCTGCTTCTGCTGAAATTGACTATGTCTATCACAATGCTGAACTAACGGATTGTGCGACTCTCCCTGCTTACCGAAAGTATGGATTCATGAAGCATTTATTAAACGCACTAGAGGCGGAGCTAAAACAGCGGCATATTTTTTGTGCATACACAATAGCGAGAGCGCTTTCATTCGGGATGAACGCCGCCTTTCAGCAGCTTGGCTATACCTATACGGGAAGGTTAACGAATAATTGTTACATTTATAAATCGTTAGAAGATATGAACGTATGGGTGAAGGATCTGTCAAAAAGTAAAGGGTGAGAAATAATTAACCAATTTATGGGCTGTAACATATAACAATAGTAAATCTTCATAAAGGAGCGATTGTATGTTATATGATTTATATAAGCCGTCCCGACACTGGAAAGATATTGAGTTATGGAAAGATGTTCCTGAAGAAAAATGGAATGACTGGATTTGGCAATTAACAAACACAATTCGAACGTTAGATGATTTAAAAAAGGTTATTAACTTAACTCCTGAAGAAGAAGAAGGAGTACGCATTTCAACCAAAACCATTCCGCTCAATATTACGCCTTACTATGCATCTTTGATGAATCCAGATGATCCTCGCTGCCCCGTCCGTATGCAGTCTGTTCCGGTTGGCAAAGAACTTCATAAAACAAAATATGATCTAGAAGATCCCCTAGATGAAGACGAAGATTCTCCAGTGCCAGGGTTGACTCATCGCTATCCTGATCGCGTTTTGTTCTTAGTCACCAATCAATGTTCCATGTACTGCAGGTACTGTACTCGAAGAAGGTTTTCAGGACAAATCGGAATGGGCGTTCCAAAAAAGCAGTTAGATGCTGCGATTGCTTATATCGCCAAAACACCTGAAGTACGAGATGTACTCATTTCAGGCGGTGATGGCTTGCTGATTAATGACAACATTTTAGAATATATTTTGAAGAATTTACGAGCTATTCCCCATGTGGAAATTATTCGGATTGGAACAAGAGCACCCGTTGTGTTTCCACAGCGAATAACAGAAAATTTATGTACCATTTTAAGGAAATATCATCCAGTATGGTTAAATACTCACTTTAATACATCCATTGAAATTACGGAAGAGACAAAAAAAGCATGTGAAATGCTTGTCGATGCAGGCGTTCCAGTTGGCAATCAAGCGGTTATTTTAGCTGGGATTAATGACAGCGTAGCTATCATGAAAAAGCTTATGCACGATTTAGTGAAAATACGCGTTCGTCCTTACTATATTTATCAATGTGATTTGTCAGAAGGAATTGGACATTTCCGCGCACCTGTTTCCAAAGGGCTTGAAATTATGGAAGGGCTGCGAGGTCATACGTCTGGCTATGCTGTTCCAACGTTTGTTATTGATGCGCCAGGAGGAGGAGGAAAGATTGCAGTTCAGCCAAACTATATTATTAGTCAAAGCGCAAGTAAAGTTGTTCTGCGAAACTTTGAAGGAGTGATTACGACGTATCCGGAGCCAGAAAGCTATGTGCCTGGGCGTGCAGATGATTATTTTCGAGCTGTTTATCCAGCATCGGATGCTAAAGATTCTTCCATCGGCATCTCGGGTCTTATGAATGATGCTCAATTCAACCTTGTACCGGAAGGGTTAGGGAGAGTAAAAAGACGTAAAACATATGAAAGTGACAGTGCTCACGAAAGTCTAAAAGATAAACGTGAAAAAAGAGATGAATTAAAAGATAAAAAGTTTAAAGCTCAATTGAAAAAAGACGTTAAAAGCGACGATGCTCCATCATCTTAAGGAGGTCCTGTAATATGACTGTTCAATGCGCATGGTGCGAAGAAGAAAAAGCGGTAGAAACAACCAATACCGCATACTGGGAATTGCCAGATGGAACGAGAAGTATTGAAATTACTCATATGCCATGTATCAGCTGTTCAGGTTGCGGGATGTCATATCAAGAAGAAGAGATCATAGAAGAAGTGGAAACACAGCTGCTTCTTGTCGATACAAAAAAACTTGATGAATCCATTCGGTATGATGAGCTATTAAAAGTGCCAAGATTATTAAAGCGCAACTACTTTAAATTCTAAAAAGCCGCCCCTTATTTTGTAAGGGGCGGCTTTGCTTATTGATAAGCCTTTGTTCCAGCAGTGCGCAGGCTGTAGGCGTGTTTTAAAGCCACTGTAACAGGACGGAAAGTTGGAAGTTCGACTTCGTCTATTTTCGAAACGGGCAAGAGGCCAACAGACGTGCTCGTAATAAAAACTTCATCAGCGTCTTTTAAAAAGGAAGGAGTCATATTTTGTTCGCGGATTTGAATGGCTTGTTCCTGCGCACATTCCAGCACGTTAGCGCGCGTAATACCAGATAGAATTTTTCTTGTGGCAGGAGTCGTGAACAAGACGTTGTCTTTTATCGCAAATACATTGCTGCTCGACCCTTCGGTTATGTATCCGTCTTTTACTAAAATAGCTTCTTTACATCCTTTAGAAGCCGCAGCTTGTTTGGCCAGAAGGTTAGGAAGTAGGTTCAATGATTTGATATAGCAATTAGCCCATCGTTCGTCTTCCAAAAGAAGCGTGGAAATGCCTTTTTCATAGGCTTCTTCAGGTGTTTGGCGAGGGTGACGTATTGTGAGTGCTAATTGTGCAGCTACATCGGGAAATAAATGATTTCGAGGAGCAATCCCGCGCGTAACTTGAATATAAATATCAGCGTCTTTTAACGTTGATTTTTCCATTGCTTGATGAATGATGTCCTTTAGCTCTTGTCTTGAAACCGGCAGCTCGATAAAGATTGCCTTTGCACTTCTTTCTAAGCGGTCTAAGTGACGTTCAATTGAAAACGGAACTCCTTTGTATACGCGAATAAATTCATAAACACCGTCTCCAAATTGGTGACCGCGTTCATCAATTGGAATAACAGCCTCATTAATATCTCTAAACTCTCCAGCATAATATGCTAATTCCATCTTGAAAAACTCCCTTCCTTCAGATATTAAAACGTTAACATAAAATTCAGCAAAATGAAATTATTTACTTGGTTTCTTCGAAGAAAATGAAAAAAGTCATACTCCTTTAGGAGTATGACTTTTATGAAAACGTACGTTTGAATGCTAGTGAAAATTTCTGAATGGCTTTTTTAGGTGTAACAAACTGAACGATGAGCTTAGTACCTGTGATGAACCAATCGACAATACGGCTGCCGAGAAGCATCGTTACTAAAATGGACAGGGCAATTAAGACGATAATCCCCCATGACGTTGGCTCTAGACTTTTTGAGAAGTCAGTTGTAAAGAACCATTTTAAAATGAAGCCGTGCAATAAATACACGTATAGGGATCGCTGTCCAATGCTTGTTAAAGCAAAACCGCGCGTTGGAATTAAAGCCATAAAGGCAAAAGATACAAGAAAAGCAATTCCATAGTGAGAAACGCGCATTAAAAATTCGGCCACATTGTCGTACGTGTTCGTTCCATACAGCATATCTGTGTAAGCCGTGTCGTCTAAGAAAGAATAGCTTCCGATTAATGTCACTAGTAATACGATGGATGCAATGATTCGATTTCGCGCTGTCAAAAGATTTGTAAAAGGCTCTTGTCGCTGTGACAAATAGTAGCCTAAAAGGAAAAACGGGAAGAAGACAAACATTCGGCTAATGCTTAGAATTTTATCAAATCCGTCAATATCAATGAAGCCCATTGCAAGTCCAAGCGAAATAGAGACAGTTAAGCTAATCCACATCGGGAATTTCGCAAAGAAAGGAAGCATTAATTTCCAAAAAATTAAGCTCAGTAGAAACCACATTGCCCATCTAGGAACCAAATATTGAAGCGTGTACGTTTCATCTGTGTAAAGCACACTATAATATAGGGTATAGATAGTTTGGAAAGCTAAGTAAGGAAGAGCCACCTTTGTAAATATTTTTTTGTAATAGCCTTTTTTATGAAAATTTTTTGAGAAATAACCTGCTAGTAAAATAAAGACAGGCATATGGAAAATAAAGATAAAGTGATAAATGGACAGCATTCCGCTGCTATCTGTTCGGTACGGAGAAATCATGTGTCCAAATACAACCAAAAAAATTAATACAAATTTAGCATTATCAAAGTAAGCATTTCGAGTATTCATAGTATTATTTTTCCTCAACATATGCTGATGTAAACCTCCCACCAACAAGATTTATTTAAATGGCGATTATTGTTAGAATAACCTTTCACTACGGAATTAAAACATGAATTCTTCTTTTTTGCAATTACATAAAGGTTTGAGAAACCTGTCGAATCAATGCTTTTGTTATAAAAACGATGTGTTTTTGTTACAAATGTCTTTTTGAAAAAAGAAAAATATTGATATAACAATATTTATTCGTTACGCTAATAGTGAAATTTGTTTTGCAACTGTAACATGAATTTAATATTTTTTGTCCAGTAAACCACTTATATTGCAGTGTTCGACATCTACATATCACAGAAGAAAGTTGTAGATTTCTTGAAAAAATGATAGAAAAGATACACATACCGCTGGAGGGGGAGTACGATGAAATCCTTTTATCACTATATAATGAAATTCCGATCAAATAAAAAACATGATCGAATGGGAGAGTTTGCGCGAAGTGCTTATGATGATCACAGCTTCCCGAAATCTTCAACAGATTATGACGAACTGAGTTCTTATTTAGAGCTCAACGGACATTATTTATCAAGTATGACCGTATTTGATGAAGCATGGGAGCTTTATCAAAATAATGCGTGAGGAATAAAAAAGCAGGCTGATGGATATCCATCAGCCTGCTTTTTTATTTTCTTTAGTTCATGCAATAAGCAGGGGTAAAAATGATAGAGGGCAATAGATAATAAAGGCTTGGTTCTAAAGATGTTATACTTCCCCTTTTTTAGTTACTGCATATAATATTGTAACTTTTCAGTAGGTGTATGTTTACTAAGGAGGTGCGACGATGGCAGGGAAGAAAAAACCTAAATACGGAATTGGTGAAACAGTCGTTGTAACAATATACGGGACCGTTGGCACTATTACCGATATAAAAGTGATGGATGGGATTTTTGTATACGAAATCAACCATAGTGAAGGTCTTTTTTTAGAAGATACAATTGAGCTTCTAGAAGAATATGAAGGTCAAATATTAGTACAGGAAAGAGTAGAGCTTGAATATAAATTTTTCTTCGGCGATATCGTCCAGGTTTTTAATTATGGAAAAGAGTTATTTAAAATCATTGGTATTCGAACAGAAATATGGCGTTATAAAGAGGATTCATGGGAAGATATTGTCTATGAATTGTCACGTGTAACAGATGGAGAATGGCTTGAGGCTAGTGAAGAAGAACTCATTCTCGTAACTCCTCATGAGGAAACAGAAAATTACGCTCAAAGTGTTGATATGTTGTATTTAGGTAAAGAAATTAAAAAGACGGAGTTGCTACCAAAGATGAAAAAACAAAACGGTTCTGAAAAAGAAGAAGTGAGGTTAACTAAAGAAAAGCATGAGATTATAAACGGTCTTTTAGATGTGTACAATGATTATAAATTTTTGTATGAGCTTTTTGAAGATGAAGAATACGCTGAAGTCATGAACTTAGTGCTGAAACATTTAAAAAAGATAGCAAAATCCGAACAAGGAAAATAGCAGGTAGATGCCTAATAAATAAAAGATAGCCGAGATAGATCATTACATCTCTCTTAGCTATCTTTTATTGTGTATACGGCGATGGTAATGAAAAAAGAATGGGTATAATTACCTTTCTATTTAAACTGCTGAAATTTTAGACATACTATTGCCGAATTGTTCATAAATGTGTATAAGGTAAAACTTCAAGCAGAAGATGGAGTGAACCTATTTTTAAGAAAAATAAGGTACGCTAATCCGTTCAAACGGGATAAGGAGTGATATTGTGAAAGAAATCGAAGTGGTCATTGATACGGAAGAAATTGCGGAGTTCTTTTACAATGAACTAGTCAAGCGAGGCTATGTTCCCGCTGAAGAAGAGCTAGGCGAATTAGCGGATATAACTTTTGATTATCTCATTGATAAATGCATTATTGATGAGCAAGATGAAGAATAAAAAGATAGATACATCTGTAACGACGGGGAAACTCGTCGTTTTGTTTATGAGACAGCGGCTATGAAAAAGGGTTAGCAGCTTTAATAGCAGATTGCACTTTTATATGATGTTGAAGAGGAATTTTTTTAACGGAAGAAGCGGGAATAGACTCAAGGAGAGAAAATATGCTTTCTTCTTCAAACCACTCATCTTTTCTTAAAAAAAGGTGTACGCGGTCTCCCCAGCTCATATTTAACGTCGGGCTATACAGCTTTTTGGAATGAGTTCGATTTTTTGTAAATATATCTGAATTATAATCGCTTCGAGACCCTGTGTGGGGGTGTTTAAGGCTAAATGTATAGATAGAATCATGCAAGTTTGAATAAAAAAGAAGAACGTATAAAGTTTTTCCCACTTCAATCCGTTTTAAGACAGACTCGAAATGATACACTTTTGTGCCACTTAAATCAATGTTATTACCTGAATAATAGGGAAAGACGATTTGAGTCATACCGAGAAAGTTTTGAGTGTGAAACTGCCAAGAGTGAAGAACATCCCGCTGAAACTCTTTTTTAAAGAAAACATTTTTTTCGATATGATACTGTTCGTTCACAATCAGAGCTATTGATAAGAGTGTTTTGTTTCTATGTTGCCAAAAGTCATTCCAAACAGTTTTCATAAAAGAAGATATGTGAAAAGCGGAGAGTAAATGAAACAGATTGCTGTTTTGTTCTTTGCTTTTTTCATAGAGTAACAGCTGAGCGTAAGCATCATGAAAAATGGCGGAATTGGAATGTTCTAAAAACAAGAAGTACGCGTGCTGTTTTTCTGGAGAAAGCAGGGATTTTATTAAGGTAGTGGAGAGATCTGTCATGTAATAGCCGCCGTTCCGTGAAACCAAGTGTGCTAAAAAAGCCCAGTGAATTTCGGGATGTTTTTGATAATAGTCTAAATAAGCTTGGGTACGTGTAACATTGTTTTGATTAGCTTTTTTTACTTTTTTTCGAATCTCTTTAATCAATTTTACGTCTTCTCCGATAAAAGACAGCGGGAGGGTAGCAGGAGGTTTGAGCTGCATCATCTGCTGCAGGCGAAGAACATCCTCCAATCTAATGAGGGGATTTGTGTTAGTAGAAGTCATGTTAAGCCTCCTTTGAAACGTTTAACTATATAAAAAAAGGGTAAGGGACTTTTTGAAACCTTTATAACATTTCGTACGTATAAAGGGTAACAAATGTTAAGAAAAGAGGTTTTCTTTATGTTCAGAAAAATTTTTGAATCATTAACTGGATCTAAACATCGACGCTACAGCAGCAGCGATCGACACTATCGACGTCCTCGTCACTACAGCAGCAGTGATCATCATTACAGACGTCCTCGTCACCATAGCAGCAGTAGCGATTATAAGCGAAGCAAATATTATGACAGCCACAGTCATTCAAAATATGGACACCACCACTATAAGCGTAAGCGTAAAAGCGGAAGTTTCTTCTCAAGCTTTTTCTCAAGTTGATTTATGATGAAAAATCGAATGTTCAAATATCTTCATCGCTGGCTAGTTGACCTCCCTTTTAAAAAAGGAAAAGTCATTTGCGGGCGCTATGAAATCATAGATGTACTGGGAATGGGAAGCTATGGTATAACATATGTTGCTAACGACATTGTGCAACAAAAAAAGGTAGTCGTAAAGCAGCTCCGTAAAACGAAGCAGTGCACGTCCCAGGGGCTGAAGTCTTATCATTATGAAGCAAAATTGCTGTCTCAATTAAATCACCCTCAAATTCCTTCACTGTATGAAGCTATCGAAACAGCTGAAGGCTATTTCTTAGTGATGGAGTTGATTCAAGGGAAAACGTTTGAAGATTTAATTTTTGAAGAGAAGTGCGTGTATACGGAAGAACAAGCGCTTAACATTTTACTTAATATTCTAGACGTAGTTTCTGCTATTCATGAGCAAGGAATCGTTCACCGTGATCTTCGTATTCCAAATATTATTGATGTTAACGGAACCATCTATGTTATTGACTTTGGTCTTGCTAGATTTTTAGGAGACCATGAAGAAACAAGCACCCTTATAGAAGAACAGCAGTTTATGAGACAAACATCTGCTGCAAGCGATATCTATGCACTTGGTCATTTTCTTTTATTTTTATTATACTCTGGTTATGAGCCGACGGAAAAACAAGAAAGAAGCTGGGAACAAGAGTTACATTTATCGGCGCCTATTAAGACAATCATTCAAAAAATGCTGAGAGCAGATGAATCGTATGAAAGCATTAAAAGTTTACAAAAAGATATTTATGACTATATAAATAGTAAGAACTCAGGGAGGGGAAAGTATGGCGCTATTTAATAAAGCGTTAGCCCGCATTGGAATTGGTGCAGCGCGAGTGGACGCTAAGCTTGTCAATGATGAATTTCGTGCTGGTGAAAAGATTGAAGGAATTGTTGAAGTGTACGGAGGCAATGTTGAGCAGAAAATTGACAGCATCTATCTGCGTCTATTCACAACTTATGTAAAAGAAAGAGACGATAAAAAATACAAGCAGGATATTGAGCTTAATACGTTTAAGATTAACGACCCGTTCACGATTCAACCATCTGAAACGAAGTCTATTCCTTTTACCTTTCAGCTGCCTGATGATACGCCTGTTACATTAGGGAGAACCCGGGTTTGGGTGGCGACGAGTCTTGATATTAAAGACGCCGTTGATCCGTCAGATATTGATCATGTAAAAGTGCTTCCTAACCTTATGGTAACAAGCACAATTGAAGCTATGGAACAGCTTGGCTTTCGCTTGCGCCAAGTCGAGTGCGAAGAAGCCCCTCGCCGGATGAGAAAAAGACTTCCTTTTGTTCAAGAATTTGAATTTGTTCCAAGTGGTGGAGTGTACGCTGGGAAAGTAGATGAAATTGAAATCATCGTACAGCCGAGCGGCTTACATGACTACGATTTATTTATAGAAGTAGATCGACGTGCCAGAGGGTTTGGCGGCTTTCTATCTGAAATGCTGGATGCAGATGAGTCGCTCGTTCATGTTCATGTTTCTGAAAAAGAAATTCCTCAGTTAAAAAATATATTAACCAGTATTATTTCACGCTATAGCTAACGTGCATAGCTCTCCTTTATTTTTCGTATATTAAAGACAGTAAAAAGAAAGGAGAGAGGTATATGCCGCAATCAAAGCAAACGAAAAAAATAAATGCAAAAGAGGAGTTTTCGGCTGAATTTGTCGTTCATCAAGCTCCTAAGCCAGAAGACTATATTCAGCCAAAACGTATGAATAAGTAAAGCATGTAGAACACTACATGCTTTTTCTTTTAATAGGTTGGAGGAAATAAAAAATGGTAAACCGCACTACAAAATATTCTCTATTTATTGTATCGCTTTTAGCTTTCTTTTTACTGATTTTATTTACATTTAATACACCTTGGGTGAAACAGCTTGACTTTAATGTGCTTCATACCATTGAAGGATGGAGGACGGACACGTTAACACCCATCATCATATTTATAACAACCGTAGGATCTTGGTATGTTACTGCGCCAATATGGTTTGCAATTATAGTATTTCTTCTTTATAAACGAAAAGGGTTGCTCGTTTTATATATCACGCTCGTTTTTTGGGGAGTTCGCGCTTTAAATTGGGGATTGAAGGAGATTTTTGCAAGACCAAGACCTGATTGGAGTCAAGTCGTTCCCGCCTCTCACTATAGTTTTCCGAGCGGACATGCCATGAACTCAATGGCGTTTTACAGCGGAGTACTTTTGTTAATATGGATGTATACAAGAAGCAGGGCTATCAAAACGGCAGCTGCATGCGTAATTGCTATTGTTATTTTATTAATTGGATTTAGCCGTTTGTATTTAGGCGTACACTTTTTAACGGATATACTAGCAGGATATTGTTTAGGACTTGCTTGGTCCTTAGGGGTCTACCTCCTTTCTAAGCGCCTATATAACCAAAAATAGGAGCAATGGTTACATTTTTTTCGTTAATATTTCATTTTGTTTAAGTAGGCCTATTGATTCATCCATTCAAAAACAACTAATGATAAAATGGGAAACAAATATTTTATGTACATGTTTAATAAGAAAAAACTAGTAATTTCGACAAAAAACGTTTTGATTCGATAAAGGATTTTCGGATTTTATCACTAATTATATAAGAATACATGACGTAAAAGAGTAAATACTTGCTTTTGGGTGGAGGGAAGAATGTTGAGTGTGTGGACCACAATAAAAAAACAATTTAATATTAGCACAGAATATGATGTAACCATTATGCAAACAGAAGAAAAAGGCGAAAAGCGCGGATATAAGCCTGTCCATCGTCTAACGATTACAGCATTCGATCATCAAGACGCAGCAACACAAGTATTTCAGATGTTTAATATTGCTGATAATTTGCCAAAAGATTGTGATGCGAGGTTTATCAGCACAGGCGATATTTTGTTAATTGATGAAGGTACTCGAGGAAAGTATTACTACAAGCTATGGACAGACGGCTGGCAAAAAGTGAACCGCCTGCACGTACGCTAAACATAAGGTGAAAGCGACCTATCTGGCCGCTTTTTATTTATATGTTGACCCTTAGTAATCACGAGTATGATGGCCAGGGCCATTTTTTCGGTTTGTTGCTGAATATTCATCTCCATGGGCTTCATGTTCTGCTATAATTGCTTCTTTTGGAATATGATTATTCTTTTTAGGCGAATTAATTCGATTGCGATGTTTTTTTCCCATACATATCACCTCAGCTAACGTTAGTAAATCCCTTGCGCTATTAGCGTACCCTTATATAAAAAGACATACTACGCCATTTTTTGGGCCGTATGTCTTTTTATTTTTGACGCATAATGTTAGAAGTAAATAGACAAGCAAGGGATACAATATGGTATAGTGAAAGCGTAAGATTTTTTACATATAGGAGGTACGAAATGAGCGTACATATTGGGGCAAAACAAGGTGATATTGCAGAAACGATTTTACTTCCAGGTGATCCACTTCGTGCAAAATACATTGCAGAAACGTTTTTAGAAGATGTAACTTGCTATAACGAAGTGCGCGGTATGCTTGGATTCACAGGAACATATAAAGGAAAGCGCGTTTCTGTTCAAGGAACAGGAATGGGTGTACCATCAATTGCTATTTATGTAAATGAACTAATGAATGAATATGGTGTTCAAAACCTAATTCGGGTTGGTACATGCGGAGCAATTCAAAAAGATGTAAAAGTACGGGACGTTATTTTAGCCATGTCTTCGTCAAGTGATTCACAAATGAACCGCGTTAAATTTGGTCCTATCGACTATGCACCGACAGCTAACTTTGATTTATTAAAGCGCGCTTACGATGCAGGTGTTGAAAAAGGCCTTCAGTTAAAAGTAGGAAGTGTATTTACATCTGATCAATTTTACAATGAAGACGGCCAGCTAGAAAAATTGGCAGCTCACGGCGTATTGGCAGTTGAAATGGAAACAACGGCTTTGTATACGCTAGCTGCTAAATACGGCCGTAATGCTTTATCGGTTTTAACAGTAAGTGATCACATTTTCACTGGTGAAGAAACGACGTCAGAAGAGCGTCAAACGACGTTTAACGATATGATTGTTGTTGCGCTTGAAGCAGCAATTAATGAATGAACATAAAGTCGTTTATTTGCTGAATGGCAGCGAAAAGCTGCGGCGTAACAAATAAAAAGACGAGAAGCAATCAGGCTTCTCGTCTTTTTATTTGTGAAAATTAATTGTTTCCAAACGGGAAATTGTATGGTACGATTTGATACGTTAAAAACGGCTTTGATTTTCGTGGAAGTCGAAAATCGTATAAAAAATTCATAAGAGGTGATAAACCATCATGATGGCAAGTATTAAACAGCAGTGGTTTTCAAACGTTCGAGCAGATATTTTGTCTGGGATGACAGTTGCTCTTGCGCTTATTCCAGAGGCCCTTGCTTTTTCCATTATCGCCGGTGTCGATCCCATGGTTGGCCTGTATGCATCTTTTTGTATGGCAATTGTGATTGCTTTTACAGGCGGAAGACCAGCTATGATTTCAGCTGCAACAGGAGCAATGTCTTTATTAATGATTAATTTAGTCAAAGATCACGGCATTGAGTATTTATTTGCAGCTACTGTTTTAACCGGAATTATTCAAATTTTACTTGGTGTTTTGAAAGTAGGAAGGTTTTTATCATTTCTTCCTCAAACAGTTATGATTGGATTTGTAAATGCGCTAGGTATTTTAATTTTCACAGCACAGCTTCCGCATTTTCAAGGAGCAAATTGGATGATGTACGCAATGGTAGCCGGAACGCTGCTCATCGTCTATTTGTTTCCGCTCATGACCAAAGCAATACCATCTCCGCTTGTTGCCATTGTCTTGATGACGATTGTAGCGATTGTCTTTCATTTAGATTTAAAAACGGTAGGAGATATGGGGAATATTACGCGTTCGCTGCCGGTTCTTCACTTTCCAAAGGTTGATTTATCAGTGGAGACACTGCTTATCATTTTACCTTATTCGCTTCCTTTAGCGATTGTAGGCCTACTTGAATCTATGCTAACGGCAACGGTACTGGACGAAATTACAGATACGCCTTCGAATAAAAATAAGGAAGCGCGCGGTCAAGGCATCGCTAATATTGTAACAGGTTTCTTCGGAGGAATGGCTGGCTGTGCCATGATTGGACAATCTATGATTAATGTAAAATCAGGGGGACGTGGAAGGTTATCTACCTTAGTCGCCGGAGTCTTTTTATTGTTCTTAATTATGGTGCTTGGCGATGTTGTTAAACAAATTCCAATGGCTGCTCTTGTAGGCGTTATGTTTATGGTAGCTGCTGGTACATTTGATTGGCAGTCCCTTAAAGACTTAACGAAATATCCGCTATCGGATGCTATTGTAATGGTTGTTACGGTGGTTATCGTATTGTTTACACATAACTTAGCATTAGGAGTAATGGTAGGTATTGTTTTAAGCACCATTGTATTTGGCTGGAAGATGGCTAAAATCAAAACAACTTCACAAACAGAAGGCAATATGAAGCAATACAGGGTTTCAGGGCAATTATTTTTTGCCACGATCAGCTTCTTCATGGATGAATTTCAGTATGAAACAGACCCGGATACCATCATTATTGATTTTAGTTCTTCTCATATATGGGATCAATCGGCCGTGATCGGCATCTCAAAAATTATCGATAAGTACGAGCGATTGAATAAAAAGGTTATTGTAAAAGGACTAAATGAAGATAGTAAAAAAATCGTAAGGCAAATTGGCATAACGTCGCTGTCGAACAAATAAAAGGTGTGCAGTAGCACACCTTTTATTTGTTTCGTTTTAGTAGCTGTATGAGCCAGGTGGAAAAAGAAGTTGTAGATGGAGGTACGGATGTCTGTTTTAACAAAATAGCATAGGCTTTGCGCCGATATTGGTAATCAAGCATGCATATCTACTCCTTTTAAAACAGGATTTGGAAGCGTTTTCTTTATTGTAGCATGCTTAATAGGGAGATAAAAGAAAAAAGAGAGACCATCGTCTCTCTTTAATCATTTCCAAACATATAGCGTTTGTGATGCCATGAGATTCCAAACATCAGACCCATTGCAAACATGTTCCCCATCAGTGAACTACCTCCATATGAAATAAAAGGAAGTGGAATTCCGGTAATAGGCAAGACTTGAATGGTCATACCGATATTTTGAAATACGTGGAACGTAAGCATTGAAATAACGCCTACACATAAGTAAGAATTGAATTCATTTTTTGTTTCAAGGCCTAGCTTGATCAAGTAATAAACGAGTACGAAGAAAAGACTAATAACAATGCTGGCGCCGATAAAGCCAAACTCTTCTCCAATAACTGCAAAAATAAAGTCGGTCTGTCCCTCTGGCAAATAGACAACTCCATTTCCGATTCCTTTACCGTTTACCATTCCTGATCCAATTGCATCTAACGATTTCTTTAAATGATAGCCCTCTCCCGAACTATATGACTCAGGATCAAGCCAAGAATAGATACGTCCAAATTGGTATTGCTTAACCCCTAGATACTTTTCTAATAGGTTAGGTGCATAAACAACAAGTCCCAAAATGACAGAACCAACCGCTGTAATACCTAAAAATGCAGGCGCGATGATTTTCCAGCTTACGCCTGAAACAAATACAAGTCCAACCGTGATTGCTAAGAACACAAGGGCGGTACCTAAGTCAGGCTGCTGCATGATTAATAATAAAGGTAAAGCAAGTACAGCACCCAGTTTACCAAGCAGTAAAAAGTCTTCTCTTACTGTCCGAATACGATATTTTTCATTGTGTTTCACAATGACCGTACTCAGTGTGATAATCAAAAACACTTTCATAAACTCTGATGGCTGTAACGAAAAGCCGGGAAGTGTGAACCAACTTTTTGCCCCGTTAATTTCTCTGGCAATGCTTGACGGAGCCACTAGTAAAAGAAGCAATAAAAAGTTCCCAAATCCATAAAAAACCCACGTTAGCTTTTGAAGCTGATCGGAGTCAAAACGCATGACAAACCCTATAATCACCATTCCGATTATATAAAAAACAACTTGTTGCGCTACGAAGTTCTTATCATACTGCCCAATTTTTTCAGCACTATGGATTGCCACAACGCTTACGCAAAACAATAGGAAGATTAGGAAAGCCAAGTTCCAGTCAAATCTACTAACATTTCTTTGATTTTCACCCATATTATTCACCTGTCACTATTAAATCTCATTCTTTCTTTATGATAAAAGAAAAATGCTGGTTTTTAATGCAAAGTCGATTAATGAAGAGTCGCACTAACCCCACTTTGCAGTTTTTGCTTTGAATATAGACTTGCTAAAAGTAAGAAAAGATATGTCGCAAGCTGCGTTACCATACAGCCTTTTATTATACATGAATTATTCTATAACATAAATAGGAGAAATGATAACAATTTCTTTTTTCTAAAAACTCTATTTGTAGGGATTTATTCAATTCATCTTCTTTATCTCCTTAAAGGTTAATATGAAAACATATTATAGGAATTTATCTTTTTTTGCACGTGAAAAGATAAAGAAACGTGTATATATATAACGAAAGAAAGGGCAAATAGTTTCATATGAACAACTGAAAAATTCTAAACTGCGAGGACTAAATCTAGTAAGCTATACATATGAATAATAGTAAAGATAAGAGAAAGTGTTCTACACTATCTTTTTCTACATGCAGACATTCAACTTCTTAGCACTCCCACAAGTAAACAGTTGAGACAAGAATATAGTTATATTCGACTTTCTTGCTGATGAACGAACGTATGGAAGGTATATGGATAGATTACCGAATCAGACACATAGGATATGAGGAAAATAATAGATAGAGATTAATAGAATCATAATGTAGAGAGGTGTGTTTATGATTATAGGGGCAAGTGTGACAGCATTTTTATTATTATGGTGGACAATTTTTTATAGCGGGCGCTACTATCATTATGTTTCAGAGCCTGTTGGCAAAAGAATTTCCCTTCACGTAGGAATACATGTCACCTTAGTGGTTGGAGTGAATGCATGTCTCTGGCTTGAGCAGCCGCTGCTTTTTTCTAGCATTTTAGCAGGGTGTGCAGGACTAGGAGCCGGATGGTTTGTAGGGATTCCTTTTTCGGTGAAAAGTATTTTAAGTGGAATAATGGGGGGGATAGGAACCGGTGTTAGTTTTTATATCTCTATGAGCATGTGGATGGATCAATTTAACTGGCTATCTTTTTTATTGATAGGAACGAGCGTTATTTTTGGCGGAAGCTCGTTATTTCAAGTGTTAAAATCGATTCCGTCATTTGAAAAGGTACTGGTAAAAATGTGGATTCAACATCCTTTTCTGATAGCTCCTATTTTGATTACCGTATTTTGGCTGTATAATTTTATTGAAAAATATTTTCCGCAAGCAGATCCAACACGCAAGTAGTTTCCGTGTTGGATTTATTATTTCCTCTGATAAGACTCCCCTTTAAGTTTACCAAGTTTAACATCGTTCAATTAGTTTATAGAAGGTAAAAGTAGACATTCACCTATCTTCATTATGATGCATATTGTAACGTAGCAAGCATTATAAAGGGGGAGTGCGTATGTATCCATATCAATACGATCCACGTTTTCAAAATTTGTTTCCACCTGGAGGAGGTCAAGGGTTTCCATCGTTTCCACCTGGAGGAGGAGGCCAAGGGTTTCCACCACAGCCACCTGGAGGAGGAGGCCAAGGGTTTCCACCACAGCCACCTGGAGGAGGAGGTCAAGGATTTCCACCACAGCCACCTGGAGGAGGGGGCCAAGGGTTTCCGCCGCAGGGAGGAGCGCAGCCGCCTTCAAGTCCGCCGCCAGCTTTTACACCTGCACCAAAGCTAGGTTCAGGAGGTCCATCACTTTATGCTGTTGATCCAGGCGCTATTTCAGGGTGCTTATACCGATACACCTATATATGGCCGAGAAATGGTCGACCTTACTGGTTTTATCCAACCTTTGTAGGCAGACGCTCAGTTGCAGGATATCGCTGGACAGGATCTTTCTGGGTGTATGCTGGGGTAGATGTAAATCAAATTCGAGAATTTCAATGTGTATAAAACTCCGCTTGTGGAGTTTTTTTTGTGCGAAAAGGTTGACGCATAAAAAATGGCGTTATATAATAAATCTCGAATTAAAGATAATTTGTTTAGTAATATCTTGAATTAATGATAATAGACACTTTTTAGGAGATGACATTTATGGCAAATGTATTATATGTAAAAGTAAATCCGCAGGTTGATGAAGCATCATTTTCAACTCGTTTAGCACAGGTTTTCTTAGATGAGTATAAAACAGCAAACCCGACTGATACAGTGACAACGCTTGATTTGTATAAAGAAACAGTTCCATTCATTGATGGAGATGTTTTAGCGGCATGGGGAAAAGCTGGAGCTGGTGAAGAATTATCAGCTGTTGAATTAGAAAAAGTAACGCGTATGGGTGAATTAGTAGAGCAGTTTTTACAAGCTGACAAAGTTATTTTCTCAGCTCCAATGTGGAACTTAAGCTTCCCTCCACTAATGAAAGCATATATTGATAACATTTTAATTGCAGGAAAAACGTTTAAATATACTGAAAATGGTCCAGTAGGATTAGCTTCAGATAAAAAAGTAGTATTACTAGAAGCTCGCGGAGGCGTGTATTCAGAAGGCCCTGCGGCAGAGCTAGAATTTACTCAAAGCTATTTACGTACAGTGATGGGCTTCATTGGGGTTCAAGATTTCCAACTGGTTGTTGCAGAAGGCATGGCTTACACACCAGCAGAAGCAGACAATATTCTAGCAAAAGCATCTGAAAGAGCAAAAGAAGTTGCATCAACGTTCTAATGTCAAAAGCCCTTTAAAAGGGCTTTTTTTTAGGTTTAAAATTCAATACCCCTCCTTCGGAAAATATGCAAAGGGTTACATAAAATGCAGCGTAGAGAACGCACTTCTTATAAAAACGCTTATACATTTTTATTTACAAGACAAAAAAAGCATGGTTAAATAATGACCATGTTAACGTAACATCGGGATAGGGGAAGTTTTTCTGCAGAATCATTGGGGTATGCTACAAGTACAATCTAAAAAAGGGTGATTGAGATGTTTAAAAAATTATTTGGTAATAAGACAAAATCAAAAGAAACAACCGTTCTAGCTCCGCTTTCAGGTAATATCCTGCCAATCAGCGAAGTGCCAGATCCAGTGTTCGCACAGAAGATGATGGGAGACGGTTTTGCAATCGAACCTTCAGAAGGACAAGTTGTTTCACCTGTTGCTGGGGAAGTCGTTCAGCTTTTCCATACAAAACACGCGGTAGGCTTAAAAACAGAAGCCGGTACGGAAGTATTAATACATATCGGCCTTGAAACAGTGGCAATGGAAGGCGAAGGATTCGAAGCTCACGTGGCACAAGGTGACAAAGTAAGTGTAGGAACACCTCTTATCACATTTGATTTAGCGCTTATTCAAGAAAAAGCGAAAAGCATTATCACACCAATCGTTATTACAAACAGTGATGCAAGTGAAAGTTTCGAAATTTTGGCTCAAGGGACGGTTCAAAAAGGCGAAACGGCTTGTGCAAAAGTAACGATGAAGTAATTAGCAAAGCCTTTTCCTTTAAGAAAGGAGAGCGCATTTGAAGATTTTAAAAGTGTTAAATAACAACGCCGTTGTCTTTAAAGAAGGCGGAGTTGAAAAAATTGCGATGGGTCCCGGTATTGCTTTTCAAAAAGGTAAAAATGATCTTATTAATGCTGCAAAAGTGGAGAAAGTCTTTGTCATGAAAGAAGAGCAGGAGAAGTTTCAAGAACTATTAAAAAACCTTCCTGAAGAGCATATTCAAGTGGCGGAAGAAATCATTTCTTATGCTGAGCAGCAGCTTTCTGCTACATTAAGTCATCATGTGCATATTGCTTTGAGCGATCATTTATCCTTTGCTGTCGAAAGGATAGCCCGCGGAATTTCCATACAAAATAAATTGCTTAATGAAATTAAATCTCTCTATCAGCCTGAGTATGCAATAGGAGTATGGGCTCTTCAGCATATCAAAAAGAGACTAGATATCACGATGCCGATTGACGAAGCGGGATATATTGCGCTTCATATTCATACGGCGAAACTGAATTCACCGGGCATGCAGCAGCTCATGATGAATACAACGATTATTAATGAAATGGTTACGATTATAAAAAAAGAGCTGAATATGGAGATTGATGAAAACAGCATGTCCTATCAGCGGCTGCTGACTCACTTGCGCTTTGCGTTAAACCGTTTAGCGCAAAATGAACCTTTTCATGAGATGGATGAAGAGATGCTTGACGTATTAAAAGTCAAATATAAAAAATCGTATCAGTGTGCTGAAACGATCAAGCGATTTGTCAAAGATGAGTACGAAATTAATTTTCCAGAAGCGGAGCTAGGATATATCACGCTTCACATTTGCCGAATAGAGCAAAGAATATAGAAAAAAACATTGACGAATATTGTTGCTTTGAGTACAATGAAAGCGTATTAATTGAATAATCGGGATTGTGACTGGTAAAGCAGGCAAGACCTAGAATGCGCATGAAGGACAAGTATGTCTTTTATAAGCGTATTTTAGGTCTTGCTTTTTTTATGACATACAACAAGGAGGAAGTAAGATGGACGTAAAAGAAATTGCTAAAAAGCTTGTTCCGCTTTTAGGAGGAAAAGAAAATATTGCTAGTGCGCAGCACTGTGCTACGCGTTTGCGCCTCGTTATTCGAGATGAAAGCAAAATCGATCAAAAAGGTTTAGATGAAATAGAAGATGTAAAAGGGGCTTTTTCAAATTCAGGACAGTTTCAAATCATTTTTGGAACCGGTCTCGTTAATAAAATCCACGCTGCTTTTGTGAAAGAATTAGGTGCTGACGAGGCTGCTGCCCCAGCGGATCATCAAGAAGAAATGAAAAAGAAAATGAACCCATTTGCCCGTTTTGCCCGCATGCTTTCCAATATTTTTGTTCCGATTATTCCAGCCATTGTAGCCAGTGGTTTACTAATGGGGCTGCTCGGGATGATGAAAGCGTTCCACTGGGTCTCAGAAGATAGCGCGTTATTTGTGTTATTGGATATGTTCTCAGGCGCAGCATTTATCATTTTACCGATTTTAATCGGGTTTTCAGCTGCAAAAGAATTTGGTTCAAATCCTTATCTAGGAGCGGTTATCGGGGGGATCTTAACGCATCCGATGTTATTAAATCCGTGGACATTAGCAGATGCTAAGCCAGAATATATGGATTTGTTTGGCTTAAGTATTCCGCTGATTGGCTATCAAGGTACGGTCGTTCCGATTTTATTGGCTATCTACGTCATGAGCAAAATTGAAAAGGGACTCCGGAAAATTGTGCCGAATTCGGTTGATTTACTTGTTACGCCTTTTTTAACGGTTATTATCACAGGCTTTGTGTCACTTGTGTTTATTGGCCCTTTCGGTCGCTATATTGGAGATTTAATTTCGATCAGCCTTCAGTCTCTATACGATGTAGCCGGAGTGTTTGCAGGAATTTTGTTTGGTGGCTTGTACTCAACTATTGTATTAACAGGTTTGCAGCATAGTTTTCATGCTATTGAAGCAGGACTGCTTGCTAATCCGAAGATTGGCGTTAACTTCTTACTTCCTATTTGGGCCTGCGCGAATGTGGCGCAAGGAGGAGCAGGGCTGGCTGTTTACTTTAAGACGAAAAATGCCAAAACGAAAAAAATTGCGATTCCAGCGGCTATTTCTTCCTTCTTAGGAATTACAGAACCGATTATTTTCGGCGTCAACTTAAGACTTCGCAAGCCGTTTATTGCTGCGGCTATAGGCGGAGCAGCCGGGGGCGGCTACGTGGTACTTATGCACGTAGTAGCCAATGCCTACGGACTTACAGGTATTCCAATGATGGCCATTGCTGCGCCGCTTGGTATGAGCAATTTAATTCACTATATAATCGGTATGATTATTTCTGTAGGTGTAGCATTCGGCGTTACTTGGTTCATGAAACTAAAAGAAGACTGAGAAGCAGCAGTAAGCATACGAGAATAAATAATGGTATTAGATTTGCTCATCATATTTTATGGTGAGCAAATTTTGTGTCGTAAATATGAAACTTTTTAAAAAGTAATACGTAGAACAGTCAAAGAGATAAGTTGATGTTGTGTAACAGGAACGTAAATGCTACACTACATATATTGGATTGTACTATTATAGTCAGAAAGAGAGCTGGCACATGGAATTTTATCACGATCTTTTTCTATATGCGCCGTATTTATCTGCTTTCGTTTTATACATCCTTTGTTATTATATGCTTCGTGAAGCTAGGTTTACGGCTTTTCATGCGGAACCTGTCACCGACCATGTGAATGCAGGGATTGATCCTTCAGTATTAACAATATGGAAAAGACGAAATGTATTTATACATGTGTATAGAAAAACACCAGTTAAAGAGAAGAATAATGATGAAGAAGATCCTTTCCTTCTGAAAAACACTTCATACATTTAGTCATTATTAGGAGGAAAGAATATGAAAAGAAATAAAAAATTATTATTGCTTGGTTTAATGGGAGCGCTTCTTTTAGCTCTAGCCGGCTGTAGCAGTACAAAAACACCGGTCACGGCTACAAGCGGCGGATTCTGGGATCATTATTTTGTTTACCCTTTATCTATGGCATTAACGAAAATTGCTGAGTGGGCAGGCGGAAGCTATGGTCTGTCTATTATTATTGCGACGTTTATTATTCGTTTAGTTCTATTACCGCTTATTTTAAAACAGCAAAAGAGCACGATGGCTATGCAAGCACTTCGTCCAGAGATGGAAAAGATTCAAAAGAAATATGCTGGTAAAAAAGATCCTGAAACACAGCAAAAGCAGCAAAAAGAAATGATGCAGCTTTACCAAACGCATAAAATTAATCCGGTTGGCGGATGTTTGCCAATCTTTATTCAAATGCCTATTATTATCGCATTTTATAATGCCATTGCACGAACGCATGAAATTGCACAGCATTCATTCTTATGGGTAAGTTTAGGAAAGCCAGATCCTTACTTCATTTTACCGGTAGTTGCAGCGATTACGACATTCTTACAAATTCGTGTAAGTATGACGGATGAAATTCAACCTCCAATGAAAATGATGATGAACATTATGCCAATCTTCATCTTAGTAGCGGGAATTTCACTTCCATCTGCTCTTGCATTATATTGGGTAATTGGTAACTTATTCGGAATTGGACAAGGTTACTACTTGAAAAAACGTATGAGCTTATTAAAAGAAAAAGATGCGGGTAATAATACAGCACAAGCTAAAACAAAACCATCACCAAAATCTAAGTCAAAATCATAATATACAAAAAGCGCAGCTATTCGCTGCGCTTTTTTATTTTTTCAAAAATGTGATGAGATGAGGAGATTTGTGTAACGCTATAAAAAAAGACAGGAGTGAACATGGTGAAAAAAATAGCGTTATGTCTGCTTTTTCTTATGTTGTTCCCTATGCAAATAAATGCTGCCAATACAGTGAAAGTCAGTTTTATACGGCAAGGAAACCTATGGGTATATGATAACGGTACCGAAAGGCAGTTATCCTATGCCCGTCATGCCTCTATGCCTCAATGGTCATCACATGGAGATATGGTTGCTTATGCAGAAAATGATTCTTTAATGATTGCACCGTTAAAAGGAAAACCGCTACTTGTTGAACATGATGTGACTCATTATCAATGGTCACCGGTTGCTGAGGAACTTGCGTATATTTCGAATGGAATCTTAGTATATTACAACGTTAAAACGCATGAAAAGAAGCGTGTAGCCGTAGGGGTTGATCAGTTTTCATGGTTTCCAGAAGGAGATCGATTTTTAATTACGTCAGCTGCTGCGCTGGCGCCGACGGGATGGGGGCCGGTAAAGCTATATACAGTGAGCAAATATGCAGGGTTAGATGTAAAAAAAGTGGAGGCTTTTACGACGCTCCCGGCAGAAAATGATTCGTTTTTTGCGTATACAACAAGCAGCTTCAAATGGTCTCCTAACGGTCAATGGATTAGTTTTATCGCTATTCCAACGGCTTCGATGTCTGCAGATGCAAATAAGCTGTGCATCATTACAAAAGAAGGGAAAGCTTTTCAAGTAGTGGGAGATATGCTTAATGTACCTAATTGGTTTAAGTGGAGTAATGAAGAACAAGTACTGGCATTTATTAATGGGGAAGGAAGGTTTGCCACTGAAAATAAAAAGTTCACTTTAAAAGAGATGCCGGTTTTTAAAGAACATGTGTTTACTCCAAAAGGCTTCGCAGATTGGGATTTTACTTGGACAGAAAAAGATAACATTATCATTTCACGTGTGCCCGAAGCAGGGTGGTCGAATGATGAAAAAAAGAGGCCACTGCCTTTTTTGTATAGCATGGACGTAAAGACCAATAAGCAAAGTCAGTTCACATTTCCACAAAAAGGCTTAGGAGATTATGCGCCTGTTTATCATAAAGCAGCGAATCAAACGATGTGGATTCGTACAAATCGAAAACAAGCAAATCTTTTAACACGCGTAAAAGATACGAAAAATGATAAGATACTTATTTCAGGCTTAGACCTGCCGGGAAATTATTATGAGCTGTATCGGTGGAATGAAGTATTTAGCGTGTACAACCCTTAATAGCTAATTAAAACATAAGAAACTAAGGTGAAAAAATGAATATACGATTGTTGGTAAAAGAAGACGCTGACATGTACTTTGAACTCCGTCTTCGTGCTTTAAAAGATCATCCCGAAAGTTTTATTTTAAGTTATGAAGAAGAATATGAAAAAGAAATTGCTGACATCCGAAATTATTTTCCAAGCAGCCAATCAGAATTTGTAGTAGGAGCTTTTATGGAAAAACAGCTTGTGGGGATCGTAGGGTTTCAGCAGCAAAAGCCTTTAAAAGTTCAGCATAAGGGAGATATTTGGGGGATGTACGTAGCCCCTGAAGCAAGGGGGAAGGGTCTTGGAAAGAAGCTGTTAAAAACCGCTGTTGAACAAGCTTTTTCAAAAACAAATGTTTTGCAAATCTACCTGGCCGTCGCTGCTAAAAATGAAGGAGCAAAAGCCCTATACAAAAGCCTCGGTTTTACTTCTTATGCGTATGAAAAAAGAGCTCTTCAAGTAGATGGTGAATTTATCGATGAAGAGCATATGGTATTGTCTATAAAAAGCCTTTGATCATATCAAAGGCTTTTTTGTGCGGAAAAATTTAGCTGAAGCGTATAGAGATGGAAGCACATTCCCCATAAATATGCTATGATTTAACATATAGGATTATGGAGAGGCGAGGCAGCAGATGGAAAAACTGATTGAATTAAAAAATGTTGCAAAAGTATACAAAAAACATACCGTATTAGAAAACATTCACACGACCCTTTATAAAGGAGAGACTGTGGCGATTGTTGGAAAAAACGGTGCGGGAAAAAGTACGTTTTTAAAGCTAATTGGCGGCTTATCTAAACCGACTAAAGGGACAGTTCACCTTCATAAAGAAACCGGTACGCCTGGATTTGTGGTGGAACAATTTCCTCAGGAGCTGCGTTTTACGCTAGCAGGTTATTTGCAGCACATGGGACGAATTCAAGGATTGTCTAAGAAAAAGCGCAGCTCTAGAATTGAAGAGCTGCTCGAAACTTTCGAAATGGTAGAGTTTAGACATGAAGAAATCATTTCTTTTTCAAAAGGAATGAAGCAAAAAGTCAACATGATGCAAGCGCTGCTGAGTTCTTCTAAGCTGCTATTGCTTGATGAACCTCTATCAGGATTAGATGCTCGTGCTCAGCTAGAAGTAGAACGAATTTTTACAAAGCTCAAAGAACGAGGGATGACCATTGTATTTACGTGTCATGAAGAAAGGCTCATTCATGCTGTAGCTGATCGTGTTATCACCATTGGCTCACAGCGCATTTTAAAAAATGAGCGCGTTCAACTCATTGAGCATTTAACGGTTATTGAGGCAAATGTCATTCTCAATAAGCCGCTTCGCTTATTAAAAGAAAAGTGCACGAAAATTGAACAGCATGGAAACTACTGGATTTTTTATATAGATAAAAAATATGTAAACGAGTTTCTTGCAGAATTGCTTGCTGTTCAAGCTGAAGTTGTAAAGCTATATCATATGGAAAGGGAAGAAATTTAAGATGGGTGCATTGATTCGCTATCATTTTATTACATACATTAAATCGTATCGATATATTCCGCCGCTTGCACTTTATATTATTTCGTTGTGTATGAACTATACATATAGACCGAACCCGGTGCTTGATAGCTTTTTTAATACGGCACTTTTCCTCTTTTTTCTAACCACTTGGTTTACGATGTCGCTGTTTCACGCGGAAGATTCCAGTCAAGAAGTTATTACAAAACTTCACGTAGGGAAAAAGAACAAGTACTTTATGAGCAAGCTTATTAGCTGTATGCTGCTGTTTACATTTTTATCAGCGGTTTCCATTGCTTATCCTGTGCTCCTTGATATGTTTGAAGTGGACATATCCACTAAGCAAATGGTGTTTGGGTTTATTATTCACTGGACGTTTAGTTTGCTTGGCATGAGCATAGGCCTTGTTTTCACAAGAGATGTTGTAAGAGAAGGCAGCTTATCGTGGTTTGGACCTCTATTTATTTTAATCGTTACGCTTGCAGCGGCAGGCGTTTCATTTCCGTATCAAGGAGGGGGACTGCTGCTGTATGTTTTGCCGCCCGTATCTGCAATCATTCAATTTATTAACGAAGGATTAAATAAATTTTTGGTGTTTGGCTGGGCTTTGCTTTATGCCATAGCATTAATTAGCCTGTACTTGTGGAGAGCGAATAGAAGAGATGTATAAAGAATAAACACTTGCCGCGGCAAGTGTTTATTCTTTATGAAGCACGTTATAAAGGCGATCCGGGTAATTAGTAAACATGCCGGTTACGCCCCACTCGATAAGCATTCTCATTTGCTTTTCATCATTTACGGTATAAGGATGAACGTCTAAATCATATGAGCGAGCTTTTTGTACATATGGTTTTGTCAGCGTGTTTGCGTTCGGACCGATGCCGTCCGCGTACGTTTTGATTTGTCTGAACTGCTGATCTGTTAACATATTGGTTTGCTTAGAACGAATCAGTTGAATTAGTTTCATAGTAGGTCGGTATCGATGGACGGTTTTTAAGCTTTCAGGACTAAATGATTGTACAATGACGTGATTGGTATGAATGTTGTACTTAGCCATCAGCGTCAGCAATTCCTTTTCCATACCTGGATATTCATGAGGAGATTTTGTTTCAATATAATAGTTTGTTCGATTGCCAAACGTACGGAATATTTCTTCTAAAGTTGGAATGACGGCTTTTTTATTACCTTTTCCTGCGTTCAAACGCTGAAGCTGCTTCACTGTATACTGTTTTACATATCCTGTTCCATTTGTCGTTCGGTCAACTTTGTAGTCATGAATTGCTACCAGCTGCTGATCTTTAGACATATGAAGATCAAGTTCAATGTAATCCGCTTTTTGCTGAACGGCTGCGAGATAAGATTGCATCGTATGCTCTGGCTCATAACCTGATGCGCCTCGATGAGCAATAATGGCTACTTTTTCTGCTTGAGTAGAAGCTGCCTGCGTATGTATAAACATAAAAATACCGCATAAACAAAGAGTGAGTGAGCTTACAAACCACCATTTTCGTCTCATATCAAAACTCCTTTTTATTGAGGGGTCGTGCATTAGTTTACTAGTGAGATGTTGTGTTCATATTAAGGCTGTGTAAATATTTAAATAAAACGAACGAGTATGTAATTAAAAGTAATAAACGCCGATGTTTAGTGAGAAACATCGGCTGTTTTTTCCGGGCGAAGGCTTGTATAAATAACGAGCCTGCGCTCATGAGTTTTCTGTTTATGATCAAACGTTCCCGTACAGGTGATTAAATTAAGCTGGTGTTGAAAAGTTGGACCGAAAATCTCTCTGATAGGAGCGGAATCTCGGGGATAAGAAGCTTTATTGGTAACAACAAAGGTCAGCTGATCCCCTTGCTGATCGGTTACAAAAATTTCATCTCCTTTTGTGAGCTTGTCGAGATGATAGAAGATAGCGGGTCCTTTTTGATCATCAACATGTCCTGCAATGACCGCATTTCCTTCCTCTCCAGGTCTTGCTCCGAGCTTAAACCAAGCTACATCATGACCATTATCAGGAACGCTCATTTCACCTTGGTTAGTAAGGCCCATTCCTTTTATAAAAGCCTTGATATGAAGTTTCGGAATAATAAGCTGAGATGGAAGAGGCGTAGAAGCATTTCCTGAAGATTTCAAGGATTGAGCTGATTTTGTTTCAGCCATCTTCACAACAAAATCCGTCGAGCTGTTTGCAATTGCTGATTGGGCAAACCAGCTGCTCATGAATAGTATAAAAGAAAAGGTGAAAACCCCTCCTATCCATTTCATTCGCTTTCGTATCCTCTGTGACGACGAACAACAAATATAGCGACCGCTCCAATTCCTAATAAAGTAAGAACTGGCACAATTGAATTATAATTATCCTGTGAAGCACCGCCCATACCTGTTTTTGGCATTTCGGAAGGCATAGCCGTATTATCTTTTAATAAAAGCGTTTCAAGACTGTCGGCTTTGTTAATAGCGAGCACTGTGTAAACCGTGTTGGCTTCTAAATTAAGGTTTGGGATGTCCAGTACTTTTTTATTGTCTTGACTAGTTGTAATGGTCAAATCATAGGTTCCGGCATCTACTTCAGAATAGTTTGTCATTTGTTTAAAAGCAGTGTCTTTAAACAAAGTAGGGCCGTGATTAATACCTACATCAACAGCAGGAGCGTCTGGAGAAAAGTGAGCAATTCGGATTTTACTCTTTCCTTTAGCTACGTTCATATCATCTTGAGCTACTTTTAATTCCAAGTGTGCAACTTGGTTAATAGCAGCAAGGGTATAGGCTTTGTTTGCTTCTACGGTTACATTAGTGGAAATGACAGGTTTTTCTTTTCCTTTTGTACCTATGGCATATACCTCTACTTTATGAGAACCCGCAGGTACCTTAAGATAATCTGTCACATCTTTAAACGATGCGCCGACTACGATGCTTTGATTGTCCACATATATATCTACTTCAGGTGCATCAGGTGACGCATGCACAACTCGTATCATTGCCTCCTGCACAGCTGCAGAAGTGAAATTATCTGAAAAAGCTAGCAATAAAACTGCGAGTAAAGAAGCAGCAATAATCTTTACACGGTTCATAACGTTTTACTCTCCTTTTAATCTAAGTTTGTCCTGTTAGTCCCGTATGAAAAGTGGTGGGCATGCATTCACTTTTGAACGTACTCGGGCATTTATTCACTTGTTATCATCTACAATTTTATCCAATATATGCATAATTTATTTCATTAGATGAAATTTTTGTAAAAGAGCAGGTAAATAGTTTGAATTTTGTGATAATATTAAAATAAGGGTTTGGTTAGTAGCTGATGTCTCTATCATAAAAGGAGGGGAAGTTATGTGCTGCAAACGAATCATGAAATAAAAAAGGTTGTTCATCGTTCGCTATCAGCTAAAATGATTGTAAAGCGCATGCTGTTTATTTTAGTGGGAGCCCTTTTAATGGCCGTCGGGCTAGAATTTTTTCTTGTCCCTAATGAGGTTATTGACGGTGGAATTGTAGGTATATCTATTATTTTATCCCACTTAACGGATGTTCAAATCGGCTTTTATATCTTCGTATTAAATCTTCCATTCTTTTTCATTGGCTATAAGCAAATTGGAAAAACATTTGCGCTATCTACGCTTTTAGGTGTTATCATTCTATCCATTGCTACCTCTATTTTTCACGACTTGCCGGTCTTAACAGGTGACCCTCTTTTAGCCACTGTGTTTGGCGGAATTGTTCTCGGTGTGGGAGTAGGAATTGTTATTCGGTACGGAGGTTCGCTAGACGGCACCGAGATATTAGCTATTTTATTTAATAAGCGTACGCCTTTCTCCGTAGGTGAGACGATTATGTTTTTTAATTTATTTATTTTGGGAAGTGCCGGTTTTGTATTTGGCTGGGATCGCGCTATGTATTCTTTAATGGCTTACTTCATTGCTTTTAAAACGATTGATATTGTGATTCAAGGGTTAGATGAGTCTAAGTCAGCTTGGATTATCAGCGAACAATATGAACAAATTGGCGAAGCAATTCTTGCTCGTTTAGGGAGAGGCGTCACGTATTTAAATGGGGAAGGGGCGTATACGGGAGATGATAAAAAAGTCATTTTTTGTGTGATTACCAGGCTTGAAGAAGCAAAGCTAAAAGCGATTATCGATGAGATAGATCCATCTGCTTTTTTTGCTGTAGCAGCTATTGCTGAAGTTAGAGGAGGGAGGTTTAAGAAACGAGATATTCATTAGTGAAAGTTGTCTGCTAATGAGGCTGTCCCGTTATTACATGCAGCAGCCTTTTTAATTTTCTCTCTTTGTTTCGAGTATGTGGAATGGTTTATGTCGCTTCTGCTGCGTCCTGCTTTGGGCATATCGAACTTCTCTTTTTTCTTGTATATCTTTAAAACGAACATGTAAAATATCTAAAAGATATAAAAAGAGTACATAGTAAAAAACAGAAAGAGGGAGTGACATGAAAAAAACGTTAAAAATAGTAGGAGTCGGTCTTGCGGTTCTTGTTGCAGTGACCGTGGCTTTTTTTGTCATATGGTCAGGTTTTGATTATGAACCTTCAAAGGAGCTTCACTCACTAGTAGATGAGAAAAAAGTAGTGAAGAAAGACGATTATTACGTATTTAAGCCTCAAACGAACAAAGAGATAAAAGCCGGCTATATTATTTATCAAGGTGCTAAAGTAGAGCCGTTAGCATATGGCTATTATGCTCAGCAAATTGCAAATGAAGGATATCTTGTTGCTGTTGTAGATTCTCCGTTTAATATGAGTTTTTTTAGTCAAAATAAAGCGACGGATATTGTGAAAAGCTATCCGAAGATTTCCGCATGGTTTATCGGAGGGCATTCCCTTGGAGGAGTGAGTGCAGCCTCTTATGCGTATGATCATCAAAACTCAATAAAAGGCTTAGTTCTTTTAGCATCGTATCCGATGAATAAAAATAATTTTTCAACTTCCACTTATCCTATTTTGTCTTTAACCGGTGAGAAAGATGGTTTGTCGACGCCTGAAAAAATTAAAGAAACCAAGCATTTACTTTCAAAAAATACGGAGCTGGTCCAAGTAAAAGGAGCTAATCACGCACAGTTTGGAATGTACGGGAAACAAAAAGGCGATAACAAAGCCAGTATTTCCCCTAAAGAGCAGCAGGATGAGCTGGTAAAAAGAACGGTCAAGTGGTTAAACAGTCAAATAAAAAAGTCCGTCAGTAACTAACTGACGGACTTTTTTTCTTTTTTTGGAAATAACACTTGAAAAAATAACCAGTTAGTTATATAGTTAGTTACATGAGTAGTGAACCATTTAAGTGAGGTAGTCAAAATGAAACAATCATTAGATCATCAGCGACCAATTTTTCAACAAATTAAAGAAACCATCGAAGAGAATATTTTGAATGATGCTTTTCCAGAAGAAGAAAGAGTACCGTCTACGAATGAATTTGCCAAAATGTATCGCATTAACCCTGCCACAGCAGCTAAAGGAATTAATCAGCTAGTTGACCACGGAATATTGTATAAAAAGAGAGGGATAGGGATGTTTGTATGTGCGGGCGCCAAAGAAGTATTGCTTACACAAAGAAAAGAAGAATTTTATAACCGTTTTATTGTTCCCCTGAAAAAAGAAGCACAGCATTTGGGGATTACGGTAAACGAGTTAAAAGAGCTGTTAGACAAGGGGGAAATAAAATGAATATAGAAGCGCAGCTGTTAAATAAATGCTATGGATCTAAACAAGTGTTAAAAGACATTTCACTTACGCTAGCAAAAAATAAAATATACGGGTTACTAGGTAGAAATGGAGCGGGCAAAACGACTCTGATGCAAATTGTAGCCGGGCATATTCCAGTTACGACAGGAGAGGTAAAAGTGGGCAATCAATCTCCATTTGAAAACCGCTCTGTCTTGCAAAACATCTGCTTAATTAACGAAAGCGGAAATTTCAAAAAAACATTAAAAGTCAAAGACGTCTTAAAAATTGCGTCACTTTTTTATCCTTACTGGAGCGAAGAAGCTGCTGAGAGGCTTATGGAAGAGTTCCATTTAGATTGTAATATGAAAGTGAAAGCATTATCTAAAGGTATGGAATCAGCATTAGGAATTATTGTTGGGCTATCTTCCCGAACGAGCATCACAATCTTTGATGAACCTTATATTGGACTTGATGCTGCGATGCGAGCGCGTTTTTATGAGCTCCTATTGGATGAATATGAAGAATATCCACGCACGTTCATTATTTCCACACATTTAATTGATGAGGTAAGTAATTTATTTGAAGAAGTACTCATTATGCAAAAAGGAAAGCTGATTCTTCAGGATACGGCAGAAAATTTGCAGCAGCGCTGTGTAAGTGTGAAAGGACCTAAAAGTCAAATTGAAGAATATGAAAAAGGAAAGCAAGTAATCCATGAACAAGTATTCGGAGGAGAGAAAAAAATAGTCCTCTTTAATGAAGATATTTATGCTGAGGAGCTTGTCGACAGTTCATTTCATATAGAAGCTGTTCATATACAGGATATTATGATTTATCTTACAGCAAATCGTGGAGGTGTAGCGTAATGAAAGGACAGTTTGCCGCCATTAGTTATTCGCTCTACGTTGAACTAAAGTATTTAATGATTCGCTTTTGGACGATTCTGTTAGCTTTTGTTGTAGTAGATATTTTAGTTTTCAGTCAGGTGAATGAGCATCTTCTATTAGTAACAAGTATGCCGCAGTACATCTTTTCAGGTATTGTAAGTTTTATTATCATTCGAAAAAGTTTTTCCTTTTGCTTAAAGTTAGGAGCTACTCGTAAAGCATATCTTTTAACGATGACCTGTGTTTTTGCTTTATTTGCAATTGTAATGTCCCTTATCAATGTTGTCATCATGAGCATTTCCATAAAGGTGATTAATAGTTTGAATTTAATGAATGTTCAGCTTTATTATGCGAGCGATTTTATCTTTCATGACCCTACTGTCACTGTTCACTTTTTAACGGACGCTGTATTTATTTTTTTTGTTACAGCAGCATCGTGTTTGCTCGGCAGCATCGTTTACAAATTCGGGCAAACAGGAGGGATGATCACCGGTGCTGTTTTAATTTTACTGTTTACGATTCCAGTGACAAAAGAACCGGTTATTCATTTTATAAAAAGCTTTTCGAACGGGTCGTTGTTACTTACATTCGGAACAATGGTTATCGTAAGCTTCTTATTCTTTCTTATCAACTGGCTGTTTTTAAAAAAAGCGTCTCCTGTCCATCAAGCCTAATAAAAAAAGCAATCATTCCTTTACTGAATGATTGCTTTTTTTATTGTACTTTTTTAGAGCAAGCTGCATCAATATCTAGAATCCAGTCGTGAAACTTTTGCTGAAGAAGTTGAAGAGAAGACTGATTGTTCGATACAATGTCCAGTCCGCGCTCGTCGTATAGGTGGAAGATGGTTTCTTTATTCAAATTCACAATGTAACACTCTTCTTCAATAGCCGGATGAATATGAAGATCGCGGTTGGCAATTGATTGCAAAAGAAGCTTTTCTTTCACATCATTTGTTTTACAGGCAATAATATACTCAGCGTTATTTAATAATGCTACGGATTGAACTTCTTGTTTCTTCAGGCGAGAGCGAATGAATTTTTTAATAGCTGTTTCTTTTTTCTTTTTTAAAAGTAAATCATCCTGTGCAGCATTCGCTTTGAAAACAAGTAACAGCTCATCATTTTTTTCATGGAGTGTCTCAAAAATTTCGTAAGCGCGTGCGTACACATTTTTCATGTATTCTCGTTCCCATACGCCTTTTTGATTGGTAAGCGTAAAACGGATACCTGCGGGCGCGTTATAAAAAAGAGGTCTTTTCATTTGAACATTTGGAAACATTGTTGTTAAGTATGATTGAAGCCGCATTGTAGTCATACGCAACACCTCATTTAGTTTAGTCCTGACTTAATATGTTGAGTTTAGTCTATCACGTGATTAGCTAAATTTGTAAAGAAGTAATGTTATTTAATCAAAAGGTAACCAAACTGTTATATTTTGTTGATTTTGCATTATTTCTTTACACAACCTTTGCGGATGAACAGGTTTTTTCATACGCCTGTCGTATTACTTAACGTAGTAACGACGTGAAGAAAGGATGATATACGGTGAAAAAACAGCTTGTTCTTATTTCAATTATTACAGCTGCTTTCTTTGTGCTCATTTTTCACAAAACGATCTTTCAAGAAGGTAATCCTCTTCCTATTGCATGGAGTATTGTAAAATTAAAATCTTCGGGTGAAGATGTTGTTCAAATATCCGATAAGCCTAAAAGGTATCTCATTCATTCAAATGACTACTTAACGTTTATAAAACAAATGAAAAAGAAAAAAGTGAATTTTCAATATCAAGATGATAAAAAATTTTATTTTAATAACGACAATGAACGCCAGCTGTTCGTCAGCAAAAACTATACCGATAAGTTCACGATTATGGAACTAAAGAAAAAAGAGCTGACTGAAGCTGGCGTTGAGTAATAAGAGCTAATCTCTGCCCTGTGTTCCAAAATCTTTAATTTGAACATGAATATGATAGTCGATGGTCGACTGGCTAAATATTTCATCCCATTCATGCTGATGTTTTTTCCAAAAATGAGGATGATGAATTCGTACGTAATCATGCAGGTCAATCACATCAGCTTTGTAATTATTTTGTAATAAGCGAAGTGTTTTTTCTGCATCTTTTCGAATGATTTTTTCTATTTTTTTTTCGGTGTTCTTTACATTAGAGGCGGCAAGAGCCTGTTTTGAAGTCTCCCAATCTTCTGATAGCCTGCCGCTTGTTTGAACGTTGATGTCAAAATGAACGGAGTGATTTGAATCAATGCGGGCCTTCACATCTTGCTGAACATCTCCAATTTCATAGGAAAAGGGGTATGGACCGTGTTTGCCGTAAATAATTCCGCCTTTAATATTCCCCGTTAACCACGTTAATGCCTCCACTTGGTGCTGAGTTAAGGTGAATTTTGCTTTTTTATCTTTTATGATTGCCGCGCCGTCTATTTCAACGCTATTTTTTATTTTAGAAAGCCGCTGTATTAAAAAGCTTTGATCTGTTTTTAACTTAGCTGATAGCTCTCCCATGGTTAGGGGATTTAGAATTTTGTTCGTTTTGAATTTATTATAAACAAGCTCGTAAATTAAGTTTACAGGCGGTACAGACATTCCTTGAATCGTTAAAACGTTTTTAGCATCGCCTTTTGTAACAAACGCAAGGCTGCTGCGGCGTATTTCATTATCACGTACAAACTGATTGATAAGCGCATCAAGAGGGATGGTCTTGCTTGCTTTTTCTCCTATTAAAAGTGCTCGCTGATGCTGGCTGTATATAGGATCAGATTTCAGCGAAATATTTCGCGTGATTTCATGAATTGTAGGACCAGCTGTTGTAATGTTTTTGTATGGAATGGAAGAAGACATATTTCCGGACTCTGTCTCGGTTAACGTTTGATGAGTCAGCACAAGCTGATTTTTTCCTGTTTTTGGTTCTATTTTCGATGTGATATCCATTGCCACGCCTATAACAAGAGCAAGTTGTTCAATGTTTCGATGATTTGTACAGCCGCACAATAAAAAAATGGTCATCATGACAGGAAGACATTTTTTCGTCATTTGAACACAACCTTTTTTATTTTCATTAACATGCTGAAAAAAAGAGGGATAACCAAAAATGTCACTAAAAATGCCCAGCCTAGAACAGTTGAATAATTCGACACGTCGCTTGCTGTTTTGGGGGCTAAAGAGCTCATAAATAAAGCGGGTACAAGAAAGATAATATTAGTAGTTGATCGGTTTTTGAAAATTTTTTTAAATCCTGAAACAGCTAAAAAGAAATACATTACAAAGGTTAAAAAAAACTGAAGAAGCCAGACAATAAGTAAAAATAATTCAAGCCTCTCAAAGAAAATTCCTTTTACTTCATGCGTCTGAACAAATTCAATCGTAGGCCAGACGGTCGTTTTTACCTCCGGAACGGATAACGCGCCGACAACTAATACGTAAGTGATAATATATAAAAGTAAAGGAATGGAAAATCCGATGATAGAAACTTTTCGTAAATGATTTTTGTTTTTCATATGCTTTGGAAGAAATACAATCGTTTCAATCCCTAAAAAGGAAACAGAGACGGTTGTAAAAGCAGCAAGAAGCGGGCTGAATCCATCGGCTAACACGGGCTGTAAGTTTTTTAAATCGACCATTCCGATACTAAGAAGATATAAGATAAGAAGAATGATGACCGTTACAGGAAAACATAGGGCCATTACTTTTCCAATAGAATTAATACCCCCAGTGATTAAATAGACGCCTGTCAAAATAAACGAAAGGATAATTAATTCAATGGGCATCGTTTCCAGTAAATAGAAATGGATCATTTCTGCCATAGCTCTTACTTCAAAACTTGCTACAGATGTGAAATAAACGACTATAGCGAAGTTGAAGATATTTCCAATCAACTTGCCGGTTACTTCTTGCGTGAAGTCAAACATACAGCTAATCGTAAAATATTTAACCATCCAGACTAAAAAAAGAACAATTCCAATAAACAAAAGGCCGTCCATAATAAGTACAATCCATCCGTCTGCGTTGTTTGTCTGGTTTGTAATGCTGCTTGGCAGTGTTAATAAACCGACGCCCAGCATGGTTGAAGAGATAATTGAAATGGCATAAAAGTCTGAAAGAAGCTTGCTTGATTGTGACTGTGATTGTTCCATATGGTCCTCCTTTTGTCAGTTTTATTTGGCTTTATTTTTAGACTGTTTTAGACTTTTGTTTGGCAGACGAATATAAGAATCTTTCCACGCTTTTTTATTTAACGCAAAAAACGGTTTGAAGTAAGCCATACCAAAACTTTCGAGCTTGGTTAGATGAATGACGAGAACAAGAAAAAACATGGTAACTCCGTATAATCCAAATATTGCTGCAATCATCATAGATACGAAACGCAAAATTCGAAACGAAAGGCCAATTCCGTACTGAGGAACGGTAAAGGACGCAATTGCCGATACAGATACAACAATAATCATAACGGAGCTAACGATATGGGCTTCCACCGCTGCTTGACCAATCACAACCCCGCCTACAAGTCCAACTGTTTGTCCCACAGGAGTAGGGAGACGCAGACCGGCTTCGCGCAATAATTCAAGCGTCACTTCCATAACCACTGCTTCGATAAAAGGAGAAAAAGGAACGTTTTCTCGTGTGGCCGCAATAGTAATAGCAAGCTCCGTCGGAAGCAGACCTTGGTTAAACGAAACGAGTGAAATATAAATAGCTGAAAAGAATAGGGTAATAAAAATAGACAAGTACCTTAGTAATCTTAGCAACGAACCAGCTATCCATCTTTCGTAATAATCGTCGGGTGATTTCATAATCATATCGAAAGTTGTAGGCACTAAAAGAGCAAAAGGAGAGCCATCTACTAAAATGGCTACTCGCCCTTCATTCACCGCAGCGAGAACACGATCCGGTCTTTCTGTATTTTGTACTTGAGGGAACGGTGAGTAAGGTGCCTCTTCTAAAAATTCTTCAATCATTCCTGAGTCTTGAATGTTATCTAAAGGAATGTCTAATAATTTCTCTCGGACTTGATTCACGATGTGAGTTTGACAGTGTTTATTATGAAAAACGATACTTGTTCGATGTTCCTTTGTATTTCCAATATAAATGTCTTCAATAACCATTTCTTCTTCGGTAGAACGCTGCCTTAAAAGACCAAGGTTTTCATCTAAGTTTTCGATAAGAGCAATTTTAGGGCCGCGCACTACTTTTTCTGTTGTAGGTTCACTTAAAGAGCGCTGTTTGGTCATAGACATATTCAGCGAGTATGCCGTGGTGCTTTCGCTAATGAACAGCAAGGGCTGACCTTTAAAAAAACACGAGATTGCTTGCTTGTATGTATAAACTTCTTTGTCTTTAATGACAGAAATAAACGAATCGATGTCATCGAGTGTTTGCGTTTCACTTTTTGCTTTTGTCTCAACAACATGCTGAGTAAGATTATCAAGTTTTTCTCCGTCTACTAATCCTTGGAGATAAATAATACATATATATTTTGTGGGAGACAGCCATAATTTTTTGGAACCAACGTCTGTATTTTGACCCACCAAATCTAGAAACGTTTGAACGGTGTAGTCTGCATTGGGCTGAAATTTTGAATCGAGCATAAATAAACTCACCGCCTGTTGTGTTAATGAGCTTAGTGTTTACGATGTAAAAACGAGTTATGCGAAAAATGTGGAAGAATAGAAAAGATATGTTATGGTAAAGAAAAGAGGTGATGGTATGCTACATTCATTTACGTTAAAAACGAATAAGCGTGACGAAATGATTGACGTCACGAGTCAGGTACAAGCATTAATAAGAACAGAAGGATTAAAAGAAGGGGCTGTAGTTGTTTACTGTCCTCATACAACCGCTGGTATAACAATTAATGAAAATGCGGATCCGGATGTAAAAACCGATATGATCCGACGCTTCGATGAAGTATATCCTTGGGAACATAAGTTAGATCTTCATATGGAAGGAAATACGGCGGCGCATCTCAAAGCGAGCACGGTCGGCTCCTCTCAGCATATAATCGTTCACGATGGGCAGCTGCTGCTAGGAACGTGGCAAGGAATTTATTTTTGTGAGTTTGATGGACCAAGGACTCGTACGTATTATGTAAAAATTTTATCGGCACAATAACTTTTTTTCATACGTCATTGTCCAACTTTTTTCTGAAAATTGTTATAAAACAAAGTTAATTTAATATAAATGTTATATAACAGTTAAAGGGAGAGATTGAACAATGGAAAAGATAAGTGCAGAACAAGAAGTAGTAAAAAAAGAAAATGAAAAAACAAATTTTACATGGGTGGAAGAATACCCAACCATTTTAGACATTGTCAATGAGTATTACAGTACGTGTCGATAAATAAAGTGAAGAGACAAAATTATTTTAATTGAAAGAAGATCCGAATGAGTTTGATTCTTGCTTGAGAATTTAATGCGTTCGGATTTTTTCATTGGTAGGGTGGACGTAGGTTTCGTATATGTAGGCGGGGAGGCTCATCGGACGCTGACGGAAAACGAAGTCTTACACGGAAATCAACAGCGATGCAACAAGCAGTCGAGATCATTTATCTCACTTGTTCGTCTTTAGGTTGGATTGATTTAGTTATGTCTTAATATCTTTTTTTATAAAAAAAGATATAATAGTAGCAATTTTCCTAAAAGGTTTAATATAATAAATATTAGGGTACTGAATTGTATGAAATAAAGATAAAACGCATCGTTTCATACTATTTCCTTTTTTACCGCTAGTATAGCCTTGAAGAAAAAGTTTCATTTGATATACTAACTATACGCTTAGTCTTTAAGAGAAAGATGAAGATTCATTGTCATTGTTACACGCAGTGAATGAGCTGCCTTTGCTTGGCGAAAACGTCGTACAAACAAAGACAGATAGCGAATTGTTTTGGGTGCGTTCATTTAGTTCAAAACAGGGAGGCGATTAGTCTATGTTACTTGTACGTATGGCCATGATTGGTTTCTTTTCATTAACAGCCATATCATTGTTTTCTTTTCAGTCCGTTGAAATTATCCATGCCATTATGGACTTTTTCTCATCAGCTGATAAGTACTAAAAAACGATATCTTTTTTTAATAAAAAGCGGATAACCCTTAGGGGCTATCCGTCAAAAACCGCCCAAAAGGCGGTTTTTTTATGCTTATAGCTGTGCTAACAAACGCACTGCATTCATTCTCTGATGACAAAGTCCACGTGTTTTTTAGCTTAACATTCGTTAAAATAAGTATTTACGTACTGTTCAAACTGAAGCCAATCGTCCACGCGAGGGACATTTACTTCTTCGTTATACGGGTAGCTCATGGCAACAGCATGGCGACCTGTAGCTTGAAAAGCCTTCAAATTATGCGGTGCATCATCAAATAGCAAGTCTCCGTATATTTTATCTTTTTGGTGTGTAAACACGATATTGTATTTTCCAATAAACGGAAGGTGTTTCTCGACCCACTGCTCTTTTTCTGTATAAGCATAGGTACGGCTGCTTGTAACAATTAAAATGGAAAACCTTTCATAAAGTCGTTTAAGAACCTCAACAGCATGAGGGAGAGGTTGTAAATGTAAAAAAAGCCCCGGCTGATCGAGGTAGTCATAAATTTTCGTGCCGCATTCCGGCTTTACATACTTTTCTGATTCCCAGCATTTTAACTTTTCAACCGATAAGCTGTCGCAATAATCTTTGTTATATTGGTTATGCCAATCCGTCATAAGATCACAAATGACAGAATCCATGTCAATTAAAAGGGTGTGCATTTATTCAACTTCCTTTACAGTATTCATCTACACGCTTGGTTTTGCAATGTAATGTGCTGCTTCTACTATACCAAATCTTTTACATGCAGAAAAAGAGCAAGCCGCATCAAAATCGCACAGCTTGCCCTTTTTATAGAAACTACATTCTTTTAGCACCTAAATAGCGTTTGCTCCAATAGCTCTCTTTTAGAGAAGAGATGCTCACACCTTTAGATGAAGAGCAGTGAAGAAACTGGTTATTTCCTAAATAAATTCCTGCATGAGAAGGCCCTTTTGTATAGGTTTGGAAGAACACAATATCTCCAGCTTTTGGACTTGAGACGCGCGTTCCTTTTTGATAAATTTGAGCTACTGTTCGAGGAAGCTGAACCCCGCCTCCATGTTTGAATGCATAGCCAATAAAACCGCTGCAGTCAAAGCCGCTTGGCGTTGTTCCGCCCCAGCGATATCGAACGCCCATATACTGTTTTCCTTTGTTAATCACTGCGTTAGGGTTATAGCGCGCTGAGCTAGAAGTCGATTTACCCTTTGCTGAAACGCCTAGTTTAGCATACGTTCCCTTTCCGACAATACCATCTGCTGCTAGTCCATTTTTGCGCTGAAATGATTTTACAGCAGAAGTTGTAACAGTCCCAAAGTATGTAGTCGTATTCCCTTTAAAATAACCTTTATTTTTCAACGTTTGTTGTAGTTGTTTAACATCTTGGTGACTCATGCCTTGGCGAAGCGTTTGGTCGCCTAGAGCCGCTTGGCTGACAATCGGGCTAGTAGAAACAATAACGCCAGCAAGCGTAAGAGCTGCTATTACTTTTTTCATAAAACTAGTACCCCCTGAAAATTTTTCCTGATTTGAGTAAATTCATCATATCATCTTTCGACAGTGTTCTACGTTACAATTTCATTACATATATGAAAAAAATGAAATATAAAGGTGAATATAGTCTTATAAAAGCTGTAACTAAAAGGGTTCTTTAGATGTGCAATATTGCTAGAAAAACTTTGAATATTTGACGGTAAATAACTAAAAGATATGAAAAAGTATGTACATTTAAAATTTAACAAAGAAATATGTTGTGAATTACTACACAAAAAGTTCGAACTCGGGTAAAATGTAGAACTATAATATAGTAGTCATGTATGTGACTTTGATGAGGTGAAAGTAATGAAAAGAATAGGTGTATTAACAAGCGGCGGAGATTCTCCAGGTATGAATCCTGCGGTTCGTGCTGTTGTGCGTAAAGCAATTCATGAAGGTATGGAAGTTTACGGTATCTATCAAGGGTATCAAGGATTAATAGAAGGAAATATTAAAAAGCTAGAAGTTGGAGATGTCGGTGACATCATTCAACGCGGCGGAACTATGCTTTATTCTGCAAGATGCCCAGAATTCAAAACAGAAGAAGGGCGTTTAAAAGGTATTGAAAACCTTAAGAAGCACGGTATTGAAGGCTTAGTAGTTATTGGTGGAGACGGATCATATATGGGAGCTGTAAAACTAACAGAGCTTGGTTTCCCTTGTATCGGTATCCCAGGAACAATTGATAACGACATTCCAGGAACAGATTTTACATTAGGGTTTGATACGGCTCTTCATACGGTTATCGATGCTATTGATAAAATCCGTGATACGGCGACTTCTCATGAACGTACGTTTATTATTGAAGTTATGGGTCGTAATGCAGGAGACATTGCTCTTTGGTCAGGTCTTGCTGGCGGTGCGGAAACAATCCTTATTCCAGAAGCAAAAGATGAGTTCCAAGAAATGGTTGACCGTTTGAGAAAAGGACAAGAGCGCGGTAAAAAGCACAGCATTATCGTAGTAGCTGAAGGCGTAGCCAATGGTAATGAAGTAGCGAAGCAGCTGCATGAAGCTGCAGGTATTGAAACGCGTGTAACAGTATTAGGACACATTCAGCGCGGTGGTTCCCCAACTGCTCAAGATCGTGTGCTAGGAAGCCGTTTCGGCGGTCGTGCAGTCGAGCTTCTGCTAGAAGGTAAAGGCGGCCGTGCAATCGGTATCCGTAAAAATGAAATTGTAGATTATGATATTATGGAAATTTTAGGTGAACCTCACCATATCAATGCTGATATGTACCGTTTATCTAAAGAGCTTTCAATCTAATCACAGTATGGCTGAGGCGAAACTTCTTATATGGAAGGAGTTTCGTCTTTTTTTGATTGCATCCCTGTTCCTTCGCAGTGTTTGCATGTTTTCATGTAACCGATACCAGGAATAACGGCTAGCTTTCCGAGTCCTTTGCAAAAGGTGCAAATTAATTCAAAACCAAACATCGTTCCATCCCCTCTGTACAAGTTTTCTTTCAGTTTATCATAAAAGTAGACAAATAATTTTAAAAATTATAGAAATAATCAAAAAAATGATTACATTTGAACAGCGAGTGATATAGTAAAGAGAGAAGACCATTTTACAAAAGAGGAGAGGAAGCGTGATGTTTAAACGAATTTTACTTGCCTCAGATGGCTCAGAGCATGCAGCTAAAGCAACAGAAAAAGCTGTTCAGCTGGCTCAGCTGACGGAAAACAGTTTTATTCAGGTCATTTATGCAGTAGAGGGTGATTCAAGATTAAAATCACTTAGCCGCGATGAGGAACGTGAAAGCCGGATACATACAACAGATGAAATTTTAAAGCAAGGAAACGTGGAGTATGAGATTACGTTTATGCACGGAGACGCGGCTAAAACAGTGATTCAATTTGCTAATCAAAATTCATTTGACCTTGTAGTAATAGGAAGCAGAGGGTTAAATCCTGTAAAAGGCATGCTGCTTGGAAGCGTGAGTTCTAAGATTGCACAGCAAGTAACGATTCCTGTGCTAATTGTTAAATAGGAGAGAAATGCAATGGTAAAACAGTACAAAGAATTAAAACAGCTCATTGATGATGCTAAACACATTTGTTTTTTTACGGGAGCAGGAATGAGCACAGAGTCGGGCATACCGGACTTTCGCTCTCAAAATGGCTTATATCGCCAAAATAAAAGCTTTGTGGACATAGTAGCTGCTGACTTCTATGAGCAATATCCTCATGAATTTTGGCCGCTGTTTAAAGAAATTTTTCATATTAAAATGCTGCATCAGTATAAAGCAAATACGGGCCATCGCTTTATTGCTGAACTAGAAGAAGCCAAAACCGTGCATGTAATTACGCAAAATATTGATGGCTTGCACCAAGATGCAGGAAGCACGAACGTCTTTGAAATTCATGGGTCCATTAAGAGAGCTCATTGTCCAAGCTGTAAAGAAGAGTATGACTTAGCGTATTTAAATCAGTCAGCTCTCCCACAATGTACAGCGTGTGAGCGCCTTTTAAAGCCAAATGTTGTTCTTTTTGGAGATGCCATTCATCAGTTCGATGAAGCAGTTACAGCAGCGCTGTCATCTGATTTATTCATCGTGCTTGGTTCATCGCTTGAAGTAGCACCGATTAATCAGATTCCGCTGCTTGTGAGCCGGTACAATCGTACAAACATGGTGATGATTAATAAAGAACCTACGCATTACGATTATTTGTTTGATTTGGTTATCTATGATTCCATTGGACAAGTGGTCGCAAATTTATAAGCGTCTATGCATGGACATAGCGCTTTTTTAGCATTTAGTGATAAAGTGTAGGGATGTATCATATGGTGTAGTACATCATCCATTCGCTAATGGATAGAAGGGATGTTTGCGCATATGAGTGGAGGCTTGAGAGTTTGTCTCTTCATTGTTGGTATTGCACTCAAAGTGACAGCTGTTTTGACTTTGATTTTTGAAATGAATCTTGTCCCTATTCACGGAAGGAGTCTCACTTATTATGCTGAAGCAATAGGTATGAAACTCCCCATTATCTGTTTTGTCCTTGGTTTTTTTTGTGTAGCAGCAAGCTTTTATTTACCTGCTAAAAATCGCCGTACCAGTAAATAGCAAGGGCAGGAGACTAACTAAAACGTTTGACTGCAAAGTTTTTAACATTTAAAATAAAGTCAATAAGTTTAAAAAGAAATAGGATAATTATTCCTTATTCTTTTTAGATATACGGAAATAGAGGTGATTGGATGGGGCAGTGTACCACGTTGGCGAAGTAGCATTATATGCACCAGTGTCAAAGCGTACAATACAGTATTATATAAACCTACATTTGCTTCACGCATATCGCTCTTTATCACATAATCGCTCTTTTAAGACGTTAACAGACTTTAACTTTATAAAGATTGTAAACTACTAAATTTTTTATAAATGAATGGAAGAGAGAATCAGCGCTGAAGCAACATCATGAAATGAAGCGATGTGAGCCATTGCTTCACATCTAGAACAGCTGAATAAAGAATGACCTGCTACATTAACGAGTGAAACGTGAGATAAGGAAGAAAGACTGGCAGTTTTGCTCCATATAAAAATGTTTATACATTTATCATTTGATTCCTCCTTATATGCACTTTTCCAAGTGATCAGTACAGGGATAGAGTTCTTTATCCAAATTTTTTATTTTTTAGGAGGTGAGTCCTTACTCGTTTTTAAACGAGCTAAGGAACTTGATTGGACATATTTAACTTGATTTTACTAGCGGTACTGATTGCATTAACTGCTTTTTTCGTTGCTACCGAGTTTGCGATTATTCGCGTGAGGAGTTCCAAAGTGGATCAGCTTATAGCAGAAGGGAGCAGCAATGCAAAAGCTGCGAAGCAAGTTATTTCAAACTTAGATGAATACTTATCTGCGTGTCAGCTTGGTATTACGATTACTGCGCTGGGAATTGGTTGGTTAGGAGAGCCTACACTTTCGCATCTCCTGTCCCCATTACTTGATCAACTAGGGATAAGCGGAGCTTTAACAAAAGTACTATCTGTTGCGATTTCTTTTGCGGTTGTTACATTTATAAACGTTGTGGTCGGAGAGCTTGCTCCGAAAACATTTGCAATTCAAAAAGCAGAGAAAGTCACTTTATTATTTGTTCGTCCGCTTATACTCTTTTATAAAGTAACCTATCCTTTCATTTGGCTATTAAACAGTTCTTCTCGTTTAATAACAGGGTTATTTGGTCTAAAGCCTGCTTCAGAAAATGAGCTTGCACACAGTGAAGAAGAGCTTCGCATCTTGTTATCAGAAAGCTATAAAAGCGGTGAAATCAATCAATCGGAGTTTAAATATGTAAGTAAGATTTTTGACTTTGATGATCGCGTTGCCAAGGAGATTATGGTGCCGCGTACGGAAGTCGTTTCGATTGACCAGGAAGATACGGTCGAATACATCCTTGAGATGGTCCAAGAAGAGCGGTTTACCCGCTATCCGGTCATCGATGGAGATAAAGACCATATTATTGGAATGGTCAATATGAAAGAGATTTTAACCGAGATTGTCATGAACAACAGCAAGGAAAAAATAAATTTAAAACAGTATATCCGTCCTGTTATTGAAGTAATTGAATCGATTCCTATTCATGATTTATTGCTTAAGATGCAGCGTGAACGCATCCATATGGCTATTTTAATTGATGAATACGGAGGAACAGCAGGGATTGTAACAGTAGAGGATATTTTAGAGGAAATTGTCGGTGAAATTCGTGATGAATTTGATGCGGATGAACTTCCATTAATTCAGAAAGTCAAACCCGATCATTATATTGTAGATGGAAAATTATTAGTAAGTGAGCTTAACGAGTTGCTTGGCACAACAATTGATGATACGGATGTTGATACAATTGGAGGCTGGGTATTGACGGAAAAATATGACGTCAAGCAAGGAGAAAGCCTTAGCTTTGATCAGTATGACTTTACCGTTACGAAAATGGAAGGCCATCATATTCAATATATTGATGTGATCAAAAAACGTCAGGTGCATCAAAGCACGGATGAAGCGGTTAATGTTTCAGACATGAATCAGTCACAGGCTTTATCTTCGTAACAAAAAGGCGCATTGCAAAAGAGCAATGCGCCTTTCTTATGGAAAAAGCGTGCTGGGAAGATGATAAAGTAATATGATGGAACTAAGGGATAATATTACCGCTATGAATCTTAAAATCAATTTGCTTTAATAAAAGTATGAAAACTCTATCAAAACTTTTATTAGTAACACTGTTGTCTGTCACTCTAGCTTTTGGTCTTAATAACACTGCGCAAGCAGCAACCGTACATACCGTTCAATCGGGAGATACGATGTGGAAAATAGCAGTAAAATATCAGGTTGGCGTTTCCGAGCTGATTGAAGCGAATTCTGCTATTAAAAATCCTAATTCGATCTATCCGGGACAGAAAATTACTATTCCAACCGATAAAGCAGGAAGTTCATACGAAGAGCAAGTAGTTCAGCTAGTGAATCAAGAACGTGCTAAAGTAGGACTTAAGCCTTTAAAGTCTAATTGGGAAGTAGCTCGCGTTGCTCGCTATAAATCGCAGGATATGATTGATAAAAATTATTTCAGTCATACATCGCCTACATATGGAAGTCCGTTCGACATGATGAAAAACTTTGGTATTACATACAGTACAGCAGGTGAAAATATCGCTGCTGGACAAGCAACTCCAAAAGAAGTGGTTAACGCATGGATGAATAGCGAAGGTCACCGTAAAAACATACTATCGAGTCAATTTACCGAAATTGGAGTAGGTTACGCTAAAGGTGGAAGCTACGGTCATTACTGGACTCAAATGTTCATTTCAAACTAAAAAAGAAAGGAAAAAAAGCTGACTTAGTAGTCAGCTTTTTTTAGCTTCGAGCACTTTCTAGAAATTCTTTTGGATTGCCAGAAAGCTTTCCGTCCTGCTCAACGATGAGTGTGCGCGTAGGGAAAGCAAATTCTACGCCTTCTTCTTCAAGAATGTCCATAATTTCGAAGTTTATATTTTCTTTTACATCTAAATAATCAGCAAAAACGGTTGTATTTGTAAAGAAATACAGATAGATATTTAGACTGGATTCATAAAAGCCGTCAAAATTTACAAGAATCGTTTCATTGTGAATTTCTTCGTGCTCCGTCAGCATCTTTTTAATTCTTGTCACTACGGTTTCTAACTTTTCTTTTGGTGTATTATAATTCAAGTTTAAATGAAAGGCAATTTGACGTTTTCCCATCTTAGCCCAGTTAATAATAGGTTCATTAGAAAGAGTAGCATTTGGAACCGTTACGACTGCTTGAGCGAACGTTCGAATTTTGGTGCTTCGAAACGTAATATCTTCTACAACGCCTTCAACACTCGGTGTTTTAATCCAATCTCCAATGGTAAAAGGCTTTTCGGTAATAATCACAATTCCGCCGAATAAATTACTAACGGTGTCTTTAGCGGCTAGGGCAAAAGCAAGACCACCTAAACCAAGACCCGCTACAAAGCCGTTTACGTTAAAACCCCACTCTTCTGCGATGATGGAGATAGAAAGCATAACAACAACGATGCGGATGAACTTTTCAATAAAAGGAATAATGATTCGATCCACTTGGATATCGAAATTTTTGGCAAACGTTGCAAAAAATAAATTGGTAGAAGCAGCTAAATTATACAAGCCCCATCCTGCAAGGCCAACAGAAGCTGAACGAACTAAATGTCTTTCCGTGTCGGCTGTTAAAACATCAAAGGGAAGATAGGGAAGAGCAAGCTTGAAACCAATAATTACAAAAATCCAGCGCAGCGGCTTTTCAAAAGCTTCCAAAACGCTCGTAATTAAATTGATTTTTTTATTTTTGACAAAACCAATAATAAACTTAAACAAATAAGTCGTGAAAAGCTTGCGAAGAATTAAAAAGATCAAAAAGATCCCAATCGCAATCACGATTTTTTTCCAATCATCTAACGATGATAGAGACTTCAAAAAATCCATACAATCCTCCTAATTACCAAAACTGTGCTACAGTCCATTTATATCCGTCGATCGAAAGCATTTCTATGTAGAGTGTTCTTTACCCTAAATTCATGCTTTTTAAAAGCTTCTTCCCTATTAAAATAGCACAAAAATACCTTTAAATCTATTTAAGTGATAATTATGAATATATCTCTTTTTAGTAAAAGAGACAGACAACAGTCTGAAAATAAGTTGTATAATAAATAGGTGATATTATAAACGTTAATGTATCTTATTATTTATTGAAAACGTTCGTTGGAGGGAGAAGTTTTGTTAAGTCAATTGAATAGAATGCTAGAAAAATTGATGCCGTTTATTACGCCGGTCAGCTTGCTCATAGGAGTTCTTATCGGTTCGTCATTAAGTCAGTATGCCTTCTTAATTCCATGGCTTTTTGCATTAATGACGTTTGCCGGAAGTTTGAATTCAAATTTTCACCAGTTAAATGCCACGATACACCGTCCATTTCCAATCATTATGGCCCTGTTTGTTTTACATATTTTTATGCCAGCGTGGGCTTGGAGCGTTGGCCAAGTGATTTTTCCACATGATGTATTTACAAGCACAGGTCTTTTGCTAGCAGCGATCATTCCAACAGGAGTGACTAGTTTTATATGGGTCTCGATTTACAAAGGAAGCATTCCTCTTGCGCTATCCATTATTTTAATTGATACTCTTTTGGCGCCGCTTATCGTTCCTTATACACTTTTATTGGTAGTTGGAGACACCGTGCATTTGGAAGCGCTAAAGTTAGTCAAAGATTTGTGTTTTATGATTGTCCTTCCATCTTTGTTAGGCATGTGCTTAAATCAATATACAAAAGGAACAATTAAGCAGACATTAGGACCAAAGTTGGCACCTGTTTCGAAAATAGGGCTAAGTGTGATGGTTATGATAAACGGGGGAGTAATTGCACCTTATTTAAAACATATTGATAAAAAACTGCTGTTTATTATCGTGATCGTCTTTTTAATGAGTTCAGCTGGTTATTTCTTCAGCTGGATGATTGGCAAATGGCTAAGATGGGACCGAGCAAAAGTTGTGACGCTTACGTTTTGCGGAGGCATGAGAAATATTAGCGCCGGAGCCGTGTTAGCCGTATCTTATTTTCCAGCTCCCGTTGCTGTACCCGTCGTACTGGGGATGTTATTTCAGCAGGTATTAGCTGCTTTATCAGGGCGTTTAGTTCAAAACTATTACGAGAAAAAAGACGCTGAATTTGTTTCATTAAAATAAATGGAAGAAGCAAGGGAGGAACCATAGTAATCATAAAGTAAGCACTCTGTTTTAATGACGAGGGATAAGGTGCTTTTACGCTTGCTGCGTTCAAGATAACGAGGTGATTAGAAAAAGAAACGGTGTGGCATACTAGAAAGAAAAAGGTCGGATATTTTTGCTTATCAATATAGCGCTGACGTTTGTTTTACCTTGGATTTTTGGCACGTTCTATTTACATCCTAAAAATCGTCGTTTACTGCCTTTAGTAGGAACTGCTTTTTGCATTTTAGCAATCGTTATCAATGAATTAGGGAGCTATTATGGTTTTTGGAAACTCCGGACTTCTTTAGAAAATGAAGCATTAGAAGCGCTGCCTTTTAATTTAGGCGTCTATCCTGTATTGGCTAGCTATATGATTTTTTTAATCCAGCGAATTGGAAAGCCTCATTTTTTTATTTTTCTTATTGCGCTGTTTACAACATGTTTAGAAGGAACGTATGTGCATATGGAAAGAGTTACATACGGAAACGGATGGAATCTCGGCTGGACATTTTTTTCCTACTGGATTCCGTACGGCGTGATTTATTTATACTATAGGTATTTGGTTAGTCTTAGACTGCTTCACTAGAAGAAAGAAAAAGAAGCGATCTAATAAAAAAAGCCGTGAATATTCACGGCTTTTTTTATTAGATCGCTTCTTTCGAGCTAGATTTATCTTTTGAATGATCCCATGCATCAATATTATCAAGTCCAGAAATGCTGTCTTGGTAGAAGACAGGGTCTTTTCCAGCTTTCTTTTGAGCAAGATAATCTTTCAGTGCTGCAAAAGAAATTTTCGAGAGCAAGAGAATCGCGATTAAGTTGACCACTACCATCAAGCCCATAAACAGGTCTGCTAAATCCCATACAAGCTGAATTTGAGAAATAGAACCGAACACAATCATTGCAAGTACAGCAACACGGTAAGTTACTAGCCAAGCTTTATTTGTGTTCAAGAACTCAATATTTGTTTCTCCGTAGTAGTAGTTACCGATTAATGTACTAAAAGCAAATAGGAAAATCATAATTGCAAGAGCACCTGTTGCCCAAGAGCCAATGTGAGTGCTTAAAGCAGCTTGTGTTAACTCAATACCGCTTAAATTTTTATTTGTATAAGTACCTGAAAGCAAAATGATAAAGGCAGTACTACTACAAATAATAAGCGTATCTGTTAATACACCAAATGCTTGAATCAATCCTTGCTTTACCGGGTGGCTTGTTGTTGCAGCTGCGGCTGCATTTGGAGCACTACCCATACCAGCTTCGTTTGAGAATAATCCGCGTTTAATTCCTTGCATAAGAGCTGCTCCAAGAGAACCGCCGGCAATTTGATCGAAACCAAATGCATTTTTAACGATTAACGCAATAAGAGAAGGCATCTCTTGAATGTTCATAATAATAATGAAGAGTGCTACTGCAATATAGGCAACAGCTAGTACCACAACAATGTATTCTGACATTTTTGCAATACGCTTAACTCCGCCAAAAATAATGGCAGCGAAAGCCACTGTCATAATAATTCCTAACACTAAACGATTTGTTCCGAACGCATTTTCAAACGCAAGAGTAATCGTGTTCGATTGTACAGCATTAAAAATTAAGCCGAATGATAAAGTGATTAAGACAGCAAACAGTCCGCCCATCCAGCGCTTCTTTAACCCTTTTTCCATATAGTAAGCCGGTCCGCCTCGGAAGCCGCCGTCTTTGTCTTTTACTTTGTATATTTGTGCTAATGTACTTTCGATAAATGCTGAAGCTGAGCCAATAACGGCAAGCACCCACATCCAAAATACAGCACCAGGTCCCCCTAAAGCGATCGCAATCGCAATACCTGTAATGTTCCCCGTACCAACGCGGGCTGCCATACTGATACAAAACGCTTGGAATGGCGAAATTCCGTCTTTAGAAGAGCTATCCGCACCTTCTTTTAATACACGAATCATTTCTTTTAATAACCGAATTTGTAAAAACTTTGACCTGAATGTAAAAAACAAACCAAATGCAATCAGCATCGCAATCAGTAAGTAGGACCAAAGAAATTCGTTGATTGAACTAACAAAACCTTGAACTACTTCTTGCATAGTTTCACCTCTTCATGAATTATAGTAGAATAATAATAAAAAACGTGAATTTATAGAATTTTCCCTCTATTTAGATAGATCTCCCTATTTCCCCGCTGTTTTTCTTCATTATCCTTGTCGAATCTTGTTGCTAAATCTGAACCTTATATATATATAAAATAATAATTTTGGTCTTTTGTCAACTAACCTCACATGGAAAAATAGGGTGATATGACAAATGAAGCGGGTATGAAAAGGCGATAACAGCAGGGGTGAAAGAAATTTCAGTTTGTTTTACTTAATTGTTGCTAGAAAATAAAAGTTTTAGGCCAAGTACGCCAAAAACCGTTCCTTTTACATATTTTAATGTGTGCTGAAAGATACGGCTTTTTTTGACTTTTTTCCCAAGGCCAGAAGCAAATAGCGCAATAAGTGAAAAGATGATGAGCGTTTCGGCGATAAAGATGATACCAAACAAAATCATTTGCAAACTTACATGTCCAAGAGACGAATTAACAAACTGCGGTAAGAACGTAATGAAGAAAATAGCTACTTTTGGATTGGTTAAGTTGCTAACAAATCCTTTTCTAAAGTGATGGTGCTGCTGAACGTTTTCTGTTAATTCCAACGGACCGCTTTTCTCGCGAAACGATTGGTAGGCTAAAAACAGCAGGTACAGAACACCTATAACCTTTAGAATCGTAAAGGCAATAATTGATTTTTGAAAGATAATAGATAGCCCCACTGCGGCTAAAAGAGTATGTACAAATGTTCCCGTAATAGATCCTAATACGGTTTTGATGCCTGCTTTGACGCCTGAAGCAATACTTTGTGTCATTACGAAAATCATGTCTTGTCCTGGTATTAAGACAATGATAAGTGACACGGCTATGTAAGGTATAAGCCAAGAAAATGTCATGATGATTCCCTCCCAACAGAATTTTAACCATTTCGACAAAAAGTTCTCAAGAGTGTGTGCTAATGAATTAATAGATTAATGGAGTAAAGTTAAGAAGGTGTAAAAGCGTAAAAAGAGGTTATTCTCCTTAATAAAAATCAATAAAAGTGTAGGAAAAAAATAGGTGGTGTTGTATAATAATTCGATATACTTAATTTTTATAGAAAGAGGGTGAAAATTTATGAAGTACTGTTTAGCACAGCCGGAGGACGCTGCTACAGTTCATGATCTTATGCTGCAAGCCTTCTCCGTCTATCGCGATTCTGTCCCACCATCCAGTGCTCTTGATGAAACAATAGAATCTATTATGCAATCGTTAAAGCACGGAAAAAAAGCTGTCATTTTATACGTCGAAAATAAGCCGGTAGCGATGGCGCGTTTTACGCTAGAAGAAACAAGCTTATATTTTTATCGCCTGTCTGTTATTCCTGCTTTTCAAGGAAAAGGAATGGCTAAACAGCTTATTCAATGGTTAGAAACATACGCCAAAGAGTGTGGCAAGGAAAGTTTATTATGCAAGGTGAGAATGAGTGTTTTTCGTAATATAGCTTTGTATGAATCAATCGGCTTTTACATAGAGCAAAAAGAAATCGTACATAGAGACGGAGTGGATATTCCCGTAGTAAATATGAAAAAAGAGATTCTAAAAGGAGTAATGGCATGAATAAATCAACTCTTCCTTTACCGCCTCCTGTCTTTCTTTTAATCGGTGTATTAGCCGTTTCTTTTTCTTCTATTTTAATTAAATGGTCGGACGCGCCTGCTTCTATTTTAGGAATGTATAGACTGCTGTTTACGGTCCTTTTATTTTTACCGTTTTTACCATGGAGGCAAATGAAAATTCTTTTTAAAAACAGCACGGTAAAAGAATGGCTAATGCTAGCTGTATCAGGCGTGTTTTTAGGGCTTCACTTTCTGTTTTGGATGGAGTCTTTTTCACATACAACAGTTGCTAGCGCTATGATTTTGACTGCGCTTGAGCCGGTCTTCGTAGTGATAGGAGCTTATTTTTTATTTAAAGAAAAAACAAGCAAAGTAGGAATCATCAGCATTTTAATTGCTGTTAGCGGCTCGGTAATTATTGCATCGGGAGATATCGGAGTAACCAAAACGGCTCTTTACGGAGACTTACTTTCTATTTTAGGTACAGTAGCTGTTTCTGTTCATATGCTCGCGGGGCAAGAATTATGCAGGAAAATGCCTTCAATCATCTATAGCTTCGCCGTTTTTTTTATCGGTGGCCTGGTTCTATTTGTCTACAATATTTGTACAAATGTATCGCTGACTCAATATGACATAAAAGATTGGTGGATCTTTTTGCTTTTAGCGCTTATTCCTAATATTTTTGGTCATGCCTTATTTAACTGGCTGTTAAAGTACGTAGGTGCTACAACAATTTCAATGGCTATTTTAGGCGAGCCAATTGGTGCCATCATTCTCGCTTATTTCTTGCTTGGAGAAATGACAACTGTTTCTCAGCTAGTGGGAGGAATGATTGTGATGATTAGTGTGATGATCTTCTTAAAGTACAAAGCAGCAGAGCCGGAAAAAGTCATGCCTCTTCAAGAAAAGTCTAATATCAGCTAATTGGATAGGCAAGCAGCACCGAGTATGATACAGTTTATTTATCATTATTTACCATTTGGTAAAGAGGCTTTTATTAAACTACATAAAGCGGGTGTAAATATGCTGAAAAAACTAACGGACCATGTTTATTACTTTCCTCATTCTGAAGAAACGGATCGGCCGGTGCTCGGGCTTATCTGCGGGGAGAAGTATAGTTTCATCGTAGATGCCGGGAATTCTCCTGCGCATGCATCATCATTTTTAGAAGAAGTGGAAAAAATGGGCGTCCCTCCAATCAAAGGAGTAGCTATTACGCATTGGCACTGGGATCATACATTTGGTATTCATGCAATGAATAAGTATACAATCAGCCATCATTTAACAAAGAAAAAGCTGGCCTATTTAAAGACACTGCGCTGGGACGATGATTCCTTGGATAAACGCGTCCAGGAGGGGGAGGAAATCGAGTTTTGCCGGGATATGATCAAGAAAGAAATGCCGAGTCGAGAGACGTTAATTTTACAGGAGCCGGACGTAACGTTTCATCATCATATGGAAGTTGACCTAGGTGGAATCACTTGTTGCATTCAGCATATTGGCGGAGTACACGCGCAGGACTCGTCCATTGTCTACATACCCCAAGAAAAAGTCCTGTTTTTAGGTGATTGTCTATGTCCAGATTTTTATAGCGGTGACTGGAGTTATGATAAAGAAGACTTTGAGCGGATTCAGAGAGAGCTTAAAAAATATGATGCGCAGTATTATCTCTCATCTCATTTTGACCCTGAAACTCCTGAGGAACTTTGGCAAGATTTAAACCAATTGAGTGCGATTGGAGAAATTGTAGGAAATGAAGTCGATTTAGAAAAAGCATGTTTTCAGTTTGAATGTGAAACGTATAAAAAACCAACAAATGAGCAAAAAGAGAGAATACAGTATTTTGTTAATGGAAATGTCAAACGCAAAAGCAGAGAACTGTTTTGATAGTTTATGCCTAATGATAAATAAGCCCGCCTGTTCATACTATGTTATGAGCAGGCGGGCTTATTCAATTGGTTGTGCAGTGATATAAGTTTTAAGTTATGATAGTAAAATAAATAACTTGACGAAATAAAGTTATAAAAATATAATAAGTTACATAAAGTAAGTTGATAAAAAAATGATATATTCAAAAGGAGAAATAATCATGAACTTTCACCGTGCACCTCATGTATTTGTTGGGAAAGTAAATTTAAAAGTAGAAAATTTAGAGCGTTCACTTGCTTTTTATCAGCAAATAATCGGGTTTAAACTTTTAGGGAGAAAAGAGAACAAAGCTCTGTTAACAGCTGATGGACGCACGGCGCTGTTATCGATTGAACAGCCGGAAAACGTTACAGCAAAACAGCCTCGTACAACAGGCTTATATCATTTTGCTCTATTGTTGCCCACTCGTTCTGATTTAGGAAGTATACTGCAGCATTTGTTAAATAGCGGTTATCCGCTTCAAGGGGCGTCTGATCATCTAGTGAGCGAAGCGCTGTACTTGGCAGATCCAGATGGAAACGGCATAGAGATTTATCGAGATCGTCCGTCAAGTACATGGGAATGGAATGACAGTGAAGTAGTAATGGCTACAAAACCTTTAGATGCAGAAGCGATATTAGCTGAAGGAAACAGTAAACCATGGACAGGATTACCTTCTGCTACCTTAATGGGACATATTCATCTTCACGTTTCTGAATTAGAGCAAACGGAAAACTTTTATCGAAATGGATTAGGTTTTGAGGTTGTGAGCAATTACCATAATCAAGCATTGTTTATTTCAACTGGGCGCTATCATCATCACATCGGACTAAACGTTTGGAATGGAATTGGAGCGCCTAGTCCTCTTGAAAGCAGCGTTGGTTTAGATTCATTTACACTTGTTTTTTCAGCTGAAGAAGAAAGGGAGCAGGCAATAAATAAGCTTCGTGAAATCGGAGCAGCTGTGTCTAAAGAAAACCAAGATTTCATCACAAAAGATCCATCAGGCAATATAATTAGATTAGTCCTTTAACATAAAAGCTGCCGCAATTGGCAGCTTTTATTTATCGCAATGTTCGTCAAAATAGGAAAGAAATGTACACTTTTTTCTCAAATAGTAAGATGATAATGGCGAAAACGGTGTTATTTTCAGGGAAATAAACGAAGAGTCTTACGTTTAAAAAAGTTTGTAAACAAGCGGGCGTGGGAATAAAATACATATCAAGCATCATTTCTTATCGTTATTGAATTTTTATATAAAGTCTTTTCATATAAAACCTTGAAGGAAGGGAGCGGAAACCTGTGAGATATAAAGTGAAACATTGGCTTAGATTAACTTCAGATGAGCGCTATCTTGTATTGTTTGCTACTGCTGCTTTGCAAAAAGAAAAGCGATAAAAGAGTTGTTAATAGTAAGGAAAGTAGCTTTATATGCTAACGAAAAGGTAATAAAAGGCCTGAAAATAATATATTTATTTTCAGGCCTTTTATTGTTTTCAAACCTTTTTTAAGTCAACTGTTGAGAGATAGCTTCAGCCGTTTGTTTGCCGTTTGTTATACACGCTGCAATGCCTACTCCATAGTAAGAACAGCCAGCTAATGTAATAGCGGGGTGCTTGTCATGGAATTTTTGAGTCAAGCTGCGTACAAGTTCACCGTGTTTAAGGTGATAGGTAGGCATCAATTTATCCCAATTGGTTACGTCGCTTTCAATAGGCTCCTCTTTGATTCCTAAGCTGTTTTCAATGTCCTTTTGTGCCACTGCTAGCAGCTCTTCTTTTGACATCGTCCGCAGGCTGTCAAAGTGGTGACTCGTACTTTTATAAAACAGGCGAACTAACAAATTCCCTCGCTTAGAAGTGTGAGCCCATTTTTTGCTCGTCCACGTGCAGGCATTGGCGATTAAGTTGCTTGATTGAGAGGCAATAAATCCAGTGCCTTCAGCGGGAAGGTATTCGTCTGGAACGTCATAGCCGATGTATACGCTAATGAGAGAAGAATCTTTTAACTGCTCAAAGTCTTCGTTTAATTCGGGATCGTTCAACAGGTGCTGAGCAGCCGTGTGCGGTGTAGCTAACACCACATAATCTGCTGAATAGGCTTGCCCCGGCGTACTGATTTGGTAGCGTTCACCGTCCCGTTTTATGCTGGTAGTTGGCGTATCTTTTAAAATCGTTACATCAGAAAGCTCTTCCTCTAAGCGGTGAATAATCGTTGATAAACCTTGTTTAAACGAAATGAATTTTTTATTTCCTGCCGTTTTGAATTTTTTTTCATTGGCTCCCATTCCTTTGATGATGCTGCCGTACGTGTTTTTGTAGTCGAGCAGATACGGGAGAGTCGAAGAAATCGTAAGTTTGTCTAAATCGCCAGAGTAGACGCCGGATAAAATAGGTGCAATTTGCTTTTCTACTAGCTCTTCTCCTAAAAAATGTTTTAAAAAGAGTCCGATTGAGCTGTCTTTCGTAAACGTTGTATTTTTAGTGATTAAGTCTTTTAAAGCTGTAATTTTAGCTTTTGAAGAAATCAGCTCGCTTTTAAAAAGAGATTCCACGCTTGTTGGAATACCGAACATGGTATCTTCAGGAATTGGAAGCAGCTCATTAGCAGAGTAAATAAACGATTTGCCCGTTTCGTTATATACTAAATCGTTTGTTAAGTACAGCTCTTCTAGCAGAGGCATAACGTTTTCTTTTCGAGCTACAATAGAATCCGCCCCTGTTTCCATGATAAATTCCCCAGCTTCACGCGTATTGATTTTCCCTCCTAAATGGGCATGTTTCTCTAGTAATAATAATTTAACCGGGAGATTACGTTCTCGTTTTAGTTTCTGCAAATAGTACAGAGTGGTTAAGCCCGTAATTCCTCCTCCAATAACAGCGACCGTTTTCAAAATATTCACTCCTACATTTTCAACAATTAGTCTGTAATATACGAAAATCATACCACTATGACTAGGAAAAGTGTAATGAATTGATTGTGAACATAGTGTGTGCAAACACGAAAAGAAATATTGAAACTATACGATTAGATATTTTGAAATTACATAAAATAAAAGCTCATACACGTAGAGAAAATGACTGAGACGCAGCAGTGAAGAAAGGAGGAAGCATCATGCTCGGCGGTTTTATGGAAACGCTGAAAAAAGACTGGCTCGCTTTAGTATTAATAAGTGTTCTTATATGCGGTATTACCTTAAACGTACGAGCCGAAGAGAAGAGCGGACGAAGCGGATACATCGAACCAAAGCTAGTTTTTCCTGTGATCAGTGATGTTCATATTAAGGAAACAGGAACGGTTGATTTGCGTACTTTTCAACATGCATTAACGCAATTAAATGAACAGGCACCGAAACAAGATGCATTTGTAGTAGTAGGAGATTTGGCTGATACCGGCGCGTTAAAAGAATACGACCGCTTTTTTTCTATTTATAATCAAAATAAACAGCCGCAGGCCGTATCTCTTTTTACGATTGGTAATCATGAATACAGGGACAGCGTAACTAATCAGCAAGCGCAGCAGCGTTTTTTATCTAAAACTAAAATGAAAGCTCTTTATTTTCATCAAGTGATAAAAGGATATCATTTTATCATGCTTGGAACAGAAAGCCGTCTGACCGCGGGTGATTATTCAGTCAAACAAATTAACTGGCTTGCTGAACAGTTGAAGATAGCAAAGCGAGACGATCCTAAAAAACCGATTTTTGTCTTTATTCATCAGCCTATTAACAATACACTGTACGGGAAAAACAGATGGGGGATAGAAGTGAATGAACAGCTTCTTTACAATACGTTAAAACCTTATCCGCAAGTCATTACATTTTCTGGTCATACCCACCATCCGCTGGACGATCCTCGTACTATTTTTCAAAGAGATTTTACATCTCTTGCAACGTCTTCTGTTCGGTATATATGGCCTGGTGCCGGATATTTACAAGGTGAACTTCCTCCTGGCTACCGAGATGTGAGTCAAGGTCTTCTTGTAGAGGTTTATAATCGAAAAGTAGTCGTTAAAAGGCGAGATTTTCACGCAAATAAGTGGACAGGAGAAGCGTGGGAAATTAACATACCTGCAGATGCAAAAAAGTTTCACTACACGAATGAACGAGATTTAGTAAAACCGATTTTTCTCCCAAGCTCTACTATTTCTGTTATACAAGAAAAAGCTTCATCGAATCAGCTGTATATCCAGTTTACGCAAGCGGTGGATAATCTGATGGTTCATTCTTATCGCATTACCGTCAAAAATAAACAAACTGGAGAAGTGGTCAAAACATATAATGCATTTTCTCAATACTACAGCGATCCCGTTCCGGATGTTCTAAGTCTTCCGTTATCAGGTTTACAGCCTCATACTGCGTATCAAATAGAAGTAGCGGCAGTGGATGCGTTTGACAATCAAAGCGACCAAAAATTAATCATTGAAGGCTCTACTAAATAGCTAAAAGAATCCTGATTTTTATTGATTCTTTTAGCTTTTTTTCATCTGTTTTTAATGTTATTTTCATTAGATTTTTAAGTGGAGTTGCTACACTGAAACTGTATTTAAAGTCATAATATGTAATTTTAATGAAAGTATCAAAAATCAAAAGGAGTTTGTATGAAAGGATCTTTTGTACGTTTTTTAGTAGTGGGACTGGTCAATACAGCAGTAGGTCTTTCCATTATGTATGTGCTGCTTCATATTTTTCATCATTACTGGGCAGCAACGTTTATCGGAAACGCAGCAGGAGCAGTCGTCAGCTACGTGTTAAATCGAATATTTACGTTTAAAAGCGGAGTTCATTTATCTACAAGCATACTGCGTTTTATTTTGGTTATCGGCGTTTGCTACGGCTTGTCTTACTATATTGGACTGCAGTTCTCCAGCTGGTTATTGCATCAACTTCCTGCTGCTGTGCGTCCGTTCAAAAAAGACGTCGGTATATTAATCGGAACAGGTCTGTATACGCTTTTAAATTATACGGGTCAAAAATACTTTGTATTCAATACAAAAAAAGAAGCAGTCGTCGTACACGATTAGCTTCTAGCAATTATGAAATGGAAATAGGTGTTAACAGATGAAGAAAGAAACAGCTATGAATAAAGAAAAAACATTGCTTATTATCGCTTTCCTTTTGCTGCTTGCGTATGTATCCCCTATGTTTTTGCTCGGGGAAAATTCACATATACGCGTGCACGATAATTTAGACTCAAATATTACGTGGTATAAAGTTCTGCATCGAAGCGGAGAGCTGTTTGGCTCCAGTCATGCCGTATTACCTCAAATTATTAATGGATTGCCGAGGAATACGTTTGGAACAGAATTTAGCGGTATTCAGTGGCTGTATGGTTTATTTCCGACCATGCTTGCGTACAGTCTCAGCCAAACGATCACGCGCGTATTTGCTTTAATTGGAATGTACTTATTATTAAAAAAGCATTTTATTAAAAGTGAGGATGCTTATGCGATTCGAGTGCTTGTATCACTTGCTTTTGCACTTACGCCATTTTGGCCTTCGGGCATGCTGAGTACATTAGGACAGCCGCTGGCGCTGTGGGCGTTTTTAACCATTCGAAACCGCGAAGGAACGTGGAAGGAATGGCTTACTCTTTTATTACTTCCGTTTTACGCGAGCTTTGTTCTAGGATTTTTCTTCTTTTTAACGGCGATGGGAATGCTGTGGCTAAGAGATGCAGTTAAAAAACGAGTTTGGAATATTCCTTTTTTAAGCAGTATTGCAGCGATGACCGCTGTCTTTCTGCTCATTGAATACCGTCTTGTTGATTCTCTTTTATTTCCCGAGGCCCCGACGAGTCGAAATGAATTTTTAAGCTCTACTCTAAGTTTCGGACATTCCGTTCGCCTTGCTTTTAAGAACTATACGCTTGGGCATACGCATGTAATGACGCTTCATACCTTTGTGATTTTACCGCTTTCTTTTATCGTACTTTGGATCGTTGCTCGGAATCAGAAGGGGAAGCTTGAAAAAACGTTTTTGCAGTTATTTATCCTTAATCTACTACTGTCGATTTGGTATGCGTTTTGGTTTTATAAAGGATGGGAGCCGTTAAAAGAAAAATATCAGCTTTTTAATACGTTTAACTTTGCTAGATTTCATTTTTTACGCCCGCTCATTATTTATTTGATGTTTGCAGTTGGCAGCTATGTTTTATGGAAACGGAGCAAGGCGTGGAAAAAGTTTGTGTGGGTGTGTTTGATTTTACAGCTGCTTGTGTTATTTATAGCGAACCCTGAGCTTTATTATCGCTACAATCACGAGCCGTCAGTCAAAGAATTTTATGCTGTCCATCAATTCGATGAAATCAGCAGATATATAGGGAAACCTAAATCATCTTATCGGGTAGCAAGCATTGGGCTTCATCCATCAATTGCTCAGTATAACGGCTTTTATACGCTCGATACGTATAACAACTTCTATCCGTTAACGTATAAACATGAGTTTCGCAAAATCATTGCCAAAGAGCTTGATAAAAATAAAAAGTTAGAAAGTTACTATGATCACTGGGGCAACCGCTGCTATGTGTTTGTTAGCGAGCTAGGGAAAAAATATGATTACCGAAAAGACTCAACGAAAAAAATCCGTCATTTGCAGCTTAATATCAGCCAATTTAAAAAAATGGGCGGTCGCTATATCTTTTCAGCTGTGCCAATCGAAAATGCTGAAAGTGACGGTTTGCACTTTTTAAAAGCGTTTAACGATAAACAGTCCGCTTGGAAAGTGTATGTATATGAAGCAAAGTAAGGGGGCAATAACATGAACAGACCTATTTTAACGATTGTTGTTCCATGTTACAACGAAGAAGAAGTATTCACAGAAACATCTTTTCAATTAACTACTGTAGTAAAAGAACTGATAAATGAACGTCTTGTATCAAGTGAAAGTACCATTTTATTTGTAGACGATGGAAGCAAAGACAGCACGTGGTCGCTTATTGAAAAAGAAAGCTGCAGCAATTTGTTTGTAAAAGGGTTGAAGCTAGCGCGGAATGTAGGACATCAAAATGCTTTGCTCGCAGGACTAGAAGCAGCCCATAAGCAATCTGACTGCGTCATTTCCATTGACGCAGATTTACAAGATGATATCAGCGTTATTCGTACTTTTATAGAGAAATATTGGCTCGGGTATGAAGTCGTATATGGTGTTCGAGACAGCAGAGAAACTGATACATTTTTTAAACGAACCACGGCAGTAGGGTTTTACCGTTTTATGAATAAGCTAGGAATTCAGCTCGTTCAAAATCACGCCGATTTTCGTCTCATGAGCAAACGTGCTCTTGGTGAACTTATGAAATATAAAGAAGGCAACGTCTTTTTACGAGGCCTTGTACCATTAGTAGGATTTCGCTCCACGGAAGTCACATATGACCGCAAAGAACGGACAGCGGGCGAATCAAAATATCCGTTAAAGAAAATGCTTGCTTTTGCATTTGATGGAATTACATCTTTTAGCGTAGCGCCGATACGCTTATTGACGCTGCTTGGAGGAGCTTCTTTTCTCTTTAGTATTGCGTTTGGTATTTATGCGCTGATTCAAAAATATTTAGATCATACGCAAATCGGCTGGACGTCTCTTATTTTATCAATTTGGCTTGTAGGCGGCTTGCAGCTAATGGGAATGGGTCTTGTCGGAGAATACATTGGCAAGATTTTTAACGAAGTGAAACAGCGTCCTAAATATGCGATTGAAAGAGATTTATATACAAAACACTCATTAGACAAACAAAAAGATTTGCTTATGCATTAATTTAAGAAGCTTCTCCTAAATGGAGAGGCTTTTTTTGTTAAAGCGTTTATCATAATTTTTGAGTGAACAGGAAATGCTACTACTAAAATTTCTAAGGAGATCAAAATCTATGAAAAGACTATTTTATACAGTCAGCACTTTTTGTTTTGTTTGGCTTGCTTTTGCAGCCATTCATGTCAGCGCTCTTTCGATTGAGAAGCTTCCAATGAAGAAATCATCTGAACAATGGTCGGTTGAACTGACAAAAGCGAGCATGACGGGAGATAATCAGCTAAAGTGGAAAAATAACGTCTATCATACATATGGATTAACCGTTGAAAACATTGGAAAAGACGTAGAGCGCGTGCATGTCCAAGCTTTTCGGCACGAAGGAAAAAATAAGGCGAAATACAGCTTGTTTTCTCCTATTGAAAGGTCTAACTTAAGCAAAAGCGGTCAGCGTTTTCGCTACGCGAATTTTGCTGTTCCTGGAAAAGCGGCAAGTTTAGACATTATGATTAACTGGACGGACGAACGAGGCAATCATCAAGAACATTTTGAATTTAAATAAAAGTCTTCGCTTAGGCGAAGACTTTTTTTGCAGGAATTTATCCTCGCATGTGGAAAACGAACACGAAAGGAGAGATCCATAATGATTGCAAAAGCTACTGAAGAAGAATTACAGGAAATTCGGACGAAATCTGCTGATGCGCTGTTTGAAGGAACGATGAAGCAGTTTCATCCGTCAGCTGAACGCGTAAATGAACTAGTTGGTAGTGCCTTTGAAAAAGGCTGTTATTATTTAGTTTTAAGACAAGAAAATAAACTCGCAGGCTGGGTTCTTATCGGCCCATCTACCGACTTCTTTTCAAAAGAAGAAATTGGCTTTATCTACGAATTATATGTTGTACCCGAATACCGCGGGCAAGGTTTAGCCAAGCCGTTAATGCAAAAAGCAATTGATGAATTGTCTATCAAAGGATACCCTGAAATCAGACTCAGCGTTCATGCTGGGAATTTTGCACAGCATGTGTATCGTGAACTTGGCTTTGTAGATAAACAAATATCAATGAGCTTCCAAGTGGCAAAACGTCCGTAACGTTGATGAATGTCAGCGAGTCCATAAAACATAAGATGTTATACATGCGATGAGGTTCGGTAATGAAAGTAAAAGTAAATAAGTAGCCCAAACAGCGCCTTTATCTAGTACTTCAACGGCTCCTCCAGCTGTATTGTCTGAGGAGGGGGGGGCTTCAAGCGCGTTCATAATCAAAGCCGCTGCTGCTAAAATAATCCCTCCAATACTTCCGGTTGTTTTGACAATTGCAATATGGAAAGTAGATGAAAAGGCAATGCTGAGAAGCAGCAGCAAGCTTCCCAAAAAAGCAGATAACATATATCGTTTCATGTGCTCACCATCCTTTATGAAAGCATACCATATTTTACTTCTTTTTTCTTTTTATTGAAAAGCTATTGACGTAACCTATAAAACATATTAGAATAGTCAGAAATAATTTAAAAACGAAATATTCTTATCTAGAGAGGTGGAGGGACTGGCCCTTTGAAACCTCAGCAACCACAATTATTGAATGGTGCTAATTCCAGCATAGCCTAGCTCTGACAGATAAGAAGAGGAATCTTTTTCTATGATGAAATCCTCTTCTTAGGAAGAAACATTTCGTATAGAAAAGGTGATGACATTGAATAATACACAAACGAATTTATGCATTAATGATTATTTAGATCTATACTTATTAGCAAAAGAAATAAAAGACGAAACGTGGCAGCAGGAAATTTTAGAGGCGCTAAAAACGCATCAAAATCGTTCATTTGAAGAAAAACAATCCGCTCTAGTTCAAGAGATATGGGAAGATTTTAAACAGTTAAATGAAGATATTTCTTTTACGTATCGCTTAATTCAAGAAGAGCCAACTAACGAACAATTTCAGGCTAACTTAAGGCACTTGAGAGAACGGCGGATCACGCTGAGCCGTGAGTTATATTTAGCTAAAAAACAGTATGTTGAACACACGCAATAAAAAGATCCGCTTGAGAAACAAGCGGTTTTTTTGCGTAAAAATGTTAGAATCGTTATATTTCGGGTAGTAAATAGATAAGACAAGCAAAGGAGGGATAACAGTGGCTCAAGGTGTATTGTGTGAAGTGAATGAGTGCATGTATTGGAAATCCGGAAATAAATGCAGTGCAGAGTCCATTTACGTTGTGAGTCCTGAAAGTAGTCACCATGTTTCTGAAACGGAAGAACCTGGCTGTAAAACTTTTGAACCCGCGAGATAAATGCTAGTTTTTATAAAAAAGCATAAAATGAACGATGCGCTGACGGAGTTGAGTCGGCGTTTTTCTATTTTTAAAAAATACTATTACTTAAGTGCAATAATAAATACATAGTAAAAAAGTAGTGCCTATGTCTAATTGTGCGTTTAAACAAAATGATAAGATAATTTTTTTGTTTTTCGACAAAAGAAAAGTGAGGGAAAGGTGATAGAATACAAATATACAGCCTAGCTGTCTTTTAGCACAAATTTATATGAAAGCGCTAACAAAAAAGGCTGTGTTCATCTCGTTTTGACAGATTGGAAAAAGGGGAGACGTTTATGCAGGGGAAAACTCAGGGGAAAGAATTGAAACGCGGGTTAGAAGAAAGACATGTGACGCTGATGTCCTTAGGAGCAGCCATAGGGGTAGGACTGTTTCTTGGATCTGCATCTGCTATTAAATTAGCAGGGCCAGGAATATTATTGGCGTACGGATTTAGCGGAATGATTATGTTTTTTATTATGAGAGCACTTGGAGAAATGGCGATTCAAAAACCTGTTGCAGGTTCATTCAGCAAGTACGCACGCGACTACTTAGGGCCGCTTGCTGGTTATTTAACAGGTTGGAACTACTGGTTTTTATGGGTTGTAACATGTATGGCTGAAATTACAGCCGTTGGTATTTATATGGGGTATTGGTATCCGGATGTACCAAACTGGATTTGGGCGTTATCGGCGCTTGTCATCATGACAACGGTTAACTTCTTAGCTGTTAAGGCATATGGTGAACTGGAATTTTGGTTTGCACTTATTAAAATTTTAGCGATTGTATTAATGATTGCCGTTGGATTATTAATGATCGTGTTCGGAATCGGCAACGGCGGCGTTGCGACTGGTATCAAAAACTTGTGGGACAACGGCGGACTGTTCCCGAACGGATTCAAAGGTATTTTGCTGTCGCTGCAAATGGTCATGTTTGCGTATTTAGGAATTGAAATGATCGGCGTTACCGCGGGAGAAGTGAAAAATCCCGAAAAATCTCTAGCAAGAGCGATTGATTCTGTCTTTTGGCGTATTCTGATTTTCTACGTCGGTGCGTTATTTGTCATTATGTCGATTTATCCGTGGCAAGAGATTGGTTCACAGGGAAGCCCGTTTGTATTAACATTTGAAAAAATCGGCATTCCAGCGGCGGCTGGTATCATTAACTTTGTTGTACTAACAGCAGCTCTTTCTTCTTGTAACAGCGGTATTTTTAGTACAGGCCGTATGCTGTTTAACTTAGCAGAACACGGAGAAGCACCAAAAGGATACGGTCAGCTTACAAAGGGCGGCGTACCGGGAAAAGCTGTTTTGGCATCAGCAGGTGCGCTATTAGTCGGAGTAGCGTTAAACTACATTGTGCCTGCCAAAGTATTTACGTGGGTAACAAGTATTGCAACATTCGGTGCGATTTGGACATGGGGAATTATTTTGCTTTCTCAAATTAAATATCGCAAAACGTTAAAAACAGGTGAAGAGGCAAAGCTGAAATACAAAATGCCTTTATTTCCGTTAACATCTTATGTGTCACTTGCGTTCCTAGCGCTGGTAGTGGTTCTCATGGCATATAATCCAGATACAAGAATTGCAGTTGTCATCGGACCATTATGGTTTATCGGTCTTATTATCGCGTACTACGCAAAAGGATTTCATAAACGAAGTCAAAGTTCAGCTGCAGCTGAGCAAAAGCTAGTGAAATAACAGAAAAGACCTCTTTCTTGGAAAGAGGTCTTTTTTCATTAGTTTATGTGTGAATGATTAGTTTATTTTAAGGGATCATTGGTACGGATAAATAATGTAGAAAATATTCTATTTATTCTGTACTATTTAGTTAGAGAATTCGTTAATGATTAAACGGTAATTGAAAGTGGATGAGTATGTTAGTTTTATGCTTTTTAACGCCACACAGTGCATCGAAAAGTTGGGAGGACATATGCAGAAATGATTGAAACATTTAGTGAAAAAGACATAAAAGGTTTGCTGCTGTTATCGCAGCTGGAAAAATGGGATTATAGTGAAGCAGATTTACATACGATTTTTTCATCTGGAGACGTATTTGGTCATAGAAATGAGAACGGAGACATCGTATCAAGTGTGGCCGTAATTTCGTACAAAAATCAGTCAGCTTTTATAGGAATGGTGATTGTGAGAAAAGATTACCGAAAACAAGGGTTAGCCGGGCAGCTCATGAAGCACTGTCTGCAAGTTCTTTCCCCTGAGATGAATGCCTACTTAATTGCGACAAAAGAAGGTGAGCACTTATATCAAACAACAGGGTTTAAAACCGTGGACTATGTAAGTAAATACATAATCAGTGAATACACACCAAGAGCATTTAAAGTTTCAGGATTTTATACACGACCCTTAAAGAGAAGTGACTTCAAAGGGATTGTAAAGCTTGATGAAGCAGCATTTGGAGATAATAGAAAGCTATTTTTAAAAAGTAGAATTCAGCAAGCTGAAAAAGCAGTTGTCTTACAAAACGAACAAAATAAAATGACGGGCTATGGTTTAGCGGTTCGTACGCCGAGCAATATCGTGATTGGTCCCGTAGTTGCTCCAAACGCTGAAGCAGCGATGCTAGTCATTGATGAACTAGCGAAGAATTACAAAGAAAAGCTGAGAATTGACCTGTCTTCTCATGAGGAAACGTTAAAGAAACTTGTGGAAAATCACGGATTTCAGCTTCAAAATGAGCCTCCTGTTATGGCGTATGGTGTCAATCCTCTCCCTGCTAGACAGGGCAATCTTTTTGCTATAGCAGCTCAGGCGTTTGGATAAAAAGAAAGGAGAAGCTCCTTTCTTCGCGTCTACCGAATTCTATCAATTTTAAATCCATTATCAATTTGATGAAAGCCGGCTTTTGGATAGTAGTTCATAGCAGAAGGAGCGGAAAGTAAAATCAGCGCGGTTTCTTCGCCGATTTCTGATTGAACGTGTTTGATGAGCTGTGTACCGATTCCTTGCTTTTGATAGTCTTTTACAACAGCTAAATCCGATAAATAGCAGCAGTAGCTAAAATCTGTTAACGCTCTGGCTATGCCAATGAGTTCGCTGCCGTTCCAAGCGGTAATAGTAAGAGAAGCGTGATCAAGCATTCTTTGAATTCGATCAAGGTCTTGTGCAGGACGTTTAATACCTGAATGTACAAACACTTCAGCGGCTTGTTCTGCACGGATTGAGACATTGGTTTTATAAATAATGGTCATTGTGTCATCTCCTTGAAGGATAAGATATAGTCCAGTTTATAAAGAAACTGAATGGAGAGTAAGTGTCAGAAACGGTAATTTTAATAGTATCAGTTAGAAAGGAACGAACACCATGTTAGAGTTAATGCCTTTGCTTGATAAAAGAAAAACAGATCCCTTGTACATGCAGCTTTATATCTACATAAAAAAACAAATTCAAAAAGGTACCATTCCGCCTCATGAAAAACTGCCTTCCAAACGAAAGCTAGCTCTTCATTTAAGCATTAGCCAAAATACGGTTGAAGCAGCTTATGTACAGTTAGAAGCTGAAGGCTATATCGAGATACTAGCCAGGAAAGGAGCATTTGTAAAAGAGATAAAAAATGAAGTCGTGCTTCAAAAACAGCCTCCCGCCTATGTCTCTTTCCCGCAAGAAGAACGGAAATCGACTGCTATTGATTTTAGCCACGGAAAGATAGATGTGGAGAAATTTCCGTATAATACGTGGAAAAAACTAACGGTGCAAGCTATTTATCATGGTGAAAGCCAGCTTTTTTACAGCGGACATCCAGAGGGAGAACTGCTTCTTCGCCAAGAAATTGCAGCATACCTTTACCACTCAAGAGGAGTGCGCTGCACAGCGGAGCAAATTGTGATAGGTGCAGGTACGCAGTATCTTATGTGGCTGCTTTCTGTCACGTTGGGGAAAGAAAAAATAATTGGGTTTGAAAATCCGGGTTTTCACCGGACGAGGCACGTTTTTCAAAAGCAAGGTATGTCAGTGATCCCTGTTTCTCTTGATGATTCTGGCTTGAAAGTGAAGGAACTGAAAGAAAGCGGAGCGGATGCCGTATACATTACGCCGTCTCATCAATTTCCCATTGGTATGGTCATGCCGATAGCAAGAAGACTTGAACTACTAGAGTGGGCGGCAGAAACGAATGGCTATATTATAGAAGATGACTATGACGGGGAATTTCGCTATAAAGGAAAACCCATTCCCGCACTTCAAGGATTAGATCAAGACGACCGCGTTATTTATACGGGAACGTTTTCAAAGTCTTTGATGCCTTCTCTTCGAATAAGCTATGCCGTGCTGCCACACCGGCTTCGTCCAAGCTATGTAAAGCACTGTGAACTTTTTAAACAGCCTGTTTCAAGACTTCATCAGCATACGCTTTTTCTGTTTATGAAAGAAGGGCACTGGGAACGTCACTTGAATAAAATGAGAACAGCATACCGCAAGAAACAAGCCCTGCTGCTAGATTGCTTGACTACTACTATGGGAGAACGTGTAGATGTTATTGGAGAACATTCTGGGTTGCATATTCTTCTTAAGGTGAAAAACGGAATGAATGAACAGAAACTAATTGAAGCAGCTGCCAAGCAAGGGGTATCAATTTATCCAACGTCTATTTATTATCATAGTGCCGGTGACAACAACACGCCTTATGTATTGCTTGGATTTGCCGGACTATCTGACGAAGAGATAAAAACGGGCATAGATTCGCTGTTTAAAGCTTGGTTCGTCCAATAAGAAGTGAAATTAAAGAGTTCTTTAAACAAAAAGACTTTAAACGGTCTATTTTAGCGAGAGAAATAGATAAGAACCAGCGCGTTTGATTATACAGACTGCGCTGGCTTTTTTGTTTGGAAATCAAGGAACAGGCAAGAGTTGATAAGTTAGTGAACTTGAAAGTAAAGGAAAGTTTGATAGGAAGAAGATGCTTCTTGTAAGGAAGATACAAATGTATGGAAAAGCGGCGTTACATTCATGCGGTTGTTTCTCGACCAGTCGTGGTTTGCGAAAAATGATTTTCTTAGTTCGGCCGTCAGTTCAAGCTGTACTCCAGCTTTTAACAGATTATCGTTCACAATATTTTGCTCGCTTGTTCCGGTTATATCAGAAGGGGCGTCACGGACTGTAAAGCCGTGTTTGCGCAGCGATTGCTTTACCAGCTCTTTATAAAGCAGATTTTTTCCGCCTACATATACGATAGGCTGACTACCGCTATAGCCGTGAATCGTCATGCCGGACATACTTTGCTGAGCCATTCCTCTAGCAATCGGTTCGTCAAAGTTTTCTGAGGTTATGTGCAGAACTCCGTTGTTAGTGGACTTGATGCCTTCGAATAAATAATAAGAAGCGGAAAAGCGATCGGCGAGTTCTTTGGCAACTTCTGATGTGCCCGGTTCAATTCCTCCGCCGTGAATGGCCATAATGGATAGGTAGCTAAAGCGCTGTTCGTAGCGAATATCATAGTCTTGATGGAGAATCTCGTGCTGCTGCAGTTCCGCATAGGAAGAGTAAGAGTCACCGCTTGCATAAGAGGGAAGGGGAATCAAAAAGAAGTACATCAAACATAGCAAAGTGCTCGTACTCCATGTGAATAAACGGTTCATCAATAATCACCTCTATTTATCCTATGATAGGTAGAGGTGATTATTAGTGTTTTCGTCTGTTTATAAAATGCAATTTTACTTGAAACTCAATAGGCTCGCGTTCTAATCTTCCCCCCTCATCAAATCTGCTGTAATAATCGATAACTTTACCCACTTTGATTAGCCTCCACTTCAAAAAATGGTTATAGTAAATTATAACAAAAATAGAAATAGTTAATAGGTGTGTTTATGAAAAAATGAAGAGGAAGAGAAAGGGGGAGGGAAAATGACCGCAGCTTTTATTAGTCGTCTAGCTCTATCCGGTCTGTTAGGAGCTTTGGTTGGATTAGAAAGAGAATTTAGAGCAAAAGAAGCGGGCTTTCGCACTCATTTTTTAGTTGCTGTCGGTAGCACGCTGATTATGTTAATTTCGAAATACGGCTTTTCAGATGTGCTTCATCAAGATCATATGGCCCTTGATCCGAGCCGGGTTGCAGCACAAGTAGTAAGCGGTATTGGTTTTTTAGGAGCAGGTATGATTATTATTCAGAAGCAGCATATTAGAGGGCTCACAACAGCCGCAGGCGTATGGGCAACGTCGGGAATTGGTTTAACCATTGGGGCGGGTATGTATACAGTCGGCATTAGTGCAACTATATTGGTGCTGATTGGCTTAGAAATATTGAACGTGATGTTTACATCTCTTTCTACTCATTCCCTTTTAATTAAGTTTCGTGCAGCGAATCAAGAGGATATTTATGAGCTTCTTGATAAGATTGAAAGGGAAAATATTATGATTTCATCCTATGAAATTCACCGAGACCATCATCAAGGTGAACTGTTTTATTTTGTTGAAATAAAAGGAAAAGCAAAAAAGAAAGGGAATAAAGTAGAATTGATTAAATCAATTCATTCTATGGCTCACGTGTTATTTATTGAAATTGAATAAGCACTTATTTATTTTTCGTCAAAGAGATTAAGGCATAACTAAATTAGTCTAAAGTCGAACAAACGGATAAAGGGACCAGTATGGATCGTTTATACACCGCGGGTGATTTCCGTGCAAGGCTTCGCTTTCCGCGGGCGGCCGGTGAGCCTCCTCGTCGCTTGCGCTCCTGCGGGGTCTCACCTGCTCCGCTTTTCCCGCAGGAGTCTTCGCCTTGCCCTTCAATCAACCGCTAGAAGTATCGACATATATATAACCTACGTTCGGATCTTCCTTCAACTAAAAAACTTTCGCTTCAGCCTCTTTATTCGTTCTCTATCTTGCTTAAATCGTTTCGCAGTGTTTTAGCATAGCAAAAAAAGGCTATTACCTAAATATAGAGAATTTTACTGGAGGTTATAAAATGAAAATTGGAGTCGTAGGTGCTACAGGAAAAGCAGGAAGTTTTATCGTAAAAGAGGCTTTAAATCGCGGGCATGATGTAACGGCAATCGTACGTGATGGGGGCAAAGTAGAAGAACGGGATGTTCGTACATTGGAAAAGGACATCTTTGATATTACGGCAAACGATATTGAAGGTTTCGACGCAGTAGTGAATGCGTTTGGAGCTCCTGAAGGAAAAGAACATCTGCATGTAGAAGCGGGGCAATCGTTAATCCATGTATTTAAACAAGCTCCGGACGTTCGTCTTCTTGTTGTAGGAGGAGCAGGCAGTTTGTTTGTTGATGAGGAGAAAACGACGCGTCTAGCGGATACGCCTGATTTTCCAAAAGAGTACAAAGCGACAGCTGACAATCAAGCTCAAAATTTAAAAGACTTAGAAAGTACAAGCGATATTAATTGGACGTTTATTAGCCCAGCAGCATTTTTTAATACTTCAGGAAAACGAACAGATGCTTATAAAACAGGGAAAGATCATGTTATTTTAAACTCAGAAGGAAACAGCCATGTCAGCTATGCTGATTACGCCATTGCAGTCATTGATGAAATTGAGCGAGGAGAGCATATAAACGAACGCTTTACCGTTGTATCCGACGCTAGATAAAGGAAAAGCCGCTTTATGCGGCTTTTTTTGTGCATGTTATACTATGGAAAAAGGGGTAAGGTATAGAATGGATAATACAGTAAATGTAGCACTAGCGTTTTATAGTGAAGCCTACGAGTCATCTATACATAGCTATACGTTGCCTAAAGAGCAGCTCATTTATACGGCACTTCCCGCTGAAGCCTTAGCTAGGTGTAAGCAGGAAAAGGATAGAACGCCCGTTTTGATTTTGACAGAAAACAAAGTAGCCGGCTTTTTCGTGCTTGACGCAGGGAAAGCTGTTAAAGAATATACCGAGAGCTCCGGCGCGCTTTTAATACGGTCGTATTCCATTCATCCTGATTATCAAGGAAAGGGAGTTGGCAAAAAGTCATTGAAACTTCTTCCTTCTTTTATCAACCATCACTTTCCGACTAAAAATGAAGTGGTGCTAGGCGTGAACCATAAAAACACGGCGGCGCAGCATCTGTATAAACGAAGCGGCTTTGTTGATACAAACCGGCATATTTTTGGAAACCAAGGAAAGCAGTTTGTTTATCAGATGGACATAAAAAAAGCTTGAACAAGAGTTCAAGCTTTTTTCTTATATAACAAGTAGGAAGCTAGAGAAAATAGGCAGCGCTACAAGGGACGTTTTTAATACGGGAGCAGGTACACGATTTGTAAACTTTGCTCCAATATAGGAACCGACCATTGTGCCGACCACTACTTGGATCAACAGTGGAATATCTAAAAAGCCCTGCTGATAATAGCCCATTCCCCCGCCGATGGCAATCGGAATAATAACGAGCATTGTCGTTCCGGCCGACTGACGAATAGACAAGCCTAATACCATCATAAGGCCAAGCTGGATAAATGGAGTTGATCCAATTCCAAACATTCCTGACAGAGCGCCTGTGATTAAGCCAATTAGTAAAGAATAGACGATAAATTTAGCTCCTGTTGGAATCGTACGTTCTTTTTGCTGACGGGAAAATAAAAACATACGCAGCCAAAGTAAAACGCCAGATAATAAAAGCATACCGGCTGTTAGCCACTTTAGCTCGCCTTCTGGGATAAAGGATGAAAGGTTAGACCCAATCCAAGCGCCTAATGCACCGAGGATACCAACAGAGATACCGGATTTTAAAGATACGTTACCTTCGCGGTAATGACTGACGGCGCCAGATAAAGAAGAGAAAATCATTGCGGTAAGAGCCGTTGCGAGAGCAACGTGTACAGATACGCCGTACAGCAGCGTTAAAATTGAAATAATAAAACCTGATCCGCCTGCTCCGACAAATCCTAAGATCAGTCCGACGGCTAACATTGTTAAAACAATTGAAACATCCATAAACTAATTCCTTCTTTCAACACTTATTCTATGCAGACACATAACATTTTTAGCAAGTGCTACGTTCTTCATTTAAACATGAATTTTTTATGACGTCCAATGTATAATTTATATGAAATTGATAGTATTATGTAATAAGTAAAGGATGTGAAAAAATGGAATGGCAGCAGCTCGAATATTTTAATGTTGTAGCTCAAACGGAACATTTCACAAAGGCCGCAGAAAAATTATCAATCGCCCAGCCTACGCTCAGCCGCTCAATTTCTAAATTAGAATCAGAGCTTGGCGTGCCGCTATTTGAACGAAAAGGAAGGCAAGTTATTTTAAATCGATACGGACGGCTTTTTTATGAACGAACGGCTAAAGTATTAAACGAAATGGAAGAAGCTAAACGTGAGCTTTCAGATTTGATTCATCCTCACCGCGGCAGTATTTCGTTTGCTTTTTTAAAATCATTAGGCGCTTCATCCGTCCCAAAACTAGTTCATGCTTTTTTACAAGAGTATCCGAACGTTCAATTTCAAATTTTTGAGAACGCCACGAACATCATGCTCGATCAGCTTCAAACAGGAGAAATTGATTTTTGTATGTCTTCCGTAACGGAATCCAGGGCAGGAATTCAGTGGGAATATTTATGGAAAGACGAGCTGTACGCGTATGTCCCTGATACGCATTCTTTTGCCTCAAAACAAGTGCTTTCGATTTCAGAGTTGGCTCATGAATCGTTTATCGCGTTAAAAAAAGGATACGGAAGCCGAACAATTTTTGATCAGCTGTTTGAAGAAGCGGAGATTGTCCCAAATATTACGTTTGAAGGAGAAGAATTTTTGACGGTGATTGGTTTTGTAGCGGCTCATTTAGGGGTTGCCTTGCTTCCTGAAATAAAGGGAGTGGACTTGCGAGGCATTAAAAAAATAAAGCTCAAAGAAGACTCAGCTTCAAGGGTAATTGGGATTGCGTGGAACAAGGATAAATATTTAACTCCTGTTGCGAAAAAGTTTCAGGAATTTTTAATTCAGTATTTCAAAGACCATCATACAGGAGGAAAACGATGAAGAAAATTGCTTGCCTGCACGCTCATCATTCGAACATCTCTTATATAGAAAAAACGCTGCCGTTTGCGAACTGTATGCATTTCGTAGACCCCGGCCTTGTACATCGGATAACAACCGACCCTAAGTTTGCAGCGGAGGCAGCAGCTGCAAAAGTAGAAAAGCAGTTAAAGTGGATGAAAGAATGTTCAGCGGATGCCATTTTACTCACGTGCACGAACTACATTGCTCTTTTACCAGAAGCATTTACAAGCGATATTCCAATTATTAAAATTGATGAGCCTTATTTTCGCCGAATATGTGAAATAGAAGAACCGCAGCTTATCGTGTTTACAAATCCGGAGACCATAGAAGGAACAATGAAGCGTCTAGACGAATTTGCATTTTATCAAAATGTAAAGATAAAGGTTCGCCCTGTTGTGATAGAAGGTGCTTTTGAACTAGTAATGACTGGAAACCTAGAGAAGTATAAACAGAAGGTAAAACATGTCTTACATGAGCTAATAAAAGAGCATAACACTGTTGTTTCAGTGGCGCAGCTCTCGATGGTAGAAGCGGCGGCGGAGGTAAGCGACCGTATTATTACGCCTCTTCAACCGTTAGCGGAAGAAGTAAGAAAAACAATTATTAGGTCATAAGGAATGAAAGAAAGAAAAAACGAATGGTAAAATATTCACTTTATTTTGACAAAAATTTCATTTCCTTATATGATAAGTAGTGTTATAGAAACCACTTATTATATAGGGGAGGCATCGTTTTGTGAAGAAAGCAAATGCACGCGATAAGATTTTAGAAACAGCATCGCGGCTTTTTCAGCTGCAAGGCTATCATGCAACAGGATTAAATCAAATTATTAAAGAGAGCGGGTCGCCAAAAGGGTCTCTTTATTATTATTTTCCAAAAGGGAAAGAAGAACTGGCGATTCACGCTGTTCAATATACGAATAAATACGTCCAAGTTCAAATTAAAGAAAGTCTAAATAAATCTTCTGACGCATCGCAGGCTATTCAGTATTTTATTGAAGAATTGTCCAAGCAGTTTGAACACGAAGAAAGCATTGCTGGTATGCCTGTTGGACTGCTGGCTGGAGAAACAGCGCTTATTAATGAACCGCTGCGCGAAGTCTGCTACGCAGCGTTTCAAGATTGGGAAAAACTTTTTAGAGAAAAAATGATAGAGAGCGGATTTCAAGAAAAGCAGGCAGGAGAGCTCGCAGTTGTGATTAACTGTATGATCGAAGGGGGGATCTTGCGTTCGTTAACAGAGAAAACAAGCGCTCCTTTACAGCAGATTCAGCAGCAGATTCCAGTTCTTGTTCGTAAATAAAAAGTGAGGCTGGGACATAACGAAATGAATCTAATCTAAAGACTAACAATCGGAATACATGAGCTGGACTGCTTGTGACACCGCAGTTGATTTCCGTGCAAGGCTTCGCCTTGTCCTCCAATCAACAGCTAGAATTAGCTACCAACATAAAACCTACGTTCACTATAATCATAAAAAAACACGAACTATTCATCCTTTGTGATAGATAGTTCGTGTTTCACTTTAACTAGACTACTTTGTCCTCGACTCTTTTTTATAGATTGACGGAATTTGGCATATATTGATAAAATTTAAAGTGTATTTTCTGAAAATTCTATTTCTTGAAAAAGAGAAAGAAAGGAGTAGCTTGTGATTTTTACTATTATTCAAGCTGATGATACGTGGGCACTATGGGGAATTCTAGCGATTTGGGCTTCTGTTAGCATTTTTCTCGAACAAAAGTATAAGTGGGCTTCTTTTCTGTCAGGAGCTATTATTGCGCTAGCGGGAGCGCTTATCCTATCAAATTTAAAAATCATTCCAACAGAGTCTCCGGTTTATGATGCGGTTTGGGCGTATCTAGTACCGCTTGCCATTCCATTATTGTTATTTCAAGTCAACATGAAAGAATTATTTCAAGAAAGCCGGAAGTTGCTTTTTATTTTCTTAATCTGTGCAGTAGGAACGGTTATAGGGAGCACGGCAGGCTTCTTGTTATTAAAAGATTATATTCCTGAACTAGCAAAAATTGCAGCTGCTATCGGCGCTTCTTATGTAGGCGGAGGGGTTAATTTTGCTACCGTTACGGCTAAATTTGAACCATCAAGTCAAATGGTTTCCGCGACGGTGGTTGCTGATAATATGGTCATGGCTTTGCTGTTTGCCGTGTATATGTTTGTTCCTTCTATGAAGTTTTTTAGAAAACATTTTAAGACGCCTCATATTCAAGAAGTAGAGGCTGGGCAATATGGAGAAAATGATCGCCATACGCTTGCAGAAAAATATTGGGCAAAAAAAGAAATTTCGTTAAAAGACGTGGCGGCTTCAATTGGTACATCATTTTTTCTAGTGGTTGCATCGTTTAAATTAGCCGAATGGTTTGGAACAATCATTCCAACCGGTCCAAATGTTTCGGTAGTTCAAACATTATTACATACTATTTTGAGCGAAAAATACTTATTGCTTTCCACACTTACGTTTCTTGTCATTTATCTATTTCCTTCTTATTTTAAAAACATTAGCGGAAGCCAAGAAATCGGCACGTACTTCATTTATATTTTCTTTGTTGTCATTGGAGTGCCGGCGTCCATTCCGTTAATTGTTGAAAAAGCACCTCTTTTGATTCTATTTGTGCTCATTGTGGGACTAAGTAATTTAATAGTGGGGCTGCTTTTAGGAAAAGTATTTAAAATTGATTTAGAACATATTTTACTGGCGAGCAATGCAACGGTAGGGGGACCTACGACAGCAAGTGCAATGGCAATTGCTAAAGGATGGGGAAGTTTGGTTGGTCCTATCTTGGTAGTAGGAACGCTTGGCTATATTATTGGTAACTATATCGGCTTTGCACTTGGCTATTGGTACTTATCATTTTAAATAAAAAAACGCCTCCTCTGATGACTCAAAGGAGGCGTTTTTTTATTTAGCGTGCTTGACTGCCGATGATCGATAAAAGCGGCCTTTAAAGATATACGTAGCTGTAATAAATAAATAGATAGCTAGTGTAATAGCCGTAATAACAACGGAGGTTGTGCAGATAACACCAATTAAAATAGCGCTTAGTGCAATTAGGGCAGCCCACGTCGTATAAGGAAACCATTTAACAGAGTAGCTGCTCGATGCTTCTGGCTGAACTTTGCGGGACTTTAAGTGTGCGATCGCAATAATCAACCAAATAAACAACACGGTATATCCTAAGGATCCCATCAAATAATCAAATGTTTTACTTCCTGCAAATAAGGAAATCAACACGCCCACATAAAGAGATGATGTACACATTAAGATTGCATAGACAGGAACTCTGTTAACAGAAAGTTTCGAAAATATCTTCGGCACTCGACCGTCTACTGCTTGCGTATACAAAATACGTGATGAACCGTAAAGCCCTGAGTTCATTGAAGAAATAACGGCTAACAAGATCACGGCATTCATAATATGATCTGCTCCGGGAATTCCAAACATTTTAAATACCATTACAAAAGGGCTTTGAGAAACGCCGTTCACTTCATTCCAAGGAATCAAGCTCACGATGATAAAAAACGGGAACAGATAAAAAGCAATGATGCGCGTTAATGTGCTGCGCACGGCTTTTGGTACTACTTTTTCAGGTTTTTTTGTTTCAGCTAGCGTTACCCCGATGATTTCAGTTCCACCGTAAGAGTAGATGACAACTAGCATCGCTGTAATTAACCCAGTTGGTCCTTTAGGAAAGAAACCGCCGTGATCGCTCAAGTTCGAAAAGCCCGCTGCGGTATGGTGACCAAATGATACAAATAGTAACAGAAGTCCAGCGATGATAAAGATTACAATGACCGTAATTTTAATTAATGCTAACCAGTATTCCGTTTCAGCAAATGCTTTGACCGAAAGCAAGTTAATAACTGTGACAATAACGGATACGCCTAAAGCAAGCATCCAAATTGGATAATCAGGAAGCCAGTACTGAATAAAAATAGCTGCTACAACAGCTTCAGCTGCAATGTTTAACACCCACATTTTCCAGTAAATCCAGTCTAAAAAATAAGCGGGGTAGCTTCCTAAAATCGACTGAACTAAATCACGAAACGTTCGTGCGTCACTGTTTCGAACCGCCATTTCAGCAAGACCTTGCATAATGAATAGTAAAATAATTCCGCCAATTAAATAAGCAATGATAACTGATGGTCCTGCCATATCAATAGCTGAGCTGCTTCCTTTAAATAAACCAGCGCCAATTGCTCCACCTAGCGCCATCATCATAATGTGACGTGAAGTCATTGTTCGCTGCAAACCTTGGTTGTCCTTCTTCATGACTTTTCCCTCCACTTTTTTATAAAATAAAAAAAGCTTATCGTCTCCTACCTCATTATCAAATGAGAGAAGAGACGATAAGCTTTAGCTAACCGCGGTACCACTCTTGTTGGCTCTTAAAGAACCCTGCTTAAAACCTGATAACGAAGGTTAGACGTTAAAACTTAGAGAATACTTCTGCATTCTTTCTGAATTACCACTCCTGGGCGAGTTCAAAGTATTATTGGACTACGTTACACCAACCCGTAGCTCTCTTGACCGAATAATAAGCTTCTACTACTCCCAATCGCTGTGTTTTTGATTAAAATCTGAAAGTTCTTGATGAATAACCATTACTATACGTGCTTCTTTTTTCTTTGTCAACAGCTATTTTCTAAAAAATAAAATGATGGAACTTTGTTTTTTATAGAACTCAGGACTGGTTATTTTGGTAAAAAAACCAGTCGTTTCACCTAATTTTCACCAACTCTGCTTACATTAAGAAATATGAAAAAGAGGTTGTTTTGACAAATACATAGCTGAGGAGAATGAATAGAGTGAAAAAGATGATGTACGTCCGATTTGGACTGGATCTTTTAATGGCTGTTACGTTTGTTTTATTTTTTAACAAACAAGTATTGGGAGGGTTAACGTTTCATGAAATTGCGGGGCTAGCGATTGCCGTCGCCTTTTTTACCCACGTGCTGCTAAACTGGCAGTGGGTAAAGAAAGTTACGGTTAAATTATTTGACCGCAAGCTGCCGCGCAGAACAAAGTTTGGTTACTTTTTAAATATCATGCTGTTGATTACGATGTCATTTATTATGATTAGCGGTATTTTTATTTCAAGAGTAGTATTTCCAAATATTAATGTGGGCAATGAACAATGGTTTAAGGTTTCGCATATTTCGGTATCATTTTTAGTGTTAATTCTAGTAGCCGCTCACATAGGTCTTCATTGGCAATGGGTTATAAATGTATGTAAAAACATGACGAAATTCAAAAAGTCAAAGAAAAGTTTAAGCATAGCAGCTAAGATCGCAACCGTTGCATTGTTAGTCGTTGGTATATACGAAATAAATGAGACGAGTTTTCTTGGAAAGCTTGGAGGAGTAGCGAAAGTACTGAATTTAAGTTCCTCAGATATGCCGCAAAAAGGCGGTGGGAAGCCGGATTTTGATCGCCATTCATTTGGCGAGAACAAATCTTCGGCGACGGCATCTGCTGGTCACGAACGTCCGAACTTTGATCACGATGGCGGAGGTCCGGAAAGAGGGATGAAAGGAAAAGAAGGCGGTTTTGAAAGTCCGAATCCTTTTGTTGTAATCGGTACTTATTTTGCTATTATGTCGGTTTTTATTATTGTTATTTATTATATTGAAAAAATATTGTCAGGAGTAAAAAGACGCAATAAAATGGCGGGTCCGGCTGCGGAAATTTAAAATAAAAAAACTCTCTATTTCACTGTTTTTTCATCGTACAGAAGTAAAATCCTTTATGTAAAAGCGAATGCTTTGCAAAATTAAAATGAGATAAACTTAGGTGGTGGAAATGGTGAAACAACACACACAGCCTGAAACGGAACATAAGAGAAATTGGTTTATTAATGCGCTATTGAATTTTGGTATTTATAAAAAAGGAAATCGGCACCTATACGAACTGACACTTCAAGAGTTAGAAGCTCAATATGTAAAAGTAAAAGCATTCATGTATAATCAGGGACCTCTTTCGCAATGATAAAAAAGCACTCAGTATATGAGTGCTTTTTTATATGAGAAAGTCTTATTCTTTGACAGGCGAAACTGTACAGATTAAAATCACAGTATATTTTAAAGTTACAGTTTTAAATGACACATATTATAGGAAGGAAAAACAGTTTCTACCTATAATATGCCAATATTTTTGACCGTATCATTTTTGGAGGGAAACAAAATGACAAATAAAAAGTATGAGCCGCTTTTACAGCCGTTTACTTTTTCAAATGGCATCAAATTAGATAACCGCGTTATTCTTGCGCCTATGACAAATTTTTCATCAAATGAAGATGGAACAGTATCAAATGCAGAAGTAGACTACTATGTACGACGTTCAAACGGTGTTAGCATGGTCATTACAGCATGTACATACGGAACGCCGAACGGCAAAGGATTTCACGGAGAGTTTGCTGCAGACAGCGATGAAATGATTCCTAGCCTGCGCCGTTTAGCAACGTCCATTAAAGATCAAGGAGCAAAAGCAGTTCTTCAAATTTTCCACGGAGGCCGCATGTGTCCGCCTGAGCTTGTTCCAAATGGAGAGGTTGTTAGCGCAAGTGCTGTTGCTGCAGAACAAGAAGGAGCACCGGTGCCTCGAGAGTTAACAAATGAAGAAATCGACGGCATTATTCATGATTTTGGTGAGATGACGCGCCGTGCTATTGAAGCAGGATTTGACGGAGTTGAAATCCACGGAGCAAATAACTATTTAATTCAGCAGTTCTTTTCTCCGCATTCTAATCGCCGCCAAGATAAATGGGGCGGTAGCGTAGAAAAACGCTTAACATTCCCGCTGGCAATTGTAGACGAAGTAAAGCAAGCCGTTTCTAAACATGCAAAAGAGCCATTTTTAGTAGGCTATCGCTTCTCGCCAGAAGAGCCTGAAACGCCTGGAATTACAATGGCTGATACGTTGAAGTTAGTTGATGCACTAGCAGAAAAAGACCTTGATTACCTTCACGTATCGCTAATGGAATTCTGGTCAAAACCTCGCCGAGGCGTGGAAGATACTCGTTCACGTATTGAGATTATTCAAGAGCGCGTAGGAAGCCGCGTACCTGTGATGGGCGTAGGTTCTATTCATACAGCAGACGAAGCAGCAGCAGCTCTTGAAACCGGCATTCCACTGCTTGCGATTGGCCGTGAATTAATTATGGATCCAGACTGGGTTCAAAAAGTCAAAGAAGGCCGTGAAAATGAAATTGTGACAACATTAAGCAAAAAAGATCAGGAAAAGCTTGTGATTCCTGACCCGCTGTGGCAAGCCGTTATTAACACACCAGGCTGGTTCCCGGTTGAAGATTAAAAGAAAGACAGAAAAGCGCAAAGACGATGGGACTGACCCCGTGTCTTTGCGCTTTTTGCTTTTTCATGGAACAGAGCTTATGAACCATTAATTTACAAATAGACTTCTTTATGTTTGAATAATAATAGTTTTCTGAAAGTGAGGTGGAAAAATGAAAGCAGGCCCAATGGTAAAAATGATGGTTTCAATGAGTATTTTTGGTTCAATTGGCTTTTTCTCCACGCAAACTGGACTGCCTTCTTTTGATTTAGTATTTGTTCGCTGTATTTGTGCAACGCTTTTTCTCGGAATGTGCTGGTTTGTAACCGGTGAATATAAAAGGGAGAAATGGAATGCCAAAGAAATAAAGCAGATTTTACTGTGCGGCATATTCCTTGTGTTTAACTGGGTGTTTCTATTTAAAGCATTTGAAATGATGTCCGTTACGGTAGCTATTTCTATTTATCATCTTGCACCCGTCTTAGTATTGCTTCTGGGAAGCTTTATCTTTAAGGAGAAATTAACGGTTCTTGGCGTTATGTCTATTTTCACTTGTTTTGTGGGAACACTTCTGATTATTGGGGTGAAGGAACTTACGATGGCTGGCTTCATGTCTTCAGGAATACTGTGGGCGCTTTTAGCCGCTTTGTTTTATGCATGCACAACGCTGCTTGGCAAAGGAATTATTCATACGAGTGCTTACGCTGTTACATTTATTCAGACTTTTTTAGGGATTTTTTTATTATTGCCGTTTGTTCATTTTAATGATTTTCATTTCTTAACAGCGGCCAATTGGACAGCTATTTTGGTAACGGGCTTTGTACATACTGGTTTAGTGTATTATTTGTTTTTCGACAGCCTGCGCTACTTAAAAACTCAGGTGATTTCGGTTCTAGTGTTTTTAGATCCAGCCGTTGCTATTTTATTAGATACAGCATTCACGGGATTTCGCCCGACGCTTTTTCAGCTGGCAGGCATTGTTTTGATCTTTTTAGGAATGCTTTTTACTTTGAAGCCAAAACCTTCATCTAAAAAAAGTATTTCCAATAGCAAGATTAAAAAGATCACATAGAATTTCTATTTCATCTGCAGGTCTTCATTTATTAGAAAAAGGGGAGCTAGTCATGAAAGTCAGTAAGCAAAACGCAGAACACTACGTGTGGGGAGGAAAATGCGATGGGTGGCACCTGGTGAAAAATAAAGACGTAAGTATTATTCATGAGCGCATGCCTCCTCATACGAAAGAGGTAAGGCATTATCACACGAGAGCACAGCAATTTTTCTTTGTGCTAAAAGGAACAGCTGCTCTAGAAGTAGACGGAATTATTTATGATGTAAAAGCACATGAAGGAATAGAAGTGCTTCCGTCCATTCTTCATCAAATGATGAATCGTTCGAGCGAAGAGATTGAGTTTCTAGTTATTTCACAGCCCTTTGCACACGGAGACCGCATAGCTGTTGATGAAGATAAAGACTAAGCATAGATCAGTCTATTTTTACTAGTCCTAACAGCAAGCGAAGAATAACGTCCAGTACAATAGTACCTTTTCATTCAGTATGTGAAATATTATGCCTAATAAAATAAAAATACTTTTATTGCAGAGCAGAAATGTGGTAAATTAATATGTATGCAATATAGGGAGAACAAAATTTACAAATTAACAATTGTGTAATATTAACATCACGATAAAAAATAAGAGATTACAAGTTGAAATGTAAATTTTGTAGATGACTAAAAAAAGAGATGAAGATGATATTGTTTGACAAATTGAATCATTTTCAGGTAATCTTTTGCAGGACGTAACCGTTACGATTTAATGTAGGGGACTTTCCTGAGGTTAGCTGAACATGAAATCTCTACTTTTTAGTGAAAGGAATTTGAAAATGAAAAAACTATTTTCAAAGCCGTTGTTTTACTTTTTTATAGCGGTTTTATTCATGTGGATCAAGTCTTACATGTCTTACAAAGTGGAGTTCAACTTAGATATAAGTGACTCAATGCAAAAAACGTTATTGTTTATTAATCCAATTAGTTCAACTTTGATCTTTTTAGGGTTAGCATTGTTTGCAAAAGGGAAAAGAGCCATCGTTTGGACGCTTATCCTTAGTACAATCATGACGGTCATTTTGTACAGCAATATTTTATATTATCGATTCTTCAATGACTTTGTGACATTGCCTACTTTAACGCAAACAAGCAATGCGGGTCATTTAGGAGGCAGTATCGCTGATTTAGTAAAAGCTCACGATATTTTTTACTTTGTAGATATCGTTTTACTGATTGCGCTATTGTTTGTTAGAAAAATCGAATGGCCAAAAGCACGCCTTAAATTCCGCTATACGTTCATGGTACTAGCGGCAGGAGCTATCGCTTTTGCAATTAACTTGCACTATGCTGAAAAAGATCGCCCTGAATTACTAACAAGAACATTTGATCGCAACTACCTAGTGAAATATTTAGGAGCATACAACTACACGGTGTATGATGCAGTTCAAACGTTTAAAAACTCAAAGCAGCGAGCATTCGCAAGCAGTGATGACTTAACAACAGTGAAAAACTTCAGTACAAGTCACTATGCAGCTCCAAATATTGAGTATGCCGGTAAAGCAAAAGGAAAAAACATTATTAAAATTCATCTAGAATCATTTCAGTCGTTCCTGATTAACTACAAGTTAAACGGGCAAGAAGTAACGCCGTTTTTAAACTCATTAGCAAATGGAAATGAATTTATGTATTTTGATAACTTCTTCCATCAAACAGGACAAGGTAAAACAGCTGATGCAGAGCTTATGATGGATACATCATTATACGGCTTGCCTCAAGGATCAGCATTTAGCTTAAAAGGCCGCAACACGTACCAAGCAGCACCAGCGATCTTAGATCAAAAGGGCGGCTATACAAGTGCCGTTTTACACGGAGACTATAAAACGTTCTGGAACCGTAATGAAATTTATAAACAGTTCGGTGTGGATAAATTCTTTGACGCAAGTTATTACAATATGACTGGTGATAACAAAGTAAACTATGGATTAAAAGATAAGCCATTCTTCAAAGAATCTATGCCAATGCTACAGTCATTGAAGCAGCCTTTCTATGCGCATATGATTACATTAACAAACCATTTCCCATTTGTCCTTGATAAAGGCGATGCTAGCATTGAGCCGGCAAACACAGGAGATGGAACGGTAGACCGTTATTTCCAAACGGCTCGTTATTTGGATGAATCACTGCAAGAATTCTTTACAGAGCTAAAAGCTTCAGGCTTATATGACAACTCAGTTATTATGATTTACGGTGACCACTACGGTATTTCTGAAAATCATAACAAAGCAATGGAAAAAGTTCTTGGCGAGAAAATTACGCCATATAAAAACGCTCAGCTTCAACGCGTACCGTTCTTCCTTCACGTACCAGGCGTAAAAGGTGGAGTGAACCATACGTACGGCGGTGAAATTGACGTAGTACCTACGCTTCTTCACTTAGTGGGAATTGATAGTAAAGAGTATGTTCAATTCGGTACAGATTTATTATCAAAAGACCATGATCAGGTAGTAGCATTTAGAAACGGTGATTATGTTTCTCCGAAATACACGTCAATTGACGGCAAGTATTACGATACAAACACGGGAGAAAGAATCACAGCAACAGACGAAGCGAAAGCTTATAAAAAGAAAGTTGGAAGAGAGCTAGAACTTTCTGATAAAGTGTTATACGGTGATTTATTACGATTTAATAAATTAGATGACTTTAAACCGGTCGATCCATCAAAATACATGTATGGAAAAGACCAAGAAACAGAAAAGTAATGTAAGCTTTCACACCATACAATCCAAACAAGCAAGTAGAGGAGCTTTTTAAAAGCTTAGCTACTTGCTTGTTTTATGAGAACTTCATTGAAAAAGAAAGCTGGTGACAGAAACGTGGAGCGAACAAGACGCAAAAGAAGAAGAAGAGTTCGATGGGGCAGAGTGTTCTTTGCTTTGTTGTTTCTTTTTATTATCGTTGGAGGCATATACAGCTATTTCCAATATAAGCAAGGGCTATCGATGGCAAGCGATGGTAAATTTGCGGATGACGGCACGACATTTGAACAGTTTCAAGGCAGTCTCCCAAATAACGGAGAAGTAAATATGCTGCTGTTAGGAAGTGACTCGCGCGGGGAAAAGCATTCTCGTACAGACTCTATTTTAATTGCTCACTACGATTCTAAAAGCAAACACCCGAAAATTGTTTCCCTTATGAGGGATATGTATGTGGATATTCCAGGACACGGCAAGCAAAAGCTGAATGCTGCTTACGCGTTCGGAGGTCCTGAGCTGCTGCGTAAAACGATCAAACAAAATTTTGATATCGATATTAACTATTATGCAGTTGTGGACTTCGAAGGGTTTTCAAAAATTGTAGATACGATTGCACCTGATGGCATTAAAGTAACCGTGCCTCACGACATGTCTTCAGGAATTGGTATGACGCTTCACAAAGGTACCCAAGTTTTACACGGTGAACAACTGCTTGGCTATGTACGTTTTCGTCATGATAACATGAGTGATTTTGGACGCGTTCAACGCCAGCAAGAAGTCGTTTTAAAGCTTAAAGATGAAGTAGCAAGCCTAAACAGCGTGTTTAAAATACCGAAGCTTCTCGGCGTAATGGATCCTTATATCGATACAAATTTAGATACAAAAAGTATGATGCTTCTCGCTAAAGATGTGGTAACAGGAAACATGAAAGATGTTCAAAGCCTGCGACTGCCGTTAGACGGATCGTTTGAAAACAAAACGTATAGCGGTGTTGGTATGGTGCTTGCTATTGATTTAGATAAAAATAAAGAAGCGCTGCAAGAATTTTTAAATGACAAATAAAGAAAAGCCTCGAGATGAATGTCTCGAGGCTTTTTCCCTATACATAGACGATGATGCGTTTGAAAGATGTAATTAAACTGGTCACTATACCGGAGCATACAACAATGAATAATGAATAAATAGCTGTATCGTTTTGAAGCAGTAAAATACCTGAAATAATAATAGATGCGTCAATTACTAAAATAATGATGCCAGGATTTAAAGATAACCATTTCGCAAGTATCAGAGAAAATAAGTCGACCCCGCCTTGACTTGCGTGCTGCCGGAGCATGATGCCGGTTCCGATTCCGTTAAAAACACCTCCAAGGCAAGCGCTTAAGATAATGGGAAGGTGAAAAATCCCATGAAGCGGAAACAGCAAATCAATCATCACGGCTGAGAGAACCATGCCATAGATAGCATTTAAAAAATAAGAGCGGTTAAAACCTAGAGCGAGAAGGTAAATAGGGAAGTTTAAGCAAAAAATCATCACGCCTACTTTATAGCCAAGTAAATAATTAAGAATTAAGCTAATTCCCGTAATGCCTCCTGTTACAAGCTGAAGCGGAAGAATAAAAACGTTAATTCCAATACTAACAAACACACTGCCAATTCCAATTGCAATTAATTTTTTATACATGCTGTCTCATCCTTGTCTTTGAATCTCTTTATATGTATATGAAGACAAGCAGAGTTTCAGCACAAAGACCGCTTCAGAAACCATAATGAACGGATTAAATATATGCAAAGGAAGCTGTTTTAAAATGCAAATGTGTTGCATAAACATGTTTCACCATAGACAATAAGAACTAATGAAGAAGGTAAATGGAGGAGAAAAAATTGATCGTTCGAAAAGCTAGAGAAGAAGAAACATCATCTATTGAAACAGTGACGCTTGCTGCTTATGAGCAATATGCAGCTGTAAAATCAGAAGCACACTGGAAAAGATATCGAAAGGGAATTTTACATACCCTGAGTGAAGAAAAGAAATTTGAGTGCATTGTAGCTGAAATCGATGGAGAAATGGCAGGAAGCGTTTTGTTTTATCCGCCGAATACGGATGTATACGGAGGGTTGTTAAAGCCATTTCCATGGGCCGAAATTCGTCTGCTGGCAGTTGCTCCGACGCATCGCCGAAAAGGAGTCGCCAACGCGCTTCTTGAAGCGTGTGAAAAAAAATCTCGGGAGCTAGGGTGTTCTTATTTAGGTTTACATACAGATCATTCAATGGAACATGCCATTAAGCTGTACACTAAAAGAGGTTACGTTCGCTTTCCTGATAACGATTTTTATCCGGTAAAAGATTTGCATGTTATGGCATTTAGAAAATCAGTTTAATAAAAAAGCCTTTGAAATCAATGATTTCAAAGGCTTTTTTGAGATTCTGAATTTAAAATGACAAAAGCGAGAAAAAGAATAGCAGAAGCTAGCCAAACTGCTTTTGTCCCCAGGGTGAAAGTAGAAATAGAACCTAACAATGCCCCGCTCAAAAAAGAGAGGATAATGGCGGTAAAACGAAGGCACTGATAAGCAGCGTTTTCATCGCGTTTGAATATAGCATAGTATGCTGCTTGAGAAGCAGTACGAAGGTTTCCGGTCGTCATGGTTGTATTATATGACCATTTTATCAAAGTTCTAAATGAAGAAACTTGAAGAGCAGCAACAAATGAAATTGTTACTGTAACCAACATATTAGGAACACTAGACGGTAAAAAACCAACGATAATGAGTACGACAATTTCTAAAAGCAATACGATACGAGAAGTATCAGGGAGTACAGATACAAATCGCGGCTGCTTAAATGTTTCGGTTACAGCAACACCTAGGATAAAGGCTACAATAGGGGGGATATGAAGAAAAGCTTCTGTCCATTGACCTTGCGCTGCCTTTACACCTAATAAGACGATATTTCCACTTTGTGCATTTGCGAATACTCCGTTTCTGCTTATATACGTATAAGCATCAAGAAAACCTCCCACAATAGCTAACAAAATTCCAAGAATAACTGAATTTGCCGTTGCAGCTTTTTTGAATCGTTTCGTTAATTGTAAAAAGTAAGATGATTTATTTGTGAGCATGTCTTCTTTCTGCCTCCTGAAAATCTAAGGTGCATTATCTAGTATAAGCAAAAGAGAAACTTTTCTTCAATTACTGTGATTTCATACAAAAAAGATAGGGGAGGTCCCTATCTTTTTTGTAAGTTATATAACGTGACGATTCCAGTGGCGGTGAGCTGAAATAGCTTCAATAAATTCATCTGTAAAGCGTGTAGTTTCTCCAGTTACGACACCGGGACTGCTATCTAAACCAGCAGCTTTTAGCCACTTAACACCTTCATCCGTCGCGCCAATTGGTTTAAAATGCTCGAATGCTTCTTGAGCAAATGTCAGTGCTTCTTTACGAAACTTCTCATCAGCCGACGCGCTTCCGACAACATAAACCGCATCGAATAAAACAGAATCACTTGTTAAGAACGTGTGCTGTACTTCAAGTTCTGACCCGTCTGTTCCTTTTACGTTTTTGAGGGTTGTGCTTACAATTTCAGGCTGAATGCCCTGTTGTTTTAAATTGTTTAACACCTGTGGTAGGTCACTGCTAAAGTCATTAGCTGCAATGACAGCTACTTTACGCGTATTCGGCTTTTTAATCGTCTGTTCCTGACTAAGAGCCGGAGATGACTTGGTCATTGGCGCGTCTTCTCCTGATGGAGGCGTTGCACCAATCGCTTGTGCTACTTGTCTAGCTAGCACTGTACTGACGTTGGCAAACATATCAACGACCTGCTGCTGAACAGACTTGCTTTTCACTTTTCCAAGCTCAAAGCTGAAAGCACTGATAATATGCTCTTTTTCAGTGTCGCTCATGCTATTCCAAAATAGCGTTGCCTGTGAAAAGTGGTCTTTAAAACTTTCGCTTCGGCTTCGAACTTTTCTTCCTTCCACTTTTTCTTGATAGTGAGCATAACCGCCCTCTGACTCTGGTACAGGAGCCGGGGTATTGGCTGCAAGAGAGTTTCTGTGATAGCTGACAGGCCCTTTGTTAATCGTTTGACGTCCGTAACCGTCTCGTTGATTGTTATGAAACGGGCATACTGGACGGTTGATTGGAAGTTCGTGAAAATTCGGACCGCCAAGACGAATAAGCTGGGTATCCGTGTATGAAAACAATCTTCCTTGTAAGAGAGGATCATTGGAAAAATCAATTCCCGGTACCACATGTCCCGGATGGAATGCGACTTGTTCCGTTTCGGCAAATACGTTGTCTACATTTCGATTTAAGGTCATTTTTCCAACCAATTTGACGGGAATGTCTTCTTCAGGCCAAAGCTTAGTTGGATCGAGAATGTCAAAGTCGAATTTAAATTCATCTTCCTCATCTATAATTTGAATACCTAGCTCATATTCAGGATAGTCTCCGTTTTCAATCGATTCCCATAAATCGCGGCGATGAAAATCCGGGTCTTTCCCAGAAATTGTTTGAGCCTCGTCCCAAACAAGGGAATGCGTTCCGAGCACAGGCTTCCAGTGAAATTTGACAAAATGAGCTTTTCCTTCTGCATTAACTAAGCGAAAAGTATGTACGCCGAAGCCTTCCATCATACGCAAACTGCGTGGAATTGCACGGTCTGACATTGACCACATGACCATGTGAGCAGACTCTTGGTTATTGGCGACAAAATCCCAAAACGTATCGTGTGCTGAAGCCGCCTGCGGCATTTCGTTGTGAGGCTCAGGCTTAACAGCGTGAATTAAATCCGGAAATTTAATCGCATCTTGGATAAAGAACACGGGAATGTTATTTCCAACTAAGTCATAGTTTCCTTCTTCTGTATAAAATTTTGTTGCAAAACCACGGGCGTCGCGCACCGTTTCAGCTGAACCTTTAGAACCTGCTACAGTAGAAAAACGGACAAATACAGGTGTTTTTACAGATGGATTCTGTAAAAATTTAGCTTTTGTATATTCACTGAGAGAGTCATACAGTTCAAATTCTCCGTGAGCAGCGAATCCTCGTGCATGAACGATGCGTTCAGGAATGCGCTCGTGGTCAAAATGCGTCATTTTTTCACGGAAATGAAAGTCTTCCATAAGAGTTGGACCACGTTCACCTGCTTTTAAAGAAAATTCATCTTCGGAAAGCTTTAACCCTTGATTGGTTGTGAGCGCTTGGTTTCGATCATCTGTTTTAAACTGCTCGAGCTGTTCTTGCTTGCTTTTTTCATTTACAGAGTGCTTTTTTGTCATACCTGTCTTCCTCCTTGATCTTCAGTTAATAATCATTACAAAATGTGTACCCTATCAAAAGTTGAAGCAAACAGAAATGTTGGAATTTTTTCGTAGGAAATCCGTTATTTTCTTGTTATGATTATGAATAAGTATTCATAAATAAGAAAATAAAAGGAGAGGGGATACATAGATGAAAACACGGGTAACAGATTTATTAGGAATTCAATATCCAATTGTACAAGGAGGTCTGGCTTATTTAGCGTACGCAGAACTTGCTGCTGCTGTCTCAAATGCAGGAGGGCTTGGACAAATTACAGCTATGACGCTCCGAACACCTGAGAAACTTCGAGCTGAAATTAAGAAAGTACGTTCTTTAACTGAGCGTCCTTTTGGCGTTAATTTTGCTGTTGGAGGTCAAACAGAAGGTTCTTATAAAGAACTTCTCGACGTAGCAGTAGAAGAAGGTGTGCCGGTTGTTTCCATAACAGGAGCAAATCCCGCACCTATTTTTGAGAGATTAAAAGGAACAGGAATTAAAACGCTCGTGCTGGTAGCCAACGTGCGTCAAGCTCAAAAAGCTGAGAAGTTAGGAGCAGATGCTGTCATGGCAGTGGGGCAAGAAGCAGGAGGACATATCGGACGTGAGGATCTCGGGACAATGGTACTAATTCCTCGAGTAGCTGCGGCTGTGTCAATTCCGGTCCTGGCCAGCGGAGGGATTGGAAACGGCCAAGGATTATTGGCGGCGTTATCATTAGGCGCTGAAGGAATTGAAATGGGAACACGTTTTATCGCGACAAAAGAATGTGTAGATGCCCACGATGCGTATAAACAAGCTATTGTAGAAGCAAAAGAAACCGATACTGTGGTTATTAAACGTTCGTTCGGAGCACCTGGACGCGTATTGAAGTCCCACTACACTCTTGACATTATCGAGCGTGAGCAGCAAGGAGAGAGGTACGAAGAGTTAAAAGACGTCATTAGCGGAGGGGCAAACTGCCGGTATATTTATGAAAATAAAATCGATGAAGGCTATGGATGGGCAGGCCAAGTCGTTGGACTGATTGATAGTATCCCAACGGTGCAAGAGCTTTTTGACAGTATGATAGAAGAAGCAGAAGCTGGTTCTAAACGACTGCTGAGTATAGTGGAAAAGAAGTAGAGATACAAGCCGTCATACTGCAGCAATTATTCGCATATTTATAATCTATATCTCTAAATGAGGTGAGAGAATGAAAAGGATGCGAGCATTTGCTATTATGACGTTTTTAGTAGTAGGTTCAGGGTATGCAGTTTTTACTAAAAAAGAAGAAGTTTTCAAGACTCAGCAAGCACAAGTGTACGAAGAAGCAAAGCCTGTTATTAAACAAATGGACAAACTGGATATTTGGCATAAAATCAGCAGCGGTTTAACTGAAGCGGGCTATGAATCAAAGGGCGTGAATTCTTCCCTTTACTCAAAAGACAGAGTAGAAATGGATGTGTATATGGAGCCTTCCGTTTCAGCTGATGCCAAAACACAAGAAACGATTAAACAAATCGTATATAAAATACTCGAAGAAAATAAGTTTCAGCAAAAGGCCTTTCATGTAACAATTAAATTCCTGCCCGAAAAACAAGCAAAATAGACTTGTCTCGGCCAGGAAATTTTTTTGTTAAAATGCTTTTTCATTGACTGCTGGAATACTGTCTGGGAGAGAAATTTCAGCATTTTTGGGCTGATATGCAATTTTTCCGTCCAGCACATCATTTGCTTTTTGTAAATCTAATAAATTTTCCCATCGTGCGATAATAAAAGCAGCTACCGCATAACCAATAATATTAACTGTGGTCCGGTAATTACCCATAAAGCGATCAGGAGCGAGCATCAGAGCAACGGCTGCTACTGGAATGGATCCGGTTGCTGCTGCGGTAGCAGAGAGAGCAACAAAAGCTGATCCTGGAATACCAGCCATTCCTTTAGACGTAAGAAGAAGAACACCAAGCATTAAAAGCTGATCAGTGAGACTCAAATCCACGCCTGTTGCTTGTGCTAAAAAGACGAGGGCAAGAGACAAGTAAATGGAAGCACCGTCTAGATTAAACGAATAGCCCGTAGGCACAACCAGGCCCACGACTGCTTTGTTGCATCCTGCTTGTTCGAATTTATCCATGAGCTGCGGCATAACAGCTTCAGTGGAACCCGTAGCAAATGCCAGCATAATTTCTTCTCGTATATATAGAATGACTTTCCACAAACTTAATTTTAAATAGATTCGTAAAATAACAGCTAAAACAAGAACAAATGCTAGACAGGCAATTGTCATAGCGATAAATAGCTTTCCGAATGCAGCAAGTGTTCCAAGGCCGTACTGACTAACTGCGAATGCCATGGCACTAAAGGTGGCAAGAGCCGTTAATTTCATAATGTATCCCATAATTTTAAACAACACATCATTTACTTTTTCCAATACATTTAAAAGGGTCTCTGCTGTTTTTCCACCTATATGAACAAGCGCGATGCCAAACAAACAAGAAATTAAAAGCACTTGAAGCATGGAGTTGCTTGAAAAAGCACCAACTGCACTGTCTGGAATCATATTAAGAAAAAAATCACCTTCACTCGGAAGTTCGGAGCCGTTTGTCTTCGCGTCCACTTCGCTTGTGCTTAAGCTTGAAGGATCAACATTTATACCGGTGCCGGGGTTCATTACGTTTGCTACTAATAGACCGATTAATAGAGCGAATGTTGTGACAATTTCGAAGTAAAGAATGGTTTTTCCGCCGATACGCCCAACTGTTTTAATGTTTCCGACCTTGGCAATTCCAACAACGACTACTCCAAAAATAAGAGGAGCAATCAGCATTTTGATAAGCTTAATAAAACCGTCTCCAATCGGTTTCACAGCATTTCCAAAGCTTGGCCATAGATATCCTACGGCTATGCCAAGTACAATTGCCATCATAATTTGAAAGAAAAGACCTTTATAAAAAGGTTTTTGCTTACTTTTTGCTGCTGTTTGTGTCATGTGTTCTCCCTTCGTCGTACAATTTTCTGGATATCACAACAGATGTTATGTTTTTTTACATTTTAACGTAAGGTTGTTTGAGGTGTCATTGGTCTCTTTGACTAAAATTCAATAAAAATATTAGTTGAAGTGTATAAGAAGGGAAGGGAAGTGGTTTAAAACATTATTATTTTTAATGTAGATCTTTAAAAAAACTAATAAAAAGCACATGCAAAGGCATGTGCTTTTATTTGTTAAATTAATTTAATTCCGCTAATTAGAATGATGGTTGCCATAATGGCTTGAAGCGGTCTTGAAGGCACTTTCGTTGATAAACGGCTTCCGATTAACACACCTGGAATAGATCCAATTAATAGGTTAGCAGTCAACATGTAATCCACGCTTCCAAAGCTTGCATTTAAAATACCAGCCACCGTAACGAGAAGAAACGCATGTGCAATATCAGTTCCAACCAGCTCAGATGTTTTTAGCTTAAATAAGTACAGCATCGCAATCGCAAATAATGAGCCTGAGCCAATTGATGTTAGTCCGACAATGAATCCAAAGACTACGCCAATTCCGATTGTTAATCCTTTTTTCTGATTTAAGTCCATTTCCTGAAATCGGTTGGGACGAATTAATTTATCAAAAAAGACGCGAAAGATAATTGAAATGGCAACCAGCGTCATGACATATCCAAGAGCGTGCTTAATAATCGTTTCTTGATGCTCGTGAAAAGATGGAAATGCATGAAGTGTGACAATAGCCAGCACAGCGCTCGGAATACTTCCGAAGGCTAAATATTTTGCTAATTTAAAGTTAATGGTTCGCTGTTTGTAGTGCTGAGCGACTCCGAATAATTTTGTGATAGAATTGTAGACAAGATCTGTTCCTACGGCAATGGAAGGGTTAATGCCGAGTACAATCAGTAAAGGTGTTAATAAAGCGGCACCTCCAACCCCAGTTAAGCCTACAAGGGTTCCAACGAATAATCCCATTAAGGTAATTGATAGTTCCATATTTCGTCCTCCTACTCTCAAAACCAAGTACATTGATCTGATTATAGAGCATTGTAACTCATATGTAAATAAAATTCTGAATATTTTTAGTGAAGTTGAAAAGGTTTTCTTAGCCTTCACTATTTTAGGGAACGGACGATAAAGTCATAGGAAGTTATAAAAAAGTAAATAGAATACGTTTATTTATCTATGATTACGCTCTAATTTGTGTTACAAATGTAAATGCAATAAAAGAGTTTATTTTTATCTCATTTGAAAGACCGGTGAATGCATGAGTTTTGTCACGAAAGATTTGTTAATTAATTTTTTATTTATTTTATTGGCGCTGTTTTTAGTGCAGATGTTTTATTTAATCAAGTATGCTAAAAAAATTCATTGGTGGAAAGATCGTTATATCGCGGTATTTCCGATTTTAGCTATTACCTTTTGCCTTTTGTTTCCGGTTAACGGAGCTTATGTCCCGGATGACTATCGGATGGATCTACGAAGAATTCCTTATATTTTAGGAACGTTATATGGAGGCTGGCCGCTAGGAAGCTTGCTTTTTGTCTTTATTTTACTGCTGCGCTTGCTAATTGGCGGGTACGATGTAGGCTTTTTATCAACACTAATTTCTCTTCCGATTTTATCCATTCCTTTATTTTTCATAACAAAATACTTTTTGCATTTCTCATTAAAAAATAGAATTATCGTGAGCACCTGTCTTAGTCTGATCGGTTCTTTATTAGCTATGCTTGTATCTATTTTTGTCTTGCACGTAACAAGCATTCCTATTAGCGTGTGGGTTCAATTCGCGATTTTAGATGTAGCAGGCATGTTTGTAATTACCATACTGTGGGAAGCGATACGGGCAAATTTACTAGTGCTTCAGCGCCTGATGAAAGCAGAGAAACTAGAAATTGTCAGTCATTTAGCTGCCAGCATCTCTCATGAGGTGCGAAATCCTCTAACGGCAAGCAGAGGATTTATGCAAATGCTGCAAGAAGATGAAAAAGAACCTGCTAAAAAACGCTACATTTCCATTGCGATTAATGAACTAGATCGTGCAAAAGAAATCATTGATGATTACTTGCTGTTTGCCAATTCTGCTCCGGAACGAAATGAAAAAATGAATATTTCAGAAGAGATTCATCATGTCACCCATATTATGACGCCTCTTGCCAATATGAATGGAGTCGCTATTGATTTTACATTTGATGAAGAAGTGAAGTTCTGCGTAATGGGAGAAAGAAGAAAGCTTCAGCAGTGCCTAATCAATTTATTTAAAAATAGTATTGAAGCCATGCAAAATGGAGGCACGTTAACCGTTAAAGTAACAAAAGAAGGCGAAGTTGTTATTGTGGATATTATCGATACAGGCTGCGGTATGACGCAAGAACAAATCAACCGGTTAGGCGAACCGTATTTTACAACAAAAGAAAAAGGTACGGGGCTTGGAACGATGGTATCTTTCAGCATTATTCATTATATGAAGGGAAAAGTGAGTGTGTCTAGCACAAAAGGAAAAGAAACGTGTTTTTCACTTCAATTTCCACTTTGTGAATAAAGAGGTCGGGACAAAAGTTATTTAGTTGAAGGAAAATCCGAATGCGTTTGATTCTTGAGGGAGAATCAAACGCATTCGGATTTTTTCATTGGCAGGGTAAATGTAGATTTCATCTATTTATTCGTCTGTGAATTTTATGGATTTAGTTATGTTTTACTCTCTTTTTAATGACGTTCACTCACATACTGATCAATCATCGTTTGCAGTTCCTCTAGGGTCGTTTTACCGTTGTTAACAGACAGCTGCTTTAACGATTGAAGGGCACTATCTACAACAAACTTCCGGGGATTGGACTGTTTAAACAGCTCTTCTTCAATAAAACTAATAAGCTCTGTGCATTTTTGACATTCGAATTCATCAGTAAATTGTTTATGAACCTGTTTTTTTAAATCGATAAGTGCTGCAGAAATGTCCTGTTCTATTTGATTTTTAGTATTTGGGCAAGATGGAAGCCATTCTTTAATCGTTTGCGGATCGAGCAAAATGTCTCCTGAATTTGCTACTTCGTCTACAAGAGGAAGCAGGCGCTTGACACTGTAGCTTATGATCTCATGGGGGTCAGTATTTGTGCCGTTAACCATAAAATTATAGTGAAAGTTGCGATGAAGCATGCCAAGAAACATAATTGCACAATCTAGCAGGTACGGTTTCTTTTCTTGTCCAAATAAATCAATGAACCGCTTGTAAACCCAGTTTACTTCAACAAACTGGGTTTTTTTTATGTATGCTTTTAAATCAGGATCATTGGAAACAAATACTTCTTCAAGTAATGTGAAAAATTTATGTTTATGATGGTTTTTCATCTGTGCATCAATCTGTTTAACAAATACATCTACATCGGTCAGGCTTTTACCAACCAGCAGCTGATTTCGCTCTTGTTCAATTGTTGTATGAAGCCAGGTAAAAACAGCGATTAATAATTCATTTTTTGAAGAAAAATAGTTGTAGAATGTTCCTTTTGAAATGCCGCTATAATCAATGATGTCTTGAATAGATGTAGCTTGAAATCCTTTTTCAACGAAGAGATGGTGTGCATTTTTTACAACTTGCTGTTTTCGGTTATTCATTATTATCACCTAAATATAAAATTAGACTCATGGTCCAACTTTATGATACATGATTTAAAGCGTTTACACAAATGTTCTTTTCAAAAAAATAGACGATATCACGACAATGTATTGATATAAAAGGATTATAGGACTGAAAAAGTCGGTAAAATAAAGAACATGAACGCAAGATTTTTCACTTGCATAAATTGAACTCACAGTATAATATACTCTATGTAGAACATGTGTCTAAAAAAATGAACTTGAAGTATAAGGAGGTACAATAATGAGTCAATCGATAAATCAAATGGAAAAGCCCCCTTATGGCATAATTGCTATTTTGTTAATTGGCGCTTTTATTTCATTGTTGAATGAAACGTTATTAAATGTGGCGCTTCCGTCTATTATGAAAGACTTAGATGTGACAACGTCAACTGTCCAGTGGCTTTCTACTGGTTATATGTTAGTGAATGGTATTATGATTCCAACTACCGCTTTTTTAATTCAGCGCTATTCTGTCAGAGGCTTATTTTTAACGGCTATGACTTTATTTACAGCGGGAACAATACTTGCGGGTGCTTCGCCCGTATTTTCGGTCTTGTTAACCGCTCGTATTATTCAAGCATCAGGCGCAGCCATTATGATGCCGCTTTTAATGAACGTATTGCTCACAAGTTTCCCATTAGAAAAACGCGGAGCTGCGATGGGGATTTTCGGTTTAGTTATGATTTTTGCTCCGGCAATTGGCCCTACCTTATCAGGATGGCTAATTGAACACTATGAGTGGAGAATGCTGTTCCACCTTGTTACGCCAATCGCGGCAATTGTATTAATAGGCGCTTTCTTCCTATTAAAAGACAAAAAAGAAAAAGTGGAAATCAATCTGGATTTCCTATCGCTTGTGTTATCTACAATTGGATTTGGGGGACTTCTATACGGATTTAGCTCAGCAGGGGATAAAGGCTGGGATTCTGTGGAAGTATACGGCACCATTATCGTAGGAGCCGTTGCGCTGATTTTATTTATTACGCGTCAGTTCAAGCTTAAAACACCTATGCTTGAATTCCGCATTTTTAAATATCCAATGTTTGCTTTATCATCAACGATTTCAATGGTGATTACAATGGCATTATTCTCAGCCATGCTGCTAATGCCAATTTATGTTCAAACGGTACGAGGCATTTCTCCGCTTCACTCAGGATTACTAATGCTTCCGGGTGCGCTACTCATGGGTGTGATGTCTCCGATTACCGGAAAATTATTTGATAAATTCGGAGCGCGTGCACTGGCTGTAACGGGTCTAACGATTACAGCCGTTACGACGTATTTCTTCAGTAACTTAGAGCTTGATACGACATATACAACGCTCATTACGCTTTACACGCTTCGCATGTTCGGAATGTCTATGGTGATGATGCCGGTTATGACAAACGGATTAAATCAGCTGCCGCAGCGCTTTAATCCGCATGGTACTGCGATGAATAACACGCTTCAACAAGTATCGGGAGCTATTGGTTCGGCTCTTTTAGTAACGGTGATGTCAAATCGTACAGCTACGCATGCAAAAGAGCTTGCTCAAGATGCAATGAGCGGAGCAGGAGCAGCGAATGCAACGGCAGCCGGGGCAGCTCAAATGAAAGAACAAATTGGGATGCAGGCAATGGTACAAGGAATTAACGATGCGTTTGCCGTCTCAGTAGTACTAGTGGTGGTTGCTTTAATTCTTTCATTGTTTATGAAACGCGCCACGCCGGCAAGTGAAGATGAAGTGATAAAGGAAAAAGCAGGACGCGAGCAGTTTGCTAAATAAAAAAGAAATCCCCGCTGAAACAGCGGGGATTTCTTTAGCTTGTATATCTAAAGCTTAAGCCCATTTTCTTTAATAATTTCCGGTAGCCGATGGACGTTTGATCAGCCATAATATGCGCTTCCATCTGCAGGTCTAAAGGCAAGTCTTCAGGCTTTTGGTTTTCAACCATTTCACGGTCTTCGTCAAAGACGCGAAGGTTAAAGTCATACACACCTTCAACGGGAGAATCTTTGTCAAAGTTTCGAGCGATTGGTGCGAATAAACGTGTTTCGCGGGCTGAAATAGGAGAGACTGCATTCATAATCCACAGTTCTGCGCCTTCTGGGAAGTATACTTTTAGCGTAGCTGTAAACGGCGGATAAACATCAAAGACGCGAAGCCATTTAAAATCAGGTGGATTTAAATGCTGCTGTTCTTTGGAATAATTGCTCACGGTGCTCGTATATTCTACATGAAGCCCATACTCTGTATCGCTTACTTTATATTTAGGCACAAAGGCGTTGTTTCGATCACCAAATGTGTCTGTGTGAACCCAAGCAAAATGAGCTACGTCTAAAAAGCCTTCCATTTGACGACCGGCCGAACCCATGATATCAAAGCTCGGACAAACAATTTGCTGAAAATCAGGGTCCTCCCACGCATCGAAGTAAGGCAGGTTATCTTGTTCTCCTGTCAGGGAAGTCCACACTAATCCAAATCGTTCAATAACTGGATAGACGGCCATACACAAGCGGGGAGAAATATTGGCATCAGGGTGAGCTGGAATCGACGTGCATGCACCGTCCGTTGCATAGCGGAAGCCGTGGTAAGGACAGACAATTTCATCATCTTCCACCCAGCCCATGCTAAGAGGGGTGCCTCGGTGAACGCATAAATCACGAGCCGCCACTACTTTGTGTGTGGTACGGTATAGAACTAGATTTACATCTAGCAGTTTTACGGACGTTGGTTTCTCTGTTACATCACTGCAGCGTGCGACGGGGTACCAATACTTAGCGAGCGTCGTCCAATCTTCCAGGCTGAACGTGCAGTCTCTTGGGTAGGGAGTTGCTGTTTTTGGTTTGGTCATGGTTGGTTGTTGTTCCATCTATTTTCTTCCCTTCTTTTGTAAGCTCTTTTACTAAGGGTAATATAAAAAAAGAAAATTCACACAATTTATGTAAGGAGTTCTAACATGAAATATGGAACTTTGTAGAAAGTGCGAATTTCAGAAGACGTAAATTAGAGAATATACCAATAAAAAAATTTAAAAAAGCGCTTCCTAAATAAATTTAAACGTGATATAATTTTCCAAGACGCTGGTGTAGCTCAGTAGGTAGAGCACTTGCATGGTAAGCAAGAGGTCGCAGGTTCGATCCCTGTCGCTAGCATACTAAAAAACCTTCTTTCTTGTTGAAAGAAGGTTTTTTTTATTTGTGTCGGCTTTAAAATTATTCTCCGAATTATTCTTTCCCTCCTTGTGAAAACTTTAACAGTTTGATAGCCTTATTAGGAGATTGTGAGAAAATATGCGTATCTTTTCCCCTGTGTCTTATGAATCATATTTAGAAATATTCTTAAAAGAATGTTTATTGCCTCTAAATATTGGGTACACGGAACTAGGGGTTAAATTTCAACAGGGAGTGTGAACGATAATTTGATTACGTTTAAGAATGTGTCAAAGCAATATCCAGACGGTACGACCGCCGTGAAAAATATTAATCTAGAAATTAAAGAAGGAGAGTTTTTCGTTTTAATTGGTCCGAGTGGGTGTGGGAAAACAACCACCTTAAAAATGATTAACCGTCTTCATGATATTACCGAAGGAGAACTATACATAAAAGATAAGCTCGTATCGGACCACAACATCCATGAGCTACGCTGGAACATTGGTTATGTTCTGCAGCAGATTGCTCTTTTTCCTCATATGACCATCGCTGAAAATATAGCCATTGTACCCGAGATGAAGCATTGGAAGAAAAACAAAATCAAAACGCGCATTGATGAACTGCTTACCTTGGTAGGACTAGACCCAAAGCAGTATCGAAACCGAAAGCCGTCTGAGCTCTCAGGTGGCCAGCAGCAACGTGTAGGTGTAGCACGTGCCCTCGCAGCTGATCCCCCCGTTATTTTAATGGACGAACCCTTTAGTGCCCTCGATCCGTTAAGCCGCGAACAGCTTCAGCAAGATGTTATTAGCTTAAAAGAAAAAATCAAAAAAACATTTGTGTTTGTTACGCACGATATGAGCGAAGCGATGACGCTTGGAGATCGTATCTGCCTGATGAAAGATGGGGAAATTGTTCAAGTTGGAACCCCGGAGGAATTCATCCAAAAGCCTAAAAATGAATTTGTAAAAACATTTATTGGAAATCAAGGCAATGCTTTATTTGAGACATTGGATATGTTTGTCAAAGAAAGTGAACAGCCAGACGTAGAACCTACTGAAGAGTTAGCTTCAACCGCCACTGTTCAGCAGGCAATGGACGCCCTTTACGACCATGAAGCAATAGCCGTGAAAAAAGGGAGCAAACGTATTGGCGTTGTAACGCGCAAAACTCTATTAGCGTTTCTTTCTGATAAAACGAAAGAAGGAGGAACGCTGTAATGAATGCACTAAGCACATTATTAGATCAACGAGGAGATGCACTGTTTCAAGCTCTTCTTGAACACATTCAAATTTCAGTACTGGCTCTTGTTATCGCCGTATTAATTTCAGTGCCGCTCGGACTGTACTTAACGAGGCATGACCGTATTGCTGAACCAATCATTGGCGTAACAGCCGTACTGCAAACCATTCCTTCACTCGCTTTATTAGGATTACTGATTCCTCTTGTCGGAATTGGAACCTTTCCCGCGGTTATTGCACTGTTTTTATATTCGCTTCTTCCTATTGTACGAAATACATATACCGGAATTAAAGAAGTGGACCCATCTTTAATTGAAGCATCCAAAGCCATGGGGATGAACTCGTGGAGACGATTAATTAAAGTAGAACTTCCTCTAGCACTTCCTGTCATTATGGCCGGAATTCGCACAGCGATGGTACTCATTATTGGCACAGCGACAATCGTGGCTCTTATCGGAGCGGGCGGACTCGGAAGCTTAATTTTGCTTGGTATTGACCGAAGCGATAATAGTTTGATTTTATTAGGAGCCATTCCAGCAGCATTATTAGCGCTTATTTTTGATGGAATTCTGCGAACGATTGAACACTCAGCTAAAAAAGGGTCCAAAAAACGCTCGTTTATTATGATCATCGTATTAATACTTATTCTTGTTTCTCCGTTTGCAGCGATGAGCGCAACAAAACCAGACCTTGTTATCGGAGGGAAAATTGGTGCAGAACAAGACATTTTAATTAATATGTACAAAGAATTAATTGAAGATCAAACCGATATGAAAGTAAATCTTCGTTCGTCGCTTGGGAAAACGGTATTTGTATTTGAGGCTCTGCGTAACAAGGAAATTGATTTGTACCCTGAATATACGGGTACAGCCATTGTGACGCATCTAAAGGAACAGCCGGACAGCAAAGATGAAACAGAGGTGTACAAGCAGGCAAAAGAAGGATTTCAAAAGAAATTCGGCCTTGTCTATTTAGATCCAATGAAGTTTAATAATACGTACACATTAACCGTAACAAAGGAATTTGCCAAAGAAAATAATCTAACAACTATTTCAGATTTGGCAAATGCAACAGATAAAGTAAAAGCAGGGTTTACGCTTGAGTTTAAAGATCGTGAAGACGGCTATGTAGGCGTTCAAAAAGAATATGGTCTTACCTTCCCGAATATTAAAACGATGGAGCCGAAGCTTCGCTATCGCGCTGTAGAAAAAGGCGATATTAACATGCTTGATGCTTACGCAACGGACCCTGAAATCAAACAGTTTGGTTTAAAAGTCTTAAAAGACGATCAGCAGTTCTTCCCTCCGTATCAAGGAGCGCCTGTGCTTCGTGAAGATACGCTAAAAGAGCACCCTGAGCTGAAAAAAATCTTAAATCAACTGGGCGGTAAAATCAGTGATGACGAAATGCGTGAAATGAACTATCAAGTAAATGCGAAAGGAAAAACAGCTGAAGAAGTTGCTCATCAATTCTTAGTGAAAAAAGGATTAATTAAAGAGTAAAAACGAAGAAAAAAGTTAGGACAACAGTATGTTAGTTGAAAGAAGATCCGAATGATGAATCGTTCGGATATTTTTATTTTAGTTGTTTCTAGCAGTTGATTGGAGGGCAACGCGAAGACTCCCGCGGAAAGAGAAGTCTTGCATGGAAATCAACTGAGGTGCAAGAAGTGATTCATGCTCGATTATTTACTCCATTCGTCCATCTTTAGATTGGCGTGATTTCGTTATGTCTCAATCTCTTTTTAATGCGAGAGAAGCATTAATGAAAATGAGGTCTTATGAACAAGCTAAAGGTACCAAATTTGTTTTCTGATGGAAGGAAGGCGCTTTTATGAATTCATTTTTTACGTGTCATCCTGTACAACATTCCTTTCAGCTTTTTTCAGTTGAACATCTTGTAACTTTAGCTATTATCGTGATCATAGGAGCATTTATTTTTTTGTGTCGAAAGCATCTGGGAAAAAAGAGGTTTGTGTTCATTTTGCTTTCACTCATTCTAATTGCTTCAGAAACAGCCTACCAGGCTTGGGAAATCGGATGTCATCGGTGGTCTGCTGAAACTTCCTTGCCTCTTCAGCTCAGTGATATAGTCGTGCTGCTGGCTGCTGTTATGCTGATAACCAAAAACAGGTTTCTTTTTTATTTTGTGTACTTCGCAGGAATCAGCAGCTCTGTTCAAGCGATGATTACCCCGGACCTTGGCGGCTATGCGTATGCCCAGTTTCGCTATGTGCAGTTTTATGTATCGCATGGCGGTGTGGTACTTGCTTGCTGTATGCTAATTGCTGTTTGCAGATATGAGCCGACGTTTCGTTCTTTGTGGGTAAGCGTAGTATTTGTTAATCTGTACGGGGGGGTTATCTATGTCATGAATCGTTTACTCCATGCGAATTATTTATACATGATGAAAAAGCCAGAGCACGCTTCCTTGCTGGATGTTCTTGGACCTCATCCTTGGTATTTAGTATGGATTGAAGGAATCATGATTCTTAGCTTTCTTGTCCTTTATCTGCCGTTTTGGGTACATAAAAAAATTAAAGGTGATAAAAGCAAAGTCAATTTTGTTGAAGCAAAATGATAATACTGGTAGTTTATAAGTGTAAACTAACTCGGATTTCTTGAAGGAAAAGGAAAGAATTACTGAACGAGCCGTGAGAGGCAAGCGTAAAAAATAGAAAAGAAAAAAGCAAGCACAGACATCAGAAGGAGAGTATCAAAATGAAAACACTGGTTATTTTAGCACACCCAAACTTAGCATCTTCTCGTATTAATAAAGCGTGGGCAGAGCGAGTAAAAAAAGAAGAGAATGTGTACGTTCATGATTTATACGCAAACTATCCCGATTTCAAAATTGATGTAGAAAAAGAGCAGGAGTTAGCTGTTCAATTCGATCGTATTGTTTTTCAATTTCCATTTTACTGGTACAGCTCACCAGCACTCTTAAAAGAGTGGCAAGATGTTGTCTTAACATACGGATGGGCTTATGGAAGCAAAGGTACTAAACTTCAGGGAAAAGAGTTTGTCGTAGCTACTTCAACAGGAGGCCCTGCAGAAGCTTATCAAGAAGGGGGATACAACCGTTATCCAATGAATCATCTGCTTCTTCCGTTTCAAGCTACGGCAAATTTAACAGGCATGAAGTTCCAAACGCCATTTTTATTTCAAGGAGCAGGCGGTGAGCTGAGCGACAAAGTCATTCAAGATAGTGCTGAAAGCTACGCTCAATTACTAAGGTAATAAAAAAAAGCTGCGTTAACGCGGCTTTTTAATTTACATTTGTTCGTGAAAAAGAAGTAAGCAGCTTTTGAGGAGCAATATCTAATCCTTCAATGAGTAATCCTGTCATAGCAGTTAGACTCCCGACTTCAAATGATTCCCCGGCTCTCCAAAATGCGGATTCACCTTGTTTGATATAAATTTTCAGTCCGTTATCGCCAGCTACCCAGCCTTCCCCGTGAACGACTAATAGAAGCTGTGGAATCGTAGCTTCTTGACGGGGAGTATAATCATTTTCTTGAAAAGATAAAAAGCTAATTTTGACATCTCCAGTATGAGAAAGCAATGGATTCACTTTATAGGTAGAATGAAGAAAGGAACGCTCTTCTTCAGATTGAAAACCATATAATTTCATACGTTCATCTCCTTGAATCAAAAATATAAAAAAGAAGTCCTTCTCCTTTCATATACGCATGTAGTAGAAAAAATAGAACTTCAAAGAAATAGCTGTTTCCTGGAAAATAGCTTCATTTTTTGTCGAAGCTCAAATTTTTTTGAAGGATAGGGAGGAAAAACAGAAGTTTTTTTGAATAGTATAAAAAAAGGTGTCCGCTAATGGACACCTTTTCCTAATTTAAAAATGACTGTAACGCTTGTTTGTTTTCTTCAAGGTCGATGCTTAAAACAGCACCAATACCGGATACTCGTTCATTTGAATAGGAACCTTCGACCGGTAAACGAAGAGATTTTAAATCTGGCTGATTCCCAACTAAGAAATCTTTTCCTATCACGATAAATGTTTTTGGAGGAATATTTGTATCCACATATGGATCAATGACGCCCCATAGCTTAGGAGCTTTTGCCAGCGTCTTTACTTGAAGAGCTTCATCCATTAATTTACCGATCACTTCTTGTTGACGCTTCACGCGCCCGAAATCACTTTGGCTATCATGTCGGAATCGCACGTATCCTAGTAATTTATCTCCGTGAAGAGTTTGCTTTCCAGGTTTTAGCGTCATGCCAATTCCTGATGACATTTCGTGCGGCACGGTAACCGTAATTCCCTCAGGGGCAATCGTATCGGCAACTTTAGAAAAACCTTTAAAATCAACAACGGCATAATAGTTTACATCTACGCCGAAATTTTCTTTAATTGTCTTACGCATTAATTCGGGCCCGCCAAATGCATAGGCTGAATTTAATTTGTTTTTGCCATGTCCAGGAATATCCACATATGAATCACGCATCAAAGAAACAATTTTAGGCTGATTGCTGTCTTTGTCATAATGAGCAATCATGATTGTATCGGCACGCGAATGTTCTTCACCTCGAGAGTCAATTCCAAGAAGCAGCACATTCATGCTATCTAAATTGGCACTTGCACCATTAAAATCAAATTGTCCATCTTTCCCAAAAGCTCCGTCTGCTTCTGCTAACCCTTGTTGGTATTGATAATACACATACGCACCAGCGGCGATTACAAGAATGAGAAAGAAAAGAAGTAGCTTTCTAAAGCGTTTCTTTTTTCTTTGCTTTTTTCTTTTATGTTGTTTACGTTCTGTACGTTCTTCCAAATGTCTCACCATCGCATTCAAAAATATTAATACTTTTTTGTTTGAAACCAATTATGCAAAAAATTATAAAACGACATAATAAAATTAACACTAAGGAATTAGATTAGCAAGTACGTTCACTAGTAAATCTGCGAAGACAGCTAAAATAAGAGAAGTGTACAAATAGAAGAAAGAGGAAATAAAGGTTATTTTTTTCAAGGATCTTTGTTATAATCTATCATAGTTAGGGGAAAAGTTCTGTCTTTTAAGAATGGAATAAGAGGAAAGTCTCTATTTGGGGAGAATCAAATATAGGTCTAAATGTAGAAAAAAGGAGTGAAGCGAATGAGTATATATGTGTCATCTTCGAACCTTGTGCTGATTCCAGAAGCGGCGTTAAGTCATTGGAAACCTTATGGCGCGGGGGAATTGACCGGAGCTATTATTTCAGGTAAAGATAGTGCTGAAATAATTAAAGAGCTTAATCAATCGTCTATTCTGCCTTTTACAAGTTTTTTCTATCGAAAGCATTTTGTTATTCTGTTTGATAAAGAACAAGTGAAAAATCATTTTGAACAGCTGCTTTTATTATATAAATCTCAGGGATATATTTTTTATTCTTCTACTTTATACGATGATCACTGGTCCCAGGTCCTTGAAGGAACGAAGCAGCTGCTAACGGTAAATGGACAAGTGGTGCCAGTGCTTGAGCTTGAACAAAACGGTGAATTTGATGTTGTGCGTGATGAAGGCGGTCTGCACATAGTGATAGATGATGACGAAGACGAAGAGAAGCAGCTAGAAAAAAAAGTTCATGAGCTTCCGCTTGAAGAAGGTACCTATTTTATTGGCGATCCGGGATTTGTTGAAAACCGGGACATGCTGGTGAAAGAATATTTTCCTAAAGGTACGTACGAATTTGTTTATAGATACGGAGAAAATGGCTGGCTGATGAAAGTAAGTATTCAGCGAAAAGCGATTAAAGAGCAGCTTACTACTCTTCACGCGGCTTTGTCTTAACCTCTATTCATTGTACAATATTGCTAAATAACTATGTTATAATAGTAATATTGTACAATGAAAGGGGTTTTTTTAATGGAAGCACGTTTACAAAAAGTCGTATCGTGGCTAAATGAAAAGAATGTAGAAGCAGCCTTTATTTCGTCAACCGAAAACGTATTTTATTTAACTGGATTTCACACGGATCCGCATGAGCGTTTGCTTGGCTTATTTGTGTTTAACGAAGCGGAGCCGATGCTTGTTTGCCCATCAATGGAAGTGGGACAAGCAAAAGAAGCGGGCTGGAAGTTTGATGTGATTGGATATGAAGATCATCAAAATCCTTGGAAACTTATTAAAGAAGCTTTACATAAACGAAACGTAATAGATGTGAAAAAGGTTGCTGTAGAGAAAGAGCAGCTGCTGTATGCGAGAGCAGAAGAACTGCTTAGCTTATATCCAAACGCTGAGCTAGTCGGAGCAGAAGAGAAGTTAAATCAGCTGCGTTTAATTAAAGATGAGCGTGAAGTTGAGATTCTTCAAAAGGCAGCTGCCTTAGCTGATTTTGGTGTAGAAGTAGGTGTAGCTGCTTTAAAAGAAGGCGTTACGGAAATGGATGTTCTGGCTAAAATTGAATACGAGCTAAAGCGAAAAGGAATTCGTGAGATGTCGTTTTCAACGATGGTTTTATTTGGTGAAAAAACGGGAGAAGCGCATGGGAACCCAGGTCTTCGCACGTTAAAGCCAGGAGATATGGTTCTGTTCGATTTAGGTGTAGTGCTAGACGGATACTGTTCAGATATTACACGTACAGTCGCTTACAAGTCTATTAATGATAAGCAAAAAGAAATCTATGAAACGGTACAGCGCGCTGAGCAGGCAGCACTTGAAGCTTCCAAGCCCGGAACTCGCATTGGCGACTTGGACATGGTAGCACGCAATATTATTACAGAAGCAGGATATGGAGAGTATTTCTTGCATCGTCTTGGTCATGGTCTTGGCATCAGCGTGCATGAGTTTCCTTCAATGAGCCGCAACAATGACGATGTGCTTCAAGAAGGCATGGTATATACAATTGAACCGGGTATCTATATTCCAGGACTCGGAGGCGTGCGTATCGAAGATGATGTAATCATTACAAAAGATGGATACGAAACGTTAACGAAGTACCCAAAAGAATTACAAATTATTTCATAATAATGTCATGAAAAATAGAGGCTGCCATGGTGCAGGCTCTATTTTTTATGGGAAAAGAAAAAATTGGTTAAGGTTTCTCGTTTGCTTCTTGATACAATTTCATAGTATGTTACGAAACGATAACATTTCTATCACATTTTCTAAAAACTATATCGTAAGCGAGTGCAGTAGTATATGCTGTACAGTAGGGAGCTTTTTAAGGTCGCAAGCAAGGAGGTTTTTTATGAGTAATTTTACAAAAGATGAAGAATTAATTATACATAAAGCAATAGATGTATTTGGTCAAAAGGATCGAATTGAAGATTATTCAGATGAAAGAAAAAAGCATGGTATTCACGTTGTGGCGTGTGAAAACCATCCGCGTCAAGACGTAACCGCGTATGCAACGCTCGGTGGACATCAATGTCCGACAGGCTATACAGTTGGAGGGATCCCGCTTCGAATTGAAATCGTTGGGGCTTGTCATGAGGAATTCGGTATTTATTCTGCTATTTTAGCAAACTGTATTTTCCATATGATGAAATCTCATGTGTCCATCTTCCCAGGAGCTATTTATAAAGACGTTATTGCAGTGCTTGATGACAGCTTTCATATGCAGCACATTTTGCTGATTCCGCCGTTTTTATGGGATAATTTTTCAACGATTGAACTATCTGATAAAAAAGTAACGTTCCTGCAGGCCGTTCCGATTTCAGAAAATGAACGTGCTTTTGCACTTGAGTACGGAGTAGATTCGTTGCTAAGCCGCTTTGATGCTGAGCAGGTGAATGTCTTCAATTTAGAAAGAAGATCTGTTGTATAAACAAAAAGAGCGCCGACTAAGACGCTCTTTTTTGTTATTAATTAGTAGGTCAATTCTTTTTGCGGTATAGCTTTTTTATGACTTGTTTGGTAGCTGTGAAGGACCATGCCTGCTATGATAACTCCCATTCCAACCCAAGAAAGAATCGATGGCAAAGGACTTGATAGAAGGAAGACCTCTCCTAGCAGGGCAAATAAAACTTCCATCGATTGTGTAGCTTCAACTGCACCTAGCTTTTGAGAATCTTTTTTAACAAGGTCGGTTGCTGCAAAAAATAAAACTGTTGCACATACTCCTGAAAGTAAAGCAACTAAACTGCTTTGATAAATCTGAGTTGTTTTTGGTAGTCCATCGGTCACGCAGGCATAGACAGAAAGAATAATCCAAAACGGCAGGCTTGAAAGCGTCATTCCAAGCACGCGCTGAAACGTATTAAGTGACGACACTTCCATCATTTTACGGTTGCCAAGCGGGTACGCAAAAGAGGCAATTAAAATGGGAATGGTACAAAGCAAGGCAGTAGCGGCTGACAGTTCAGTCGCATGCTCAAGCTGCATGAGCACAACTCCTATTAAAATAATAAACGAAAAACCTAGCTGCTTGAAGGGAATGCCTCCTCGCTTCTTTCCTTCCTTGTAAAACAAAGGAGCTAGGAGAGACCCCGATAAAATTGTGATTTGCCAAGTTCCTGCAATAAGCCAGCCGGGACCGTAGGCTGAAGCAAAACAAAGAGGAGCGTAAAATAACCCAAATCCAACCGTGCTCCAAAGCAGCCATTTTTGAGGCTGGGCTTTTATTTCTGCCACCACAGGTTTAATACCACCCCAAAAATAAACGAGCACAAGTAAAAGAGGTACCATAAAAAAATAGCGCAGCGACGCGCTCCACGCCCAGCTGCCTCCTGATAAATCCATCGCTCGATTTAAAACGAATGTAAAAGCAAAAAAGAATGAGGCAGCAATGCCTAATAAAAGAGGCTTCACTTGGATTCCTCCTCACTTGTCAGCGCTTCACCTAGCGTCAGCCAGTTCGTTTCGACAAGCTGCGATGTCAGTGCGGCATCTTTTTGACCGCAAGCGTTTATGATTTCTTTGTGCTGATCAACCGAAGCAAGGCTAGCAAGAGACGAAAAACGAGCGATTTCCAGACGCTGAATTTTGGCGCTTGTTTGTTTTACAACACGTTCTAGCTCTATATTGCTCGCCCGTTTTAAAAAGACGGAATGAAATGCTTCATCCGCTTCGATCGCTTTAAGGACATTTCTTGTTTTGATTGCATGTTCTAGAGATTGATTGTGTTTGATTAGTTCGCCCATATCTTCTTCTTGTAACGAAGTACAAGCCAGCTTAGCAGCAAGTGCATGAAGAGCTGCGACGACAATAAAAGATTGTTTTGCCTCCTCAAGGTTTAATGGAGCCACTTTTGTAGAAGAGCCAGGTGTTGTTTGGACAAGGCCTTCATCTTCAAGCCTTTTTAATGCTTCTCGAACAGGAGTGCGGCTAACTCCAAACTGCTCAGCCAGTTCTTTATCCTGAAGCTTTTGTTCGGGCTGAAATTCAAGCATGACAATATTGTGTTTAAGTGTTTGATAGACTTCTTCCCTTAAAGAAAGTCGTTTGAGAGGTTGAATGTTATTTTTCATAAAACCAATATATCGCATATTACATTAAATAACAATGTGAAAACTAAAAAAACTTCGTCTAAAAAGCAGACAGCTGCTTTTTAGATGAAGAGCTTAATTACTGCTGCGCAAAGATTTAGATAAAATGCTCGCAATCGCTTTGCTGTGCTCAACCTGCGTTTTTTTGGATTCTTTTCGTTCAAGAGCTACTTTTTGAAGGCTTTTTTCTTCTTCAGTTTGAGCAATAACTTGAGGAACGGAGGCAGGTTTCCCGTTTTCTAATGCAACAAAGGTGAGAAAAGAAGTAGCTGCGATACGCTTAATGCCCGTTAATAAATTTTCGGCAATCACTTTAACAAAAATAATCATGGAGCTTTTTCCTGTAACAACAACGAATGCTTCATATGAAATAAAATCTTCTTCGGTGACGGGTTCGATAAAATCAACGTGATCAATGGAAGCCGTAACACACGTCTTTCGTGAATGTTTAGCTGCTGAAAGAGAAGCCGTCATGTCCATGTCAGCGACAATTTTTCCTCCAAAAAGGGTGTGGTGATTGTTTAGGTCATTTGGAAAAATGTGCTGTGATTTGACTACTCGTGAGACGCTGCAAAGTACTGCTTTTTCACTCATTGAAAACACTCCTTCAAACTGTTTATATGGTTTAATGTATGTTGACTACTTGTTCTTATGTATACAAGTTATAGAGAGCCCTTTCGTAAAAAGCTCTTCAAAAGCTTCTATATGGTAAAATAGAACAAATATGAAAGAGAGGATGAGAGCATGAACTTAACTCAATTTTCTAGAAGAAAATATACAGATTCCCCTACACCTTTAGAAAAGCTATCGGTTTTATCTCAGCAGTTAAATGGACCTTCAATTTATATGAAGCGAGATGATATGCTTGGACTGACAGGTGGCGGAAATAAGACACGCAAGCTTGAATATTTAGTAGCTGATGCAAAGGCGCAAGGAGCAGACGTGCTTGTAACGTGCGGTGCGATACAATCCAATCACTGTCGTTTGACGCTCGCTGCGGCTGTAAAAGAACAAATGAAATGCGTGCTCGTATTGGAAGAAGGCGAAAATAAAGCAAGCGATCAGCCCACAGGAAACTATTTTCTTTATCATTTATTAGGCGCTCATGACATGCGGTTTGTCGCTGAAGGTTCTGATTTGACAGCCGAAATGAAAACAGTAGAGCGAGAGCTAATTGAAAAAGGTCATAAACCGTATTTAATTCCAGTAGGAGGTTCGAATGTTATCGGTGCAACCGGATACGCTGCCTGTGCACAAGAGCTGCTTATGCAAAGCTATGAGCAGCAAATAAAGCTTAGCCATGTGGTTTGCACAAGCGGCAGCGGAGGCATGCATGCAGGATTAGTGGCAGGATTTCAAGGTCTTCAAAGTGACGTATCTGTTATTGGAATGAATGTCAGTCGTGCTAAAGAAGAGCAAGAAGTAAAAGTTGCCAAACTGACGAGTGAACTTTATGATCATTTACATAGTAAAACGCCTTTTAAAAAAGAAGAGATTGTATGTATGGATGAATACGTAGGTCCAGGGTATGCTGTTCCGACAGAAGAGATGGTGGAAGCAGTTAAACTTGTGGCCAGTACGGAAGGGATTTTATTGGATCCTGTGTATACGGGAAAAGCGATGGCTGGTCTAATTGATTTAATTCGAAAAGGTTATTTTAATAAGGATGAAAATGTGGTGTTTGTCCACTCAGGCGGTTCACCGGCTCTTTATGCCTATACATCAATTTTTTCATAAAAAAGCAAGGGATTCGAATCCCTTGCTTTTTTAGTTTATATAGGAATAGTAAGTGAAAACGTTACTCCAGTGTTCGTGTTTTCAGCCGTAATTGCTCCGTCGTGCATCGTAACAATACGCTTTACGATACTTAAGCCGATACCGAATTCACCGTTTGCTCCTTTTTTAAACGGTTCAAACAAGTGTTGAAGCACGCTTTGATCAATCGGCGGACCATCGTTGCTGATTGTACATTGAACGTTCGTTTGGTGTTTAGCAAGTGAAAGTGAAACCTTCGTCTCGGCATAGCGCAGCTGATTGTCGAGTACATTTTCAAGAACTTTTGTCCACAGTTCTTTATCTCCTTTAATCGTTGCGTTTGCGTCGTCAAATTCCCACTGTATTTCAGGGCGCCTCCACCGCAAGCGATCCACTACTTCATGAAGAAGTGCAGTAAAATCAAAGTCATCTTGTGCAAGCTGATGAGTGGACATATAGTCAAGTTTGGTTAAGTAAAGCAAATCGCGGATTTTTTTCTCAAGATTTTTGGATTCATCTTCAATAACTTTTACCGTTTGAGATAAATCACCTTTTGGATAAATGCCGTCTTGAATCGACTGAGCGTAGCTTTGAATCACCATAACCGGTGTTTTTAAATCGTGTGAAATATTTTGAAGCAGCGTTTGCTGTGCTTCATCTTTAGATACGAGCCTTTTGCGCATTTGCTCGATGGAGGCGCCTAGCTTGCCAATTTCATCGGAACGGTTGACTGTAACGGGCTCATGCCAATTTTGTTCGGCAATTTTTTTTACATCTTTTTCAAGTGATACAAGCGGCTTGCTTAAATATCTTGATAGCCAAATAGATGGAAGCCAGCTGAATAGAAATACAATTGAAATTACAAGAAGCAGCTGTTTAAACAGAGTAGAAGTGAGCGCGTTGCGATACGTATCCCACGAAAATGAAAGCAAAAAAGCAGGCTGTCCGTTTACGCTTACTTTTCGAATTACATAAAAAAGCGTCCGGTTGCCAAGATCTTTTTCATAGCGAGCGACGATTTTTCGCTGACTGATTGCATCTTCCTGTGCTTTTCTCAAAAAGTCTTGAGGCAACACCCGTGATGAAAAATACGAGATATCCGCATGTTCAGGTAATAAAATATGATCCACGGTTCGATTTCCAAGTGTTGGTTCACTGTCTTCGTTGCTAAAGTAGTATTCACCTGAGCGGCTTGGCAGTCCGTATTCTTTTAAAATATGCTGTTCATTTTCAATAGTGGTATAAATTTCATTCGTGAAGAACTGCCTGAGCGTCGTTGGGAATAAAATAGCGAGCAAAATTGAAATAAGCAGTAAAATACCGGAGATGACGAGCCAAATTTGAAATGCAAGCGACTTGTTTTTCATGCTTTCATCATCCGGTATCCATATCCATAAATCGTTTCAATTCGTGCTTGCGGCATTTTTTTACGCACGCGTCTTACTAAATCATCCACCACTCGGTCTGTGCCAAAATAATCTTCTCCCCAAATGAGATTCAGCAGCTGCTCCCGTGAAAAAGCCTGTCCAAGGTCTTTTGAGATAGTGACAAGAAAATCAAATTCTTTAGACGTTAAATCAATCGGCTTTCCATCTTCACTGACTGTACGGGTATGTAAATCGATTTCATAAGGAGTCAGCGTAATGGTATCGGTTTTCTTTTGATTGGAACCATATACGCGGTCTAGCAGTTTGTTTGCTCGAATAACTAGTTCACGAGGCAAAAAAGGCTTTGATAAATAGTCGTCGCTGCCCATCTCAAGCCCAAGAACCCGGTCAATATCGGCATCGCGGGCTGAAATGAAAATAACAGGCACTTGGGGCGTTTGCTGCTTGATTTCGCGAATGAGCTGATACCCGTCAATGTCAGGCAGCATAATATCTAAAATCCACAGATGCGGAGGAGTTGCAATCATTTCTTTGGCGTCCGTGCCGTTAAAAAATGAGCGAACGTCCCAGCCTTCTTTTTGAAGGTAAAGGGTTAAAACTTCGTTTAAATTTTGTTCATCCTCTACTAAATATAGTGTAAAGCTCAAATTTGACACCTTCCTCTGAATATATGAAAATTAAGGTAAATAAAGCATATTACGCCATATGTGCGCGTTTCTTTAAAGGTCTATGTACCCGCTATTATACTACGTGTTTACTGTTATAAAGAAATTTTTCACAATTTCACACATTGTTTTGATACTTATCCCAAACTTTTATTTTATAGTATAGATAACATAAAATTTGCTACGTTAAAAGGAGTGTTTTTCATGGATCCACGTGATTATGAAAGAGAGCAAGAACGAAAAGAAGAATATGAAAACCGCCAGCAGCGATACGATCAGTATCAGCCTGCGTCATCATCACAGCCTCCAAGAAGACGCTTATTTCCAGTGATTGCATCTTCTATCGCCGGAGCAGTACTTGGAGGAGGAATTGTGCTATACGGTGCTCCGCAGCTGGGGTTAATGGATTCAGCTGATACGCAAACAGCGAATCAAACAACGCAGACTCAAACGGCAACAACAACGAGCACAACGCCTCGAACAGTAAGCACAACCGTGAATCAGTCAGATCTTGTTTCAGTTGTAAATAAAGTATCAGCTGCTGTTGTAGGCGTGAACAATATTCAACAGCAAACAAATCCATTTTCTGGAGATACCCAAACGCAAGAAGCAGGAACGGGTTCCGGTGTTATTTTCAAAAAAGAAAATGGAAAAGCATACGTTGTGACCAATAACCACGTTATTGACGGCGCAAGCGAAGTAGAAGTGTCACTTTCAAACGGACAAAAAGAAAAAGCTAAGATTGTCGGAGCTGATGCGCTAACGGATTTAGCGGTGCTTGAGATGTCTGACAAAAATGTTGAACAAGTGGCGAAGTTCGGGAAATCATCGGATTTAGTAGCGGGTGAAACGGTGCTTGCAATCGGAAATCCTCTTGGTGAACAGTTTTCTCGTACGGTCACACAAGGTATCGTGAGCGCAGCAAAACGCTCTGTCCCTATTTCAGAAAATTGGAACGTAGATGCAATTCAAACGGATGCGGCGATTAATCCAGGAAACAGCGGCGGTGCACTTATCAATTCTTCCGGTGAAGTAGTCGGCATCAACAGTATGAAAATTTCAGAAGACAATGTAGAAGGCATCGGCTTTGCTCTTCCAAGTGATGAAGTGCAGCCGACGATTGAACAGCTGATGAAAAATGGGAAAATAACGCGTCCATATATGGGGGTAGGTCTTCAAGATGTAGGTCAGCTTTCAGCTGCAACAAAACAAAACCAGCTAGGCCTAACAAGCGATACGTCTGAAGGAGTTGTCGTAACGACGGTTGAACCATTCTCTTCTGCTTCTGATGCAGGTTTACAATCAAAAGACGTGATTGTTGCCATCGATGGAAACGAAGTCAAAACATCCAGTGATTTACGTCAATATCTATACACAAAACGTAAAGTAGGAGACACGGTAAAATTAGACGTGTATCGAAATGGAAAAAAACAAACTATTTCTCTGAAGCTTTCAGAACAGCAGGATAACAATGGATGAGTTCAACACCGTTAAAGCTGCTGCTAGCAGTATTAACAGCGTTCGGATTTTTAACCGGCTGCGGAGGGAAGCATTCAAACACGATGTTTCCTTCTGTAGAAATTAGTCAGCTATCTTCTACCAAAGAACTGGAAGCGTATGAGGGAGGCAAGGTGACAGGAGCTGAATTCAACCGTTTTTTAGCCGTTGAAGGGTTCTTAAATCCAGATGCTCCTCTAAATGATACAAGCTACCGCAAAGAGTTATTGCGGCAGCTTGTTATGCAAAAAATCTTAATTTCCCATCTAAAGACAAGCGATAAAGTACAAAAACAAGTTGAGGATATGTGGAAGCAAATTAAACGCTCATATGACGAGGATACAAGAAAACAAGGTTATGAAGTGTTAAATATTCGTTCCAGTGATGTAACCAACCAGCTAACGAATCAGTTTAAATTAGAAGAATATTTCCGCAAACAAATTACGTCTGATGAACTAACTGCTTACTATAAACGTATTGAAAACGATCTAACGCGCGTATCTTTTACGCAGCTGGCTTTTTCCACTTTACATGATGCCGCTGCCGCTGCGGCTGAACTGCAAAAGGGAACATCGCTTCAGGACGTTCAAAAAAAATATGCTGAATTCCAGACAGTGAGCAAAATAGAGAATGCTGATAATCTAAAGCTTTCAAGTCTATCTCCTTCTTTTATAGATGTTTTAAAAAAACAGCACATCGGAGAGAGTAGTGAGCCCATTAAAATGGGTAAAGTTTATTATATTCTTATTTTAAAACAAAAAGATAAAAAAACGGAATCAGAAGTCAAAGAAGAAATGATGAAAGAACTTGTTTTGAATCATATCAACCGGTATATCCAGGATCAACTGCCAAGGTTTCACGTGACGTTCAGCCTTAGGTAGTTTCCTTTTATATAGATTGATTGTTTTCAAAAAACAAGCAGGTAAAAGAGCTTTCTATTAATAGAGAGCTCTTTTACATTTTTAAGTAGACAGAAATGCCGGCACCTGATAAAATGAAGTTGTAAAACTTTCATTATTCGGAAAATTTATACCCTCCAGCTTTGGAGGGTTATTTTTTATGCTGTTGGACGAATAAAAGAGGCTGGGACAAAAGTAGTGTAATGGAAAGAAGATCCGAACGATGATTCGTTCGGATTTTTTCGTTACGTTTCAATCACTTTTCATCTTTTAAATGACTCAATAATGCAGGAGCCATCTCTACGTGAGAAAGGGCGATGTGTGAAATCGTTTTGGCATAAGGTGTAATTTCGTTAATAAATTGTTCGAGTATGTGCAGGTGAGGAAGCTGAAGCTTTGTAATAAAGCAGGCTTGCCCGGCGATGCGTTCACAGAATAAAGCGTAGGGATACTGAGAAATAAATCGTTTAAAACGCTCGTGCTCTCCGTTTTTCATCGTTACTTCAATAAAACACGACACGGGCAAATGCAGCTTTTCATAATCAATATCAATCGTATACCCTTTTATAACGCCAAAGCTCTCTAGCTGCCTTACTCGCTCTGCCACCGAAGGAGGAGACAAATTAATTTGTTTTCCTAGCTCTCGTAAGGAAAGGCGGCTGTTTTGCTGCAGCGCCTGCAAAATCGATAAATCAATTTCATCAATTTTCAATTGAAAACCTTCTTTCTCATTAACGTTTCATTTGATTAGTAATAGTCGATAAGATGTTTTATATGTAATCTGAAATTTCCATTTTTCTTACTATAATAATTAAAAAGGAGTGAGTGAAAAATGGCAAGAGTTTTGTTAGCAAACGAAGAGGGAACAAATTTTGAAAAAGCATTGAATTTAATTCCGCATGTAAAAAGATTGTATGATGAGCTTTACGACACGCTTTGGAACAGCGATATAGTAGAAAAAGAGACTAAGGAAAAAATAAGGCTTTATCTAGCAGGTGTTAACGGCTGTGAGACGTGTATGAGCATGTCATATGTAGGCGATGAGACGCTTAATCAAAAAGTGTTAAGAGAAAAAGAGCTGGAAGAAAAAGATCGCCTGCTGTTTCGATTTATTGATGTATACCGGGTGCGTCCAAAGGAGTTGACGGATGCTGATATGAATCAATTAAAGAAATTTTACAGTGATACGCAGCTGTTAGAGCTTTTAGCTGTTATTAATTTATTTGATCAATTTCACAAAATGATTGTCAGTTTAGATTTATACGATTTTTGCAGCTTGCAGGGCAAGTGAGGTCTTCCCTAAAAATATCTTGACAGACAAAATCCACAGGAGTAAGATAGCTTTCGTGAAGTGAAATGTATCATGAATCGAATCGATTATTCTAAAAAATAGATCATAGACATTTGAATAAAAATCGCTTAATCCATTACGGAGCGGAGGACCCATTATTTACGCACATATTGTGCTCCGGGGTGAATCCTTAAAAAGGTAGGGTTACTCTTAAAACCCGAACCCGACAGCTAACTTCGCAAGCGTTTTGAGGGGGAAGAGTGTGAAAAAACACAGGAGCCTTCCTGTGTTTTTTTGCGCTTTTTTTAAGAAAAAGATGTAATTTTTTAGAAAAAGTATAAGCTAAGAGAACACACAGCAGTTGAAGAAAGGAATAAATACATTATGAAAAAACAGTTTGCTGTATTGGGATTAGGTCGTTTTGGAGGCAGTTTGGTTGAAGAGTTTGCTAATCTGGATGTGGATGTGCTCGCTATTGACCGCAATCAGGAGGTAGTAAATAAATTTAGCAACTCAGCTACATATGTTGTGCAGGCGAATGCAATTGATGAAGCTAGCTTAAAGGGGCTAGGTATTCGCAATGTTGATCATGCTCTTATTTCGTTTGGGGATGATATCGAAGCGAGCGTGCTCGCAACGATGCTTTTAAAAGATATGGGCGTTAAGCAAGTATGGGTAAAAGCAGTAAATATGTATCACCAAAAGGTGCTGGAGAAAATAGGAGCGGACAAAGTCATTCATCCTGAGCGCGATATTGCTAAGCGTATTGCTCATCACGTGGTGTCAGAAAAGATCATTGATTACATTGAACTGTCAAAGGATTATAGTATTGTCGAAATTGTGGCCTCTAAGAAACTTCATAATAAAACGCTGTTTGATTTGAACATTCGTGCCAAGTACGGCTGCAACATTATCGGCTTTCAGCGAAAAGACGGGGAAATGGTGATTTCGCCTACCGCGCATGAAATAATTGAACAAGGAGATATGCTAATTGTTATCGGACATAATCGCGATTTGAACCGTTTTGAAGAAGAAGGAGTTTAACTTATGAAAAAACAAATCATTAAACTCACCCCTCCGCAGCTGCTTGTCTCCATTTTTGGCGGAGGAATTATTATAGGTGCTCTTCTATTGATGATGCCTGTTTCTACTACTGAGCCCATCCGGTGGGTAGACGCCCTTTTTACGTCTACTTCCGCGATGACAGTAACCGGCTTAGCTGTCGTAGATACAGGTACGCGTTTTACCGTCATTGGTCAAACGATTATTATGCTGTTAATTCAAATAGGCGGTCTTGGCATTATGTCATTTGCCGTGTTGATTTTTATGATGCTAGGTAAAAAAATTGGATTTAAAGAGCGTATGCTCGTTCAGCAGGCATTAAATCAAACGAGCATCGGCGGAGTTGTCCTGCTAGTTAAAAGACTGTTTATCTTTTCATTTTTAATTGAGTTTGTTGCACTTATCTTTCTAGCGATACGCTGGGTTCCGGAGTTCGGATGGTCTAAGGGGCTGTTCTTTAGCTTGTTTCATTCGATTTCGGCTTTTAATAACGCAGGGTTCGGACTATTATCTGACAGCCTGGTTCAGTATGTAGGAGATCCCATTATTAACATAACGATTTCTTTTTTGTTCATTATCGGTGGATTAGGGTTTACCGTCCTTGCAGATATGTGGGTAAAAAAATCCTATAAAAAGCTAACGCTGCATTCGAAAATTATGATCATCAGCACGTTTGCGATTAACGTGGTTGCCATGCTTTTTATTTTTTTCTTGGAGTACAGCAATCCACATACGCTCGGAAGTTTGTCATTAGGAGACAAAGTGTGGGCATCTTATTTTCAAGCTGTAACGACACGTACAGCAGGTTTTAATAGTATCGATATAGGAAGTTTGCATGATTCCACTATATTTTTAATGGTTATGTTAATGTTTATTGGTGCAGGAAGTGCTTCAACAGGAGGCGGTATCAAACTCACGACGTTTGTGGTGATTATTTTTTCTGTATGGGCATTTTTACGAAGCCGGGAAGATATTGTGCTATTAAAGAGACGACTTCTTCCTCTTCACGTGTTTAAGGCACTAGCCATCACGATGATTTCAATTATGTTTGTATTTGGGGCCATTTTCCTGTTAAATATTTCGGAAAACCTGCCGTTTGTAAAAATTATGTTTGAAGTTGTTTCTGCATTTGGAACAGTAGGTTTATCGATGGGAGCAACTCCTGAACTTTCGTACTTTGGACGCGTGATTATTATCTTTATCATGTTTTTAGGAAAAGTGGGGCCATTAACGCTTGCGTTTTCATTATCTAAGCAAAAGCGTGAAGCCGTTCGTTATCCAAATGAAGATATAATGCTGGGGTAGAAAAATCGCCTTCGATGAGGCGATTTTTTTATATTATTTATACGTTCAAGACATATAAGAGGTTACGCACAAAACAGTTGCGATGAATAAAAAGAAGGCAAAGACAAGAACAATGGGCAATTTAGAATGTCGGCGCATTAAAGGCCCCCCTTTTTTATAGTAAAAAAATCTCTTACTATATATAACGAAAGAAACAAAAATATGATTCACTTTTTTGACGAAATTTGAAGGTTTTTCTCGTTAAAAAAATCCGCACCCCTGTCCTAAACATTTTGCCAAGCTGTTGCATACACTAAAAGCAGATAACAGGAAGTGAGGGATGGTACGTGGGAAAACAAAATTTTGCGTTAATCGTTGTGTTATTTGTTTTACTTGTTATTGTAGGTGCGTCTGGCTTTCGCTTTTAAACGTTAACTTTATTTGCGCATAACCCCCGTCAAAAAGGGCATACTAGGCGGAAGTAAAAACCAAAAATTTCTTCAATATTGCCGAACAATGAGTTCCTCTACTCATTCATCTAATCGGTATGTAGCCATGCGAAAGCATGGTTTTTTTTGAAATAAGAGGATGAATGATGTTCATCCCCTCTAAAAATTAGTAGTAGCAAGAACATCCTACGATTACTAATAGAATAAATAAAACAACGATAAATGAAAAACCAAAACCGCCTTTTGCGCCCATATGTGTAACCTCCTTTAATAAAATTCTCTATATCCTATGTACTAATTGGGTTAAGTGATTGAGAAATTTGCCTATTTTTTAACGGTAACGATCTTTTGAGAAAAATGAAGAACACTTACTTTTTTCATTTGTGCAGAAATCCTTTATGATAAAGAGGAAAAGGAGGGCAAAGTGGTGGGAATACATGTAGAATACGTCATGAATCAGCTAGAAGAGGGTAAGTGGAAAGAGATCAAACGTGAAATTCAACAAGAAATGAAGAAAAAACCTCAAGCATCTGATTTGTACTGTTACTTAGCAGTTTGTTTAGCAAAGCAAATCGAAGAATCAATTATTTTTGAAAAAATGGTATTAAATTTAGAAATGGACAGAGCTCTTCATCAGGCATTAACATTAAATCCATCTTCAAGCTTGGCGCATTTCGTTCGAGGAATAAAATACCGGGAAACTCCGCTTATGTTTGGAGGGAATTACGAAAAATCGCTGTCTTACTTGCAGCGGGCCCAAGATCTTGGTTTTGAAGGGGTTATGCTGCCGCTCGAACTCGCAAAAACCTATATTCAATTAAAAGAAATGGAAAAAGCGAAAGAACAAATCGCTTATGCCCGGGAAATCAATCCTACTCACGCGGATATTAAAAAAGTCGAAAACATGCTGCAAACAGGACGGTGAATCAAAAGTCCTGTTTTATTTTTGGTTTTTAGGAAACATATGCTGATTTTCATAAAGAATTGCTTTTTATATAATAATAAGAATATTTGTAGAAATTTTAAGAAGTGCATGTAAGTCCAACGACTTCTTAACTGCTAGATTTTCTATATTATTAGAGCGTTCAGTCTACATAATTCCAAAAATAGTAAGAAACTATCAGCCTATGGATAAATTGTTAGAAAATATAGATAATTGTAAATGAATAGAGAAAAGTTAAACATGCGACTAACTAAAAAAAGCAAAGGTCTGATTTACTTTGCTTTTTATTTATACACATATGTAAAAAATATCATAATAAACCAATTTATTCTTTGTGAAATCCATCGTTTCAGACGATGTGAAATAATGTATTTGAAGGAGGAGACCCAGGTGAAGGTTATGAAGATGTTGGTTATTGCATTATTTAGTTTAAGTTTAGTTGTCACACCAGCTGCTGCTGAAGTTCCGGGTGTCGACCATTCAATGAAACGAGGTGCTACACAAGGAATTGTAGCGGCATCTCACCCGCTGGCTGCTGAAGCGGGAAGGAAAGTTTTAGCTGAAGGCGGAAATGCTGTGGACGCGGCAGCTGCCATTCAATTATCTCTCAACGTTGTGGAACCGATGATGTCAGGTATCGGCGGCGGCGGCTTTATGATGATTTATGAAAAAAAGAAAGATAAAATTACGATGCTAGACAGCCGTGAAATGGCACCAGCTGATGTCACGCCTAAGCTGTTTTTAGATTCAAAAGGAAAAGTCATCCCTTTCAGTAAGCGTCACATAACAGGAAAAGCAGTTGGAGTTCCTGGTACGCTAAAAGGAGTAGAAACAGCCCTTAAAGATTATGGAACAATGGACTTATCAGATGTTATTAAACCAGCTATTGCTCAAGCAGAACAAGGAATCAAAGTAAATTGGTCGATGGCTCAGTACATTGATGAAAATGTGGACAAGCTTGAAAGATACCAAACGGCCGGTAATGTATTCGTGCCGAATGGCAAGCCGTTAAAAGAAGAAGATAAGCTTGTTCAGCCGGATCTTGCTAAAACATTAAAGCTTATTCAAAAAGAAGGATCAGACGCTCTTTATAAAGGAGAAATTGGAAAAGCGCTTGTTAAAGAAGTTCAAAAACGCGATGGAAGCATGACCATGGATGATTTGAAAAATTACGTTGTAAAAGAACGTGAGCCGGTTAAAACAACTTACCGAGGCTACGATGTGGTTAGTGCGGCTCCTCCTAGCTCCGGCGGATTAACCGTTCAGCAGATTTTAAAGCTAATGGAAGGTTATGATGTAGAAAAAATGGGTTCCAATACGCCTCAGTATTTGCAGCATTTAACGGAAGCGATGCACTTAGCTTTCGCGGATCGCGCGGCGTATATGGCAGATGAAGACTTTTACGAAGTGCCGAAAAAAGGACTGTTAGATGAAGATTATATTAAAGAACGTCGTAAATTAATTAATCCAAACAAAGCAACGCCTAACGTCAAAGAAGGAGACCCTTGGAAATATGAAGGAAAAGAAAATCCAAATAAAGCAACAGTAAAGGAAGAAAATCCAATCGGCCAAACGACTCATTTCTCTGTTGTAGACAAATGGGGAAACATGGTTTCTTACACGACTACCATTGAACAAGTTTTTGGTTCAGGAATTATGGTTCCTGACTACGGATTTATGCTCAACAATGAAATGACGGATTTTGATGCCACTCCGGGAGGCGTGAACCAGGTTGAGCCTAAAAAACGTCCTCGAAGCAGCATGTCTCCAACGATGCTGTTAAAAGACGGAAAGCCATTCATGGCAATTGGCTCACCGGGAGGCCCAACCATTATTGCGTCTGTAGCAGAAACGATTATGAATGTTATTGACCATAAGATGCCGATTCAAAAAGCGATTTTAACACCTCGTATTTATTCAGGCGGCTATCCAACCGTAAGATGGGAACCTGGCTTTAGCCAAGATACACTTCTTGAAATGATGGCTAAAGGACATGCGTTTGAAGAAAAGCCTGAGCATATTGGAAACGTTCAAGCGGTTATCTATGACTATGAAACGGGGAAAATGTACGGAGGCGCTGATAATACGCGCCAAGGCACGGTATTAGGAGTAGACGCAATTAAATATGTATCCAAACAGCCAAAACCAATTAAAGAAGAGAAAAAAGGAGAGTTTACAGTTGAAGTCAACCGTGCCGTTTATCCATTTACTGATAAGCAAGTGAAGCTGATTGATGGAAAGCCTTACGTTCAATCCGATCGCCTGCTGTTAGGCTTAGGCGTCATTGATTCGAGTGACTTAAAGCTGTATAAACCAAATCATCACTCTTATTTATCAGTTATCAAAGTAGCCAAATCACTTGGCTACAAAGTGAAATGGGATGACAAAAAGAAAGTGGTCTCATTAGAAAAAGATCCTGGTGAAGACGATACAGGCGATGATGAAGACGGAGACGTTATTACAAATTAAAAAAGAGACTGGGACAAAAGTATTTTAGGTGAAGAAAAATCCGAACGATGAATTGAGATTCTTGATGAAGAATCCAACTCGTTCGGATTTTTTTATGGGTATGACAAATGTAGGTTTTCTGTGTGTAGTTACTTCTAGCTGTTGAATGGAATTTATTATGTCGCATCTCTTTTTTATGAAAGCAAATAAAATTGGCGATTTTAAACCAAATGACAAAAAAATTGGCGTGGTTTGCCAAAAAGTTGTAGAAATCGACAGTTTTTTTGGCGCATGTAAGAAAACCCATGATAAAAAGACTGATAGAATGCTACAAACAAAGTTGGCATCATTTTTGCATAAGAAATAGATGAGGGGCTGTATCAATGAAAAAAATACATAGTTAAATAAACACCTATGTTTACTTCACACAAAATAAAATGCAACGGAGGTATAGAAAATGAAAAAAGACATTTCAATTATCGGTGTACCCATGGATTACGGACAAACAAGAAGGGGTGTAGACATGGGGCCGAGCGCGATTCGCTATGCAGGCATGAATACACGCTTAGAAGCTCTTGGCTATACCGTACACGATGAAGGCGATATTAAAGTAGAAATTAAAGAGCGGGCAGACGTAGATAAAAATACGAATTTGAAAAACTTAGCGGCTGTAGCCAGCGGAAATGAACAGCTTGCTGCACGAGTTGAAGAAGTGAGAGAGCAAGACCGCTTTCCGTTAATATTAGGCGGAGACCACAGCATTGCAATTGGAACGCTTGCAGGAGTCGCGAAAGGTTCAGAAAATTTAGGCGTTATTTGGTATGATGCTCATGGTGATTTAAACACCGCTGAAACATCTCCATCAGGCAATATTCACGGCATGCCGTTAGCGGTGAGCCTTGGTATTGGACATCCTGTACTTTTAAATATTGGAGGGTATACCCCAAAAATCAAACCTGAAAATCTAGTTATTATCGGTGCACGCTCATTGGATGATGGTGAAAAAGAGTTAATTAAAGAAAAAGGAATTAAAGTGTATACCATGCATGAAATTGATCGTTTAGGTATGACGCAAGTGATGAAAGAAACGATTGATTATTTAAGCGGTACAGACGGCGTGCACCTGTCGCTGGACTTAGACGGCTTAGATCCGGATGATGCACCAGGCGTAGGTACACCTGTAAAAGGCGGCATCAGCTACCGAGAAAGTCATTTAGCAATGGAAATGCTAGCGGAAGCAGACATGGTTACATCTGCTGAATTTGTAGAAGTGAACCCCATTTTAGATCAGCATAACAAAACTGCAGAAGTAGCGGTTGCGTTAATGAGTTCATTGTTTGGCGATAAGCTTTTATAAGAAAGAGCTACTTAATAGGTATCGTGTAGAAGAAAATCTGTTATGATCTAATAAACGTTCATGCAGGGCTAAGCGGCTGCCATCCTCGCTACGGGGCTGGCGCCATTTGAAAAACATCCGGCATTAATGGACTTCAGCCATGAAGAGCTACCTAGTAAGCGGCTATAAAAACAAAATAAACCTAAAAAAATGAAAGCGATTTCATTTTTATGCAGCAAAGGGAGGAAATGGGATGAATATTCCACAGGGACAGCCAGGAGAATTAAAAAGAACGATGAAAACAAGGCATCTTTTTATGATATCACTAGGGGGATGTATTGGTACCGGTTTTTTCCTTGGTTCAGGTTATACCATCAATGAAGCAGGTCCGATGGGAGCAATGATTTCCTACTTAGTAGGAGGGATCATTATGTATCTAACGATGCTGTGTCTTGGAGAATTATCCGTTGCTATGCCAGTTGCAGGATCGTTTCAAACGTACTCCACTAAATTTATCGGCCCTGCAACCGGTTTTGCGATTGGATGGCTGTACTGGCTAGGATGGGCAGTAACGGTTGCGCTTGAGTTCTTAGCTGCCGGACAATTAATGCAAAGATGGTTCCCAGACTCGCCCGTTTGGTTATGGTGCGCCATTTTTGGAGCGTTAATTTTTTCACTAAATGCACTTTCAGCTAAAGCATTTGGTGAAACAGAATTTTGGTTTTCAAGCGTTAAAATTTTCGCCATCATTATGTTTATTGTTGTAGGCGGAGCGGCAATGTTTGGACTCATTGATATGAAAAGCGGACAGGAAGCACCGCTTCTATCAAACTTCTTTGCCGAAGGGCTGTTTCCAAATGGCGTAACGGCTTTGCTGATTACAATGATTACGGTGAACTTTTCGTTTCAAGGAACAGAATTGATTGGAATTGCGGCAGGAGAAAGTGAAAATCCAGAAAAAACAATTCCAAAAGCGATTAAGCAAACGGTTTGGCGTACGCTTTTCTTTTTCGTCTTATCCGTGTTTGTCCTAGCAAGCATGATTCCTCGTGAAAAAGCAGGCGTCGTAGAAAGCCCATTTGTTGTTGTGCTAGACAGTGTAGGTGTACCTTACGCGGCGGATATTATGAACTTTATCATTTTAACAGCTCTTCTTTCAGTCGCAAACTCTGGATTTTACGCGGCTACACGTATGCTTTATTCTCTTTCAAGAGAAGGAATGGCAAGTCCTGCGCTTGGAAAAGTCAACAAAAGAGGAGTTCCGTTTAATGCACTATTAATTACGCTTGTGATTTCATGTTTTTCGCTGCTTTCAAGCGTAGTGGCAGCTAAAACCGTTTTTGTGTGGCTGATTTCACTCGCTGGACTCGGTGCTCAAATTGGCTGGATTGCGATTACCGCTTCACTGCTTGCATTTCGTCGTGCTTACGTGGCTAAAGGTGGAAAAGTGGAAGATCTGAAATTTAGAACACCTCTTTATCCCGTTCTTCCTATCGTAGCGCTTATTACGAACTGTATCGTTATGATCAGTCTTGCGTTTGATCCCGAGCAGCGAATGGCGTTATACTGCGGAGGTATTTTCTTTATAGGCTGCTATGTTTATTATTATTTGAAAATTCGAAAACAAAATCAGTCAAAACAAGAGCAAGAAGTTCAGCTTGCGGAAAATAAACGAATGATTATTTAACATAAAAAACCCGGAAAATCGTGATTTTCCGGGTTTTTTATGTACTCGTTTTTAGCTATCTAGTGTTGTCTCTTCATTTTTACGTCGGCGGAGCCTCCATAGTGTGATAAGAGCAACCAGTGTAAGAACAATACCGCTGCCGAGCAGGATATGACTCACTGTTTTATCCTGCTTTTTTTGGCCTTGCTCAAAATATTTCTTGTACATTGCCACCGCAGCTTTATTTTGCTTGTATTTTCTCGGAACGCTCATTTCTTTTCCGAGTTTCCAGCCGTCTTTATAAGCTTTTTGCTGTAAAGATTTCACATCTTTATTTGAATAAAAACCTGCTTTGTACCATTTTTCTAGCTCGGGCTTGTCCTGAAGACTTTTAGGTGCTCTATAGGTCTGATAAGTGAAAGCTGAGTCGTATCCGTCTGCTTTTACGTCTTTTTGCTTTTGTTTCTGTCCTTTTTCATATCCTTGCTCAAAGGCTGTTTGCAATTCGCCTTCTGCTTCTGCAGGTACTTCTAATGAAAGGTCGTGAAAGCCTTGTACGTAGCCCTGCTTTTCAAACTGCTTTTTTTGCTGCTTCAGCACTTCGGCTTGAGCGGTTTCAAAGCCTTCTGTAAAAGCCTGACGTGTGACATCCTCATCATCATACATGCTCGGAACACTCATTGAATCATTTTCAAGACCTCGGTCATAGCCTTCTTTTTTTGCTTTAACAGATAAGTCCATTAAAGAAATAGCTTTTTTGTAGCCTTGAACATACCCTTTATTCCAGTCGGATGACTTAGAAGGAAAAGGGTCGATTTCTGACTGAATAGTAGCATGTTTGTAATCAAGGACGCCTTGCTGATAGCCTTCCTCTTCGCCGGCAGCCATTTCATTTTCTTGTTCAGTCTTGAGTTCTTCCTCTTTTTGCTGCTGTCCTTTTTTATATCCTACCGTATACCCCATCATAAACCACGTGAATTCTTCAGAAGATTTGTCCAGTCCTGTTGTTTGATCAAACTGTTCGAATTTTTTCTGTGCGTATCCATCTTCTTCTCCAAGCGAATAGCCTTCTTGATAGAGGGAGTCAAAAATTGCTTTTACATCTTCAGTTGTATCCACGTCTGTTGACTGGTCCAAAACGTCGGAAGAGGAGTCCGGGGAATCGGGAGTAGCATAAGAAGGGATGGGATCACTTGCAAGAATAAGTAAGCAAGCTGTACTAATAACGGCTAATTTTTTTTTCATCATTTCTTCACCTTTTAGTTCAAAGTCAATGTTTATTTTGTAGTTTAAGCGTACAGCTTTCCATGTAGAAAGGCGTGTAAAAGTTTTTCCAATTATGAAAATTATAACATTTAAATGAGAAGGAGAATAGGTGGTAAAAAGGAGAAATATGTGTTTTTTACGGAGTTTTATTTTTGTCCCTGTTTTGCTTTTTTCACTTTAAATGAACGATAAAACACTTCAGCTACAAAACAGAACAAAAGGAAAAAAAGGACAAATAGTTCAGCGAACTCCATAACACGAAACGGACTGTAGGCATTTTGCAAGGCCATGGAAAAACTAAATCCTTGCATCATATCCACTCCGATAGAAAATCCCATTAAGCATCCTAACAGCAAAGCTGATATCCAAACGATTTTCATACGTCTCACTCTCCGTTTTTGTTTTTTTCTTAAAAACATTCTACCGATAGTTTTTGTTATTTTTTTTGTCTTACGCTTTGATTGCTCTATTAAAAATTGCATACAAAGCATTTATTTGGAAAAAGCTAAAAAAAGAAAAGAAAGGTGTTTTTAATCGTGCCTTCTTTATTTAAAAATAAAAAAAACAAAGACAATAAAAAGGAAACAGAAGGTTCGGCGTCAGAGGAACAAGCGACAGTCCTTTATTTGTAATGAATGTGACGCTGATGCTGTTAATTATTTATACGGTGCACAAAGGATTTGAAGTAATAGCTAGAACGGCTGGACGTGTTTTTTATGATTGCATTAGTCATCGGAGGATTTGTTAAAATCAGCGTCTTTTTTTACGCCGTGATTGTTGGACTTTCCACACTGTTTAAGGTGAAACGACCTTCTGCGCTGACATATCCTGTGGGCACGGTGATTTTATTTTTTTCTTTGACGATTGCAAGTAATTTTCAAGAGCATTTAAAAGAAGGGCTAACGATTATGCCGGTGTTGCTTTTTATCCCTTTTCACGTAGTGATTCCGTTTACACTGCTCTGTATAGCACTTATTAAACATCGCATGAAAAAAACAAACGCGCTGCAGCCATCCTAATAGCTGCAGCGCGTTCGTCTGCTATCTGCTACTGCACATGCAGCTGCTCCCGCTCTTTTTTTACTTGTTCTAGCTGTGAAATCGTAACAAGCTGATACCCTTGTGCGTGAAGCTGCTTCATAATTTCAACCGCTGCTTCGGCGCTTGTTTGGTAAATATCATGCATTAAAATAACTTTTCCGTCTCCGACTTGGCTCATAACCGCTTGAACGGAGTGAGGAACGTTTCTATATTTCCAGTCTTCGGGATCGATATCCCATAGAGTCACGCCAACATTTCCGATATAACGTCTTACATTTGCGTTGACGGCTCCATAAGGAGGGCGTACGTGCAGTGGTTCATAGCCGCTTACTTGTTTAATGAGCGCTTGGGTATCGCCTATTTGGTGTTTGACCTGGGCTTCGTTCAAACGTGTGAGCTGAGGATGATCCCAAGAGTGATTTCCAACTTCGTTGCCTTCCTTGACCATACGTTCGATTATTTCAGGATAATATTGAACGCGGCTTCCTAACACAAAAAAGGTAGCGTGCCCGTTCACTTCTTTTAATCCATCTAAAATCACATTGGTAGATGCAGGGTTAGGTCCGTCATCAAAGGTCATCGCAACGACTTTTTTAGTTGGATCAATAGGCGCTCCTTGCTGCGGCATTTCGTTAACGATATGTTTTGGAGGCGTTTCCTTGACTTTATTTTTATTTGCTGCTTCGTCTTTGTAAGCATCGCTCAGCACGTCTTTAAATAAATCTTTTTGGATTGCGATTGTTTTGGTTTTTGTTTGTTCAGCACCTAGCTGATAAGGCTTAAAATAGATCACAATACTGTTTTCAAGCAGCGCAAACTGACTGAAATTTTGATTAGCTGCCTGAGTTCCTTTTTGAAGGTCCGGGTCAAAATCAGCTGTTTCCATTTGTTTTTTTAATTCAGCATATGAAATAGCCGAAAGGCGATCTAAATAGTTTGCATTTTCTTTAAATAAATTCTTTAACGTCATTTGTTTTTGAGCAGGCAGGTCAAAGGTAAAGGTTTTGAGAGAAGACGTTCCTTTCTCTCCATTTACAGATTCATATTCATCAAAGACAACGCTTAGCGTTTGCTTGCTGTAATGGACGATTTTATATGTAATCGTTAATTCAGATTTTTTCTTTTTTGACTGCTTCTTTAGCTTTTTTTCATAGTATGCCACTTGATCTGTTACATAAGCTTGAATAGATTGATCGATTTCTTTTTTACCAAAGGAAGGGTAGCTAATAGCATAGCCTCCGTCGGTAAGGTCTTTCACTAGCGTTTGAATTTCAACGTTTGGATAGGTTTGATCTGTTTGAATACTTGCCGTTTTTTTCTCTGTACTGTTTGCTTTGACGATATACCCTGCTGTACCAAGAAACAAAATACAGCATCCAAGCAGTGTCAAAATACGTTTGTAGCCCATGGTTTTCATGTGGTAATATTCCCCTTTTTGTATATATCTACCTAATAGACGCATGAGACCATCATTTAGTTTTACTTTTTTTTAAAAAAACCAAACTATTTTTCTACTCATTCCGTCTACCTTATAGATGTACTTCAGCAAGAGAAAATAGAAGGGTATGAAAGATGATGAAAAAACATGATGCACATCAGATGCTCGTAGCGTGCATAACCGAGCATAAAGAGGATTTTTACCGGCTTGCTTTCAGCTATGTAAAAAATCAAGAAGATGCGCTTGATATTATGCAAGAATCGATTAAAAAAGCACTCATTTCAATAGACACTATCAAGGATATTCAATCGATTAAAAGCTGGCTTTATAAAATTGTTGTACGAACAGCAATCGATTTCCTGCGCAAGCATAAACGTTTAACGCTTATGGACGATGAAGCGCTTGAGTACTTGAGCAGCGGACGTGAAGACCAGTATGAAGATATCGATTTAAAGCAAGCAATGGATCACCTGCCGGTTAAATATAAAACCATTATTATTCTGCGGTTTTTCGAAGATTTAAAAATGGACGAAATTGCTGAAATCATTGAGGAAAATGTAAACACGGTAAAGACAAGGCTCTATAGAGGGTTGAACCTGTTGCGGATTAAGATGACGGAGGAGGACTTAGAACAATGAATGAAAAAATAGAAAAGTTAAAGAAGCAGTATCATGACATTCCTATTCCTGAGGAATTAGATGATGTTGTTGCAAAGGCACTTTCTTCACATCCTCGTAAAAAGAAATCCTATATTTGGCCGAGCGCAATTGCCGCAGCAGCGGTTATTTTTATCACAACGGTGAATGTGAGTCCAGACGCGGCAAATGCAATGGCGAAAATTCCTGTAATTGGAAAAGTAGTAGAAGTGATCACATTTGATGAACTAAAGCAAGAAGAAAAGCATTCTCGTATTGACGTGAAAACACCATCGATTTCAGGCTTGGAAAACAAAGGTCTTCAAACAAGCTTGAATGAAAAGTATATAAAAGAAAACGAGCAGCTGTATGAACAGTTTAAAAAAGAGATGAAAACATTACAAAAAGGAGAGAAAGGAAACGTGGCTGTCAGCAGCGGCTATGATATTATGACGGATACCGATGATTTGCTTGTGGTTCATCGATATGTGGAAGAATCGAGAGCTTCAACGTCGAGCGTCAATCAGTACGACACGATTGATAAAAAACATGAAGTGCTCGTCACGCTTCCAAGTTTGTTCAAAGATAAAAGCTATATAAAGGTCATTAGTGAAAATATTAAACAGCAAATGAAAGATCAAATGAAACATGAAGAAGGCAAAATCTACTGGCTGACTGAAGAAGATATGGATCCTTTTAAAGAGATTGCTGAGAATCAAAGCTTCTACATTACGAAAGATCACAAGCTTAGAATTGTATTTGATAAATATAAAGTCGCCCCAGGATATATGGGAAACGTTGAGTTTGAAATTCCAACGGACGTTATTTCAAACCTTCTGGTTGGTAAACGGTATATTCATTAAAAAACAGGTGTGAACGTTCAGCGTTCACACCTGTTTTTTTTACATAAAGAAACGTTTAAATTTATTTTTATGCAAAATAAGTTGAAATATATAAGCAATCATGTATAATATTTTGTATATATTTTCATTCTTTTTGTTTATAAAGTCTTACGGGAAAATGATGTGAACGGTTGCATTTCTAGAGAGGAAGTGAAGAGGTGAAACGCACGTTAAATCAAGATACGATTAAAGATGCCATGCTGTTTAATCAGCTTGTGATGCAAGTAAGCAAAGCTCTTTGGAAGTCTACTGAAAAGGATTGGGAGCAGTGGGTTAAGCCGTACGATCTGAGCATTAATGAGCATCACATTTTGGGGATTGCTTATCAGCTGGAAATTGCATCGATGACTGACATTTCAAAGCTAGGCGTCATGCATTTATCCACAGCTTTTAACTTTGCAAAAAAATTGCACTTGCGGGGCTATCTTACCCTTTCTAAAAATGAGAAAGATAAGCGGAATACATACGTACAGCTCACAGAAGAAGGAAAAAAGATGTTTTTAAAAACGCTCGAGGATTATAATCCTCTTGAAAATCCTTTGTTTCAAGGAGCAATGCCGCTTCGAGATGTTTACGGAGAGCTGCCTGACTTTGTTGAGCTGACGGCTCTGATTCGAAGCATATACGGAGAAGATTTTGTCCAGTTTATCGAACGTTCTTCTCAAGAGCCCGCTGCTAGCTTGAAAAAATAAAAAAGCCTTCTTGTGCAAGCTGAGAAGGCTTTTTTGCATATCAACTTTTTTCAGTTAACCGTTCAAGTTCTTCTGAGGAATGGGCCATCTTCTCAATTCGCAGAGACAGTTGCTTCATTACATCCGCTATTTTTTCAAGCTCTTTTTTGGTTAGCACGGTTTGCTGTTTGTTCTCGGTTGTTATGCTAAGAACGTTCGTGAAAAAAGAAGTAATGTTGTTCATATTGTCAGCCGTATCTTTTGTTAATGTAGCGACTTCTCCGCCTAGCGCCGAGACGCTTTCGATTTGTTTTTGAATGTCTCCGATAAAAGTGGAAATATTAGCAATCGATTTCTTCGTTTCTTCTGCAAGCTTCCGTACTTCCTGTGCCACCACTGCAAATCCTTTTCCATGCTCGCCCGCTCGAGCAGACTCAATCGAAGCGTTTAATGCTAATAAATTCGTTTGCTCCGCAATAGAAGTAACAATCGAAACGATTTGATGAATTTGCTGTGATGTATGTTCGAGCGTTTTCATTTTGTTTTGAATGAGCGACGTATTTTTTTGTATGCTTCCCAGCATGTTTTGTTCTTCTTTTAATTTTGCTTGACTCGTAACGGATTCCTTCTCAATGACTTCTGCTAGTTCAGAGCTTTTGTTTGCATAAGAAACGACGTCAGAGGACTGGTTGTGCATTTGATTCATAAACGTCTTCGTTTCTTCAGATAGCGAAGAAAGGATAGATGATGTACGAGAGATTTCTAGCTGAATTTTCTCTTTTTGAGTCTGAAGTCCAGCGCGCTGCTCGTCATATTCAAGCTCATAGGCTTTTAACACAATTTGCTGTTCTAGACTAATAAGCTTTGTCATACTTGCAATAAAAGCCAGACATTCTTCTTTTGATTCCATCCTACGTTCACATACTGAAAGAAGCGACGTAAATAAATTTTGAAATGCGCACAAATACCAGTTTGGCTCAAGTCCAATTTTAACGTGCATCTTGGAAATTTTTTGACGTTTTACCACAAAAGCATCATCTATTTGTCCATCAAACATTTCTAAAATATGCCGCTTTAACGTTTGTTTTAATGCATGGACGCTGCTGTGCTTTTCGATAATCGCAACCAAATGGGCCTGTTCACCAATAGCTTTGTAAAAATCGTTCACGATCTCTTCGATGGCATTCAGCGCGTGAACTTGAAATCTGGCAATCCGTTCGAGATCCTCTGCTGTTAAGGAAATCATGTTAATCTGCTTTTTTATCATCGGGTCCGATACATGAAGCTTTACAGTGGTGGATTCGACAGCGGCTGCTTCGGCGTGCGCTTTGTTTCGTTTAAACCAATTCATGTTTATCACCTTTATTTGCTAGAATAGTTGTTTTTCTCTTCTTCTTATATTTCGGCGTTTTACATCCAAGAGTTGAGGCTGTTTAAGAAGATTGTTATCAAATTGTTATCTTCTATTAATTGAATTGTTATCCGCAGATGGTATGGTTGTACGGTGCTTAAAACATGATTCGGGGAGGAAACGAAATGAAAAAAATGCTATCGGCGCTTCTTGTAGGAGGAGCTTTATTTGCAAGTCCAGCAATGGGACACGCTGCATTTGGCGACACGGTTTTAAAACAAGGGATGACAAATGATGATGTTGAACAAGTTAAAACGGTGTTAAAAGATAAAGGATTTTTAAAAGGCGAAGTATCGCGTTATTTTAATTATGAAACAAAAAAAGCGGTTATGGCTTTTCAAGAGAAACATAACCTAGAAGCAGATGGAGTTGTTGGAGAGAATACATACAATGCATTAGGTAAAGGCGGCGTTGTAGAAGGCGAATCAGAAGTGAATACGGATAAAGTAATCAGCAAAGCAAAATCCTTAATGGGCACGCCGTACAAATGGGGCGGCACTACACCTTCAGGATTTGACTGCAGCGGATATCTTCAGTATGTATATAAAGAAAGCGTAGGCGTTGATATTCCCAGAACGGTTGAAGATATCTATAAAGCAGGTGAAAATGTAAGTGAACCGCAGGTAGGAGATCTTGTGTTCTTTGAAACGTACAAAGAAGGTCCTTCTCATGCAGGCATTTATCTTGGAGACGGAAAATTTATTAACGCATCGTCTTCTAAAGGCGTGACAATTAGCGATAAAAATTCAAGCTATTGGAAAGAGCGCTATATAGGAGCAAAGCGTATTGCAGCTAACTGATTTATCATTTAATAGATATAAAAAGGCAAAGTCTAAGGGCTTTGTCTTTTTTGTATTGGTTTCAGTAGGTAGGAGGTAGGTAGGGGATTCCCCTATACAAAATGGACTAGTCAAGTGTGTATTTGTATGGAAATACGACAAAAGTTCTGTCACCTTTATGATACAGCTTGTATATATTGATAAAGTAATCTCTCAGGTTACGTCAATCGTTATAGGTAATTTGAAGGGATAACAGTATAAAAAGGAGGAACAAAATTTATGTTTTTTTGTTGTTACCGTCGCTATGTAGAAAAGATAAAACACCTTTTGTTTTCAAATCGATTTGCTGAATTTATTCAGGAAAACACAAAGAAAGCAGTAGAAGAAGTCGTTTATTCTGACACGTTCAAAGAGTACGTAATAAGTATTATTAAAGAATCTCAAGAATCACCTTTTAAAGAAATCGCCGAGCAGTATATTGGACAGGAAGTTGTGATTGAAACGACAGCTGGTCCACTTGAAGGTGTGGTCACGTTTGTGGGAGATGATTATTTGGAATTAGTAGAGTCTCCAACGTCAACGGTATTACTGCCATTTACAAGCATTGTGACTATTCAAAGCGCTTAAACGAAAGGAGGAAAAAAATATGTTTCAAGATGCATTACGAGAAAATGTAGGTTCATTTGTGCAAATCATCACAGCTATTGACGTTATTAATGGAACACTGCTTGCTGTTACGGACGCAGCGGCTGTTGTACGTACATCAAGCTCATATGGCGAGCCTGCAGATGTAACCATTCCATTAGTATCCATTACGTATGTTCGAATTTTCAGCGGAGTTGAGTGAGTTTGAAAGTATCAGTGATTATTCCAGCCTGTAACGAAGCTGATTCTTTGTTACCTGTCATTAAAGAAGTTCAAAAAATGAAGCCGTTTGAGATTATGGTCGTCGTAAATGGATCCAGTGATACAACACAGGAAATCGCCGAGGGTGCAGGATGCCACGTTGTTTATTATGAAGAAGCTCTTGGTATTAATATTGGAAGGGCCATTGGGGCTAAAAAAGCAAAAGGAGATGTTTTGCTTTTTTTGGACGGAGATATAGCGGTTCCTCATGAGGAGCTGATGAAATATACGAAGGCTATAGAAACCGGTCATGATATAGCGTTGAACAACCTTTCATGGACTATGAAGCGGAAAGTGCGTCCGCATCCGGTTTCCGTTGCGAAATACATGCTGAACTTATGCTTGCAGCGTGAAGATTTATCCATTCAAGCATTAACAGCTATTCCCCATGCTATCAAGAAAACATCGGCAGCTAAAATTGGATACGAGAACTTAGCTCACCCGCCTCTTGCTCATACGATTGCTCTTTTAAAAGGAATGTCAATCGTTGCACCGTGTTCTTCAGACGTTATTTATACAAATAAGATTAGAACCACCCACAAAATAATTCCTACCAATTCACCTTTTCCTATTTCCACTAATTATATTATTGGAGACCACATTAAAGCGTTAGCTCATCTTATCGAAGAAAAAGGCATAAGAGGAGGACTAACAGACGGCGATCGAAACCGAGAAGTTGTTTCCGCTTATACACCAAGCGTGAAGCGGAAAGCAGGCGTTAAGTACAGTGCTGTTATTCCAGTAGGTGAAGAAAAAGAAACGATTGCAAGCGTGATTCAAGAAGTGAAAAAAGCCGGAGTGGAAGAAATCATCGTGGTTGCCAACGGGGCAGACGAAGTGACGGTTAAGCGAGCAATTGAAGCGGGTGCTACTGTTCTTCATTACAAGCAGCGGCTTGGACATAATGTGCCTCGAGCAATCGGTGCGATGTACAGCAGCGGTGAAGTTTGCTTGTTCATAGATGGAGACATTGTGATTTCCGCGGAAGATTTACGGCGGTATTTAGAAGCAGCTGAACAAGGCATTGATGTAGCGCTTAATAATTTAGAGTGTCTGCTTGACGAAGTGCATCCTATTCACTCGGTAAGTACTGCCAAATATTTTCTGAACCTTGTCTGTAAACGTCCTGATTTAACAATTAATACAACAACGGCTATTCCCCATGCCATTAAACGAGATGTAATGGAGAAAGTAGGCTACGAATCTCTTATTATTCCGCCTTTATTTCAATTAAAAAGTATTATGTACGGCTTTAATGTCCAGCCTGTTCATTTTGTGGATGTGGCGCGAACAAATCGGATTCGAAAAGAGCATATGAAAGTCAAAGGTCTAGCAGCATCAACTCAGCGAATTTTAGGAGATTATGTAGAGGCCATGGCGTACTATATTAGCCAAACTAGCGAAAGAGGCGAATTTCTTCCCGACATACGAAGACATGATCTTTTGTTTGAGGTGTTGAAGAATGAATAAAAAAGTTGCCGTTATTGGTCTAGGGTATGTGGGACTGCCGCTTGCTCTTTTGTTTGCTAAGAAAAACTACAGCGTGATTGGACTTGATATTGACGTCCGGAAAATTGAAGCGCTAAAACAAGGGGAAAGCTATATTCCAGATGTACGTAATGATGTGATTCAAAGAGAGAAAAACTTTCAAGCATATGAATTAAAAAAAGGTATCTCCGCATTTCAAGCATGCGATTATGTAGTGGTGACCGTGCCAACTCCTATTACAGAGAATCATAATCCGGACTTAGGACCCGTTATTAGCGCATCTACGTTTTTGAAAGAACATATGGTAAAAGGACAAACCGTTATTTATGAAAGCTCTACCTATCCAGGCACGCTTGAAGAAGTTGTTTTACCTATTTTAAAGGAGTCTGATTTGCAAGCGGGAGTTGATTTTTATTTAGCTTACTCTCCAGAGCGAGTCGATCCAGCAAACAAGTCGTACGACATTGAGTATATTCCAAAAGTGATTAGCGGCTACAGCAAAGACTGCCTTTATCACGTGCAGACGTTTTATAAAAGTATTTTTCAGCAAGTCGTACCTGTTTCTTCTCCAAAAGTAGCGGAAATGTGCAAGCTGTTTGAAAACATTCAGCGTCTTGTCAATATTTCGTTGGTGAATGAAACAAATGAACTGTGTGAGGAATTAGGAATAGATTTTCATGAGGTCTTACAGGCGGCATCTACTAAGCCGTTTGGGTTCACGCCGTATTATCCAGGTCCCGGAATTGGAGGACACTGCATACCCGTTGATCCGCTTTATTTTTTATGGAAACTAAAGCAAAATGGGTTAACAAGCGAACTTATTGAAGCTGCTCATCATATTAATGAAGAAATGCCAAATAAAGTAATTAAACGTGTTGAAAAGCAGCTCGCAGCAAATGAGAAACGCGTGTTTGTTGTGGGCATGGCGTATAAAAAAGACGTAAATGATATGCGTGAATCGCCGGCGCTGACGGTATGTGAAGGTCTTTTAACAAAAGGATATGAGCTGACGTATCATGACCCTTACATTGACTCCGCTATATTAAATAAGCAAACGTATTTCTCAGTCCCGCTGACAAAAGAAGAAGTTAAAAAAAGCGATGTTGTACTTGTGTTAACCGATCACAGTCAAATCGACTGGTCAATTGTAAAATACGCAAAAAAAGTTGTGGATACAAGAGGTATTTTAAATGAATGAAGCCGCTGAATTGTTCAGTGGTTCTTTTTTTAGGGGGGATATCAATGAAAACTCTTTCTGTCGTGCTGCCCGTTTACAATGAAGAAGAAACGCTAAAAACTGTGCTTAAGCAAATTAAAAAAGTAAACGTGCTTGAGATTATTGTGGTCGCAAATGGCTGTACAGATGCTTCAGTAAAAATAGCGAAAGAAGAAGGGTGCACGGTAAAAGTAATAAAAAAGCGTATGTCTCCACATGAAGCGAGAATGGAAGGAGCAAAGACTGCCAAAGGAGATGCCGTCTTGTTTGTAGACGGAGACATTATTCTTTCGGCTTCCGAGCTTGAGCGTTTTGTTCAGCCTTTGTTATTTGGACATAGCGATGTTGTGCTAAACAAGTGGGGGAAAATGAAAATGAATGCTTTTAACCGCAGCGAGCTGATGTGGAGTACGGTTTTGCATCATGCGATTGGGAAGCCTCACCACGCCAACGCTTATTTAAAAGCGCCTTATGGGGTACAGTTAAGCGTGTTGAAGAACTACTGGGAGCTGCCGCCTCTTTCGTTATTTGTGACATTTTTAACACAATACCGCGTAAGTATGTCTATGTCGATTGAAACACAGGGGAAAGGAAACTTTCGTCCATTTGATCGCCCGCTGCGCACCAAAGAGCGAATTCAATCCTACCAGCAGCTTCTTCAAACATACTATACGCTTGCATCAAATCGTAAAAGGCGAGTGGATATACTTACGCAGCCCATTTCAGTTGTTGAGCACGGCTGGGGGAAATTATCTTCTTTTTATGGAGGAAAACAGCTGTCTGTTATTATTCCAGTTTGCAACGAAGAACAAACAATCAAACAAGTGATTGCAGAAGCAAGAAAACTTGAGCCGTTAGAAATCATTGTCGTGATTAACGGTTCCACTGATCAGTCGGAGGCTTATGCCAAAGAACAGGGTGTCAAAACCCTCGTCTACGATGAGCGGTTAGGGCATGACTGCGGAAGAGCTGCGGGGGCCCTTGCAGCAACGGGAGATATTCTTCTCTTTATAGACGGGGATTTTGTTCTTTCAGCTCAAGAGTTGTATCCGTTTGCTTCAGCGGTAGCGAGCGGCGTTGATGTAGCTTTAAACGTATGTGAAGATGAAGCGAAGCTCACGCATGTTGTGCAGGGGTGGAAATACGTATTGAACGAGACAATAGGAAGAAAAGATTTATTAATGAGCTCCATGACTGCTGTTCCTCATGCCATAAGTAGAGAGTGCCTGGAGAAAATTAAGCCCGAATCTCTTGCTGTACCGCCTTTTGCCCAAATAAAAGCCATCATAGAAGGTTTTCATGTGCAGGCCGTTCACCATGTTGATGTAAATAAATTTAACCGATTTCGATATTCTGAACACCTATTATTAAAGAGCCATTCTGCTACGGCAGAACTCATTATTCAGGATCATATTTTTGCATTTCTCTCGTATCTTCAGCGCGACTGAGTAGGGAGTGTGGGTGGGTGCTCACTTACAAAAGAAACGTTTAAGATAAGGAAAGAAATTTGCTGATATCTTGTTTTTCTGTTCTAACCCCTTGAATTTGTTCACAGTTGTAACTAAAATTGTTACATGTGCAGACAAAAGTAAAAAAGGAGGAAAAGAAATGAAAAGCTATCAGCTTGGAACGTTTTTACTTCGTCTTATGTTAGGGCTAACGTTTTTTATTCATGGCCTTGGCAAATTCCAAAGCGGTATTGATAATACGGTCGGTTTTTTCCACAGCATGGGCATTCCTGCGTTTTTCGCTTATGCGGTTGCGGTTATTGAATTCGTAGGGGGAGCCGCTATGATTCTTGGATTTCAAACGCGTTTAATCGGTGTCTTGTTTGCGATTGTGATGATTGGCGCTATTTTTACAGCGAAAAGCGGTGCTGGTTTTACAGGCGGCTATGAGCTTGAGGTTTCCCTTTTTGTCGTTTCGCTTCATATGATTCTAGCAGGAAGCGGCGCGTACGCGTTAGACAACCGATTACAAAAACCAGAAGAACATTATTCTTAAAAAGGTAGGCGCTATGCGCCTACCCTTTTTTGTAAAAAATATCCTTCTATCGATTCATTTTTACTAAAATATACAGCTATCATTTTTAAGAAAATTCGTATATATGGTACTATTTGGTCATAGATGCCTGCATAGTCATTCTATTTGAACGATACGGGGAGGTTTTAACATGAAAACCGAAAGAGAAAACGGAATTGTCCGTCAAGTGAATACAATTCAAACAAAAGAAGAGCGCTTTAATCCTTTTTCATGGTATGAAGAGATGAGAAACACCGCGCCTGTGCAATGGGATGAAGAAAGGCAGGTATGGGATGTTTTTCACTATGACGGGGTCAAAGAAGTGCTGGAACAAAAGAATATTTTTTCTTCTGATCGAAGACCTCCACAAAACCAAAGACAAACTGCTCTAGGAACGAGTCTAATTAATATTGATCCGCCTAAGCATGCTGAAATGAGAGCACTTGTTAATAAAGCTTTTACGCCTAAAGCAATGAAAGCATGGGAGCCTAAAATTGCGCGTATTACAGCTGAATTATTACAAGAAGTTGAGCATCTTGAAGATATTGATATAGTCGAGCATCTGTCCTATCCGCTTCCGGTTATGGTAATTGCCGATATTTTAGGCGTGCCGATAGAAGATCAGCGTCAGTTTAAAGATTGGTCCGATATTATCGTAGCCGGTCCTTCTAATAATGAACGTGAAACGCTCGAAAAATTGCAGCAAGAGAAAATGAAAGCAAATGATGAGCTAGAAACTTATTTTTATCGAATCATTGAAGAAAAACGCACGCGTCCAGGAGATGATATTATCTCCGTGCTTCTTCAGGCAAAAGAAGAAGGGAAACAGCTAACGGATGAAGAAATCGTCGGTTTTTCTATTTTGCTGCTGATTGCTGGAAACGAAACAACCACAAATTTAATTTCAAATACGATTTATTGTTTAATGGAAGATAAAGCTTCTTTTGAACGACTCAAACGAGAGAAAGAACTTTTGCCTTCTGCGATTGAAGAAGTTCTTCGCTATCGTTCACCCGTTCAGGCTCTTCACCGAATCGTAAAAGAAGATGTGACTCTTGCAGGCAAGAAACTAAAAGCGGGCGAACACGTGGTTCCATGGATGGGATCTGCGCATCGAGACGCGGAGTATTTTGAAGACCCGGATGTATTTAAAATCGATCGAAAGCCAAATGTGCACATGGCATTTGGAAGAGGCATTCATTTTTGCTTAGGAGCACCCCTTGCTCGAATAGAAGCAAAAATTATGCTGGCCGAGCTGATTGACCGCTATCCGCAGATGGACTGGAGCCCGTCATTTGAGTTAAAGCCGATTGAAAGCACGTTTGTGTACGGATTAAAAGAATTATTGATTCGTAAACATGTATAAAAAAAGCACGCTTTGCGTGCTTTTTACTCTTTCTCTGCTTGAATTCTCGCTTCAGCAATTTTATCGGTATGATCATATCCCCATTTAAACATCAGCTCGATAATAGGGATGAGCGTTTCTCCAAAGGGTGTTAAATAATATTCTACTTTAGGCGGAACTTGTTTATAGACTTCGCGGTGGATAATTCCGTCGCGCTCGAGTTCGCGAAGCTGCAGCGTGAGCATTCGCTGCGTCACGCCAGGAATGAGTCTGCGCAGTTCATTAAAGCGCCGGCGTTCCTTCGATAATTGATACAAAATGACGCTTTTCCATTTGCCTCCGACTACATCAACGGCTGCTTCCACAGGGCAAGAATAGCCGTGAGGCTCCCATTTTGTTAAGTCGTATTTCATAGTGATTACTCCTTTTATCAGTGAGTTCAGCTGCATTTGTGCTGTTTATACTATAGCACGTCTTATTTGATAAAAAAATGGAAATGATTCAGGGGATTATTGACGGAAAATTAAAAAAGTAATGGAAATAATTATGAGTTTGTTGTATGATGAAACTATGAAAATAACTTTTCTATTAAAAAGCGAAATATTTTGAAAGCGCTTTATTTATAAAGAACAACAGGGGAAAGGGCGGAGGAACGATGAAAAGGTTTATCAAAGTAGAAAAAAGAAATCATGTGGCGGTTGTACGAATGAATCAGTCAATGCTTAATCGTTTGAACAGTGAAGTCATGTATGAGCTGCAAGAAACGATGAATGAGCTGCAGCACGATGGGTCGGTTGGATCTATTGTATTTATGGGAGAGTACTATAAAATGAACGGAGATCATAGAACAACCTCTTTCCTACGTGAAGAAACAGGAAGGCTTTATCAGCCAATTCATGCAGTAGCAGCTCGAGCGATTTTTCAGCGTATTTCATGCAGCTCCAAACAAACGATTACGCTTCTTACAAACTTTACGTTTGGCGGAGGATATGAGTTAGCTTTAGCATGCGATGTACGAATTGCGGAAGAACCTGTGCAGCTCAAGTTAACAAACGGCATGACCGTTAGTGCGCAAGAAGCGTGCAACATGGGCAAAGTGCAGCACGTTGTGCAAAAAGGAAAAGGATTAGAATATTCACTTACGCTGAACGCATTAGAAAAGGAAGCTTAAAAAACGCTTTCACTTTATTTTTATAAAGTGAAAGCGTTTTTATTTTATTTTGTTGATAAAAAGGTATTGAAAATTCTGAAAAAAGGAGTAGAATGATAACAAATCTACTTATTTTAAATAAGCAAAGGAGCTGGTATCAATGCCATTCATTTTTAAAGAAGCGGTAGTCGGATTGTTTACAGCGGCAGCAGCAGGTTTACTGGCGTTTCAAGGGGTAGAAGTGGTGTCAGCCATCATTCATCTGCTAACTTTTTGGAAACAGTAATAGCTAATAAGTAGAGGAACGACCTATAAAGATAAGGGGCTTGAGACTTTCTCAGCCCTTTTTGTTGTGGAGTTCATTATTTTTCAGTATACTAACGGTGGAAATTAAGACATAATATGGTTACATAGCAGGGATTTACGAACTCAGTAGGGAAGTATGTAGACTCTGAAAAAATAAACAACGATCGCTTTTACCCGGTAACAAGTTTTGTTATCGGGTAACGTGTGTAAGGGGTGTGGATAAGTGAAAGACAAAAATTTAACAGAAGAACAGCAGCGAGTTGATTGGGTAGTAGAAGAAATCAGCCAAAAAGCTGAAAAAATAGGTGAAAGCGTAGGAAACGTAAAAGGCGAAATTGTCGATTTGCGAAGCACGTTTTGGGACGATGTTACGGTTAATATGGATGAGCCAGATGACGTGATTGAGACATTTACGAGCATTAAGCAGCAGGCAGAACTTTTAGCTGAACGTGAAATTACCCATAGACAAGCGTATGATCAATTAAAAACATTAAAAAAATTAACGCAATCCCCTTATTTTGGACGTTTTGATTTTATAGAAAATGGTGAAAAAGAAGCAGAAGCTATTTATGTGGGCGTGGGCTCTTTAATGGATCAAAAAGATGAAGAGTTTTTAATTTATGATTGGCGTGCGCCTATTTCGAGTCTTTATTATGATTATTCACCGGGAAAAGCGCAGTACGAAACGCCAGGTGAAGCGATTAAAGGCGAGATGAAGCTAAAGCGTCAGTTTATTATCGAAAATAGCGTAATTAAAAGCATGTTTGATACAGGGATTACCATTCGCGACGAGCTGCTTCAAGAAGTGCTCGGACACAATGCAAGCAGTCAAATGAAAAGTATTGTAGCGACCATTCAAAAAGAACAAAACCAAATTATTCGAAATGAAAAAAATAAAGTGCTGATCGTTCAAGGAGTAGCAGGGAGCGGTAAAACGTCTGCGGCTCTTCAGCGCGTGGCTTATCTTCTCTATCATCACCGAAAGCAGCTGACTGCAGAAAACATGATGCTGTTTTCACCAAATCCGCTTTTTAACAGCTACGTCTCAACCGTTCTTCCGGAGCTTGGAGAAGACAATATGAAACAAACAACGTTTCAGCAATATGCCGATGGCCGGTTAGGAAACGAGTTTGAAGTGGAAGACTTGTTCGTTCAAATCGAATATTTGCTAACGGAAAAAGATGCTGCGGCAAAAAAGCAAAAAATGCAGGAAATTCGCTACAAAGCAAGCCGTGAATTTAAAAAGCAGGTAGATGCGTATATTGAAGAACTGTCTACTAAAGACATCATTTTTAAAAACATTAAGTTTCGCGGCGAAATTGTGTTATCTGCTCGGCGTTTGCTGTCTTATTTCTATTCGCTTGATACGGGAATTTCCATTCCTAACAGGATGCAGCTCGTAGCCGAGTGGGCGCTTAAACTCATTAATCAGCTTGAAAAACTTGAGCGCAAAAAAGATTGGGTTCAAGAAGAAATTCAGCTCTTAGAAAAAGAAGATTATGTAGAGGCCTATCAGCATCTGCAGAAAAAGGAAGGCTATACGGAAAGCTCATTTGATGATTTCGACCGGGAACAAGCGTATTTAGCCAAGGCCGTTGTAGCTAAGAAAATGAAATTTATTAAGCAGGCGATCAAGCAGCTTAAATTTATCGACATTCGACGTATCTATATGCAGCTGTTTGAAAGGAGTCACCTTTTTCTACATGTAGAAGGATGGGAAGACACTGCTAAAAACACGGTGCAAAGAGTCATGAACATGAAGCTGTCTTATGAAGACGTAACGCCTTACTTATATATAAAAGATCAAATTGAAGGGCGCAAAGCTAATCCTGTCATTCGCTATTTGTTTATTGATGAAGCACAGGACTATTCACCGTTTCAGCTGGCGTTTTTAAAAGAGCTGTTTCCGCATGCCAGAATGACGCTGCTTGGAGACTTGAATCAAGCGATCTATGCGCACGCCTTGAACGCACCGACCATTCTTTCAAGCGAACTGTACGAAGAGAAAGAAGCAGAAACGCTGACTCTTACGAGAAGCTACCGATCAACACGTCAAATTGTCGAGTTTTCAAGAGATATGGTGGCAAATGGCCATTTAATCGAGCCGTTTAATCGAGACGGTGCGAAGCCAACCGTTACGGCTGCAGATAACGTCCAAGACCTTCATGAGGCAATCATACACAAAATTAATGAATTGAAGCAGCAAAACTATAAAACGATTGCCGTTATTGCCAAAACAGCTGAGGAAAGTCTTCAGGCATTCCAAGCACTTCCTGAAGCGATGTCTGCAAGGCTGCTGACAAAAGAAACAAGTTCATTTGAAAAAGGCATGCTTGTTCTGCCAGCTTACTTAGCAAAAGGAATTGAATTTGATGCCGTCATCATTTACAATGCGTCGAGTGAATGTTACCAAGATGAATACGAGCGTAATTTATTTTATACGGCATGCACAAGAGCGATGCATGAGCTGCACCTGTTCTCGCTTGGTGAAATTAGCCCGTTTATATCGAATAAAGAAACTTATGAATATCAAGCACAATAAAAAGAAGACGGCCAGTGTTTTGATTATCTGAGAAAGTAACAGTAGGATTAGTAAAGGAAATCGAGGATGAAATCGCAAAGGTTTTATCCTCGATTTTTTGTTTTTATGGATGGATTCAGCTTATTTTCATTGCTTAAATAAAAATTGTTTGGTTAAATTTCCGCTGCTATAAAACGAATCAGAAGGACAGTGAAAGGAGGAGTTTTATATCCAATATTTACGAATAAATGTATTACTCATCCTTATAATAAGTTTATTTTTCTTCGGGATTGTTCTTTTTTCTTATAAGTTATTTGCTGCGGAAATGTTGCCCATCATAGGCATGCTTTTTATCTATGCTTTAACCTCTAAATATCGTTCAACGGTTTCTCTTTTTCTATTCTTTTTAATAGGAACATGTATGTTTCAAATAGGAAGCAATTATTTCATTGAATGGGATCTATCTAAAGAGATGAAAATCATTGTAAACAGAATTTTACTTCTGTTCATCATAGGTGGACTATTGCTTTTCATTTTGTTGTCCAAACAGAAGGTATTTCTTTTTGCATCATTACCAGACTGGCAGAAACGTATAGTGATGCCATATCATTCGATTAAGCTAACGTACTTTTTAATGTTTGGTCTGATTGGTTCGGCTACAATCTTTGTACCGTTACTGTTCGTTGAAGATATAAGCTATACAAAATCATTCGTCATATACGGTATAGTATTCTCGGTTATAAACGCTATTTTAGAAGAGTTGCTTTGGAGAGGGATCATGTTATCTCATTTAAAGAGTAATCTTTCCACTTTTTATGCTGTTTTCATTACGAGTATTGGATTCGGTCTTTTGCACATATCAATAGGAATTCCTGTAATCATGAGTTTACTTTTTTCTCTTGGTGGATTTTTCTATGCATTTGTCGTTTTAAAGACGAAAAGCATATACCCAGCCATAGTTTTTCATTTTATTATTAATTTAGGTATGGTTTTTAACGGATGGATATTTTAGCATCTTGCACCAAAAAGCTCAGAGCTATATATCGCTCTGAGCTTTTATGAGTTATTACTGTTGTATATTACCTGAACTGTTTACAGTAGGCTGCCTGCTTTTTATTGACTTTCAAAATGCAGCAAATACTTCACTAGATAAAGGCCAGAGTTTGTTTTTTCTTGAAGAGGAATAGTCAGGCATGTGACGTAATAATACCCGTTTGGAATGTCATAGCTTAAGGTTTCAGATAGGACGCTTTTGATTTCGATCCCATCGCTTTCGACGTGAAAAGGAAGGCGAGTGGTCTTTTCAGCCTTTGATGCGTCTGGAGTTTCGTTTACCCATACTTCAATAATGCCTCTTGTGTTTGATACGGCTTCAAATGAAATAGCTTTATCGTCTGCGACATATCCTTTTTGAATATCTTCATCGCTCCAGTCGTGATGGGGCTTTGGCTGTCCTTTTTGAAACAGCGTAAACTGATGATAAGACATGGTTAGCTCTTGTTCTTTCCATTTTGTTTTCATGATTTCACCTCTTCAAAGTAAAGCTTGTTCTGCTATTATTGAACGATAAATTGTACGCGTGTACCATCTGGATACTGTTCTAACTGATTTCCAACCCATGAGCCGGCTCCGCGGTTATCAGAAGGTGAAATATAGCGAATGTCAGCTCCTGCTCCGCCTTCTTCGCACATAGCCATTGGCCATTCATCACGGTCATAACCTGTTTTTGTCGGATATCCTTTCAGGGATTCTTCTCGGTTCGCTTCAGCACCGTCGCGATCAATTGTACAAACGGAAGAGTGCCCAGCGGCAATCGCGTCACGAATATGATCACCCGTTGCAGGATATCGGTCTAACGGAAAATAAAGTGTCGCATCATAATTTACTTCAGCTTCCGTTTTTTCAGGAGCTAAAAAAGCCGCATGCCCCATAAACCCTAAAATACATGCCATGATAATGAATAGACTTGCCATTAATTTTTTCCCGTATGTAGTCATCTCAAACCTCCAGTGTAAGTCGTTTTTACAGCTTAACTATACTGTCAGATTGCTAAGTTTAGATTACAGGACAATAAATACGTTGTAAACAAGTATTAACATTTATGTTAAACTTCCTTTACTTGACATCATACCCTAATAGGTATAAAGTTGTGTATACATTTACTTCTTGCGTACAGCTTAAAAGCAAGAAGCGCAATCATGCATGAGCGGAGGTAGTAGTATGATGGAATATGATAAGCAAGTTAAAAATCGTTTAAAACGTATTGAAGGTCAGTTAAAAGGTGTCTTAAATATGATGGAACAAGGAAAAGACTGCCGTGACATTGTGACACAGCTCTCAGCAGCCAGAAGCGCAATTGATCGCACGATGGGTGTTATTGTCAGCACCAATCTTGAACAATGTGTAAGAGAAAGCATTGAAAAAGGCGAGAATACCGAAAACTTAGTAAAAGAAGCAGTAGAGCTGTTAGTAAAAAGCAGATGAGACATTCGTTTCATCTGCTTTTTGTTTTTACTGTACGCTGCTCACAAGGATAAAAACCGCTGTTCCTAAACACAATACGGATAGGAACAGCGGTTTTTTAGGTTTATCTCGTTTTAAGAACAGGAAAGATATATGGAGAGAAAGGAGGAGGTCAAGGTGAGTGATGACAAAAAGTCACCAGCATATAATCATACGGAAATTCATCATAAAATTGAGGCTTCTCCAAAAGCGCCGGGAATCAAAGCCGCTTTTCGCTTTAACCACGCTTCTTCTCCGTGGGTAAGAGGAATCAGCTCAGGCTTGTCTTCAAGCCTGCCGATTTTGATAGGGATTTTGTTTGATCATTTGCAGTACGGACTCATTGCAAGCATTGGCGGCTTTACATATTTGTATACAAAAGATGAGCCTTATGCGCAGCGTGCTGTTAAGTTATTTTTAGCTTTGCTTGGCGTTACACTGTGCTTTACACTCGGCTCGTTATTTGCTGACGTAGCTTGGATGAAAACTATTTTATTTGGTGTTATTGGAGCTGTATCGGTTTATGTTTTCGGAGCGTTAAAAATTCCAGGACCTTCTGCCATGTTTTTTGTCCTTTCATTTGCTGTGAGCACGAGCATTCCAGCGCCGAATTTGCAGGCTGTTTTTTTGCACGCAGGACTCGTTTTTTTAGGAGGGACACTATCTTGGTGTATTAGCATGAGCGGCTGGCTTATTAACCCGCGCGGACCTGAAACTGCCGCTGTGGCGAAAGCGTACAGGCAGCTAGCTTCATTTGTCGGGTCTCTTGGTACGGAATCATTTCACGCCGAGCAGCATAAAACGGTTGTCGAGCTTCGAGCAGCGGAAACAGCGATGAAACAAGCGAAAATCAATCGAAAAAAATCATCGTTTGCGCATCGTCTGTTTTTATTAAATCAAAAAGCCGAAGGACTGTTTATCTTTGTGATGGCCGCTGCGAACGATTTTAATCCAGCTGTTTCTAAAAAAGCACAGGCGGTGATTGAAACGTTCGCATCTGAAATGGCCACGTTAAAAAAGCATAAAAAAATTCGAGACGTTCGAGAAGAAATTGAAGAGCTGTCCATCAAAGAAGAGCTGCGTACATTGCTATTGGATGTAAATGACGTTCTTCAAATGAAAGAATTAAAAGAAACAGAGTATATTCAATTTTCACAAGGCAGCGTAAAAACACGGTTAAAAGCTGCTTTTCACAAACGTTCGTATGTGCTTAAAAATGCTTTGCGCTACGGAATTATTATGATCATTGCCGCAGCCGTTGCCTACACGACAAATATTCCAAGGTCTTACTGGATTCCGCTTACGTGCGCGGGAGTAATGCTTGGAGCAACCGTTCGTGCAACGGTTCAGCGAGGTATTCAGCGCTCTGTCGGAACCATTTTAGGTATTTTAATTGGAACCGGGATTCTGATGCTTGAACCAACGGGAATCGTCATTGCGCTCATTGTCTTTGTGCTTCAGTCGACGATTGAAATTGTAATTGTTAAAAACTACGCGCTCGGCACGCTCTTTATCACACCGAATGCTCTTTTAATTGCTGAAAGCGGTCATCCGGATAAAGCGATTAGCTACTTTACGTCTGCTCGAGTGATTGATATTGTCATTGGTTCTGTTATTGGAGTGGTCGGCACGGTATTAATTTTCAAACGAGCTTCTTCGCTTCGTTTGCCATATTTGCTTGGAGATGTGATACGAAAAGAAGGACAGTTTTTAGAAATGCTAAGCACCGAACAAGATGAAGAAAGAATTAAACGAGAAAGAAATAAGCTTCAAGGAGAACTCGTTAATCTTCGGGCGCTGTACGATAATGTGATTGGAGAATATTCTAAAACGGCCGTCAAACTAGAAGGATTGTGGCCTGCAGTTGTCGCTACACAGCAGTTAGGTTATATGCTTCTTGCGTCGTTTGAAGGGTATGAGCTGTCAGAAACGGAGAAACAAGAGCTTCAGGAAACATTTGCTCAGCTAGCTGCAGCAGCTGAGCAAAAACGAGCGCCAAAGCTTTCAAGTGTTCCGACCCTGAAACACTACCCTATTATTCAAGGGGAAATAGTCGCTTTATATGAAAGTCTGCAGGTAGAGATATAAAAAGCACGGAACCCAGGGGCTCCGTGCTTTTGTTTTTACATATCCACAACTTCATTTACCGTTTTATTTACATCGTCACGCGTCATTTTTTCTTTTCCTTTCATCAAGGCGTTTAATGTTCCATCAGCAAGCGCTAACGGAATTTTACAGAAATGAAGGATCGGAAGCGATTTGACATCTTCTAAATATTTCTTTCCTAGTGAAAGATTGCGGCGAGCGTAGGCAAACATATCTTCTCTGCTCCAATTGTTAGGAAAGAAGCTGACTCCGCGTTCTGAATCTTCCGAGGTATTACGCAGGATATTAACAGACTGCAAGCCGCGTCCAAACGCAATAGCTAATTCTTTATCTGTTTCCGTGCCGTCATACCATTTCCAAATGTCATTAAGCATCACACCTACTAGACCAGCTACGTAGAACGTATAGTCATCTAAATCCGCTTCATTTTGAATATGCCAGTCTTTTTCTACCCAATCGGCCATTCCTTTGGCCATAATAGAAGTTGCATCTAATACTTGATCTGCAACTCCAGTCGGACAAAGCGCAATCCAGTTGCCGAGCTGAAGCGTTACGTCAGGTAAATCAGCTTGATAAGGACCTACTAATGCCATGTACTCGTCTTCGTTAAAAGACTTTTTTAACAGGTCACTAATGTCGTAAAGCAAGCGGCTTTTTACACCGGCTTCTAGCTCAGGGTGATCTTCAATTTCATCAATTGCCCTCATACATAAGTAAGCAGATCCTACTGCATCCTGCAATTCTGCCGGCAAGTGGCTAATTGGAATAAAAAATGTTCGGCTTGTCTCTTTTAACATCACCATTGCGTTGTCGCGTAATTTGTTGGGTACACTCATTGATAACTAGCTCCTTTTTACATATCCACATGTCAAATTAGTTTAAGTTTTCATCTTATATACTATAGTAACAAAAAATGAGCATTTAATGGAGTTTAAAGATTACTTATTAACGATATTGTCATTATTTTGTAGTATTTGTACAGGGAAACTTGTAACATATACAAGTTTACACTACGATAATACTCGTTCAGTCTTCGTTTTACAGAAATAAATGGTTTATTTTTAAGAAAATTGCTGTCATGCTAATGAATTAGATGAGCTTTTAAGAAAGTATTCAACAGTGGGTTATACATAATATATCGGACAATACAGAGGTGAATGTATGAAAATTTTAATTGTAGAAGACGATGATAAAATATATGAATTAGTGAAAGAGAAATTTGAACAGTGGTCATTTGAAGTGGCTGGAATAGAAGACTTTCAAAAGGTAATGGAAGTATTTATTGCAGAAAGCCCAGAGCTTGTTATTTTAGACGTGAATTTGCCTGTATATGACGGGTTTTACTGGTGTCAGCAAATACGTGCAGTTTCAAAAACTCCTATCGTCTTTCTTTCCTCTCGTGAACATCCAATGGATATTGTTATGGCAATGAATGTTGGGGCAGATGACTATATTCAAAAGCCGTTTAACTTGGATGTTCTTGTTGCTAAAGTACAAGCGCTTCTGCGCAGAACGTATTCATATGGAGATACGATTTCAGATATTATCGAGTGGAACGGCGCGGTGCTAGACTTAAAAAAAGGAAGTTTGCATTACAACGATCAAGAAATTCATTTAACGAAAAATGAATTTTTTATTTTACGGCTTCTTTTGGAAGAACGAGGCAAGATTGTATCGCGAGAAGAGCTTATGCGAAGGTTATGGGAAGATGAGAAATTTGTAAGTGACAATACGCTTTCTGTCAACATCACACGCATTCGCACCAAGCTGGAAGACATCGGGCTGAATGATAAAATTGTGACCAAAAAAGGCCAAGGATATTTGGTGAATTAAGATGTGGAAAAGTTTTTTAAGAGAGAGACTAAGCTGGATTTTATTTGTTCTTATATGGCTGAGTGTAATCGATGCTCTGCTGCTGCTGGAGTATGATATTAAGGTGTCGTCCACTTCGTTTTGGTATTTGAATCTATTAACGCTGTGTCTGCTGATTCTGTTTCTTTTATGGAGAGGAGTAAAAGAAAAAAAATTTCTAAAAAAGTTGAGCTTAATGCTGCGGAATGATGCGTACGATTTGCAAGAAATGCAGCCATATGTTCGAACAAAAGCAGATGAAGATATGCTGAGTTTGCTGCAGCATATAGATCGTGTGTATCGCAGACAAACTCATGCTCTTCACGTACAGCAGCGAGAGCAGCAGGAATATGTAACGACTTGGGTTCATGAGATCAAGACGCCGCTTACTGCGATGAAGCTGCTTATTAATGCTCATCGTACAGAGCTTTATAAATGGCCTTGGCTAAAGGATATTGAAGATGAGTGGATGAAAATTGACGGATTAGTAGATCAGAATTTATATTCTGCACGCCTGCAGTACTTAGAAAAAGATTATCAGGTGCAGGCAGTGTCGCTAAGCGAACTTGTTTTTCCAAACGTTGCGTACTTCTCAAAATGGTGTATTGAAAAGAAACTGCATATTGATGAAAAAAATCTAGACATACTGGTGCACACTGATCCAAAATGGATGCAGTTTGTTGTGAGGCAAGTGCTGTCTAACGCCATTAAATATAGCCCTCTAGAAGGAAAGCTTTCTTTTTTTAGTGAAGAAACGCCAAAGTACGTAAAGTTATTTATCGCTGACCAAGGAAAAGGGATTCCAACTCAAGATCTTCCCCGGGTTTTTGAAAAAGGATTCACAGGAAATGCGGGAAGAAAAACGAAGGGAGCTACGGGGCTAGGGCTGTATTTTTCAAAAAAAATTACAGATGCCCTTGGCCATCGAATAGAAGTGAATTCACTTTTACACGAAGGCACCACGGTGATCCTGACCTTCTACAAACTGAATTCTTTTGATAACCTTTCAAAAATGTAAGATTGCACGCTGAGATTGTCATCTGCTTCAAACGAATCTTTCCTTGTTTCAAAGTAAGATAGAGCTATACACAAGGAGGGAACGTACATGAAGCGAAAGTGGATTAGCCTTTTAGCTCTGCTTTTGGTTGTAGGAGCAGGTATAGGAGGAATAAAGATTTATCAAAAAGCCGCAACGGAGCATCAATACGGGATTATCCCAAAAGAAGCAAAAAAAGTGGATGAGTATGGACGAGTTCAATATACAATTTCAGTGATAAACGAAAAAGGACAAACAACGTTTCAAACATTTACAACGATTAAACAGTTAAAAGAAGGAACGGTTATTGACCTTTTCGTTCGAGGCAATGAAGTTCGGAAATATGACATTATAACAAAGAGTGAGCTGCCGCAGCGAGTGAAAAGCGTGTGGCCTACAAAAGAACGAAAGGAGGAGGGAAAGTGAGCATTGTTCTTGAAGGAAAAAATGTAACTAAAACGTTTGGAGCAAGAGGAAATGTATACGAAGCGCTAAAAGGAATTGATTTTACAATCGAAGAAGGAGAGTTTGTCGGTATTATGGGACCATCTGGAGCGGGAAAAACGACGCTGATGAACATTCTTTCAACGATTGACCGTCCCACCGATGGCGAGATATGGATTCAAGGAGAAAACGTGGCGCTCATGAAAGATAAGAAGCTGTCTGCTTTCAGACGCAATCATTTAGGGTTTATTTTTCAAGATTATAATTTATTGGATACGTTAACGGTAAAAGAAAATATTCTTCTGCCGCTTACGGTTACAAAAATGTCTAAGAAAGAGATGGAAGCGAAGCTTAAAGACACCGCAACGCGACTAGGCATCTATGAGCTGGCGGATAAGTATCCGTATGAGATTTCTGGCGGACAAAAACAGCGCGTTGCAGCAGCGAGAGCAATGATTACGAATCCAGCTGTTATTTTCGCCGATGAACCTACCGGAGCTCTTGATTCCAAAGCTGCTTCAAGCCTTCTTGAAAAGCTGTCGCAATTAAATCAAGAAGACCGTGCCACGATTATTATGGTGACGCATGATCCGCTGGCTTCAAGCTACTGCAGCCGCGTGCTGTTTATTAAAGACGGACAAATTTACACGGAGCTGTTTAAAGGCGAACAAACGAGACAAGCATTTTTTAAACGAATTATGAACATTCAAGGCGCATTAGGCGGTGAAGGCTATGACCGTATTTGATCTTGTTAAAAAGAATATGCGCAAAAATATTAGCCGGTACAGCCTTTATTTCTTTTCAATGATTTTTAGTATTATTGTGTACTATGTGTTTGCTACGCTTCAGTACGACCAATCGATTTCAAAGTTTATTGGAGAAGAGCTGAGGCTGCAGGGCATTTTTAATGCTTCAAACTACGTTCTGCTTACCTTTATTGTTGTCTTTATTTGGTACACAAACTCATTTTTTATCAGGCAGCGTAAGAGAGAGCTCGGGCTGTATCATTTAGTCGGCATTGAAAAACGTACGATTGGAAAAATGATTTTTTATGAGAATATGCTGCTGGGGATTTTTTCTTTGGTGGTCGGTATTTTACTAGGTACCGTGTTTTCAAGGCTGTTTGTGCTGTTTTTACTAAAGCTTATGGGACTGTCGCTTTCGATTACGCTCACATTTTCTTTTCAAGCGGTTTTAAAAACAGCCGTAGTGTTTTTGATTGTTACCATTTTTATATCGTTTCAAGGCTATTTTATTATGTACCGCTATACGCTATTAGATCTGTTTCAAGCAGAAAGCAAAAGTGAACGCGTAAATAAAATGAATTCGAAACGCTCAATTGTAGTGGGAGGACTGGGTATCTTACTCGTTGGCTACGGATACTACCTTTCATCTGGAAACATTGTGACACCTAAGTTTTTTCTAATTGTAGCCGTTGTACTGTTCTCGGTCATTTTCGGTACATTTTTACTTTTTAAAGCCACAATTGAGTGGCTGATGGGGCTTTACCGAGAGCATGCAAACCGATATTATTCGTTTGCAAATATGCTAAGCGTTTCTACTATGATGTATCGAATTAAAGCAAATGCACGAGTGTTAACCCTAATTACGATTTTGTCGGCTACTACACTTGTAGCAGTTGGTGTGACGTATTCCTCGTACTACAATACAAAAGCCGACGCCAGAAGCATGCAGCCTTATGACTATACGCTGCACAGCAAAAAAGCAGCGCAAGAATTTATGGATGTACTGGATGAGCTAGATATCCAATCAAATCGGTACGTCTATCATATCGTGAAGCACTCTGCTGATTTATCGGATTTTCGATTTATTACATCGGGCTACTATAAAGATAGGGAACAAATCAGCTTTTTAGATGAAGAAGAAGTACGTAAGAATGGCGTTTCGGTCCCTGCGCTAAGCGCAAACGAAACCGTTATTTTTGATTCAATGGCAAAAGGAAAAGTGTTTAAACCTAGTACAGGTAAAACCGCAGCTGTGGAGCTGAGCAAATCAGAACAGCTTGCTTTAAAAGTCGTTAAATCCGAGCCTTTGCTCATTCTTGATTCTGACAGTGCTGGCTATCAGTTTGTAGTCAACCACGATACATTTAACAAGCTTTTAAAAGCTGGACAAAAGCAAGCGGTGTACGTATTTAATACCGATGATGGAAACAAACAAAATGAACTTACTAAGAACTATCATCAAATCGCAAAAGAAGCTGGCGAAAGCCGTACTTCATACTATGATGTGTTTCAGGCAGGCTTAATGAGTAAAGGATTGTTTATTTTTATTGGAGGGTTTTTAGGGCTCGTCTTTTTGATGGCAACGGGCAGTATTATTTATTTTAAGCAAATCTCCGAAGCCGAACAAGAGCGCAAAAGATTTGAAGTCCTGCGTAAGCTTGGGTTTTCAGTGTCTCAAATGATGAGCGCCGTTCGAAAGCAGCAGCTGTTTACGTTTGGTTTGCCTTTAGTAATTAGTATCTTGCACAGTCTATTTGCGCTGAACGTCATTACGAATCTAACCGGTGAAAGTCTGATAGTCCCTGTTTTAATGGCGGATGCAGTATACGGGATTATTTATTTCTTTTTCTACTGGCTGACAATGAATTACTACCGAATAGTAATAAAGCGACTGTAAAGAAAAGACTGTTTCGATCAAAGAAACAGTCTTTTTTTGTTGGGAAAATAAAAGGTATGGAGTAATGAAACCCTGAATATAAAAAAAGGGTATATAAAAAGTAGAGAGTTGTATTGGAGGGAAAAATGTGAAAGCAGATGCTGTATTTGAAGGGGGAGGCGTTCGAGGAATTGCATTCACGGGTGCGATTGAAGCGATGGAAGAAAGCAATGTAGAATGGCAGCGTCTAGCAGGTACGTCAGCGGGAGCGTTAATTGCGGCACTTTTAGCGAGCGGCTATAAAAGCGGTGAAATTCGCAGAGAGCTTCAAAACATGGACTATGCTAAGTTTCGCGGGAAAACGATCATTAATCGAATTCCTCTGATTGGAAACTTGATTGAACTGATGGTTCATTTAGGCTTTTATAAAAATGATTATTTAGAAAAATGGGTGTATGGTCTGCTGCGTGAAAAAGGAATCGAAACGTTTGCGGATTTGCCGGCAGATAAGCTGAAAATTATTGCCTCAGACATTTCGAACGGACAGATGCTTGTGCTGCCTGACGACTTGCCACGATATGGAATGCAGCCAAGCGACATGAAGATTTCACAAGCTGTGATGATGAGTGCGTCCATTCCTTTTTTCTTTCGTCCCGTCATCTGGAAATCCAAAGGGTTCAAGAGGTCATACATTGTCGATGGGGCGCTTTTAAGCAATTTTCCGATTTGGCTGTTTGATACGGAGCATCCGCGTTTCCCGACGTTTGGCTTTCGATTTGTAAAAGAAGAAATTGATACAGCCGCTATTATTCCGACGCCAGTGCATCTATTTAAAAGTATGTTTACCACGATGCTGCAAGCTCATGATTTGCGGTATTTGAACGCGGAGACAAGAGAACGAACGGTGCAAATTCCAACGGGGGTGATTACGGCAACGGATTTTGCCTTAAAGGAAGAAGAAATCGAATTTTTATATGAATCTGGTTATATATCAGCAAAGCGCTTTTTAGAAAAGTGGGATTTTGAACAGCATAAAATGAATCGGACCGGACGGCAGCTGACACGAAGAAAGCTCCCGTAACAGGAGCTTTTCTACGGCTGTTTTAAAATGTTGACTTCAACAGCTTCGCCTTTTGCCGGAACGGAATACTGAACGCTTTTGTCTTTCTTGAGCCATGCTTTAACGAGCTGTCCTTTTTTGTATGTTTGATCATCCGAAACTTTTACATAAATAGGCTGTACATCGCTAGAACCAAGTATTTCTTTTGTTGTATAGTCAAGCGCAGTATCTCGCGGAATGACGTTTGCAATAAGAATTTCATCCTGTTTCACTTCTAAAATGCGCCCTTGAACTAAATAGCCGGCCGGCTTTTTTGACTGCTCGGCGTTATCAGAACAGCCGCTTAAACAAATAAAAAAGAGAAGAAAAAGTGCAGTTGATTGAACGGTAAACTTCATAAAATCTCCTTTCCGTTTCAACATGACTACCATTATAACGCGTTTGACCATTTCTTTTCCAGTTTTCGGAGAAAGCAAGAGGTAATCGTTGACGTTATTTCAGCACGCATGATATGTTTTAACTCATAAACGCTATTTTTACTAGAAGTCACGCTTAGTACGGGAGGTCCTTATATGGATGTTACCTTTTTAACCAACGTTATTCGACATATATTAGAACGAGATAATTTTGTCATTGACTTTGAAGAATCAGATGAACAAAATATCCACTTTTGGCATCGAGACGAGCCGTTTCGCCTTTTTATTTCAGAGCAAACGGAAAGTTATTTAGTATGGACCGTTTTTGAAGATGAAAAGGAACAGTGGAGCGGAAAAACATTTCTCCAAGAAGTGACGAATACGTGTAAAGACTGCAGTGAGCCAATTGCGCACTGGATTTATAAAGATGGAGGCAAAGCAGGTTATTGCGATCATTGTCTTCAAACGTTTGGAAATGCGTATTTTACAAATGCTGATGATATCAAGCAAAACCTTCATTTAATTGACGGCTCTATTTGTTTTATTACCGATGAAACCGGAAGCGATTGGTGGATTGCATATGAAGGATTCAAACGAGTAATTGCAAGATTAGAAGAAAATCCCGATCAGAAAGTCGAAATGTACAAGCCCGAATATCCGGTCTTTAAATGGGAAATACATTTTCTAACGGAAAACAATTCTGCTAGCTTTAAGTTCAAAGATGACTTTGCATCTGGAATTGTACCGAAGGGAAGAATACTCTAACATCCTTGTTATAAGGGTGTTTTTTCTTATAATGGGAAGTTTTTTTGAAAAAAATAATTAATTTAGGTTAAAAAGAAGGAATTAAAGGGTAAAGAGTAGAAGATATATCACTATAGGAAGAATGGGGGAAATAATTATGACAACTACAACAAATTTAACACTGGGGTACAAAATGTACACGATTGATTTTAGCCGTCCAACGCAGTCTAACGAGGCACTGCTTGATTTCTTTAAAGATGTGCAGCACAGACAGGGAAATAATGCAGAAAGCTTTTCTAAAACATTAATGGAAATCGAAGAAATCAAAACAAAATATGTAGATCATGAAATCGTACTGCTAGCTAAATCGCTTGAACAGCAAATAAGCCGCTCAAATGCAGAAAAACTTGAGGTCTGATAATCACCAGAAATGGTCGATTTATCAGACCTTTTTTATTTCTATCGATGTAGCACTTTTGGGGTGAAGTCAAGGGGACAGGATATCTGGTAGTATAGGTTTTTGGTGGAGGATAAAATTCTGTAAATGTCAACGGATGTTTGATTTCATCAAAAGTTGTAGATGAATAGACTATCAAGTCGTTGGAGGCGTTGTATGGTTGGAATTTGCAGCTGGAAGTGTGCAGTGAGTGGAATAAGTATTGCGAGTGTCTACAGTAAACAGCCGTCGTGGCAGCGGGAGTGCTATTTGGTGATACCTGGTAAAGTTTATTATGAGTCGTGCTATCAAGGGTACGGAGAGTTTGCGGGAATGGATATTTTTTGTTTGATGAGAGAAAGCGGAACGGGGAAAGAAGACAGTGAAGGAGTAGCGGCTTTTAAGCCTAAGATTGTGCTGGCGAAGTATTACAGCGGACAGCGTTATGAAGAACTGCCGGAATCAGAGCCGTGTCCGTACGGAGGCTATTTTTTTGAAGGGTGGAAGGAAGGATAGCGAATATACATAAAAGCTGTAGAGATATCTCTACAGCTTGTTATTAACGTCTTGTTTCATCGACAGCTTGTTCTAAATCACTTACTTCTTGCGTAATTGTATTTAATTCTTCTTGCACCGCTTCAGCTTCAAGAACAGGATCTTGAACGATTTCTGTCGTTTCAAGCTCTTCTGCTGCAGCCGTTTCTGCAAGCGGCTGTTCTTTAGCAGTGCGCAGAGATTTCACTTTGTTGACAACTTGCGAAGATTGTTCGGAGACTTTTTGTGAAAGGCGGGCCGTGCGCTGTTTGAGGTCTTGGCCTTTTGCATATACCGTTTCTTTCACTTGACCTGTTTTAGCAAGTGCTTGATTCGCTCCGTCTTGAATAGAAGCACGCAGCTCTTTTCCAGACTTTGGCGCTACTAGTAAAGCTGTTGTGACACCGACTACGCTGCCTACTAACGTGCCGACTAATAACTCTTTGCTTCCACCTTTTGTTTCTTTACCCACTGTTTCTTTTACGTTTTCTTTTGTCATGACATTTCCTCCTTTTATAATATGTAATATGAAGGGTTTACCATTTTGTTGAATACTTCCTGTAAAACGCAAATGATTCGCTAAAAAAATGTGCAAGTGCCGTCGGACGCTCGTACAGGCTGGTGAAATTTGATTGTATATAGTATTCAACCACCTGACAGAAAAACCTTCTTTTCTGCTATAAAAACAGAAAAAAACTTATCTATAAAATCCGACACAAGAAAACGACAACATTCGTTCTTTGGTAGCATTTTCACTTAAAATTTTATATCATAGAGGGCAAGGAGAATACGTTCTCTTTTTTTAGATGCTGGAGGGATTGAAGAAATGGCTGAATCGAAGTACAGAACGATTTTAGAAGCAAAATCTGGAGAGTTAGAAGCATTAAAAGACAAAGCAATCAAAGACACCTGGCAGCCGATTTATCATATTCATCCACAGTACGGGCTGATGAATGATCCAAACGGATTGATTCAATTAAACGGTGAATATCATGTGTTTTATCAGTGGTATCCGTACGGTGCGATGCATGGAATGAAGCACTGGGCTCATGTGAAATCTACGGATTTAGTAACGTGGGAACGCCTTCCGGTTGCGTTAACGCCAACGGAAGAATATGAATCGCACGGCGCATACTCAGGCGGCGCGATTGAAAAAGATGGTCAAGGGCTGCTGTTTTATACGGGGAATGTAAAATACGAAGACGGCTCACGTTCAGCTAATCAATGTATCGCGATGCTAAACAGGGATGGAAGTGTGGAAAAATACACGCATAATCCAGCGGTACAAGGCGTTCCTGATGGGTATACAGGACATGTGCGTGATCCGAAAGTATGGAAAGAAAATGATACATATTATATGCTGCTAGGCGCTCAGCGTGAAAACGAAACGGGCGCGTTAATTGTGTATGAATCAAGCGATGCGCTTCAGTGGTCATTTAAAGGCGAAGTTAAAACATCGCTTCCTGACTTTGGCTATATGTGGGAGTGCCCGGATTACTTTAAACTGGACGGAAAAGATGTGTTTGTCTTTTCGCCGCAAGGAATCAAAGCAGATGGCCACGATTTTCATAATATTTACAATGTAATTTACGCGGTGGGAACATTTGATGTGGAAAGTTTAACGTTTGAAATGGAGTATTACCGTGAAATTGATAAAGGGTTTGACTTTTATGCACCGCAAACGTTCCAAGATGAAAGCGGACGTCGCTTGCTATTTGCATGGATTGGAAATCCGGACGTTGACTATCCGTCAGACGAATACGGATGGGCCCATGCCTTAACGCTTCCTCGTGAGCTTTCGCTTGAAGGAAATGAACTTGTTCAAAAGCCTGTAGAAGAGTTACATAAGCTTCGAGATCAAGCAGTTCATTTTAGAGGAACGCTAAAAAATGAAGAAGTGATCATTGATGAAGCAACAAACAATGCATATGAAATCAATATGACGTTCCGCGAGATAGGGGCCAAACAGTTTGGTTTAGAGCTATTTAATAGTAAAGAAGAAGAGCTTCGCCTCGTGTTTGATACAGAAAAGCAAGAAGTGCGACTCGACCGTTCTTCATTCCACCATCAATATGCAACGGAATACGGTGTGGTTCGCTCTGAAAAATGGACAGCGTCAAATGAAGTCGATGTTCGCGTATTTGTCGACAAAAGCGTCGTCGAAATTTATATAAACGGCGGCAAAATTGTCTTCACTTCCCGGGTATTCCCGAAAAAAGATTCCAAATCAGCTGTAAATGTATTTGCAGAAGGAGCTGTGGAGTACCGTATTGATTATTACGGTATGTCGCGCGGTATTTAACATAATAAATAAGAAAAGCCAATGAAGATCATTCATTGGCTTTTTGGTTTTTATAAAAATAAGATACAAATACATGAAGCAACTAAATGAGGGACAGCTGCAATAATAAAACGTTTCATCCATTCGGTATCCTCTCGCTGCCGGACCGGGGTAAAGTAAGGTCCTCTCGTTTCAAATCGAAATGCGTCCAGTAAGGTTACAAGTGCAATTGCCGTAAGTAATATGCCAAGAGGGCCTGAAATATAGTAAATATACTGCCAGTTGCCTGCTGTAATAGAAATGATAATCACAATAATTAAAGATATAATGCCAGATATTAATCCTGTTTTCAAACTCAAAATCTCCTTACATCCAGTTTTTGCTTATCTATTTTACCATAACCGAATGAAGGTTTGTATATACGGCTCAGGGCGGATATTTACTTCTTAATTGACCTTCTATGTAAGTATCTTCTCGTATAAAACGAGTTTCCTAACAAAAGCAGTGTTCCTAAAATCCACCCGGCTGCAGGGGAATAAGGAAAGATATTTTTTAAAGCCATCCCAAAAGAAATAGAGGCTGCTCCGAGTATAAATAAAAGCAGCGTGATTCCTTGACGTTTTTTCATATGTACCACCTCTCTTACTAATTTTACCATAAGGTATGAGTATAGTAGAATAAAATGTAAGATATCTTACAAAAAAGAAGTATATGGTAAAATTTAAGGGGTAGGAATGGAAGAGGGATGCAATGATTAAAAAAGGATTTATAGCAGGTATCGTGAAGGTCGGGATTGTTCTTGCCCTTGCTGCTTTTACAGAAAAGTGGAGCTATCTCTATTTTGTGTCAGGCACAATGGGAGCAGTATCAGTGGTTTTAGCTTTGGCATACCTTATTGACAGTATCGTGCTAGGAAGTACAGGCACATTCTTTTCAGTCAAAAAGACGCGCAAGGTGAGCCGAGTTGAAGATGCAAAACGATTTGGAGCTATTGCAGTACCGAACATATTAGCTGCTTTGATTTATGTAGCCGCTGGTTGATGAATAGGAGTCTATAAAAACAGCTTGAGGTATAACCTCAAGCTGTTTTTTATGCGTCAATCTGAACGTTTCTTTCCCGTTTATCACGCAGAGGCATCAGCATACTCACAAATCCAATGCTTACGATGATGATTGCCGCCGTTAAAAAAGTCGTCTGAGCACCTGCAAGTTTTACGACCATGCCTCCAAGAAGAGGAGCAGTAAGTAAAACGGCACTCGTTAAGGTGTTGATGAATCCGTACACTTTTCCGAGGTGTTCCTTGTCGCTGTGTGTTTGAACGATATAGTTAAACAGCAGTAAATTAAGCCCAACTCCAGCTCCTCCAATAGGTGCAGCAATCAAAATGAAATAGCGTGACATAACGGCTGGATTAAAGCAGCTAATGAAAAATAAAGCCCCTCCAAATAGAAGCAGTCCAAGTGATAACAGTCTAAATGGATGGTGAACTTGTTTTTTTCTATTAAGATACACTCCTGTTGCTAGCGCCCCCAGTCCGATTCCAGAAAGCAGCCAGCCGAGCATTTCCGGATGGTGAGGCAGCACATCTCGTAGAAAGATGCTAATTTGAGCGTCAACAAGCATCACTACAAAATACGAAAGGTGAAACAAAATAACGACGCGTAAAAGGAGTGAGTGCTGAAAAACGATTTTCCAGCCGTTTGAGTACATTTCTTTCGCTTGATGGGAAGAACGAGCAGCTTTCCCTTGAATGTTTTTACCTGCTTTTTTAAGTGAAAACAGTACGCCAATAGAAATCATACAAGCTGCGGCATTAACTAAAATGCATGCTTTTGGCGTTGCAATCGTCAGCGCGGCGGCTCCGAGAAACGGCCCCACAACTTTGGCAATTTGAAACATAATGTTTTGTAAAGTAGAGGCCTGCAGCAGCTGATCTTCTTTGACCACTTCTCGAACGCAAGCCAGCTGTGCGGGCACTTTCATAACAGAACTCATAGAGCGCAGCGTCAGCACCCCAAGTGCCAAAAGCGGTTCATTTGTGAAAAATAACAGACATGTGAACAGAAGACGGACTAGTTCAGACAGAAACATCAGCTGTACTTTATCATAGCGGTCCGCTAAATTTCCTGCTGCTTGACTTAGCAGGATGCTAGGTAAAGCGTACGCGACAGGAATAAGCGTAATCCAGAGGGAATTTGCGTGCCACACGTATGTAAAAAGCGTCATCACCGCAAACATATCAAATAAATCTCCGAAGCTTGCCGCAGTGCTTGAAATAAATAATTTTTTATAAGAAGAATTAGCAAACAGCTTTTCTCTTTTCAATACCTTCATTCCTTTATGTGTTGTTCGTAAAAAATAATCGCATCTTCAATAAATTGAAGGACTTCGCTGTCGATAGGGTAGAGATTAAGTGAACTTGATGCCTCAGGAGATTTGCGAACATCCCAAAAAGTTTCTTCTAAAGCGGTATGCTGCCCAAATAGTTCAGCTGATAAAAGCAGAATATCTGCTGCAATCAGCTGTCCATCTTCGGATTGAGGTGCACGCTGATGCTTTAAGCAAAGCTGAACTCGTTTTATCATGTTAATCCATTTATCGGCACTCGCATTCTCCATTTTAGGCAAATCATGCTGCAGAATCTCACTTTCTTCTATTGAAACCGAAAGCAGATCAGTCCAGCTGCTTTTAGTAGTAGACTGATTTTGAACTAAAGGAAGGAGCTGCTTCCAGTTTAATTCACCTTCTATTTTTATACTGTTGCGAAGAGTATGAGTATGTTCTAAAGCTCGTTGAATTTCTGAAGTTTTTTGCTGAAGTTTTTGCTGGTGAATCGCTAGAAGTTCATCAATACTCACTTGATGAAGAATAAGTTCAATATCTCGCAAAGGAACGGCTAAGTTTTTTAACAAAGTAATTTTCTCTAGTGTGAATACATCCGTTTCTGAGTAGGAGCGTTTTCCATTTTCTGATTTTGACGATGGATGAAGCAAGCCAATTTGATCGTAGTAACGAAGTGTACGCACCGTGAGGCCTAATTTTTTAGCGGCTTGCCCAGTAGAAAAATAAATCATTTTTAATCCCTCCAAAAAAATGCTTGCAGGTAACGTTACGTCACCTTTTATACTGAATATATGTAAAAGGGAGGCGAAGTAAATTGAAACAAAAAAATCAAGGATTATGGACAATAAAATCATTCGTAATTATGCTGGTCGTCACGTTTATTGGGGTGCCTATCTTAATTGAAGGCATATTGCAGGATGCTTTACATTCCCTGTTTAAAAATGACCTTTATGCTGGAACAGCTACTGGGTTTGTTATGGCAGCTGTGTTTTTATCAGCTCTGTATGGGCTGATGGTTCAGGCTGGTGATAGAAAAATTGGTTTTCAATGGTTTTCAAAACGGCACTGGCCGCGCATTCTTTTTTGGCTTTTTGTGCTGATCTTAGGAAGTGTGGCAATTGTTGTGCTAATGGAATGGTTTGGTATGACGTATGAAAATAAAAAAACAGCCAGTTTACAGCAAGACCTGTCGCTGTTTTCATTTATACTTGCTTTTGTTTCAGCCGCTGTGATCTCACCTTTTTATGAAGAGATTATCTACCGAGGATTTTTTTATACGTGGCTGAAACGTAAAGGAGGGATTGTCGTTGGATTAGTGGGAAGTTCGTTTATCTTTATGCTGGTGCATATTCCAACGTACAATACCTTGCCCGTTAACTTTTTATCAGGTCTCGTGTTTGCATGGGTGTACGAAAAAACAAAGTCGCTGCTTCCAAGTATGATCATTCATGCTTGTTTTAATGGGATTGCCGTTATTTTAACAGCGGCAGCTTAATGTAGTTTCGATAACGAATAAGCTATGATTTATCTTACCATATTATGTCTGCTGAAGAAGCGAATTGCAAAAAAATAAGTGTAAAATGAACCCAGAAACTGCTAGAAGCACTGCCTGTTCCTAGCCGTTTTTTGTATATGCACGCACGCTTAAGGCTTGTCTTAAAGTGGAGGTTAAGGTGTATGATAAGAGAGAGTAAAGACAGCCATACAAAGGAGAGGGTATCGATGCAATATCGAAAGCTTGGAACAACAGGTCTGGAAGTATCAAATTTATGTCTAGGTACCATGGCGTTTGGACGATGGATTGACGAAAAAGCGTCGGCAGCTATTTTACATAGCGCCATTGAAAACGGAATTAACTTCATTGACACAGCCAACTATTACGGAAAAGGGCAGGATGAAGAGTTTAGATATGGCACAGGGGAATCTGAAGAAATTATTGGGCGCGCGTTGAAAGGAAAACGAGATGATGTTGTGCTCGCAACAAAAGTCGGCATTGCCGTAGGAAAAGGCCAAAATGATAAAGGCCTTTCACGCACACATATTATGAGAGAAGTGGATAATCAGCTGCGACGACTGCAGACAGACTACATTGATCTTTATCAAGTTCATCTTTTTGATCCGAATACACCTATGGAAGAAACGCTTCGCACGCTAGATGATTTAGTTCGTCAAGGCAAAGTTCGTTATATTGGCTGCTCCAATTATGCCGCGTGGCAAATCGCAAAGTCTCATCATATTAGTGACAAAATGAATCTTGAAAAATTTATTTCCGTTCAGCCTCAGTATAATCTTCTCTCTCGTGAAATTGAACAAGAGCTGCTGCCGTTTAGTCAATCTGAAGGTGTAGGCGTCATGGTATACAGTCCGTTAGCGCGCGGCATGCTTTCAGGCAAATATAAAACACCAAATGACGTGCCGCCAGAAAGTCGCGCTGCGCATGGTGAAAAGCTGCTGCGAAACTACTTTACAGACCAAAACTTTCAGCTGGTGGAGCAGTATCGCAAGTTAGCAGAAAAAAATGAAGTAAGCTTGTCTCAGTTTGCTCTTTCATGGGTATTGAATCAGCCCGCTGTAACATCAAGCATTATCGGAGCTAGTAAATTGCATCACGTAACAGATGCTGTTGAAATCAGCGATTGGACATGGTCAGAAGAGCTGTTGAATACCGTGAATTCACTGTATTAATAAAAAGTCCGCAGGTGCACCTGCGGACTTTTATGTTTAAATTTTAATTTCTTTTTGCGTTAATTTTGCTTCTAGTGAGTCGTACAAAGCAAGCTTATAGTTGATTTGTTCAAGGTATTTAAAAGTTTTGGCCATTTCTTCTTCGACCGCTTCTTTGTGCTGAAGCATCATGTTTTTTCGTTCTTTAATTGTGCTTTCGCCTTGTTCATAGAGCTCTACATAGCGCTTGATTTCTGCAAGAGGCATGCCCGTTGAGCGCAGAGCTAAGATAAAACGGATCCATTCAATATTCGTATCATTATAGAGGCGTTTTCCATGTTCATCACGCTCTACAAAAGGAAGGATCCCTTCTTTTTCATAGTAGCGTAAAGTCGGTGCGGAAAGCCCGGTTTTTTCATTCATTTCTTTCATGCTATAAGACAAGATTGTTCACTCCCACTTATGAATCGTAAAGCTTACTTTAAGGTATATGATAATCGATAGTTGAACGTTTTATCAAATTCTTTTTCGTTTTTTGAAAAATATGGAACTTTTATACAGTTTGTCCGTAATAACAAGTAGACAATAAGAAACTTACTGTAAAAGGTTAAGTAAAGGGGATAGAGTAATGAAAAAAGTAAAATGGATTAGTTTTATCCTGCTGCTGATTTCAAGCGGAGTCTTTTTTATCAATCATCAGTACGCCATTTTACTAGCGGCTTGGACCGTGTACGGAATGGCTTTATCACTCCTAGTTTATTTCTTTTCATATGATATGAGTGATTCAAACAAAGAGTAAAAAGCGTATACGCGTTTCTTATTGTCTTCAAAATAAAAGCAGAAAATGAAAGGGTGGAAAAAATGGGAGAACTTTTTTGGATGATTTTGTTCGGAGCGTGTATTTGGGTACCACTAATTTGGAATAAAATTGCGATTGGCAAGCGCATCGCACACGAAGAAAAGAAAGCAGGACGTGATTTAACAGGGGAAATCAATCCGTTTACCGGAGGAAGAATGTAAATAGGCGTAAAAAAAAGCTGTGACAAAAGTATTTTCGTTGAAAGAAGATCCGAATGATGAATTGAGATTCTTAATGCAGAATCAACTTCGTTCGGTTTTTTTATTAGTATGGTGAACGTAGGTGTCATGTATATAGTAGTTTCTAGCTGTTGATTGGAGGACAAGGCGAAGACTCCTGCCGCCCGCGGAAATCGAAGCCTTGCATGGAAATTAACAGCGGTGTAACCAGCAGTCCAGCTTATTTATCCCATTTGTTCGTCTTTAGGTTGGAGTAATTTTGTTATGTCTAAGTCTCTTTATTAGTAAAGAAAACAATAGTTTAATTTTGTTATTAATAGTATAATTAACCATATTTATTTTGGATAGAAAGGCTGATAAAAAGGTGTTCATATTCTTTTTAGCCGGCACTGTACTTGTGCTGGCGATGATTATTTTTTCGCGTACGCTGTGGGTGCCCAGCGGAATGGTAGAACGTCTCAGCAAGAAAAAGTGGTTTCAAAACCATTGGCTAAGCGGAGGCTATTTGTTTGGCATTAATGCTTTATATTTTGGGACTACGATATGTTTACTCTTCCTTCCTATCTTTACTAATATCCCTTATTTGCATCTTGTTCTTATGTTTTTAGCGACGATTGTAAGTATTTTCACGTGGAGCGCCTTTAGTACAGCGTGGACAGGATCATTTAAAAACCGTCTTAAAATGGCTTTAACGGGAAGCAGCTTTTATTTAATATTGGCATTAATTATGGTGATCCAGTGGGTAAGCGTTAAGCCCCTGTATCCCAATGAAGATACGTTTATGCGAGCTTTAGGGTGGATGCTTGGCTTTTTCGTTTCAGCCGTCGCTTTTAGTGTATGTTTTATCTTCACGGCGTTTCTTGGAAAACGTTCAGCACGTGTGTAAGGATATCATCCGTTTTTTAGCGTTTTTTTCTAGTTAACTACTATTCACGAAAGCAGGGGTAAACGTGATTCGAGAAATTTTAGCTTCCGATGCAGCCGCTTTTTTAGCGTTAAATAAAGAGCTTGATCGAGAAACAGCATATATGCTGTACGAGGAAAATGAGCGTGCGATTACACTCGAACAGCAGAAAAAAATGATTACAACTTTTTTAAAGATGCCGAACTCGACCATTTTAGTGGCGGAACAAGACGGACAGCTTGTCGGACATTTATCTGTGATTGGCGGAAGCGTTAATCGAAAAAAACACAGCGCATACTTAGCTGTTGGCGTACTGCGTTCCTATGGAAACCAGGGCATTGGTACTTCATTGTTTGAAGAAATGGAGAACTGGGCGGCGCGTATCGGCATCAAACGAGTAGAGCTAACCGTTATGACCCACAATGAAACGGCCATTTCGCTGTATAAAAAGATGGGTTTTAAAATAGAAGGAAAAAAAATATGTTCGCTCGTTGTAGATGGAAAATCAGTCGATGAATATTATATGGGGAAGGTTTTTTAAAAAACATGTTTAAAGGGGAAATGAATGTGAAATCGACGGTTATTGAGTTAAATGAATGGATGATAAAGTTTCCTAAAAAGCTTGAAGTATTCTCTGAAGCAGCGGCGTCAAACCGTCCTGCTCCTAAGAAGTGGTCCCCGAAAGAAATTGTGGGGCACTTGTGTGACTCAGCCCTTCACAATTTGCAGCGTTTTATCAACGTGCAGCATGAAAAAACACCTTTGGTCCTGACGCCTTACAAACAAGATGAATGGGTAGAACTGCAGCACTATCAAGATATGCCCATGGAAGAAATAGTTGCCCTATGGCGCAGTTTAAATAAGCAAATTGCTTCCATTCTTTTGCATATACCAACAGAAAAGCATATGTATCAATTCGAATTAAAAGATGGAAATCCCGTTTCGCTGCAGTGGTTGGCTAAAGATTATATTGCTCATTTAAAGCATCATATTAAGCAAATTGACGCTCAAATGCCGCTAGGAGGCAAAGAGGATGAAAAAAGAACATAAAAAAGAAGAATCTCAGGTGAAAGCAGATTTTAGAGCAGGCCGCGCCTATGGTGATCATGAATACATAGGAAGTTCGAAAAAAGGGGTGCTTCTTGCTTTGTTACCAATTCTGATCATTGCCGGAAGTATACTGTTTCTGATGGTGAAATGACAAAAGCCGCATTATAGCGGCTTTTTTTCATAGAGGTGCTGAGTTTTGCTTTCTTCGGGATTGTTGCGGCTTTCTAGGGTGGAAAAGCCTGCGTGTTCTGCGACTATTTTAGCTGCGGAAGGAAGCGTTTCGACTCTTTCCCAAGATGCTGGATTCCACAGCTTTGATCGCTTGAATGCTTTGCTGCAGTGGAGAAAGCATTCTTGTACTTCGACGCCGATAGCGAGCAGCGGAGTTTTATTGTGAACCGTCATTGTTTCAAGCAGCGCTTTTTCTTTTACAATGCAAGCTTTGCCGTTAATCCGCAGTGTTTCTTCTATGCCTGGAATCAAAAAAAGCAGCCCTATTTGAGGATTAGATAAAATATTTTCCAATGAATCTACTTTTTGATTGCCGCGCCTCTCTGGAATCAATAGCCTTTTCTCATCGACGACTTGTACAAAACCAGGGTGATCCCCCCGCGGAGAACTGTCGCAAATTCCTTTATAATCAGCTGTAGCGATGATAACAAAAGGGGAATGTTTAATAAATTCCCGGCAGTGTCGATCTAAATAAGAAATTATTTTTTGATGCGCCAATTTGTTAGGCGCGCCGACTATATGGCGAAGCTCTTGCTTCGTTTTTACTTGTTCTTTAAAATGACTGTTTTCCATTCCGTTTTTCACTCCTACTTTTTGCGTATACTGAAAATACCATTTTTACATGTGAAATACTATATTTTTATACTTAAAAAACAGAAAAATCAGTATATTAAAATGGAGTAGAAGTGCTATAACGCTAGCTTCGGTCTTTTTTTAAATTTTTGATTGCGTTATCAAATATGTCATTAACCGTCTTCATATGTTCGCTGACGAGATGATTCGAGTCTTTTTCTCGCTGGCGCATGTCTTTCAACAAATCATCCATATCATCTAGCAGACTTTGAAAATATTCATCTTTTTGTTCTTCTTTCATTGTGGAATCGTCCATTTCATCAAGCTTATCGAGCTTATCTTCAATTTTTTTGAAGTATTCATCTCTCAAGAATCTCACCTCATTTATAAAGTAGCTTTCTGCTTATTGTATGCAAAATGTTTGTTTGCATGAGTAAGAAGTAGAAAGTACATAAATAAAAGGAGAGTCTGAAAAGCTCATTTACTCCTTAGTAGGTTACTTTTTAGTTCCCATATTACTTTGAAGTGCGTACTTTTTTTTATTGTGTATATGCTTCATAATAAATTTTGTCAGGAGATAATATGACATTTAATGAATAGATCAGTCGTTGAGTTTACCTTCATACTGATCAATTTCTAAAATAGAATTATAAAAATTTCAGGAGGTTTTATGAATATGAGAGAGATACTGCAAGGAAAACTAGGTTTTGGAACGGCACCTCTGGGCAATATGTATCGTAATATTCCAGAAGAAGAGGCCATTGCGACGGTCGATGCAGCTTGGGAAAGCGGCATCCGTTACTTTGATGCAGCTCCTCTTTACGGAGCTGGCTTAGCCGAGATACGCCTTGGTGAAGCACTATCAAAAAGAAATCGCGATGAGTATGTGCTAAGTACGAAAGTAGGTCGCGTTATTTCAGATGAACTAGAAGACACATCTTCACGTGATATGGGAGAAAAAGGCGGGCTTTTTGAATTTGGCCGTAAAAATAAAATTATCAATGACTACAGCGCAGATGCCACTCTTCGTTCGATCGAGCAAAGCTTAAATCGTTTAAAAACAGATCGCTTAGACTTTGTGTATATTCATGATGTTGCGCAAGATTTTTATGGAGATGAGTGGGTAGGACAATTTGAGTCTGCTCGAACGGGCGCATTTCGTGTGCTTACACGTTTGCGTGAAGAAGGAGTTATTAAAGGATGGGGACTTGGAGTAAACCGAGTAGAGCCAATTGAAATTATGCTGGAGCTGGAAGAAGCAAAGCCGGATGTCTCGTTGCTAGCTGGCCGTTACACGTTATTAGATCATGAGCGTGCGCTGCAGCGAGTAATGCCCGAAGCCGTAAAGCATAATATGGACATTGTTGTCGGCGGACCATACAGCTCAGGCGTTCTTGCTGGAGGTACGCACTTTGAATATCAAAAAGCATCTTCAGACATTATGGCAAAAGTAGAAAAAATCAAAGCTATTGCAGATCGTCATCAGATCAGCATTAAGGCTGCTGCTGTCCAATTTTCACTGGCTAATCCAGCGGTTGCCGCTGTTATTCCTGGTGCTAGTCGTCCTGAGCGTATTGCTGAAGATAAAGCAGCATTAAACACAGTAATTCCGGCAGCCTTCTGGGAAGAAATGCGTGAACAGAAGCTTGTAGCTCCTCATGCACCGCTGCCAATTAACGTGAAGTGAAGGTGGAAAGATAAATATAGGTTTTCAGTAAGTATAAAAAGTGTCTCGAAGTTTCGGTTTTGAGACACTTTTTTTGTATTGAGATAGAAATTAACAAAAGATTCAGCAGGTTTCAATCATAAAAACGAACATTTAAACAATTTTTTAATTAAAATATTCGTCTGTGTATTGAATAACCATTTTGTATTTGATACATTTAGAAAGTGAAAAATATTACTCGTATATGCTTGGAAATATGGTCTGAGTGTCTCTACCTGGTTCCCATTCAAAGAACTGGACTACGAGTTAAAGTGTAAAAACGTTCGGTTTATCAATACATAAATGTTATTCCGTGCTTAACTTCTTATACTTTGACTCTAAAAAGCTTAGAAAATCAAAAGTGTTATAGGTTTTTTCTTTTGTCCAATCATCGAGTGTATGAAACAACAAAACGAAATGGAGTGAAAGTAACAATCTATGAAGAACAAGATGCTAAAAACAGGGGCTTTACTTACTATTGGTATGATTTTATTATTATCTGTACTTGCCGGGTGTAACGCAGCTTCAAAAAAGGAAGCCGGAGATAAACAGAAGCAGAAGCCTATTATTGTTCAAGGGCCGATGCCGATAGAAGCGCAGAAATTCGCTAAAAAATTAGAAAATGTCAAAGAAGAAAAGTCGGGGAATTTTGTTTTTTACAAAGGAAGTGTCGATAATTATCCGGTTATTATAGTTAAAACGGGAAAAGGAATGGAAAACACGGCAGCTGCTACAGCGATAGCTATAGAAAAATACCATCCTAGAGCAATTATCAATCAAGGAACATCAGGCGGACATGATGAAAATCTGAACGTGTTTGATATTGTATTAGGAAAGAGAACAACGAATATAGGCTCCTTAAAAACAGGCGATAAAAAAGAAGGCGAAGGAATGGACCCTGCTGCGTGGAAGCCGATGGATTTAATGGCTTCTGAAGGAAGCGCTGGTGAAGATCCTGATGCTGAAAAAGCTCGCTATTATGAAGGAGATAAGAAGTTACTGGCGGCTGCAAACGCAGTAAAAGATACATATAAAAAAGGAAAAGTAGTAGAAGGAACGATAGGATCAGCGGACACGTGGAATAACGAAGTGGATCGAATTAAGTGGTTCCATACTAAGTACGGGACGTCTGTAGAAGAAATGGAAGGCGCAGCGGCAGCACAAATTGCAGGAAGCTATGACGTTCCATTCTTAGGTATTAGAGTGCTATCTAACAATAAAGTAAACGGTGGAAAATATAATCCAAACACAGCAGCAGCTTGCCAAGACTATGTTTATGAAGTAATTAAACATTATATTAGCACAAACGCTAAGTAAATCTTTCTTTAAAAAAGCATCAGACCCTTTGTTTACTTAACAAAGGGTTTGATGCTTTTTTGGTCAAATAATTGAAAATGACTACGCATGGATTCTACCTATAGAAAGACTAGTTAAGATCTTTCTTAGTATTTTTAGTTTATCTATTCTTCACGCCGCTCATCAGTAAAAACAAAGGAATACGCATTCGCCGCTCGTAAGTTTCAGCGCTGTCGAAATATTCTTTTTGAGGACATGCTTCTTTTAAATTTGTAACGGTGAATCCGCTTTGCTGCATCAAAGAAAAGTACTCTTCAAGCGTGCGATGATACTTTTGAACGTATCCGCCCATCCATTGCTGCTGACGGAATCCCATTGAGAAGTAGTTATCCACGGTCCAGTTTGTGCGCAGAGCAGAAGGTTGCAAAGTGGAAGTAATGACTGGATGTTCCACAGAAAAAATAAATCTTCCTTCAGGTTTGAGTGCTTGATTCACTTTAGCGAAAATGGAGGATAAGTCTTCCATGTAGTGGAGAGACAGTCTTGCAGTAACCAAATCGTATTCGGTGCGTGGTGGAGTATAATGCTCCATCGATTCATGGAGCACTCTTGCATTTGGATAGTTTAAAAGCTGTTGCTGAGCCGCGTTTATCATATTGATAGAGCCGTCTACTCCGGTATAAGAGAAACATCCCTGTTCAAGAAGCTCCGCACCAAATCCAGCGTTTCCGCACCCTAAATCTAAAACGTTTGCATCTGTAACATCACCTAGAAGCTGTAAAATGGCCGGTTTTTCAATCGTATCGTTGGCATTTTCTTTTTGCTGCCGACGTTTTGTATAGGCCAAAAACGTCTCGTCATTATCGTAAAATTCAGCTCCTGTTGAGATCTTCAACTAAATCAGCCTCCTCTATGCAAAGTACCTCATTATACACATATATTGAAATTATTTACAACAATTTTGATGGATATGGAAATTATGTTTTATTTTAGTATAATTGTAGTGTTAATGAATCATTCTGTGTAACTAGATAAGAAAAGAGGAGAAGTCATGAAACGTTCCACTATAAGTGTCAGTGTGGCTAGTATTCTGCTGTCGGTTAGTTTACTTATAAGCGGCTGTCAGCAAAATGAGGTATCTTCCCGCGACGAAAAAGAAAGCATCACTTCAAGTGCTCAACATCCTGAACAAAAAGAAAGTGCTATTCACACATCGGAGCAAAATGATGATAAGGAAAAGGGCAACAATCAAAAGTCAAGAACTCTTTCAACAAATACTACAGCTTCTACTAAAGATGAAAACAACGTATCTACCCCTACAAAACAAACGGCTAATGTATTAATCAAGTCATATTTGCAAGGTTTAATAAAAGGAATCAACAACGGTTCTTTCAAAGAAGTAAACAGCTATCTGGTGAAAGGAAGTTCTCTTTATAGAGATCAACAGTCTTTAATTAGTCATTTACATGGCAAAGGAATTCAAGAAAGATTAGTAGATTATGAAGTGGTTGACTTTAAAAAAGCAGGCTCTGCTTATGATATCCAAACCCATGAAGTGATTATGATTGTTCAGCCTAATGGTTCAGAAACGATAAAAGAGTATGATTGGGTATATTCAGCGGTATGGTCGGATGATCAATTACGCTTAAAGGATATTTCTAATGCAGGGAACACTGCTTCCATCAAAGCATCAGAACCATCGACGCAAAACAGCGGAAACTATGACGGAGAATGGTCAAGAGATATTCATCATCAAGAAGCAGGATTAACTATCACTAATTCAACAAGCAGCTCTTTTGATTTTACAATAGGTGCAGTATACGGTGCGAATGCAGGAGGAATAGAAGGAAAAGCAGAGGTGGAAGGAAATAAAGCTATTTATAAAGACACGGAAGAAGCTACGGAATGCATACTAAACTTCACGTTAAGTCAAAAAGAAATCAAAATTGATGCTACTGCAGGCTGTTCCTATTACGGCGGGGTAAATGTTTCTTTCGACGGCACGTATAAAAAAGGAAAGATCACAGAACATACGAAGACATTATCAGAGCTTGATATCCTTCCAATTGAACAGGATGAAAATGTGAAAAAACTTGTAGGAAATGACTACAAAACACTTGTTGATAACTTTCAAATCGTCCATGAAGAAAAAGATTTAGACGGCTTAGGAGCGACAGCGCTATCAGGTGGAGTAACCGGTTTGTACACGCTTATGGAAGGAATCATTGAGTATGATAAGCAAGGCTATTATTACGTAGCGTTAATTGTTGACAGTGACAAAGTAAAATTCTACACGAATAATCCCGCATATCGAGATCGTATCACACTCACAGTAAAAGAGTGGATGAGCCGCTTTAGCGATTATCCAGTAGAGACAATATATAAAGAAATAAAAAAATAAGTCTAAAAGCTAAGAGTCGAGTATAGAAAGGGTCAGTCTATGCGTAACTCTTAGCTTTTGCTTTGAAGCCGTAGGAAACCATTTGTTTTTGGCGTCGTTCTTATTTCGGTGATTTTTCAACAATTGCTGCGTCTATTTGCTGAGATAATACGCTGCTAATCTCTTTTTCACTCTCCACTTTTTCTAAAATGAGCTGCTTATTACCTGTCTTGATTTTTAACATCGTACCTGAGTGGATGGAGAAATCATCTCGCAGCTTTTTAGGAATAGTAAGTCGAAAACGGTCATCAATTTTTCGAGATTGAGCCGTAAATGTTAAAGTCGTTTTCTTCCCAAAACTCATTTCATATTTTTGAATCACAATGTTATTTTCTTTGTTAATAAAAAATTGAACCTCCATGTTTGCATCCAATTCCACGGACGTTAAAAGTTCAGAAGTGAGCTGAATCTGCCGGCCGGTTAATGTTGCATAATAAGGAGGAGCCACCGCAGGTTTTTGTGAAAGCGCTATCGATTTTTCGTCTCTTTTTTTCATAACAATTTGCTGTTCTACCACGTATAGTTCTACATAATCAAAGGGCTTAAGTTCATAGTCATCTCGCAGGGATTTTGGGATGACTATTCTACCCATATGGTCAATTGTTCGAATGAAGATATGAGAAGGAACCGGGACATTTTCATCATGATGATCGATAATAATCCAATCATCACAGCTCCGCAAAAAAACTTTGTCGTTTGTCTCGAGTTTTGTTAGTTGCATAAACAAAGAAGGAAGGGATACTCTTCCCATTTCGTCAATTATACACTCTTCTTTTTTTGTACGCATCTTGCTATTTAATCCTTTCTAAAAACATTTTAGATGGGGTATGTTACTTAAATTACACAGCATTTATTTCTTTGTCAAATGAAGCAAATGAGTATTTATTCATCCTACAGATTGAGAAATACAGGAAGTTTGACCTCATTCAGTAGATGCACAGCTGTCCCATGTAAAAGGTAATCATCTGAAGAAAACAGTTAATCTGTTAATTAGAAAAGCATAGAATAAAAGCGTTTTTCTTTCTTTTGATTTTATTGTCAGAAACAAAGGTTTAAAAAGGAGCTTCCTTCCTTTTCTAAAGAGTAGGTTTTTTATTAACAAAATGCAGCCGGATTTACGCTGAATGATGAATAGATTTATGCATATTAAGTCGAGAAAAAAATTTCAAGCGGAGCTTTTTTTACTTGTTTTGAAGAGCAGTTATAGTCGAAGGATAAAGAAAAAAGCTCAAAAAAATGAGCTTTGAACCAATTTTTATCGTTTTTCAACCAGCAGTAAGATGAAGGTAGCAAGCGGTCCTAAAGCAAGAGATAATAAGAACCAGTTCAGACCCGTTCGATTTTTACCTTGCGCTAATCCGGCATTAATTAAAGCCAGCGTTCCCCATCCTACAACGTATTGATTATCCATATGACACCCCGCTAATAATTGTTTCTTTATTTGATTAACAAAACCTATATTAGCATAAATATCCATATTTTTGATTGGAATTCCTGAATTAGGGTGGAGAAACGGTGAATTTCTTCAAGAAGCAAGGTTCTTATTCTCCTTAACTTAGTGAAGGTAGTAGTGAATAAGAGAAGGGTGCACGTAGTAGACGTGAACATATTGAGGTCGATGATAGTGAAGCTGATGCATATATTGATTCATAAGCCTTTGAATGGCGTTATACACATTAGGCGGATAGCCATAATAGCCGTGGTGAATACCAACTCGAAACAAGGAAACGGGCGTCGTGTTATTGGTTCTGCACATTGTGCTACACTTTTCTGCGCTTTTAACCTTGCATAGCTGCTCCACCCGCTGGTGCAGCTTTCCGCTGTCCTAGTTCTTGATCGAGTATAAAAATAGCTGCAGGGTTATTTTGGGCGATTTTTAGACGGTCTACAATCGTTTGAGCTTGAGCTTCTTCGTCGACTTGTTCTCGTAAAAAGTCCTGCACGATGACTAACGTTTGAGGGTCATTCGCTTGGCTGATAAATTGAAACGCTTGACGATAAGAATTCGTGACGAACTTCTCATGCTCCAATACTTTTTGAAACGTTTCTAACGGTGATCCAAACTCACTTGGCTGAGCAGGCAAAGAGCTTAATTCTACCGTTCCGCCGCGGTCAACTAAGTAGTCAATAAGTTTTAGCATATGAGTGCGTTCTTCTTGAGACTGCAGACGCAGCCAGCTGCCCATTCCTTTATAGTTTAATCGATTCATATAGTTAGACATAGCTAGGTATAAAGTAGAAGAGACGTGTTCAAGTTGAATTAAGTTATTGAGCAGCTTTTGAATTTGTTCGTTCATATTTGTTATTCCTCCTTAGGGAAAAGGGTTTTTTCGTATACTACCTGCAACCATCACGCTTTTAATCTATAAAGATACTATATGTCACTTCTTTAAGTAGGTAACTTGCCCATCCTTTATTGGTGCTTCTTACTTACATTTAAGGGTTGTATAATATAGGAATAAAAGTGGTTTAAAAGTATCTTTTTTTAGATGGTTAAAATTACTATGTTCTATTTAACCAATTTAGTGATAAAATTGTCACTCTGTGCAATTTTAATTGGTGTGAAGGAGTCAGAAAAATGAATATGCAACACGTATTAATACCTGGATTTGAAAAGCTTGCGAGCTTTGTTTTCTGGTATCCATTTATTATGTCTTTATTTTGGATTGCAGGCACGCTTATTTACATACGCTATCGCGACCGAGATCCTAAAGTTGATTTTTCAACAATTGAATGGCCGCTAGTGAGCTTTTTAGTGCCTTGCTATAACGAAGAAGAGACGATTGAAGAAACGCTTAAGCACCTTTTGGCGTTAGATTATCCGTCTAAAGAAATCATCCTTATTAACGATGGCAGTACGGATGGAACAGCTGCTATTTTAAAGGAAATCAGCAGAAATCACCCTGAAGTTCGTGTGATTCAGCTTTATGAAAATAAAGGAAAAGCCAACGCGTTACATTTAGGTGCGCATGCATCTAAAGCTGAGTTTTTAATCTGCTTAGATTCCGACGCTATTTTAGATCAAGACGCTCCATATTATCTAATCCATCATTTTCTTCATAAAGGGGAACGGCTGGGAGCCGTTACCGGAAATCCGCGCATTCGAAACCGTAATACGCTGCTGAGCCGCATTCAGCTAGTTGAGTATTCTTCTATTATCGGTTCTATTAAACGAACACAGCGAATTTTAGGAAAAGTAATGACGGTCTCAGGCGTAGTAGTAGCTTTTCGAAAGAAAGCACTTGTGGACGTCGGGCTGTGGGATCGTGACATGATTACGGAAGATATCGCCGTGAGCTGGAAGCTGCAGCAGCGCTTTTGGGATATCCGCTATGAACCGCGGGCATTGTGCTGGATGCTTGTGCCCGAAACCTTAAAAGGAATTTGGAACCAGCGAGTACGCTGGGCTCAAGGCGGACAAGAGGTAATGCTTCGCCACTGGAAAGTGTTATTAAAATGGAAGCAGCGCAGAATTTGGATTGTATACCTAGAGCAGTGGATCAGTACCCTTTGGTCATTCGCATGGCTGTTTGTGACTATCATGCTGCTTGTTACGGCGAGCAGCCCCCAAGACATGCTGTTTTGGTTTACGTTTACGTCATTTTCCCTGGTGTTTATGAGCTTAATTCAACTGTTTATTGCGCTGAAAATTGATTCGAAATACGACAACGTGAAGCGGTATTACGTATGGGCTGCATGGTACCCGGCGCTTTATTGGATTGTGAATACGATTGTGGTAGTGGGCGCATTTCCTCGTGCTATCAGATCTAGAGTGAAAGGAGGCTATGCTACATGGAGCAGTCCAGACCGCGGCTTAACGAAGAGCAAATCATGATTCAAGCCAAACAGCCTCTTGCTCGATTAGTGATAAGCATCATTGTTTCCTCTGTTTTTTGGCTCTATTGTGCCATTGTTCTTTGGTTTTTCCTTTCAGCTGTTATCGGCGTAAATGACCGTTACAGCGGGGTATTAAAAATTGCATTCAAAACGACGAACGGCGAAATTCGAACATTTTTAGTAATTGGACTCGCTATTTTTTGCTTCTTTTTCCTGGCTCTGTTTCTATGGAGATCCTACAACAAAAAGAGATTTGGAAGCTTAAACCGACGAAAAGAGCCGGCGTATACGAGTATTAAAGATTTAGAGCGTCTTGAGCTTTTATCTAAGGATCAAATTCAGGAGCTTCAGCGTGCACAGTACATCGAGTTTGATGTTAATCCGTTAAAACATACTGAAGAGAGGAAGCACGCATGAAGAAATATGTATTCTTTCTTTTGATTGCGGCAGCGGTAGTTGGCTTTATTTTCTTTAAAGTAGTGAACTGGGAAGACAAGGCGGAAGCAACAACGACCGTGGAGCCAGCGCTTGGGACGAACGGATGCTTAGGCTTAAATTATCATCGCGTGCGCAAGCATAATTGGTTTAATCGAGTTGTCAGCTCAGTTACAAAGTCTGACGAACTGACAGAGTACAGCGTCTACAGCAATGATTTTGAACATCAGTTAAAAAAGCTGAAGGAACTTGACGCTACGTTTGTTACGCCAAAAGATATTGAAGCGTATCAGCAAAAAGGCACGTTTCCAAAGCGCTGCGTATGGATTTCATTTGATGATATTGACCGTACCGTTTATCAAAACGCGTTTCCCATTTTAAAAAAGGAAAACATTCCGTTTACGCTATATGTAATCGCAGGACAAGTGGGAGCAACGGATTTTCAAAATTTAAACATGGCTTCGTGGAGTCAGCTAAAAGAAATGAAAGACAGCGGCCTTGCGACAATCGGTTCGCATACATATGATATGCACCGTTTAGAAGAAGACAAGCCTTTATTTCTGACGCCTGCTAAATACAGCGCGTTTGCTGAAGACTTACGAAAAAGCAAAGAAACGATTAAGAACCATTTAGGAATAGACCCAGTTTACTTTGCATATCCATACGGCAATACAAATGATGACGTAGCTAAGATTGTGAAAGGTGCTGGTTTTCACCAAGCCGCTATCTTAGCGCCGCATCTTATTACAAAAGATAACGACCCATATTATCTGAACCGAATTGTTGTATACAACAAAACCTTTCAAAACTTTATTCTCCCGTGGCTGACGCGTACGAGCACGTAAGAAGAAAGTGTAAAAAGCCTCTGTCTAAAGCAGAGGCTTTTTTTGTTCACCATCAAAAGGTATGTCGATTAAGTGAAGAAAGTACACTTTCATTTCTATAAAAATCATTTTAATGGTACCATAGAAAAGTTGTGATAAAAGACATGGACAAACGAAACAATCTATCAATTTTTTCACGAACTTCTTGTAAGAAGTTTGTGAAGGTGAAAAGAGGAAAACAGTGATCCTACGCTTGCTATTTTAATAATGTAAGGTAATCGGACAGATTAATTCGTTATCCGTTACTGGTTAATTTGTATTCATTATTCACGATTCCTCTCTATCATTTCGTCATGGGTTTTGTTTTATCGTTAAAATTTTGATAAAGGTGTATAGGCTATGGAAAACAGGCATTTTGAATATAAATTTAAAGAAGCGCTGAAAAAACTAAATGATATTGAACTTGCGTTAAATGAATCATCGATTGTAGCGATTACGGATAGTCGCGGATTCATCAATCACGTGAACGATAAATTCTGTGAAATTTCTAAGTACGAAAGACATGAGCTTCTCGGTCAGGATCATCGTATTATTAATTCGAAACATCATTCAAGCTTGTTTTTTAAAGAGTTATGGAGCACGATCAGATCCGGTAAGGTATGGCATGGAGAAATAAAAAATAAGGCAAAAGACGGTTCGTACTACTGGGTGGATACAACCATTGTTCCTTTTTTAGATGAGCGGGGTAAGCCGTATCAGTACGTATCGATTCGCAATGATATTACAAAACGAAAAGCATATGAAGAAAAAATTAAGCAAATGGCTTATTATGATCCGTTAACCAATTTGCCTAATCGCTATTGGTTAAACAAGCAGCTGAAAAAACTGCTTTTAAATCGGGAATCTCCTGAACTGTTGGCCATTTTATTTTTGGATTTAGACCGCTTTAAATCAATAAATGATACGCTTGGCCATCATCACGGCGATGTGCTGCTGAGGCGCGTAGCAGAAAGGTTAAGAAAATGTATTCCTTCCTCTGATTTTATCTCGCGGCACGGGGGCGATGAGTTCATTTTAGTGCTGCATTCACTACAAACTGTTGAGGAAATTGAAGAAATGACCGAGCAGATTGTAAAAGAAATGTCGCTTCCTTTTTATATAGACGGAGATAAAGTGCTAACCTCTACAAGCGTTGGTATCAGCCTATTTTCAAAGGAATGTCAGCAGCATATTATTCCAAAAGACGCAGATGAACTAATCGACCGGCTGATCAAGCAAGCAGATATTGCGATGTATGTAGCAAAACGCAATGGACGAAACACATATGAAATGAGTTCGTCTTCATCTAATGAACGAATAATTAAAACAATCAGCATGGAGAATGAGTTAAAGTATGCGCTAGAAAGAGAGGAATTTCAGCTCGTTTATCAGCCGTTAATCGATTTAAAAACGTCTGATGTCATAGGGGCAGAAGCGCTTATTCGCTGGAATAGCGCAAAATTTGGTACCGTCTATCCAAATGAATTTTTGCCTATTTTAGAAGAAGTGGGGCTAATTGTGCCGGTTGGCAAGTGGGTGTTGGAAGAAGCGTGTAAGCAGATGAAAGCATGGACGGAGCTGAATTCACAAGCGAGTAAAATAGGAGTGAACGTATCACCTATTCAGCTGAAGTCCTCACGATTCGTAGCGGAGATGGAACAAATTTTGAAAAAAACGGGCCTTGAGCCGCACTTTCTGGAACTTGAAATCACTGAAAGCGTTATTCAAAACAGTCAAGAATCAAAAAAAGTGTTAAACCGTCTGCGGAGTCTAGGCGTAAAAGTGGCGATGGATGATTTCGGAACGTGCTATTCATCCCTTAGCTATCTCAAACACTTGCCGATTAATACGTTAAAAATTGATAAATCATTTATTGACGACTTAGACGAAGTTGGAAAAGTACTGGTGGAAACGATTATTCAAATGGGAAAGAAACTTAACTTTGATCTAACTGCAGAAGGAATCGAAAACGAAGAACAGCTGCAGTTTGTGACGGAGCAAGGCTGTCATATCGGTCAAGGCTATCTATTCGATAAGCCGCTTTCTCCCGAGGAAATGAGCCGTTTGTTGAAATGAAGGAAAATCCTATGTACGGAAAGAAGCTCTTTAATAGAGCTTCTTTTATGGTTTTTAATCGTATGTAAGGAGTGAGGAATTTGTGAAAGAGTACGTTGGAATCTGCACAGTATGTCAAAAGAACGTGTACTGTTTAGAGGGATTTTTAAACGGTGTGGTTGTTGAAGGGAAGCTGGTGTGCTTTGTGTGTGAAAAAGAGGAGAAGCGTGACTCTCATAAAAACAAAAACTAGCTACCTGGGGTAGCTAGTTTTTGTTTACTGCGCATTCACTTTTTCAGCTTGCCAGTAATACTCGCTGAACACATCAGAAAAAGCTTTGACGGTATTTGTGAGTTCTTCCATATTGTTGTCGACGCCCCCTACTTCAATTAAAATGGAGCGGTCGGATAAGTCTTGATTATATAGCCCGTTATTGCCGCTTGTTTTCTTTTTGCTTAATACTCCGCGGCTAAGGCCTGGATATTTTTCCTCTAGTTTTTCATGAATCGCTTTGGCCATTTTTACGTTTTCATCAAATTTCGGGTTCGCTTCACCTAATACAATCATCATTTTAGCGTACGATTTGCCGTTGATAGCGGCCGTTGTTTTTTCTTGGCGCAGGGAATCACGATGAATATCAATTAAATAATCGACGTCTTTGTTTTGCTGAAGAGCCGTTTCCACGACGTTGCGAGACATCATATAGGCTCGTCCCGTACCCCAGCCTTTTTCATTCAGCTTTTGCGTCATATTAGTTGTATCTACTTCCGAACCGATTCCGTCTGCTTTTAATTCCATTCCTAGCATTTGACCAACGAGCGTGATGTTGGTTTTGTTATCAACGGCTTTATTTTCATTCGCTTCACCTTGCATACCAAGTAAAGGGAAATAAGATTCCCAGCTGTGCGTGTGGTAGATGTACACAACTTTTCTGTCTCCCGTACTTTGCTTGGCCTGTGCTTGAGACTGTTTTTTGCTTTCTTCGTACGTTTTGCTTTCAGCAGGATCCAAATCACGCTCCCCGGAAATGCTTTCGAGAGGAGGAGCCGATTCATGGGGAATCGTCGTATAATCCGTTCCTTCACCGGCTAATAGAATATGAGAATCAAAAATAGAAAAGCCGGGCAGTTCTGATCCAAATAGACTTCTTGTATCTGCCACGCGAATATTCGTCGCCAGCTGCAGGGCGACAGAAGAGAGAGGAGGCGGGGAGAAGTCTTCTTCAAAGGCATGAGAGAAATGATGGTTTTCCGTATGCATGAAGTAGAACAAGCTTTGGGCTTTATAATTTGATAGTGCTTGATAGACAACGTTTGAGCGCAGCGTATGCTGAAGAGTTGAATACGTGACGGTAAAAATAGCGGCTGATGTTAGAAGAACAAATAGTATAGCGATAATTAATGATTTATAAGAAAGGATCCAAAAAAGCTTTTTAGGCTTTTCAGTAAACTTGTTTTTCATAGAGTAAACCTCCTCTAATAAAATTTTGAAATCAGCGGATGAGAACTCTAAGAGGAGAATGTTATGTATCTACTATTTACTCTATTAAAAAGAAATAGAAATATGATAGAAACCATGATATTTAACACAACATAAAAAGTTTATAGTAGGGCATACTGTAAAAAAAAATGGTGCGTATTGGAGCTGGTTAGATGAGCGACTCATGGGTTTATCATCATTTTATTAATACATTTTTATTTCCTTTAACAATGTTTGGCGTGGCATTTTGTGTGCTGGGGGTGTTGCTATACATGCTGTGGAAAGAAAAGCAAAAAGAAGGACCAAAAGAAAACAAGAGCTCTTAAATAAGAGCTCTTGTTTTGTCGAACATTCAGTTAGAAAAAGGGAGATTCACTTTCTCTAAGAACTCCATTCGGTTGCCAAAAGGATCATCCACGTAAATTCTTTCGACATCGGGAATGTTTTTGTCTTCTATAAAAGAAATACCGAAGTTAGTCAGATGATCTTTGAACGCAGGGGGATTTTTAACGTGAAAGCCTGGATGCGCTTTTTTTGCGGGTGAAAAGGCAGGTTCAACACCAATATGCAGCTGATAAGAACCAAATTCAAACCACACGCCGCCGCGCTTTTTTAGACTTTCCGGCTTTTCGATTTCTGTTAAGCCAAGAACGGTTCCGAAAAAATGTCGTGCTTCGCTTTCTGAATTTGGGGGTGCAGCTAGCTGAATATGATCAATATGCGTCAGTGTAAAATTCATAAACATTCCTCCTTAAATAGTAGAGTACTAGTTAAGTTTACGTGATGTATACGTGTAAATAAATGACAAAAAGGTGATGCTTTTCATAAGAAAAACTTATTATTTTATATACATATAACACCAAATGAGGTATATTTTATTTTGTTGTTATTTAGGAGAATTGGAGATTAATATGGAATATCACTATAGTTTAAAGAAACGCTGAATGCTGCAAGAGACGAAAAAACAGGCTGAGTAGTAAATAATAATAATGTGGAAAAACGCCCTCCTAGATACTTTTCTAAGAGGGCGTTTTTTTAACAGCAGTCCCAGTTGTATAAAACATCTCTAAAGTTACGGTTGCGAAGGTCTTTTTCTTTAATAAAGAAATTGGCCACACCCGCATCACCAAACATAATATCCGCTTCGTCGTCCATGGCGAATTGAAGAAGCAGAACATCGTATGCTCGCAGCGCTTCCTCGTAGTCTCGAGGATCGCTTTGAGTGAAAAAGGCGTATCCGCCCATTTTATGATACTCGCCCGTAAGCCCATCCCAGTAGATTTCTTCCGTTTCTTCATCTTCAAATAAATCTGATTCTATATCATTATATCGATAGTCAGTAGGGGAAACGGGTTCGATTTTTATTTCAAACTGTAAGCCTACTTCTTGAGGAATAGGGAACATATCCCGGTCAATGTCTTCAAGATACGTAAAATCGGTTGTTAGCTTTTTTTCATCTGTGATTACGTCTTCATAAAAAACGACGCGAAAGTCTTTTTGAGACGTAGGATGGTCAAAATCAAGGCCGTACATATCGCCCGTGCTTTCGTTATTAGCTCCGCAAATGAAAAATTGAAGCATGCCTTGAACGGGCATATTTTCATAGGAAGGTACTTCAGAAAAATTGATTTGTGCCATCAGGAGCATCGGCTTACCTTGAGAATCAAGAGGATGATTTGCTTCTAGAGGAAGGTAAGGGTTGCCGCCAAACTTGCTTTCATATAATTTTGGACTGTTCATAACCGTATTGATGTGGATGTAAGGCTTACATGTTTTTTCGATTTCTTTTCGGTAAGGTTCTAGCTTAGGAGGCAGTTCTAATTTTGATAGAGGATTCATATGTACTCTCCTTTTTGTTTGGAATAAAAAGAACGTTTGTTCGTATTTTTATTTTACCTTAATACATACTGAAAGAGAAGAGAAATCGTATAAAAAATCCCTTTGCAGAAGCATCTACAAAGGGCACAAAGAAATGATAGCGTTTTCATTAAGGGACTTACTAAATGACTGCTTATTTAGAAAAGAATCCTTTTAAAGCAAATGCGACGTTTTGCGGTCTTTCCGCTAAGCGGCGCATAAAGTAGCCAAACCAGTCGTTGCCAAATGGAACGTATACGCGCATTGTATAGCCTTCTTTTGCAAGGCTAAGCTGCATGTCTGTGCGGAATCCGTACAGCATTTGAAATTCAAACTGCGTGCGCGGGATGTTGTTTTTGTGAGCGAACTCTTTTACTTTTGCAATAATATTATGGTCATGAGATGCAATAGCCGTGTACGTCCCGCTCAGCAAATGCTCTTCAATAATTCGCATATAGTTCTCGTCAATTTGGGCTTTGTCTTGAAACGCCACGGTTGGTGATTCTTGATACGCGCCTTTTACCAATCGAAGAGGAATACCTTTTAGCTCTTTTACGTCTTGTTCAGCGCGGAACAGGTAAGCTTGAATAACCGTTCCAACATTATCAAACGTCTCGCGAAGCTCTCGTAAAATATCTAGCGTCATTTGACAGTGGGCGTAGTCTTCCATGTCGATTCGGACGAAGTTGTCGTATTTTTTCGCCGTTTCAAGAATGCGGCGCATGTTCTCAACGCAAAAACTGCGGTCAATATCCAAACCAAGCTGCGTCATTTTGACAGATAAGTTGCACATTACACCGGCTTGCCCCATAGCTTCCAGCGTTCTGACATTGTATTGAGTTGCTTCGATAGCTTCTTCTCTGCTTGAAACAAATTCCCCTAAATGATCAAGCGTACAAACAAGTCCTTTTTCATTCAGTTCCCGTACTTTTTTGATCGCATGTTCAATTGTGTCGCCAGCTACCACTTGAGCTGCACCAAAGCGAAGACCCCATTTTTTCGCCGCTTTGTTTAGCGCTTTATTTTGGGAAGCGTGAAGAAACACATTTTTAGATACCTCTGCTAACATAAATATCTCCCCCTATAGAAAAAAATCCCTTGTTGTTTTAAGATAGAGCAGCCTAAGGCTGCTCTACTGAGTATTAAAGCGTCGTGCTTGTTGTTTTTGCTTGCAGGTGCAGAATCAAGTAATCAGGACCGCCAGCTTTTGAATCTGTTCCTGACATATTAAATCCGCCAAACGGCTGGTACCCAACGATGGCACCTGTACAACCGCGGTTGAAGTAAAGGTTTCCGACGTGGAACTCTTCTTTTGCACGTTCGATGTGCTCAGGCGTATTTGAAAGAAGGGCACCTGTTAAACCGTAGTCTGTATTATTAGCAATTTCCATCATATGATCGAAGTCGCGCGCTTTGCAGAATGCTACGACTGGGCCGAAGATTTCTTCTTGCATTAAACGTGCTTTTTCATCTACATCTGCAATGATCGTAGGCTGAATGAAGTAGCCTTTTGAATCATCTGCTTCTCCGCCCGTCATTAAACGGCCTTCTTCTTTACCGATTTCAATGTACTTTGTAATTTTGTTGAAAGAAGCCTGGTCAATAACAGGTCCCATATACGTGTTCACATCTTCAGGACTGCCCATTGTTAATGTTTTTGTCAGCGCAACTGCTTTTTCAAGAACGATATCGTATACGTCTTGGTGAACAACTGCACGAGAGCCTGCTGAACACTTTTGTCCAGAGAAGCCAAATGCTGAATATACAATAGAAGAAGCAGCTAAATCTAAATCAGCATCTTTATCTACAACGACCGTGTCTTTACCGCCCATTTCAGCAATAACGCGTTTTAGCCAGATTTGACCAGGCTGTACTTTTGCCGCGCGTTCATAGATGCGGCAGCCTACTTCACGTGAACCTGTAAATGAAACGAAGCGTGTTTTTGGGTGATCTACTAAATAGTCGCCAATTTCGCTTCCGCTTCCCGGCACGTAGTTCAGTACGCCGTCTGGAAGGCCAGCTTCTTTCATGACTTCTACAAATTTTGCTGCGATAACCGGTGTGTTGTTAGCCGGTTTTAATAGAACTGTATTTCCTGCTACGATTGCTGCTGCTGCTGTTCCAGCCATGATCGCTAACGGAAAGTTAAACGGTGAAATAATAACGCCGACACCAAGCGGAATGTAGTTAAATTTATTTTCTTCACCGTCGCGGCTCTCCACAGGCGCACCGTCTTTTAGCTGCACCATTTGGCGAGCGTAGTATTCAAGGAAGTCAATTGCTTCTGCTGTATCAGCATCTGCTTCGTTCCACGGTTTTCCGGCTTCTTTCACAAGGTAAGCTGAAAATTCATGCTTGCGGCGGCGAATAATGTCCGCTGCGCGGAAAAGAATATCTGCTCGTGCTTCAGGCGCTTCTTTTTTCCACGTATTAAAGGTAGAAAGTGCTGCTTGCATTGCTTTTTCAGCCAAGTCTTGATCTGCTTTTGACACGCGGCCGATAACCTCTGTTTTATTTGCTGGGTTAATGGACTGAATTTGATCTTCTGTTGTAATTAATTCTCCGCCAATTACAAGAGGATAGTCCTTGCCAAGCTCTGATTGTACAAGTTCCAATGCAGATTCAAATGCATCTTTGTTTTGTGCAACCGTAAAGTCTGTGAAAGGCTCGTGTTTGTATTGTTTGATTTCGTTGATATTCATTGTGTTCATTTTCATTACCCCTTTTTTTAGAAAATTTTAAACATAATTAATATTCCAACACCCTATACCTGTATTATAATCACCTTATTATCGTTTTGTACATAGTTTTTTAACAAAAATGTTCAAAAAAATTTAAAAATAAACACTTTTGTTTAAAACGCCAATGAATCTATGGTTTTTATAGTGATTTTGAACAAAACGAAAAGAAAGGAGTGTCGGTAAAGGATAAGAAAAGATGTTTTGAAGTAAAGAATTACGATAGGGGAAAGAGTTTATCGGCAGTAAATTAAAATGATCTTCCTTTCAAAAAAACAATAGACAAAGTTGTTCAATATAAATTATCATATAATTCGAAAAGTAATTTTTGTCGAATGAAGCTGTCTTTTTCGTCAAGTGAAGGCTTTATTTGAATGTACAGATAAAAGGAGGGTAGAAAAACAGCAGCTATTTGTCCACATTGTTGTAAGGGCTTACATATTTAACGCGCGATGCGAAGAACGTGTAATTCTTTAAATGACGGTTCCTATAAGGAGGATTTTAACATGAGTCATCAACCGCCTGAGTTAAGAAAAGAATTAAAAATTCGACACATAACCATGATTTCTTTAGGGGGAATCATTGGTGCCGGTTTGTTCATTGGAAGTGGATCGCTCATTAACGCAGCGGGTCCTGGTTCCATTTTTTCGTACGCGTTTGCCGGTTTGCTGGTGATTTTAGTTATGCGAATGCTGGGGGAAATGTCTACGGCTAATCCTTCAAGCGGCTCGTTCGCCACGTATGCCAGAGAAGCGCTTGGACCGTGGGCCGGCTACACAATCGGCTGGCTGTACTGGTTTTTCTGGGTAATTGTTATTGCAGTTGAAGCGATTGCGGGTTCAACGATTATTCAATATTGGTTTCCGTCTTTACCGTCTTGGGGCGTGAGTCTCATCCTGACGTTTTTATTAACGTTAACGAACTTATACTCTGTTAAATCATTTGGTGAATTTGAATACTGGTTTTCACTTATTAAAGTAGTTAGTTTAGTGCTGTTTTTACTTTTAGGAGGAGCGATCATCCTTGGTTTAATACCGGGAGTAGAGTCTCCAGGAGCGTCAAACCTTCTTCATAGAGGAGGATTTCTTCCAAATGGAATCAGCTCCGTCTTTTTAGGAGTGGCGATTGTCATGTTTTCTTTTATGGGGACAGAAATTGTCGCAACAGCGGCTGGAGAATCGGCTCAGCCTGAGCGAGCAATCACCATCGCAACAAATACCGTTATTTATCGTATTTTATTTTTTTATCTTGGGTCTATTTTAATCTTAGTAACGATCCTTCCGTGGGATTCTTCAAGCTTGATGAAAAGTCCGTTTGTTTCGATATTGGAGCTGGTAAACGTTCCGGCAGCGGCTCAAATTATGAATTTTATCGTACTGACTGCTGTTTTGTCTTGCCTAAATTCAGGTCTATACACAAGTTCTCGTATGCTGTACTCAATGGCGCAAAAAGGAGACGCGCCGCGCATGTTTTTGAAGGTGAGTAAAAAAGGCATTCCGTTTAATGCCATTGTAGGATGTACCGTGATCTCTTACATCAGCGTTGGTTTTAACTATCTTTCACCTGATAAAATCTTTTTATTTTTAGTAAACGCATCGGGAGGCGTAGCGCTTCTTGTGTACCTTGTTATTGCTTTTTCACAGCTTCGCATGAGAAAGAAATACGAAAAAGAAAAGCCGGAAGCATTAAAAATCAGAATGTGGCTGTATCCTTATTTAACGTATGGAACGATTGCGGCAATCACAAGTATCTTTATTGCGATGGCATTTATTGATTCACTTCGCACTCAGTTTTATCTCACGCTGCTGATTGCTGTATTTGTGGTATGTTCGTACTTCTTTATAAAAAAGAAAAAAGATGATAGTTCTCTATCAGGACAAGGGAATAAAAGAATTTCTTAATAGAAGAGAAAATCATCACGAGGGGCTAGGGGGAAGTGAATTGGCAAACAAAGAGTTAAAAAGAGGGCTTGAATCTCGTCATATCCAAATGATTGCTCTTGGAGGAACGATTGGGGTAGGGTTATTCATGGGTTCAGCAAGCACTATTAAATGGACGGGGCCATCCGTCCTGCTTGCGTATGCTATTTGCGGCGTTTTTATTTTCTTTATTATGCGTGCAATGGGTGAGATGCTTTATTTAGAGCCAAGTACGGGTTCGTTTGCGACATTCGGTCATAAATATATTCATCCGTTAGCGGGTTATATCACGGCTTGGAGCAACTGGTTTCAATGGGTGATTGTGGGCATGGCAGAGATTATTGCAGTCGGAGCTTATATGCAGTACTGGTTCCCGCATTTACCGGCGTGGGTTCCGGGAATTGTCGCCATGGTCATTCTTGGTGGGGCCAATTTAATTTCGGTGAAATCGTTTGGAGAGTTTGAATTTTGGTTTGCAATGATTAAAATTGTCACGATTGTTCTCATGATTATTGCCGGTCTTGGCCTTATTTTTTTCGGTCTTGGAAACGGCGGCGAAGCGCTTGGCCTGTCGAATTTGTGGGCAAACGGCGGTTTCTTTACAGGCGGATGGTCAGGCTTTTTCTTTGCCTTGTCCCTTGTTATTGCTGCCTATCAAGGAGTAGAGCTTATTGGAATTACAGCAGGAGAAGCAAAAGATCCTAAAAAAACGTTAACAAGTGCAATTCAAAGCTTAATTTGGCGTATTTTAATTTTTTATATCGGCGCCATCTTTGTGATTGTAACGGTGTATCCGTGGAACGAGCTGGATTCACTCGGCAGTCCGTTTGTTTCTACGTTCGCTAAAGTAGGAATTACAGCAGCGGCGGGCATTATCAACTTTGTTGTCATCACAGCGGCCATGTCTGGGTGCAACAGCGGAATTTTCAGTGCGGGACGTATGCTTTACACGCTAGGTGTAAACGGTCAGGCTCCAGCCTTTTTCACAAAGGTCTCTCGAAACGGTGTGCCTATTTATAGTACCGTTGCGGTGATGATTGGCTTAGCGGCGGGCGTTGTCTTAAATTATATTGCACCGCCAAACGTTTTCGTGTACGTGTACAGTGCGAGCGTGCTTCCAGGTATGATTCCGTGGTTTGTGATTCTCATCAGTCAAATTCGTTTTCGAAAAGCAAAAGGAGCGGCGATGGATCAACATCCGTTTAAAATGCCTTTTGCTCCTGTGACGAACTACGTAACCATCGCGTTTTTACTTATGGTGCTTGTAGGCATGTGGTTTAATGATGAAACGCGCATATCGCTGATTGTTGGCATTATCTTTTTAGCTACTGTTGTGCTGAGCTACTATGTATTAGGTATCGGTAAGCGTACGAAAGTAAGGTCTTCTGAAAGACGTAAGCTAGTGAAATAAATGATTTTGTAAGAGAGGCTGAAAAGCATTTTAGTTTAAGGAGAAGATCCGAACGATGAATGTAACGCGTTCGGATTTTCTTATTGATATGGTGAACGTAAGTTTCAGCTTATGGATCTCATTTCTTCGTCTTTAGATTGAATTAATTTTGTATGTCTTAATCTCTTTTGGACAGAAAAGAAGAACCGAAATCAGCGCTTTTCTTAGGCTGTTTTCTTCTTTTATTAATGAGGTGCATGGCAAGAAGGAAAAAGAAAAAAGAAAAAACCAGAGTCAAAAGGGCGTGTTCAGGCATAAGATAATCCAACTCAAGCGAAATGCAAGCGGCATTTTTCTTGAGGAAAGAGTAACTAAAGAAAAGGAAGTGTTCGTATGTCTGGAAACGCTGGATGTGGATATGGATCTGGTTTTGCTTTATTAGTTGTATTATTTATTTTATTAGTGATCATCGGCTGCAGCTGCTACGGCGGAGGCTTTGGCTGGTAATTCACTCATTTAAAAAGCCCTATAAGGGCTTTTTCTATGCTTATAAATAACGTTTTTTTCCGTTTTGATAAATGTTGACGTGAAAGCCATTCATTTCCCCGATATAGAGTTCAGAGGGTAAATCAGCTACTTGGATAGATGAAGTAATTTCTACAGTTTGATACCCCTTTGATTCTAGCGTAACGGTATGAAGTTTAGGCTTATTCATCATTTGTAAAAAAGGCTGTTCATCTTCAAAAAAAGCGCGCTTATCGATTGCTACTTCAAACGTAACAGGCTTTGAACGGTTATTTTCAAAGGAAAGCTTGCAATTTCCCGTTAATATGGTTTCTCTTTTATTAGTCTCGAATGTGCAGTTGCTGTTTTCAGCATCGTAAGAAACAGCATACATTCCTGACAACACGGTCTTTTGCATGACTTCAATCATACACCCAGGGCCAGAAGTAACGATGAATGCAGCTAAAATTGTTAATTTTAAACGATGACGGTTTAAACTTTTATAAAGTAAAAAAAGACTTATTAAAAGCATGATTGCCCACGCATTGTTAGCATAATAGAATCCCGTCATTGTTTCTTCATCTCCATAGAGGGGAAGACCTAAAAAAGAAAAGACAGAATGACTGAGCGGCGTTGAATTAGGAAAAGGGATGTTTAAAATAAAAACAGCTAGTAAAAAGGTGAGTCCTTTTATCAAAAGTGATCGTTCACGAATCATGTTGTTCCTCCTTAGCTATAAATCACGTATCATTATATACTATTATTATCTTATTTTGTAATTAATGGTTATTTTATTGTGTGGGTGGAAAGAGAGTAGAAAGTAAATTGAAAAAAAATGTGCATGTCCATTTATAAGGGGCATAGTTCTTAGAAAACAGGATATGAAATATTTATTTTTGTGGAGATCATACATATTGCTGAATGAAAAAGCCTTATGACGCATCACCGTTCAGAAATGTTAGTAGCCTCAAAGCTGCCCCGTAGGCTTTTAGCAGATACATAATTAGGATAAAGCCTGTCTTAGAACAGAAACTTGCTATTTCTAAATTGATATGTTACACTAAAGTTAATTATTTTTGTTCGGTATGAAATTGAAAGAAGAGAAATATTCTTCAATAGAAATTTTTATCTGGAAATAGTACGATTGAGCAAGGGTAGTAATATATGCGTGGATTAATTCCACCACTGGAGGAAATAGTATGACTGAAGGTACAGTAAAATGGTTTAATGCAGAAAAAGGTTTCGGTTTCATCGAAATTGAAGGCGGAGAAGATGTATTCGTACATTTCAGCGCAATTCAAGGCGACGGATTCAAATCTTTAGACGAAGGTCAAAAAGTGACTTTCGACATCGAGCAAGGTCAACGCGGTGCACAAGCTGCTAACGTTGTAAAAGCATAATTTTATGCAATCCAAAAAAGACTCCGACTTTGGACGGGGTCTTTTTTTATTGTAGCAAACACGCAGGTAACGGAGGAATACGTATGAGTAAAGCAAAAGGTAAAGGCGGCACGGGGCGAGGCACCGGCAAAAAAGGGTGGAACCGCTGGCAGGCGAGTGCAAAAAAGAAGAAAAATGCAAAGCCTTATAAAAGCAAGGGAACAAAAAATGCTGATAAGCCGGAAGGCAACTAATCCTATATGCGCAGTATCATCTGCAACTTCGACTTACTCTGCTTGAGTAAGTTTATTTCATATGGAATTATTTTTTTATTGCTTTTTTGACAGATTGCTGTCACTATATGAAATAATAAAGTGATTTGTGTGAATTTTCTATAAAAATTGATTTTTTTTGCAACCACTTTCATATTTCGACAACCTTTTTGATTTTTATCGGTTATACTTCTTTATAATAGATTATAGAAAGATGCAGGGGAGCATAAAGTGAGAGAGGAAAGCGACAGTTTACTCTGTACGCTTTTTACGTTTCTGGACCGTATTGCAGTAGCGTCGTAACAAGTAGATCATGCATCAGTTTAGAACACATCAAAACTCAACTAAGTGTAACGGGGGGATATGAGTGAGCGTAGGCATCGTAATTGAAAAAGTTCAAAATTATGCTATGTTAGAAGATCATGTTTTGGTTGAAATGGTTCACAGCGGAGATGAAAAATCATTGGAGTATTTAATCAACAAGTATCAAAATCTTGTGAGGGGGAAAGCAAGAAAATACTTTTTGATTGGTGCTGAAAAAGAAGATATTGTCCAAGAAGGAATGATTGGACTGTACAAAGCAATTCGCGACTTTAACGAAGACAAGCTAACATCTTTTAAAGGGTTTGCGGAGTTATGTATCACAAGACAAATCATTACGGCGATTAAAACGGCTACTCGTCAAAAGCACGGTCCGTTAAATTCGTACATTTCATTGGACAAGCCTCTGTATGATGAAGAATCAAATTATACGCTGATGGATATGATTCCTGGCGATCAAATTGCTAATCCGGAAGCGGTGCTGATTCATCAAGAAAAAGTGGAAGACCGCGAGTTAAAAATTGCGGAAACACTTAGTGAATTGGAAAGAAAAGCATTGACGCTGTATATGGACGGCCATTCATACGCTGAAATTTCGAAAGAATTAAATACGCACGTCAAGTCAATTGACAACGCGCTGCAGCGTATCAAAAGAAAGTTAGGTCGAGACGTAGAAAGCAGACAAGCTATTTCATAATGGGTAAAAAACAGCCGGACCTCAAAGGGGTTTCGGCTCTTTTTCACGGTCTTTTAAAATGTCTTGAATAATTTCAATATGAACAGAAGCCCACGATTGTTCACGGAAATGAAGAAACACGCTTGGAATGAGAATAAAAACATACAGCACCACAAAAATGATCCAAAGCCAGCTGCCGTCTTTAAATAAAAATTGCTGCAGCCGCTGCGAAAATAAAAAAAAGAGCCAAGGCAAAGCAGAAACAAGGATGGGAATGACGCCGGAGCCGTTTTTTTCTTTAGTCATCCGGTAATACACTTTTCGCAAAATAGCGCTGTCTAGCGTAAGGTAAAGCTGCCGGATTTCTTCCATTTCCGCTAATTCATCAATTTCTTCTGCGTTTTGGTTTTGATCAGCTGCTTTTTTCAGTTTAAGGTAGACTTTATGAGCATCGCCGCGCAGTGAAAACATATACCAGCCTCCCGCGTATTGTTTCGTCTTCTTTAACAGAGTTTGCAGGAGCATGTAAATATATACAAAAAGTTTCGTGATACGAAAGAATAAGAAAAAAGAAGTGAAAGCGTAAATCATTAGTAGAAAGTAAGAGAAAACAGCTGATTTTCGCCCTTTTTAGCCGCCTTTACACATCAAGTAGCAGCACATATACTAATAAAAGAACAATTAGTTACCTAGGTAAATAAAATGAAAGGTGAGGTGGGAAAAGTGAATAACTTGGTGTTTCATGAGCTTCATCAAAAGTCGAGATTGTCTATTAAAGAAGTAAATGAAGTGTTAAAAGCGTACGGGCTATACAGCTCGCAGTATTCAATTTTATTTTGTTTAAAGCGATTCGGCTCGATGACGCAAACGGAGATTTGGCAGTATTTAAATGTCGAAGCGCCAACGGTGACCCGCACGTTAACAAGGCTTGAAAAAAGCGGATGGATCGTTCGAAAAGCAGGCAGTGATAAACGAGAGCGCATCGTTTATTTATCTCCTCAAGCGAAGAAAAAACTTCCGGAAATTCAGCAAGAAATTGAACGTTTGGAAGAAAATTTGCTGATTGCTTTATCCGACAGCGAACAAGATCAGCTTATTTCGTTATTAAAGAAAATTTGTAAATCTACAGAAAAGGGTGAAATGAATGACGAACCAGCAGGAGCCAATCTGGACTAAAAGCTTTATCAGCATTGCGATTACCAACTTTTTTATTTTTGTCGTGTTTTATGCATTGCTGACGCTGCTGCCGATTTATGTATTAGACGCCTTAGAAGGCACGAGTACGCAGGCAGGGCTTGTTGTTACTATCTTTTTATTATCTGCGATTATTGTTAGACCATTTTCAGGGAAAGTCATTGAAAACATTGGAAAGAAAAAAACGCTCGTATTTAGTACCCTCATTTTTGCGCTTTCTTCCTTCTTATATATGTTCATCCACCATTTTAACGTGCTTTTATTACTGCGCTTCTTTCAAGGGATTTCATTCAGCTTAGCAACAACCGTCACCGGAGCGATTGCAGCGGATTTAGTTCCCGCTAGACGACGAGGAGAAGGACTTGGCTACTTCGGAATGTCAATGAACTTAGCCGTTGTTGCAGGGCCGTTTTTAGCACTAACGCTTCATCAATACATGGCATACAACATTATTTTCTTTGTATTTGGTGTGATTATGCTCGTTGGCTGGCTGTGTGGAATGATGGTCAAAAATCTTCAAGAAAACGCTGCTCCGTCAGTGAAGAAATCATTTTCACTGAGCGATTTGTTTGAAAAGAAATCCATGCCGATTTCATCTGTAGGTATTCTCGTTTCTTTTTCGTATGCAAGCATTATTTCTTTTATTTCTGTGTACGCACAGTCGCTTGGATTGATTAAAACAGCAAGCTTTTTCTTTGTCGTGTTCGCAGCTGCGATGCTGATTTCACGACCGTTTACAGGAAGATTATTTGATAAATCTGGCCCAAACATTGTGATTATTCCATCATGTATTGTCTTTGCGATTGGTCTATTTAGCTTAAGCCTCACACATTCTTCTTGGATGCTGCTGTTTTCAGGTGCATTAGTAGGACTAGGCTATGGAACGCTTCTTCCTAGTTTCCAAACGCTTGCGATTCAAGCGGCGCCTGCTCACCGAAGCGCATATGCAACTGCCACGTTCTTTACGTTTTATGATAGCGGTATTGCGGTTGGTTCATTTGTATTAGGAATTGCAGCAGGTGCTTTAGGATATTCAAAACTGTACTTTGCGCTTGGTATTTTTGTTCTTTTGATTACACTTTACTACAAGTGGATTGCAAATTTACGTCAAAAACAAAAAGCAGCAAATATCCAGGTGGGCATGAAATAAAAAAGCTCGGCGTAATATGCGCCGAGTTTTTTTCTGGATTTTTTACAGGACTTTGGAAGGGAATCATATTTAAGTCAAAAGGTACTAGCCAATTCCTATCCATCTGCACCATACTTTAACAGAGGAACCATTTACATATAAAACTTCTTGGATGAAATAAAAAACAAAGGAGAACAAACATGAAAGTAATGAAACCTCTTATGGTCACAGCGCTAGGGCTTAGTCTTGCCACTTTTTATGAAGGCGCTTTTCCTGCAGAAAAAGCTGTGCAAGTACAGGCTGCTACAGATGAAAATGTGATTGCTGACAAAGCAAAAACGTATGAAGGAGCGGATTATACGTCTGGAGGAGCGACGCTAAGCGAAGGGTTTGACAGCTCTGGCTTCGTTCAATATGTGTTTAAGCAAGCGCTCGATACAACGCTGCCTCGTTCTGTGAAAGAACAGTCAGGGCTTGGAACAGACGTCGATAAAAACGAGCTGCAAGCGGGCGATGTATTGTTTTTTGACACCAATGAAAACGGTGAAGTGAACGTAGCTGCTATTTATATCGGAGACGATGAGATGATTTATGCATCTTCTTCAGACGGAAAAGTCGTGGTGAAAAACATTTCAAGCAGCGCGTATTGGTCATCACATTTCGCCAAAGCAAAGCGCATTACAGGAGCACCGGAAATTGCAAAAGATAATGAAGTTATTGCAGAAGCGCTAAAACATCTCGGCACACCATATGTATTTGGAGGCGAGTCGCCAACGGACGGTTTTGATTGTTCCGCATTTGTTGCATATGTATTTCAACACGCATCGGACGTCTACCTTCCGAGATCAACCGATCAGCAGTGGCAAGTTGGAGAAGAAGTTGCTCGCGCAAATTTAAAGCCAGGAGACGTTATCTTTTTTAAAGACACGTATCGTGAAGGGATTTCACACGTCGGTATCTACGCAGGCGGCAATCAGTTTATTCATGCCAAGCGCAGCGAAAATGTGACGGTTGATTATCTGACAAGCAGCTACTGGACGTCTAAGTACGCAGGAGCAAGGCGCTACGATGACTTATCGCTGTCAAAAGACAACCCATTTGTGACCGAATCTCTTAAATATGTAGGAGAAGTACCTTATGCACAAGGTGGGACAAGTCCTTCTACAGGCTTTGATACGGCTGGTTTTGTTCAATACATTTATAAAGAAGCAGCTGGAAAAGACATTCCGCGCTATGCGAGTCAGCAGTGGGAAGCAGGAGAAACCATTTCACAATCTGACTTGAAGCCGGGAGATCTCGTCTTTTTTGAAGGAAGTTCACTTATTCCATCTATCTATATTGGAAATGACTATGTCGTTCACGTATCCACATCTGAGGGCGTGAAAATTACAAACTATAAAGTAGACAGCTACTGGGCTCCTAAATACTACGGAGCAAAGCGCATGCCATAAAGGTAAAAACCAAGACAGTCTGGGGCTGTCTTGGTTTTTTAATAGGTAGTCAATTGTTTTTGTATGTCTTTGATTCGCTCTAGCGTTACCCCTTCCCGCTGCTCGACGGCTAAAGGGTGATTCGTTGGCTCTAACTCGATGAGTGGTCTTGTTCCAACAGATCTTGTATGCACATTTGTTTTTAAATTTAACGTTTCCGGATAGCCTGGAATTGAAACTGAAAACCAGCCGAAATAAGGCGGTTCATTTTCTCTTTTGTCACTTTCCCATAAATCGATCATGCGGCGGAAATTTTCTTCGCTTAAAGAAACCCATATGTTCCAAGTGAAAAATTCTTCTTCATTAAAAACAGGAATTTCAACACAGCCTCTTACGAAAAAATGTTCTTGATTCATGATACAAATCTCTGAATATAGTTCAAAGTCGTTTTGTCTTTCATCGTCTGACGCGTCATAATAGTAAAAAGGAGCTTCACTTGTATAGCTCATAGGCAAAGCAGGCTGAGGGTGTTCACAGGTTAAGTCTTTATAGTGAAGTTTGTTCGTTTTCTTCTTGCCGTATAGTTTTCTTCTTCGCATATTATTTTACACTCCTCAGATAAAAGTATCCTCATTATAATACAAAAAAATGACTGTTTAAGCGTATAATGTGTAAAAAAGTTTGATACCCCGTATCTTTTGAACTTCCTTCAATCGTTTAGTAAATAGAGAGTGCAAAAGGAGTGAAAATCATGTCACATTCAAAAAAAATTGAAACACAAACAGAAAGCTTTGACGATGCATGCTGGAACGAGCATTATCCAAAATTGCAGAAGTACTGCCGTTTTTTAACGCAAAATGCGTGGGACGGAGACGATATTGCCCAAGAAACGTTTTTAAAAGCTCAGCGATATAAAGGTGAAGAGCACAAGCTGTCTTCCGCGCTGTTAAATAAAATTGCGTATCACCACTGGATTGATCTGCTGAGAAAACGAAAGCGTGAAGTAATAGCTGAAGAAAAAGGTTTGGAGCAGCAGGCCGACAAGCAGGCGTTTGATAGTAAGGAACACTCGGTCGAGCTGCTGCTTAGTCAGTTTACGCCGAAGCAAGCGGTTATCTTTTTCTTAAAAGAAGGATTCCGCTATCAGCTGAAAGAAATCGCTTCGATTTTACAAACGTCAGAAACAGCGGTGAAAAGCAATTTACATCGTGCTAAGCAGCGGTTAGAAAAAGGCGGTGAGCCGTTTTCTACAGATTCTTTTTGGGATGAAAAAGAACGAAAAGAGCTGTCAGAACTGTTTTATAAAACGTTAGAAACGCAGGATCCAGTACTTTTGATTCAGGCTTTGCCTTCCTTAAAAAGCATCATCCAAAAGCCGACGTATACTCCAACTTGCACTCTCTGCATGGCTGCATAGCCGTATTACGTGTGATAAGGAGGATATATATGAGCACGATTCCATATGTAATTGAACAAAGCAACCGAGGTGAACGTTCGTATGATATTTATTCGAGGCTGTTAAAAGATCGAATTATTTTAATTGGTGATGAAATCAATGATCATATTGCCAACAGCGTGGTCGCGCAGCTGCTGTTTCTTGCGGCAGATGATCCTAAAAAAGATATTTCACTTTATATTAACAGCCCCGGAGGTTCGACTTCAGCAGGGTTTGCGATTTATGATACGATGCAGTATATCAAGCCAGATGTTCAAACGATTTGCACGGGCATGGCCGCTTCTTTTGGCGCACTGCTTCTCCTAGCAGGAGCAAAAGGAAAGCGCTATGCACTGCCGAATAGTGAAGTTATGATTCATCAGCCGCTAGGAGGGGCTAGAGGACAGGCGACTGAAATTGAAATTAGCGCTCGCCGAATTTTAAAGCTCAAGCAGCATATTAATGAAATCATATCAACACGAACGGGACAGCCGGTTGAAAAAGTGGCACATGATACGGAACGAGATTATTTTATGAGTGCTGAAGAAGCAAAGACTTACGGAATTATTGACGGTATTCTGTTGCCAAAATAAAGAGATACCAAGTAAGCATAGACGGCAGCGTCTATGCTTACTTTCTATAAAAATAAGAAAAAAGACCTTAGTATTATCTTTATTTTTCTTGAAAAGGTAGGTATTATATAAAATATAACAGATTTTAGAAAGAAGGTTTTACACATGCAAGAAGTAATTGGAGTAGAGCAGCGGTCTCTGTTTCAAAAAGTATTAGTAACATTTATTTTTTCGTTATTTATTTCCACAGTTGGCTTATACGTAGGTCAATATGTGCCGCCGGCTTATTTTATTCCATTAGCGATTGCTGAGCTTGTGATGCTGGTTGCGGCATTTATGTTACGAAAGAAAAAAAGCGTAGGATACGGTTTTACATATGCGTTTTCATTTATATCAGGCATCACGCTCTTTCCCATTGTTAGCCACTATGCGTCAGTAGCGGGAGCACAAGTCGTTCTTTATGCGTTTGGAAGCACGTTCGTTATTTTTACGGTGATGGGTGTAATTGGCGCAAAAACGAAAAAAGATTTAGGATTTTTAGGCAGCTTTTTATTAGTAGCGCTGTTAGCACTAGTCTGTATCAGCATTTTCTCGTTGTTTAGTCCATTAACAACGCCTGGACTCATGGCATTCTCAGTGATTGGTACCATCGTTTTCTCGCTTTACGTGCTGTATGATTTTAACAAAATGAAGCACGGTGAAATCACGGAAGAGCTTGTTCCGATTTTGGCACTGTCTTTGTATTTAGATTTTATTAATCTATTCATCAACTTGCTTCGCTTTTTCGGTATTTTAGGAAGCGATGATTAATAAGACCTGTTGTCACAACAGGTTTTTTCTTTTTGCTTACGGTATTTCTGAAACGAAAATACGCTGTCAACAACGCCGGTGCTGATGATTACATACGTATTCATGAAATCCTCCTTATAAAAGTGTTAGTGTTATGTCTGCGAGATAAAGAAAGGATATGCGAATCTAAAATAAGTTCGTTTAGTGGTGCGAGTCTTTGAAAAAATGGTAGTATAGAGCAGGTACATAGCGAACGTAAATTTTTTGGAAGGATGCATGTTAGTGGTGAATTTTAACGAGTTTTTTACCATTTCTTCGTATGAAGTAATGGAGCATTTGAGTCGAAAAGAAAACGGAAAGAATATAGATGAATATGAAGTGATGTTGTATAACGAAAACGTCAGTCAAACAGAAAATGTGATGATTAAGTTTAAAAAGGTGAGCGATGAAATAGCAGTGGAAAAGGTCCAAACGTTCTCTTACTTTGATCAGCAGAGTCCCAAACATCCCTGTAAGATTTGCGGCAGTGAAGTGATGGTAAAAGAGAACAGCACTGAAGAACTAAATGTTTACACACATAATTGTTCATTTAACTATGAAGAAATAGAGTGCTGTTTAAGAGAACTAGTACAAAATGAACTTTTACAGGATAGATTTACTCAAGAAGAATTCGACCGGAACTATGGAGTTAACTATCGTGATGACGCTAACCAGCAATACAGCTTTTACGATGCCCAGCAACGAAATACTTTTTATACCATCTTTAACGATAGTGTTTATCACACTTCTTACGCAGGACCACAAGAGCTCCGCTGCAAGTTTTGCGGGATGGATGAAGAGCTGCTTGTTGTAGACGGAGCTTTCTATCAAAAATGCGCTGTGCTAACTCCACATACAAATCAAATTATTAATATGATTGAAGCAAGAAAACAAAACGAACCAGACGTAACAAAACGTTGAGGAGAGAAAAGGGACCGAAGTCTCAGAAGAACATAAAAAAAGAAGCTTCCTTTTGAGCGAAAGGAAGCTTATCAAGTTTGTACCTATAGGGTTGAGTGGTGCATAATTAAATAGCTACCGGAATAACTGATGAATCATTAAAGTAAACAACTTCTGAAAGAATGGTGCAGCCTTTCAGATTTTTGAGCTGAGAAAGGGCTTCTTCTTTGCTATCAAACTCGTACATTCTCATTTCACCTTTTCCTACATAACACGTAATTACATACATTTTAGAAGTACCTCCACCTATCATTTATCAATTTATTAATAAAGAGCCATAACGGCTTTTATTCCTATTAAAATAGCGTAAGTGCGCCTGTGACAATAGCAAGGACAATTAGAACAAGAGACGTTAAAACGGCCCATTTAAATGCAAAGCGCTGATGTTCACCAAGATCAACACCTACCATACCTACAAGTAAGAAAGTAGACGCAACGAGTGGACTTAACAGATGAACAGGTTGTCCGAGCACTGAAGCTCGCGCAATTTCCATCGGATCAATTCCGTAAGAAGCAGCTGTTTCAGCGAATATTGGTAAAACACCGAAGTAATAAGCGTCGTTACTCATCACGAATGTAAACGGCATGCTTGTTAAAGCAACGATTGTCGGTAAAAACGAACCGAGTGAATCAGGAACTAAATGAATTAACAGGCTTGCCATTTCGTCAACCATTTTAGTGCCGGATAGTATTCCTGTAAAAATACCGGCTGCAAACACAAGGGCTGCAACGGTTAACGCGTTGCCTGCATGAGCCATTAAGCGTTCTTTTTGATCCTCAAGTTTTGGATAGTTAATCATAAGAGCAAGCGCAAAACCAATCATAAATAAAACAGAAACAGACCAAATCCCAGAAACCAATACGACCATGAGTGCAATGGTTAAAGCTAAGTTAATCCAGATTTTTTTAGGCTGTGTAATATCTTCTTGAGAAGTTAAAGATGCGTCTTCAGCAAACGCAAGCGAGCTTTTTAATTCAAACTGCTCGATGTCAATAGCACCAAGTCGTCTGCGCTCTTTTTTTCCAAGAATATAGCCTGTAAAAACAACCCACAAAGCTCCGCCAATTAACGTTGGAAGAAGTGGAATAAAGAACTTTGATGCATCGAGGTGAAGGGCAACAATCGCACGAGTAGCCGGGCCTCCCCAAGGCGTCATGCTGCTCATAATACTAAGAGAAAGCATCGCAACTGTCGTTAACACTAACGGACTCATATTCAGGCGTTTATAAAGTGGAAGAAGAGCAGAAACCGTAATCATATAAGTGGTTGTACCGTCTCCGTCTAGTGCAACTAAAAGCGATAGAAGAGCCGTTCCGATGACGATTTTAAGCGGATCGCCTTTTACGATTTTTAACAGCTGCTTAATTAATGGATCAAACAGTCCGGCATCAATCATAACCCCGAAATATAAGATGGCGAACAGCAGCATCGCAGCTGACGGAGCTACTTGTTTTAACCCTTCTAGCATCATGTCTCCGACGCCTTTACCAAACCCTCCAATCACAGCAAAAAGAAGTGGAATGACCATTAAAGCTACGATAGGAGACATCCTTTTTGACATAATGAGATACGTAAAGACAATAATCATTGTAAAACCTAGTAGTGCTAGCATTCAAACAACCTCCTTTATTTTCCCTCTTTTCTCTGAAAGCGTTTTCTTTTAGAGTAAAAAAACGTGACTAACATCTCTCATCCCCATGTATGAGCCGTAGTTTGATTATTAAGAATTTTTAAAGCCGCTCTTTACTCCCGCTGATGTTTCTTGTTTTCATGTTAGTACATTTCTAAAAATAAAGGAAATATAGGTTTTTTTAGAAAGTTCATAAAAAATTTTTATAATGGTAGTCTAGAAAAAAGTTTGGCCTAAAAGAGAGATTCTTCCAAGACGCAAACTTTTTAGCTTTGGCTTTATTTTTCACTTAGCTTTAAAAAGTCAATAAACGCTTTCACGACCGATAGATTCAAGTAAGAAGGATCATACATGAGCCACGTGTTTCGAAGCAAAGGTGATTCATCTCGGTACGAAAGTCCGTATGTATATAAGTTGTCGCTGGAGTGAAGGCAAATTTCAGGTAAAATGGCAAAGCCTAAATCATTTTTGACCATTTCTTTGGCCGTTTCTTGCCGATCAACTTCCATTGCCACAAACGGAGGCTCTGAAAACTTGTCATGCCACCAGTCTTGAATGAGATCTTTTAGCGACGTATCGGTTTTATAGTTAATATAAGGCAGGTTCGGCAAGTCATCGATCGCAATCTCTTTTTTCGAAATTAAGCAGAGCCGTTCTTTCGTCAGAAGTGATTTTTCTCCGTTCCATGGGTAATTGCCTCGTAAAATGCCAACGTGCACACGCGAAGAGTCTAATAGATTCATAACTTGTGTACTCCAGCCCGTATTGACGCTGAACTGTACATTTGGGTAGTGAAGAGAGAACTGCTTTAAAATTTTAGGAAGCTTATGCTGTGCAAAGTTACTCGATACCCCTAAGCGAAGCGTTCCCGTAACGGTTTCGCTCATATTACGCATGCTGTCTTTTGTTTCCTGCAGCTGCTTCCACATATTTTCCGCATAGCGAACAAGATGCTCACCTTCAGATGTAAACTCAATTCCTTTTTTCGTTTTGAAAAAAAGCGACACGCCAAATTCTTCTTCAAGATTTTTAAGGCGGTAGCTTAAAGAAGGCTGCGATACGTAGAGCCTTTCAGCCGTTCGCGTAATGTTCTTTTCTTCGTGAAGCGTTTTAATTAATATCCAATCTTTTTGATCCATCCCGATTCCCCCTTGTATTTAGATTATAAAAAAATTTTTAAAAAGACAATAAATTTTATGTATTTTACTTATGACCACCTCTATTATACGATAAATGGCAAATGAACCGGTTCTAAATAGTAAAAAAATAAAATGGTTTGATGAACGCCTCGGCGTTTGTTAGTAGGGGAGAAAGGTGATTAATATGACGCGTATTCCTGTAACGGTTATGAGAGGTGGAACAAGTAAAGGGGTTTTTATCAATCATGAAGAAATGCCTGTGAACAAATCGGATTGGGAACCGTTTTTGCTAGATATAATGGGAAGTCCGGATCAACGTCAAATTGACGGACTCGGCGGAGCTAATTCGCTGACAAGTAAAATCGCGATTATAAAAAAATCAGATTTAGAGAAAGCTGACGTAGATTACACGTTTGCGCAGGTTAGCATCAGCGAATCTCTCGTTGATTTTAAAGGAAACTGCGGCAATATCTCTTCAGCGGTCGGACCTTATGCAATCGAACAAGGACTTGTACAACCTGTGGAACCGGTGACCAAAGTGCGGATTTATAATACGAATACGAAAAAAGTAATCGTAGCGGAAGTAGAAGTAGAAAACGGAAAAGTGAAAACAGAAGGGTCCTGTATGATTCCTGGAGTGCCGGGTACGGGTTCACCCATTTATCTTTCGTTTGAAAACGGAGAAGGAGCCGTTACTGGAAAACTGCTTCCGACCGGGAACGCTATCGATCTTCTGCAAACATCCATCGGGACGATAAAAGCATCAATTGTTGATGTAGGAAATCCGCTTGTATTTGTTAAAGCAGAGGATATTGGCCTAAAGGGAGCAGAACTTCCGCATGAATACACGGACAAACAGCTGAAGCTATTTGAAGAAATTCGCTCCATTGCAGCGGAAAAAGCGGGGCTCGCACCTCAAGACAAAGCAACTAAACTATCACCAGCGGTTCCAAAAATGACGATTATTTCTCCTCCTATGGACCATCGCGACGGGACTGGCAGAGAAAAAGCTGCTTCTCAAATGGACGTATTAATCCGTATGATGTCGATGCAAAAACCGCATCAAACGCTTGCGATTACAGGAGCAATTTGTACGACGGCGGCTATCTATACAAAAGGCACGCTTCCGTCAGAAATGGTTCAATTAAAAGGCGATACCGTTCGACTTGCTCATCCAATGGGAATTATGGAAACCAGTGTGGATCTAAAAGATGGACAGGTTAACGGAATCAAAGTAGTGCGTACAGCCCGTCTTATTTTTGAAGGATTTGTTTATACAAAGCATACGTATGATGTATGTTTATCAAGTTAATAATGTTCTCTAAAAAAAGCTCTTTCTAGGAAACTAGGAAGAGCTTTTTTATGTTAGAATATTTTTACTTAATATTGAAAAAGTGGGTGAAAGTATGAAAAAAAGAACGTATATTGATCTAAGCCACATCATTGAAGACGGAGTTATCACACATAAAGGCTTGCCGGCACCGATCATTTGCGACTATTTAAGCCGAGAAGAGTCTAGAAAGCTTTATGAACCAGGCACTGAATTTCAAATCGGTAAAATTGAAATGGTCACGAATACCGGTACGTATATTGATGTGCCGTTTCACAGATACAAAGACGGAGCGGATTTAGCTCAAACGGCTATTGATAAAACAGCCGGATTAGAAGGAATAGTCGTTTCAGTTGACCCGACTTTAAAAGCCATTGATGAATCTCATTTTCAACATGTAGACGTAAAAGGCAAAGCGGTATTAATTCATACAGGATGGGATCGTTACTGGGATACAGACGAGTATTTAGAAAACCATCCATACTTAACAGAAAGCGCGGCAGCTTATTTAGTGTCTCAACAGCCCGCTCTTGTCGGAATTGATTCGATGAATATTGACGATACAAAAGGAAAAGCAAGACCAGCTCATACGCTGCTGTTAGGTTCGGACATTGTAATTGCTGAACACTTATGTCACTTAAATCAACTAACGGAGTCCTTTTTATTTTACGCCGTGCCTCCTAAAATAAAAGGAGTTGGAACGTTTCCGGTAAGAGCATTTGCGGAGGTAGAAAGAAGATGATCCAGTTACATAGATATAGAGAAGTGCAGGAATTTAAAAACCAAGTAGAGCCGCTTTTATCAAAGAATGAAGTTCTTCATAACTTAGCGCTCGGCATTTTACACAGCTTGCAGGAAAACAGCAAACCAAATTTTATGGGTGTTATTTTAAAAGACAGCCGTGCTGCGCTTGTGTTGCTGCAAACCCATCCTAAGCAAATCATACTGTCTCAAATACAGCAGCTAACGGAGGGTGAACTAAGCGAAGCGGCAGAGCTGTTACAAGAAATCGACATACCGGGCTTAGTTGGAGAAAGACAAATGGTTTTATATCTTTCTCAAAAACTAGCAGATTTAAAAAATCAAGAAGCTTCTTTAAAAATGGATCAGCGCATTTACCAATTAGACAAAGTAAAAAAAGCTGCGGAAGCTGACGGAGTGCTGGTAAAAGCAAGATTGGAACACCTTCCGCTCGTGACAGAATGGATTTGGGAGTTTATGGGCGTCATTGGAGACCCTGTATCAAAAGAACAAGCTGCCAAAACAGGAGAAGCTTTTATTAAAGCAGGAAGGTTATTCCTATGGGAAGTGAATGGCAAGTATGTGTCGATTGCCAATGCTACGCGTCCAACGGCCCATAACATTACGATTAACTTTGTATACACGCCTCAAAAAGAACGTAAAAAAGGCTATGCCTCAAGCTGTGTATCCACGCTTTCTCAGCTTATGCTAGACGAAGGATTTCAAACAACAAGTTTATACACAGATATGACAAATCCTACGTCTAACAAGATTTATATGGAGATTGGGTATGAACACGTAGCGGATTCAGCATTGGTTTTATTTCATGAAAAAAAGTAGCAGACAGCCTGCTACTTTTTCTATTACTTAAGGTTTTTTAACTAAATTAACGTGATTTAACGTTTTGCTATCATCAAAAATGAATTCAAGATCATAGGCGCCGGCGTGATAGGTGTACTTCGTTTGAGTAGTACCATCACCTTTTACTTTGCCTGTAAAGTTCGGCTGACCTAATTCTTTCTTTAAGTTAGCTTGGGTGATGGAGCCTAGATTTGTTTGACGCTCTACATTTGTACCAAAATAGCGGATTTCGTTAATGACGTTATTTTGATCATAGCCAAATGCGTATCCAGGGTGACCCATTTCCGCGTGATAGTAGTCAAAGTTGTTAGATGAACCTTCAGGCGGGGGACCGAACTGATCGCGAACGTCTTGACGCAGTGTTTTGCCAATTTTGAAGTCTGCCGTTAAGCGTGGCACTTCACCTTTTACTGCGGCGTTGTAAATTTCATTAATGTTTTTTACAGCTGTTTGACTTTGACTGCTTGTTTCTTGAGATGTAGCTGCATGTGCTGGTGTATCAAGCTGAGCGACAGGAGCAAATCCAAACGCAGCAATTCCTGTAATCGTTGCAGCCGCCGCCGCTTTTGATAGTCGTTGTTTCATTTTCATGATTTTTTCCTCCTATATATAACGATTTAGCAACCTCAGTCTACCTAAAAGAACAGGTAGGCCAGAATAATCAAGGAGTCTTAGTTTAGTTGGTAACTGATATATATATAATTTAACACGTCTTTTAGAATGTAAACGTCAGTCAAAGTAAAAAGCAAAAAACGATTCATTTATCATAGGTGAAAAGGTTGGTTTATATTCCTTTATTAGGTAAAAAACGTAATATAGAGAGGGTTCTAATGTTTTATAAAAAAATAGATAATAATTGTAAGTATGATACAATAAATCAAGTATTTGTTAAAAATACAATATTTATTTCTGGAGTTTTGATGTATGGAAAAAAATTTGATGAGAGGTACGCTTTTATTAACAGCGTCTTCTTTATTAACAAAGATTTTAGGCTTTATTTATATTATTCCTTTCACAGCCTTAGTGGGAACGTCAGGTTACGCGCTTTATAAGTATGCATACGGTCCATATACCTTGATGCTAAGCTTGTCGACAATGGGTCTTCCGCTTGCTGTTTCGAAGTATGTATCGAAATATAACGGTCTTGGAAACTACCGTGCGGGACAAGATCTGTTAAAAACAGGAATTCTATTAATGACAATAACGGGCATAATAGGTTTCTTAGTCCTCTATACAATGGCACCGTGGCTCGCTGAACTAGTCATTAACGGAAAAGATTCCTCAGGAAATAGTCAAAAAGACGTAGTGTACGTCATCCGAATGGTAAGCTTTGCTTTAATTATTATCCCGCCTATGAGTCTATTACGAGGCTACTTTCAAGGTAACCAGTCTATGGGACCGTCCGCGCTAAGTACGATTATTGAACAAATAGTGCGAGTGTTGTTCATTTTAGCAGGAGCATACGCTGTTATTCACCTTTTTCATAGCACAATGACAAAAGCTGTTGGAATCGGCACGTTTGGAGCGTTTATTGGAGGCGTAGGGGGAATTGGGATTCTTGGAGCGGTTTATTTGAAGCGCAAGCGGTTGATTATGAAAGAAGTGAACAGCGGAAAGAATAATAAGTCCGTTTCGTTCTCTTCAATGTTCAAAGAGCTTGTAACGTACGCCGTTCCGTTTGTATTAGTTGGTTTAGCTATTCCTATCTATCAAAATATTGATACGTTTACAATTAACATGCTCTTTCAATCAATAGGATATGGACAAGCTAAAGCCGAAACGATCAACTCCGTTATTGGATTAGCCCAGATTTTGGTGATGGTGCCAGTATCGTTAGCGACTGCCTTCAGCATGTCACTGATTCCGGGCATTACGTCTTCCTTTGTGCAAGGAAATTTACGGGAAGTAAAAGGGAAAATTACAAAAACGCTGCAGCTGCTGTTATTTTTTACTCTTCCTGCTGCCGTGGGGCTTTGTTTATTAGGCAAGCCGGTATATATGATGATTTTTGGAGCAAAAAACAGCCCTGAAATCGGTGGAATTGTTTTACAATGGTACGCGCCTGCTGCCATTTTATTTGCTCTTTTTACAGTAACAGCCGCAATTCTCCAAGGAATTAATCAGCAAAAGAAGCTAATCTTAGGCTTGGGCTTAGGAATTGTTGTGAAGATAGTATTAAACGTACTGCTGGTTTCAAGCTTAAAAGAAATTGGACCGGTTGTCGCGACTTACGGAGGGTATGGTGTATCGGTTATATATAACTTTTATTTAATTGAAAAATCCATTTCTTACCGAGTTCAATCACTGGGACAAGCTGCGTTGACACCTGTTTTATTAGTAAGTGTGATGTCAGCCGCTGTGATTATCGGCAATTATACTTCTCACTATTTTTTAGAAAATAAGCTGTCTGCATCTTCACTTGCGATTAGCACATCTTGTATTTCAATTGCTTTAGGTGCTGCCGTGTATCTAGGACTTGGCGTAAAAACAAGTTTAGGGCAATCCGTTCTATTAAATAGAAGAAAAAGAATGTAAAGGAGAGAAAGTAGTGTCAAAACGATTTGTACTAACCGTGGCGGCTGGAGGGTGTATAATAATTTCCGGCGCGCTGCTGCTATTAAATTGGGAAAGATTGTTTGGCGATTATCGTCTCGTTCAAACAGCAACAGCTGTATTCAAGCTAGAAGTGGGAAGTCAAGATGTAGCGAGGACTACAGATTCAGATGATGCTCTTCACTATATGGTGAAAAAAGGACATTTAGATGAATATATTCATATGATGAATGAAAAAGGCTATATGTTAAAAGAAAAAGATATTGATCATAACCGACTTGTTTTTAACGATGGACAAGAGGATGAGCAAATTTACTACAAGCGCTTTGCCAAGAAGTATACGATGATTGATGGAGAAGGGTAAAGGTTTTATATGGTATTTTAGTAGACTAAAATCTTATAACCCTACCTGTTTTTAAAGTTTTTTTGCGGAGAAGAAAAATAATATTGACAATTATGACAAAAAGCTTAATACTGACTTTATTACATAAAACAAATACAATTTGTTTCCTTATCAAGAGAGGTGGAGGGACTGGCCCTGTGAAACCCGGCAACCGCTGTCTATGACAGAATGGTGCCAAATCCTTAAGAGTGTACTGCTCTTAGAGATAAGGAAGAAGCTGAAACAAAGCTCTTCCTTATTTATTTAAGGAAGGGCTTTTTATGTATAAAAAACAATGAGGTGATAATTTGAACAAAGCAGACCGTATTAAACGAATGAAAACACCGGAAATTGATCCAAAGTATGAAGGACGAGTGCCTCCGGGTCAGGTAGTAACGGAGCGCTTTCCGATTTTACATGAAGGCGACGTGCCGGAGTATAACTTAGAGGAATGGACGCTTCGGGTATTTGGGTTGGTAGACAAGGAAGTGACGCTTTCGTATCAAGATATATTGGACATGCCGCAAACGACGGTGAAATGTGATATTCACTGCGTAACGAGATGGACAAGGCTTGATAATGAATTTACGGGCGTGCTGTTTACAGACTTTTTAAAAGCAGTTGGCGTGGAGCTAAAAAGTAAATACATCATGCTGCACGGAGATAATGACTATACGTCAAACATTGAGGTAAAAGATTTACTGAGAGACGATATTCTTCTCGCTCATTCCTTTAACGGAGAGCCGCTTACAGCTAAGCACGGATATCCGCTGCGATTGGTTGTTCCGCATTTGTACTTTTGGAAAAGTGTTAAATGGCTTCGAGGGTTTGAAGCTATTGATGAAAATCATCCTGGCTTTTGGGAGCAAAACGGCTTTCATCTTAGAGGAGATCCGTTTAAAGAAGAGCGTTTTTCTGGAGAAGATTTAGGCATTCCAGAAGATGAGTGGGTACATAAAGACTATGATTAATGAAAATGCCTATGCGTGTGCATAGGCATTTTGTCAGCGCTGGCGGTTTAATTCCCACACAACGTGGCGAAGTTCAGGCAAAATCAGCTTGGTCATAGCTAGACGAACAGCACCGCTTGATCCTGGTGTAGAAAAAACGGCTTTTTCGTTAATCGTCCCGGCAATTGCCCGGCTCATAATTGCTGCGCTGCCAATGTCTTCGGTGTAGCTCAGCATGCGAAACAGCTCGCCAAACCCAACGATTTCTTTATGAATCAGCGCTTGAACGGCTTCAATTGTGACGTCTCGTTTTGTAATGCCGGTCCCGCCGTTTGTGAGAACAACGTCAATGTCCTCAGCACTGCATCCGGCAAGTATCGCTTGTTGAATCGACGTTTGGTCGTCTTTTACAATTTCATAGGAAGCGACCTGCATGTCGTGTTCTTTCAGAAGTTGGATCATTAGCGCGCCGCTTTTATCGGTTTCTTTTGTACGTGTATCTGATACTGTAATGACTTTGCAGCGAACGGGCTGTGTTGCTTTGGATTTATGTTCATGTACGCTCATTATGTACCTCCTTTACGCTTCCGTACGCTTGTAGTCACCATTTTTGCCGCCAGATTTTTCAAGCAGATACGTTTCGCCGATAATCATGCCTTTATCAATGGCTTTGCACATATCATAAACGGTTAGAGCGCAGGCAGAAGCGGCAGTTAAAGCTTCCATTTCAACGCCCGTTGAGCCTTCCGTTTTAACAGTTGCTTCTATTAATAAACGGTACTGATCATTGCTTGTATCCCAGTCAAATGAAAGGTTTACGCCTTTTAATAAAAGAGGGTGACACATAGGAATAATGTCAGACGTGCGTTTTGCTGCCATGATTCCCGCTACTTGTGCGACAGCAAGCACGTCGCCTTTTCCAATTTTATGTTCTACAATGGCTTCGTGAATTTCTTTGTTAACGAGTATGCTTGAACGAGCTGTTGCAACGCGGCGCGTGATAGATTTTTCGCTAATATCGACCATGTTGGCACGGCCCTGGTCATTAAAATGTGTAAAAGAAGACATCGGTGTTTTCATCCTTTTTCAGTAAATTTTGTTGTATGATAGAAATAGTGAGATATGCTATGATTTTACACCATAGCGTAAAAAGTGAACAGACATAAAGGAAGTGAAGAATGTATGTTAGAAAGCAGAACACCTATTTCAATTCCTGAAGCAATTGAAAAAGTCATGACTTATAAAAGAAAAGGCAGCATCGAACGCGTATCGATCACCGAAAGCTACGGACGCTATTTAGGAGAAGATATTATCGCCGACCAAAACGTTCCTCATTTTAATAAATCGCTTTATGACGGCTTTGCGGTTCGAGCGCAAGACTGCGTAGAAGTCTCAAGTGAACATCCTGTTGAGTTCGAAGTAGTAGGTGAAATCGGTGCAGGCTTTGTTTTTGAAGAAGAAGTAAAGCCGTTTCAAGCGGTGCGTATTATGACAGGAGCGCAGGTCCCTCATTCATGTGATGCGGTTGTGATGCTTGAAGTAACGAAGTCGTATGAAAAAGAAGGCAAAACGTATATGGCGTTAAGCAGGCGGGCTTCAAAGTGGGAACACATTGCATTAAAAGGAGAAGAAAAAAAAAAAGGAGACGTGCTTGTTTCCAAAGGAACGCGCATTAATCCAGGCGTCACCGCTTTTTTAGCTACGTTTGGCTATGCGGATGTCGCTGTCGTGAAGCAGCCGGTTGTTGGCGTGTTAACAACAGGAAGCGAACTGCTTGATGTGAACGAGCCGTTAGAACCAGGAAAAATTCGCAACAGCAACTCCTATATGGCACTTGCGCAAATTGTAAGAAGCGGGGGAATTCCGAAATACTTAGGAAAGCTTGAAGATGATTTTGACCGCTGCTATGAAGCGGTAGAAAAAGCGCTTGAAGAAGTGGACATTCTACTAACAACCGGCGGGGTATCCGTTGGCGACTATGATTATTTGCCGGCTATTTATGAAAAGCTTGGTGCGAACGTGCTGTTTAACAAAATTGCGATGCGCCCAGGAAGCGTTACAACAGTCGCAGAACGAAACGGACAGCTGCTGTTTGGACTATCAGGAAATCCATCTGCTTGCTATGTCGGGTTTGAACTGTTTGTTCGTCCGATTGTTCGCAGCTTTTTGTATTCACCAGCGCCTCATTTACATAAAACAAAAGCGGTATTAAAGGGCCGTTTCAAAGAACCTAATGCTTTTACGCGAATGGTGCGAGGAGAGATTTCAGATGAAGGCGGAAAGCTTGTTGTGACGCCTGTTGGCATGGACAAGTCAGGGGCTATTTCATCATTAGCTGCAGCAAACGCGCTGATTGTTCTTCCAGGAGGAGAGCATGGATATGACAAAGGAACAGAAGTGAACGTGCTGCATCTCGAAAACGAAGGAACAAGTTCGCTATGGGTATAAATAGCATTCTGCTTATTGCTTGTCCTTTTTTTCAATAAGAACTTGAAGCAGCTCTGTAATTCTATCTAATTTGCTTTCAATGCGAACAAGTAAGTAAAAAGATAGGGCAATTGGAAAGCCTAAATCTTTAATATAGCTAACTAAGTTTTCTATAATAGCATACCTCCTTCACTTAGAAGATATATTATAATATGTGATTTCTCAGTATTTTTTAACTCAAGATAAAGATAGGGAAAATGGTGAAGGAAGCATTATTTATAAAGGACCCAATAAAGATAATATTGGAGAAGTTACATATAAAATTGAAGGTAGTTATGGCAGTATCGATGTAACTTCCACACCAGTGGATGGCAAAATGGGTATCAATGATGCTTGTGAAGGGTGTGCAAAACAAGATAGTTCTGATCCCTTTCATGTAACTATCAAATGGGACGGTAAAACAGAAGAATTTGATTTAAAAGCAAAATAAAAGGTGGTGAAAGAGAAACTTCTTTCACCACCTTTTATTTTTACTACCTAGAATGGTAATTACGGTAACTACTCGTGTATAGGCCATACCTAAAATACACTAATTTATTAATTAATATATTCGATGTTTAAATTTCTTCTTTTTCTACTGTTCTCGCATTAATAAGTCTATATATGAAAACATTAATACTCATTGCACATCCACATATTGAATCTTCTCGAATCAATAAAAAGTGGAAGGAATCCGTTTTGAGGCAAACGAATTTAACTGTTCATGTCCTATCTTCCACCTTTTGTCGAGTATCGTGCAAATAAAATCAGTGACTATGATATTATTCAAAGTTCAATTCGCTATGTAAAGCATATTGCAAATACAGAATTAAATCCGAAAATTCGTCTTCGTAACTATTTAAAACAGCTAGCTGTTTTAAATATGAGGAACTAACTTTATAGAATATTTGATTTTATGGGAAATGAGACGTTAGATCATTTACTATTTAGAAGTATTGGACATCTTGAGGATGACGCGTATAAAGATATGTAAAAAAAGTTGAAGATAAAATTAATCATCACCTTTTTAACGCAGAAAAAACTCCCTATTTTCGTAGGGAGCTTTTCTGCTAGGAGAATTATTCTCACATAGTCGATACGTTGCGGTATCTTGAGTAGTTTAAGCAAAAAGTGGAATATTATTCATTCTTTAACTAACAGCTTTTAGCTTTGATTTAGAGTTCAAGCTCCATAAGCTAAATAGTACGGTCATTAACCCAAGTATGATGCTAGACCAAATTACACCATCTTTTAATGAATAAATAAAAGGAAACAGGACAAACCATAATCCGCTATAAGTGAAATCCAATTTTGCCATGAATTCCATCCTGGTTTAGTAGTTCCCAAAAAGATGTGATCACTTGAAGGGTTCCAAATACAATACTTGCTGAAGTAGCACCTGCATCGTATAAAAACCCAAGCATCTAAGGGACAATAACGAGCCAAATGCCGATTACAGCGTTAATAATACCTCTTGTTTTCACCGCTATTTCTCCTCAAAGTATGACACTCTTCATGCTGTCATGATTAAACTATATGTTTGTAATTGACGTGTGTCGAGTATTCTTCAACGCCTGTTGAGATTTTTTCAACTTTTAACGTAGAAACAAGCACTTCTGTTGATGAGTTCTCATAAGATGTTTCAAAATCAAATATAAGAAAGAGAGTGGAAAACGAATGTACTATTGCGTTACTTGCTGCAGATTGCAAAATGAAAATGTTATTAAGAGTAAGCTGTTTGAAAATGGATTTTATATAGATCCATTTTTAGGAGAGAAAATTCCTTTAGGAATGTGTGCGCATAGATGTAATCATGAGTCATGCAAGCCATATAAAAAAGAAAAAATCATCAAAAAGATTGTGCCAAAGGAATTATTTAAATTAAAGAAAGCAATAGAGTATTTACCTGCTCATTGCTCAGAAAAAGTTCCATTTTCACAATAAATAGGGGCATACCGCGTTCAGTTCCCTTAATAAAACTCAGTTTTTAGTCCGTAAGTTGATTCATTACCAGTTGTACAGCTATTGCATCGTCTAAATAGCCGATTGGAAAGACATAGTCTGGGATAATATCGGTAGGCAAAATAAAATACAATAGCGCACTTCCCAATATGGAGCGCTTGGCAGCTGATGTTTTTTCATCACAATATTCAAGATACATTTGCTTTAATTGATCAATAAAGGTTCCGACGCTGCCGACTTGTTCTATTTTGGTTTGAAAGTTATTACAAATCATGCTGTGTCCTTCGTCTGTCTGTGCATATTGCTTATATTTTGTGAGTTCTTGTTCGACACGTTCAATCGTAAAGTTTGTATCTACTATATTAAAAGATTTAAGTATTTCTTGAATTTTATCAATGGAGTAATGAATGCCTGTTGCTAATTCATTTTCTGTATTGTTTGAAGCAGCTCCAGCAGGGTCAATTAATGCTTCAAGAGGAGTATTTAAATAGTGCGCAAATTGTTTTAAATGATGTAGATTTGCTTGCTGTTTTCCATTTATAATCCGTGAGATAGTTGCCGTATCAATCCCCGTAAGTGAGCTAAGTTTCCGCATAGATAAAGCATTTTCCTTTAATAAAGACCTTAATAACAAACCAAGGCTTTGATCATTTTGGATGTTAGACATAGCGGTTCACCTCTTTATATTTTTCAACGCGCAGTAATCATTTTATTGAAGGTTTATCAACAATATATGCAACAAGGAAGCAAATCTCCTCAACATTATCAATAAAAGGAGAATACAAAATGGAATGGTTATTCATATTAGGTTTTGCACTATCATCGAGTATAGATAACTTCGGTGTAGGAATATCATACGGAGTTCGAAAGGTAAGGATAAAATGGCTTTCTAATTTACTGATAGCGGCTATTTGTTTCCTCTTTAGCATGGTGGGGATTATGTTTGGCAGGTGGGTTTCAACCATCTTGCCAGGGGTGTTCCATGTTATTGTAGCCGTCGTATTATTAACGCTAATCGGGATTCGCATTATTTTATTAGTTGGATCTCAAAGAAATAACGGAAGTGATGAATTAGATAGTAGTGGTCAAGAAAACGTACGATATATTGGTTGGATCGAAAGCAGTGTCCTAGGTGTTGCACTTTCAGCAAATGCACTTACAAACGGTCTGGGAGCTGGTTTGCTTGGGTTATCACCTTTAGCTATTTCGCTTACATCAGCCTTTGGCAGTTTTATAACCGTATGGCTAGGAGTAATGGTGGGGAAAAAAGCCGCAAATGTTCAAATTGGAAAATTTACATTGAGTCAATTTGGAACGTTAATAAGTGGGATTACGATTTTAATTGTAGCTTTTACTCAAATATTTTAAAAGAAAAGGCGCCACTTACTAAAGCAAGTGGCGTTTTTTCTTTGTATTTTGTAGTAACTAGTTTTAAAAGTTATACAAAGTAAAAAATAAATGGCTAATACTCCTATCAATGCTACATGAGAATTTATCGAATAAAGAGATAAATGAACTTAATTCTTTCATTATTTCTTATTAAGTTTTAATTGTATTTGAGAAGGGTAAAGTATTCTTTAGCCAAAGCGCCAATATAACTGGCGCAAACGTTATCTCATTTACAACAAAGGGGAAACTATCTAATTTTGACAGATAAGAATGCAAAGCGTAGAATTGTTCTAATGAACAGGCAATTTACCAGTTTAAGAGTCTTAAAATTTAGGTTGATTTTATATAAGGGAGCGTACACACTTGAAAAATCAGTTTGCTCAATTGATACAGAATAATGAAAGCGTTCATATTTACTATAATATTGACGATATGAGAAGTTACTTAGACAATCTTGTGTCTTATATTGTTTCGGGGATTGAACAGGAGAGACATACCTTAGTTATAGAAAGTGAAAGACTAATTCCGCTGATTTTCAAAAGATTAGAGGGAATTTTAACTCAAGATCAATTAACATATATACATACCATTAATAATTTTGATTATTACTGTTCAAGTGGAAGTTTTCAGCCTGCCATAATTTTTGAACATCTTTCTAAACATTTAGAGCCTTTCTATAAAAACAATACGTCTTTTCAAATATGGGCTCATGTAGAGTGGGGACAGCAAGAAGGGATTATACCTATTTTAGAAGAGTTTGAAAATGAAGCAGACAAATTGGTGAATAACGGCGGATTATATTTAGTATGCGCGTATGATGAAGAGAGAGTACCAGAAGTTCTTAAACTTGCTTTAATGAAATGTCATCCATACTTAATTTTAGAAAATAAAATTACTCCATCCAATTTATATGTAATGACAGATGCAGTGTAATTAATAGGGTGCCTGGGCTTTTATTCTTAAAAAACAAAGGTAAATAGAGAACAAATAAGGAGCCTTATTTAAGGCTCCTTATTTGTTGTTTCTACTAAGTACTTATAAAGAACCTTTACGCCATACCATTGGACGTCTAACCCTTCGCTATTAGTTGTTTTCATATCCACTCTCCACCTTACTTATATAACTAAGTTTGTATATCGTGTTCATCCACTAACCTGTGATAAAATGGAAATGTAATCAAGTTATTTCTATATATTAGGGGGATATGAAATGGAATATATTAATCAAATAACAAATGCTGCAGTGAATGGAGAAAGTAAAGAGATAAAAGCTTTATTAAATAAAGAGCCATCTTTATTTACTTAACGCTTTTAATTCAGATGGGTGGACGCCTTTACATTTAGCTTGTTATTTTGGGCAAGTGGATAGCGCCAAGTTATTGTTGTCGCTAGGGGCGGATATTCATATTAAGGCTAAAAATTCGAATGAAAACATGCCTCTTCATGCAGCAGTAGCAAATAAGCAAATTCAAGCTGTAGACTTGTTGCTTACAAAAAGCGCAGATGTAAATGCAAAACAAAGCGGTGGATGGACTAGCCTTCATGAAGCCTCATTGCTGGGAGATGAAAATATGATTAAACTTCTCATCGAAAAAGGTGCAGATATCGAGATACAAAAAGATGATGGGAAAACACCTTTAGAGGTTGCAGTAGAGAAAAAACAAGACAGCGCAGTTCATTTACTTACTCAGTATTTAAATAATAAAGCTTAATATAAAGTAGGAGATTTTATGTTAATTAGAAACATATGTAGTATGCATTTTCTATTTTAAACCTTTAATTAATTACGTATCTTTTTTCATTTTCCATAATAAGTTTGTAATGAATGCGCTAATAAAGCCAATCGAAATTAAACAAAAACCAATTTGATACAAAATAAAATTCCAGCTGTCTTCAAAAGAAAAAAGTGTAATTCTTTCTGAGTCTATAATATCAACGATAATAAATAATGAAAGGGTAATAAAATATATTAAAAAGAACTTTTTGTAGAAATAGCTTTTATAACCACTGCTCAATTTACTCACCTCAACTTAATTTTACGGCAAGTTTATCTATATGTTTATTGTTTTTATAGATATTAATAAAAATAGAAAGAGAGGAAAAAAATATGTTTAATCAATATCCTATTGGGGAATTTATCGTGAAAGAAAATATTCAGCCAGAAGATATTCAAGGGTGGATTCATGACATTGGAGATGCACCAAAGCAATTAGCTGATGCTGTAGAAGGACTGACTAAAGAGCAATTAGCTACGCCTTATCGAGAAGGCGGTTGGAAATTAAGTCAAGTTGTCCATCATTTAGCTGACTCCCATATGAATGCTTATACTCGTTTTAAATTAGGTTTAACAGAACATGAGCCTACTATTAAGGCCTATGATGAAGTGGCTTGGTCGGATCTTCCTGATAATGATTTACCTATAGAAATTTCGCTCCAACTTTTTTCAGCTTTACATAAGCGTCTTCATAAATTGTTAAACTCACTTGATGAAAAAGATTTGAAGAAAATGATCTACCATCCTGAAAACGGACAAGTGACGATTGAGCAATTAATAGCTACTTATGCCTGGCATGGAAAGCATCACGTTGCTCATATTACGACATTAAGAAATCAAAGAGGATGGTAGAATGGCATTTAACATACATTAGAACCCAAAAAGCTTTTTTTAAAAGCTTTTTGGGTTTTGATAAATGACATTATGCTGACTAAAGAGTATACAGTTTAAAACCAGAAGCTCTCTCTCCATGCGTCAAGAAAGTTATCTCTAATCCTGAATAGTAATTCATTCATCCTGTATCTGGCCATTATATTGTACGATGATGACTTATTTTTATAAGCCATCAGATCTGACTTTTGAAACACCTAAGGCAAGGTTTTTCCACAAAGTTTGTTCAACCACTTCGGCGTCCACCGTACGACAATCAACAATGAGTATGACTTCCGAATGTTTGCCGCGTGAGAGCCGTTGATTTTTCCTGATTACTTTAAACATAAATAGTTTAATTCCTAGTCCTAAGATAAATCCGATAAAAGCACTAATTATTCCCCAGTAGATGGGGCCCCAGCTTAGTTTAAACCCAATGCTTGCACCGATGACTGAAAAGGCTGTGGCTAGAGCCATTCCTAGATCAATAAGAGAAACTCCATCGGCTCGATGGAGGTTATCAAAAATCCGTCGATCTTCCGTTCGATTATTAAGAGGGACAATAAATATATCTTCTTTTTTTATCCCTTTTTTTTCTAGCTCTGAAACAGCTAATTCTATGTAACTGGAGTATTCAAATGTAGAAAAGACCTGCATGTTTTCACTCCACCTTTTTTCCTTTCGCAATACAAAAGCTTGGATGTTGATATGTTTTTTCAAAGAAGTTTTTCTGCACTCTTTCAGCAAGTTTATTATTCTCAACCGTATTTATATAGGAATCGAAGGTAGCAAAACCATATAGGGAAGGGAAAAATAACAGCCATTCTTTATTTAAAACGGAAGTAGCCTGTTTTATTTCTCCTAAAAATAGAAGAGAAATTCCTTCAAGCAGGTGAGAATAATAAAAGAAAATGACTGCCCAAATGATAACAAAGAAAGCACCAATGATGCGATGAATATAGAGTTGTCCTAGACCTGGCATCACCAAGGACCAGAAAACGGACAGGATGGGATTCCGTTTATCTAAATAGTTTATTTCCATGGCTCCTATACTGAAGGTGTTGAACCGATGGTTTTCTCGTTCAGCTAACACGTATATTTTATTTAAATCAACGGTTGTTCGGTAACTATCCCATATAGCAAAAATATAAACGGGAATATAAATAAGAAGCCACCTTGTATTAAGCACGTCTTTGGCCATATCAATGTTTCCTTGAAAAGAATAAATCATAGCTAAATTCACATGAGATTTAAGGTTTATGACGACTTCCCATACAAATAACACAAAGCCGCGAAGGTATTTAGACAGTAGTAGGTGCCCAAAACCAGGAAAAGCTGCTGACCACCAAGCGATAATATAGGGGTTTCTTAAATGGATTTGCGTCGTTCCAAATATACTGACATGAGCAATATAGCGTCTTGCAGTATTGTCATTTTTATAATTATTCATTTACGATCTCCTATAGATTCGAAAAAATATACTTTTTATACCTATCATCCATATTTAATATGGTCTTGTTTATTTAATTTATACAGTTCATTGATATCCACCTAATCTTTATCGAAATGAAGAGTTGTGTGACAAGAAAAAGCTCTTTATTTTTCCATAAAGAGCTTTTTTACATGTTGCTTCTGAAAAATGGTATTATGTTAATAAAGAAGTGGTTAAATGCTTCACGGCGATTTGACTCGTTTGTTCAAGATACAGAAAGGTATTCAATTTAGTTTTTATTTAATGAATCAAGAACTCTTTTCGAAAATAGCATGCTGGATATTTAATGATCTTATGAGTAATAACAAATCTGTCAATTATTCCGTTGGTGTACCCATTAAGTAGAGAAATCAATATTGAGTCTGGGGGCTTTCTAAATAAGAAAGGTAAATCTAATAGAGTTAAAATAAACAGTAGTTTGCTCTTATGATTGCTCTTTATTCATAATGAGAAGGAGGTACTAATATGGAATTAATTAGCATCTCCTTCTTGTAGGATTGACTTAATGTGAAATCTTGATGTTTTATACGAATTTTATGATTAACAATCCGTGTTTTTTGACTTGTGAAGAGGTGGTGGAACTAACCAGCCTTTTTCTTTGTTAAGTCGCAAAAACTTTCCACCAAGAGCTACTTTTTGCATGTGAATTTGACCAAACATTGTTGCAATATCTTCGCGAATAGATTGGCCAATCAGTTGACTGCAAGCAACTAGACCAGCAGCTATATCCAGTGAAATAGCCGCAGCAACTTCGGGGTCTTGAACACGTGCACCTACTGGAATATCATCTAAACAAGCTTCTGGACGTTCAGGCGGAGTTGGAGGTAAAGCCACTCCATTTTCTTTTAATAACTTTTCTACACCTTTCATTTCCTGCTGACATTGTTCAATCGTTTCTTGTACCAACTTATGTAGATCCTTGTCTCCTACATGATTTAGAAACGTTTGATAACCAGCTACTAATCCTTTTGAAGCAGAAAGAAACGACCATGTTCCAAATACTTCACCGTAATGCATCGGTTCATCTGTAGGATTTCCACTTAAAATGCCCATTGTTATCCTCCTTAACATATTCATAGCAATGTGCCACCTTTCTTACTATGCACACACTTAACGTCTCCATATCATGTTTTATTATTCTTCTAGATATAAAAAAGGAATTTTATCAGTGAATACAATCTACTATTTTACACATACTATTCAAGATGCCTATAAGGGCATTAGTTACAATACCCTTGTTATACAGAGAGCTGCCTTCTTTGGCAGTTTTTTGTTTTGTCATGCTTTATGTGGCTTGCTGCTTATGACGATAAGTAGAAAATGTCCATAATAAAAGGAAGAGTGGAGACCCACTCTTCCTTCAGCCATCACATTATAAAGTTGTCTTAGAAACGTCCGCCGCCAAGTTGTTGCTCAGCTAATTGCACAAGACGCTTTGTAATTTCGCCACCTACTGATCCGTTTGCACGTGCAGTTGTATCAGCACCAAGGTTTACACCAAATTCGCTAGCGATTTCATATTTCATTTGATCGATTGCTTGTTCAGCACCGTATACTAATAATTCATTGTTGTTGCTGCTTTTGTTGTTTGCCATGTTGTGTCACCTCCTTGTTTTTCTTAAGTTTCCTAGAGGCCAAGAAGTATATACATGGTAGTTTATGGATGTGTATTTCCTTATCAAGCTGACATACTAATTTTTAGAAACAACCGACCCTGTAAAAAGTGGGATTAGATGTTTCATTTCCTTGTTATCTAAAAGTTGCCATGTGAGAAGAGGATTGCAATTGCTGTTGCAATCCTCTTTAAATACCGTATCAATGGTTATTTTTATACTAAACATAAAATTAAAAATGCAAGAGAGGAAGAGGTTATATTGTCAAAGACACGTCAGAAAAAAGAATACTGTAAAAAGTGCAGAAAAGAAACTATACATACTCTCACAGAAGATGCTTTAGAAATTAATTGTTATTGCCATGAATGTCATTCACAACACGATATCGTAAAAACATTTTTTTAATCATTTCTTAAAGTTTTACTCTCCAATAGACGAATAAATAACTTATATCCATAACCAAACTCCATATGAGCCGTGGCTATTGAATTTCATTTTATACAATTATAGAAGCAGAGAAGAACGGGTAAAGTAACCGGGAAGATTTTCAGTGGAGGTGAACGAGAAGTGAGGAGTAGGGAAAGAGATTTTATAACCATTGAAGATGAAAAAGGTATTGAAAAACAATATGCAATTGAGGCTTTATTTGATATGAGAAATCAGACTTATGCTTTGCTGTAATCGAACGGGGAAGCGCTGTTGATGCGCGTTGAAGATGAAAAGGGTGAACAATATCTTGTTGGATTGACCGACCCTGAGGAACGTGACTCCATTTTAGATGCTTATCAAATCGCTGTAGAGGCTACGCCTGCTGACGGAGAATTCAGCTAATGTGATGAGGAGTGCGTTATGAAGAAGAAAATTGTAGATGCAGCTCATTTGGAGCAAAAAATGCGGATTGAAAAAGTGATCAACGGAATGACCTTTACGAAAAATTTCCGGTCTGCTACAGCAGAAGAATGGTACGTATTTCTTCCAGGTTATGAAGATCCAAGAACAGGTGGAGCTGCAGGGAAAGCAATGATTCATTATAACCTTTATGGAAATAGAGATGTGTTTATCAACACTACAGTCATCTTAGATGATCCAGCACTATTTAAAGGAGAAATCCATCCTCTTGTTTATGCAATTGCAGATGAGCTGGTCAACAGGCTGGTTGGCTATGCTGATACCTTGCTGTCTCTTCATGCCGGTGAAAACTCGTTTGATGCAGAATATAAACAAAACAATCATTAATCTTGATTTTTTTTAATTAAATCTTCCCTTAAAAAGAGGCTGAGACAAACGTATTCTAAAAAGATCCGAACGGTTCATCGTTCGGATCTTTTTATTATGATGGTAAACGTAGGTTTCATATGTTTTGTTGCTTCTAGCACCCGCCCGTGGAAAGCGAAGTCTTGCATGGAAATCAATAGGGGTGTCACAAGCGATTCATACTTGCTCTTCAATAGCATAGGCAGGATACATTTCATTATCAATCATATAATGAGCGATCCTTTCATGAAGCTCCATAGCTTCGTTGAATTGCTTTTAATACTTTGCGAACTTTTGGTGCTGCCGTTTCCGTAAGGGCTATCTATCTAAACAATGATTGTCTAATTTTTTGAATGTTTTAGAAAAAGAGGCCAGGGTATTACAAGTACCATAAACGAATTAATTGATATAAACCATTTTTTTACTAGAAGGAGGAACTGCTCATGACAAAAAATGTGATAGGTACGTATGATAATGAAGAAGCTATTGTAACTGCTATTCAAAACTTAAAGATACAAGGTTTTCAAGAGAAGGACCTTTCTCTTGTAACCAGCAAAGATATCGATAAAGAGGACTATTCGAGAGTAGAAAGCAGAGAGGGAATTGACGTAAAGAAAGTTGAAACCACAGCACAAAATCACCAAGATGAGTCGATTATGGATAAAATTAAACATATGTTTTCACCAGATCACCCTAAAGAGATTCGTAGCGATAAAGCAAGAGTAGAAAAGCGTTTAATTAACTTAGGTGTCCCTCTTACAGAAGCAGGACCTTATGCAGATGATCTGCAAAAAGGAAAAGTATTATTGCTAGTAAAAGCTAATAGAGAGACAAAAACAAATCAGTTCTTAGGAAGTAGAGAAGATTCTCCTTTTGCAAAGGGTGACTCCGTTTATGATAAATCATTATACGGAGAACATCGTAAGCATGAATAGGTAGGAAGAAGAATAAAATTCGAGTTTGTGGGCAAACTAAGAACATAGGAACCCCAATTCCTCATCTTTCATTAAGTATGTGTTTTTTAAAAGCTGCTCATTTGAGCAGCTTTTTCTTTTTTAGCGGAAATATTAAAAGAAAAGCTAACTTGTATGAAAGCTTAAAAGAAGGGGAAGTTAAGAAAAAATGGCTTGAATACGGAGGAACAGAAAATTGTAAAAAAAGAATCGATTAACATCTCCTGAAATGGCAAATTTATGGACACACTATATCCGTGAAACTTTATCTGTATGTGTAAATAAATATATGCTTCACACGATTCAAGATCCTGAGATACATAGCCTTTTTCAAACGGCTCTTCACTATTCACTTAAACACATAGATGCTTTAAAAGCATTATTTAAGAAAGAGAAGTTTCCTATTCCTAAAGGATAAAGGATTTACAGAAGAAGACGTAAACTTAGAAGCTCCTCCTCTATTTACGGATGTTTTGTGTCTTAAATCCCTTTATATGATGAGCACACACGGACATAATGAAATGAGTTTATCATTTACGACTTCCTTACGCCCAGACATTGTAGATTTTTATTATCAATGCAACCTTGATGCGATGGAGATTTATAAAAAAGCTAAGGACCTTCTTGTTTCAAAGCAACTTTATCAGCAACCACCTACTTACATAACACCGAACAAGGGGGAAATGATTGAACACTACCACTATGTAACAGATGTATTCGGTAAACAGAGGCCGATAAATACAATAGAAAGTGGACATGCTTATTTTAATTTAAACAAAACATTTATTGCCAAAGCGATGATCCTTGGCTTTTCACAAGTTTCAAAAAATCAAAACGTACGAGCATTATTAGAAAAAAGCCTGCAAGTAAAAAACAAACACATTGATGTGTTTGCATCCTTATTAACCAAAGATAATCTTCATCTGCCTAAATCATGCGACACAGAGGTTACAAATTCCAATATTTCTCCTTTTTCAGATCGGCTTATGCTTCTCCAAACAGGTTTCCTTTTTGGTGTAGCAGTTACTTATTATAACGCAGCTCTCATTGCAAGTATGAGAGCTGATATTTCAGCACACTGTGAAAAGGCATCCTTGGATAGCTTGTGGATTTATAGCCGTATTGGGAAAGATATGATTGATAATCAGTGGATGGAAAAGCCTCCCCAAGCAGACGATCGTAAAAGATTAGATGATTAGAAAAACGTTCTTAATAAATTAATGTGTAATCCTCCGAGTATCCTACTACAGATGTTGTAAAAATATTTACGTATAAAGAGAAAGAGCTGCTGTTCAGGAGCGATAGCTTTTTTAGGATGTATCTACTATACACTTCTAGTTAACATATATAAAGTTAACCAGAAGAAACTCACCAAAAAGAAGCCTTTGCTAATTATAGCAAAGGCTTTCAAAATTATGAGAATCACAATTAATAGGAATACCTTAAAAGATATTTTTGAAGTTTTAAGCCTATTTATTATATTTTTCCTGATTCTAAGCAGTAAGTTTTGAATCGTTCCTATCTTTAGATGCTTGATTCTGGTTTCTTAAAAGAAATGCACCAAATAGAGTAAAGATAGTGACAATAACCCCCATGATTAAGTATGTTTGACGAAAACCAATTGAATCGTATAGGTTTCCTACGATAGGAGAAAGTATAACGGCCCCTAGCTGCATCGCGAATTGGTAGCCAACCAAATATAAAATTGAAGAGAATTTTGTATCAAAATGTGTAGCCAGATATTTAAACACAGAAACGATGATAATGGCAAACTCTGGTGCGTTAAGAAGCTTAATAAATGAAATGCTGTATGGGTCTGATACTAGACCTGAACCTATCACGCGCAAAATCATAATGATTCCCGCTAAAACTAAACCTCCTTTAGGACCTACTTTACGGACAATGAATGGAGCAACTAATAACATACCGGACTCTAAAAAGACCTGACCTGCATTTAAGTAACCAAATATTTGGTTTCCTAATTGTTCTGTTGGAAACAGAGAGGCATAATATACAGGAAATTGCTGGTCAAAGACATTATAAATACAGCCCGTCCCGAGCATAAAAATCATAAAAATCCAGAAATCTTTTCGTTTAAATAAACTGCCCAAATCTTGAACAGAAAGGGACTTTGCCTTCTTTTCTTCGATAGTGGATACTTCTACTTTTGTAAGGAAAATAACAAGTAATAAGAGAATGCCTGATCCCGATGCAATCCAAAAGTTGATATCAGGGTTAATGTTAAGCATTCGTCCCCCAATAGCAGCTGCCACGGCGGCTCCTATTGATCCCCAAAGTCTTGCACGACCGAATTCAAACTCATACTTTCTGCCAACTTTTTCGATATATGACTCGATAGCTGAGATACCAGCTAAAAAAGTGATGGCAAGATAAGATCCGCCTGTCAGGGCTCCTATCCAAAAATTCCAGTTTAAAAGAGGTTGATAGATGAAAATGAGAAATGGTCCAGATAAAATAACTAAAATTGAAATAAAGTATAATAAATTCTTTCGTAACCCCAATTTGTCAGAGATATATCCATAAAGCGGTTGGAAAAGCATAGTGAAGATAGCGTTTACAGAAAAAACAATACCCGTTTGTGCTCCGGAAAGGTTAAGGCTTTGTCCCAACCAGATAGCAAAAAAAGTGAAAATAGAGGCAATAGATAAGAAGAACAAGAAAAAGAAACTGCTTAGCTTCCAGTAAAGTTTATTGTTTTGCATATTTAAATCCCCTTTGCTGTTTATGTATCTAAATTTTATTTAGAAAGCGTTTTCGATTTGATTGTATTATATATGGTACCGATTTCATATGTCAATAAGAAAATAATTAACAAAACTACCCTTTTAAAAAGGGTTTTTTTAAGTGTAATGTATTTTTTAGTGTGGTACTGGTTTCTTACTTATGAAATAACTGCTTTTAAGTATACTGGTTTATTAATCATGAAACATTTTATATAAAAAGGTTCTGTCTTAAAGAGTCACAGCGATTTTACTGGTATTCTTATTGAACACATGATATAGAGATGCAAACGAATTCATTCATTGCATTTTGGCTCTTTTTTAACGTAAAATAAGTATGAAACTGATTTCAGTTAGTGATGGAGTGATAAATAAATGCCTACCATATATGACGTAGCAAAATTATCGGGGTTATCAAAGACAACCGTTTCCCGTGTTATAAACAATCATTCATATGTTTCAGAAGAGAAAAAAAATCTGGTGCTAAAAGCAATGAAAGAGCTTAACTATACCCCGAACCCTTCGGCAAGAAAGTTAAGAGGACAGGTAACGACTACAATTGGTGTTATTGTACCAAGAATCGTAAATCCATTTTTCTCTTATTTAGTCGATTCAATTGAACAAGTTGCTTATAAAAACGGCTATCACGTATTAATCTTTCAAAGTAATGAAGATAAAGAGAGAGAATTGGCCTTTTTAAATTTACTAAAAACAAAGCAAGTTGACGGAATTATTATGACCTCTATTGAAAATGACTGGAGTATCATAGAATCGTTTACTGAATCTGGTCCTATTTTGTTATGCAATGAATATGTAAACAACGCAAATGTTCCAATTGTTCGATTAGATCAATACAAGGGTGCATATATAGGCGTAAAGCATTTACTTGAAAAAGGCCACCGGAAAATTGGGTACTGTACAGGTGGATTGTTTGCAGAGGAAGGCAAGGACAAGGACCGTAATCAAGGTTATCAAAAAGCACTTCAAGAGGCAGGGATCGAGCCGGATCCAAAGTGGATTTTTGTTAATCAACACAGTATTGAAGACGGAAAACAAGTAGTTAAAAAAATCCTGTCAATGGAGGATCGTCCAACGGCTATATTTACAGGAAGTGATGAAATTGCCGGGGGAATGATGATTGAAGCCAAAGAGTGCGGTCTAAAAATACCTAATGATTTGGCTATTATTGGCTTTGATGATCAACCTCTTGCACAAATGTTAGATCCAAAGCTAACAACTATACGACAACCTATTGATCAGATGGGGATTAAAGCAATGGAAACTCTTATTGATATGTTGAATGATTCTGAAGTAAAAGTGGAAACTTTTGAACTTCCAATCGAGCTGGTTGTTCGAAGTTCAACGTAATAGCAGATAACAGATGAAGGTGAGAACTGAATTTATTCGTTCTCACCTTTTTTGAAAAATTTTCAGAAAAGTTATTGAAACCGTTCCCATGATGTAATACAATGAATTTATCTTAAGCAAGAAGAGTCATATCAGACTTTTTAATAGCAAAAATTTTTTAATCACATATGGTATCGGTACCACACAAACGAAGAATAAGTACATAATTTTAATATGAAAATACGGGAGCTGATAGAAATGGTTCAACTAAGTGAAAGAATGAATGAAGAAAGCGCTACAATAAAGAATAGACAATGGTGGAAGGAAGCAGTTGTATATCAAATTTATCCGAAAAGTTTTTATGACTCTAATAGTGACGGAATTGGTGACTTAAAAGGAGTTATTCAAAAATTAGATTACTTAAAAGAGTTAGGTATCGACGTTATTTGGTTAAGCCCAGTTTATCAATCACCAATGGACGATAACGGATATGACATCTCTGATTATCAAGCAATTGCAGAGGAATTTGGCTCTATGGAAGATATGGATCTATTAATTCATGCAGCTAAAAAAAGAGATATAAAGATTATTATGGACTTAGTCGTTAACCATACTTCGGATGAACATGAATGGTTCATAGAATCAAAAAGTGATGTAAATCATCCTAAAAGAGATTGGTATATTTGGAGAAACGGAAGAGAAGACGGGACTCCGCCTAACAATTGGAAATCTATTTTTGGCGGTTCGTGCTGGGAGTATGATGAGCAAACCGGACAGTATTATCTTCATGCATTTTCTAAAAAACAGCCTGATCTTAATTGGGAAAACCCTGATCTTCGAAATGCCGTTTATAAGATGGTCAGATGGTGGTTAGATAAAGGAATTAGCGGCTTTAGAGTAGATGCCATTACATTTATAAAAAAACGACAAGACTTTGATGATTCGCATGATGGAATGAATGTAATTGAAACCAATCAACAAGGCATTCATGAATTTTTAAGTGAACTACGTAAAGAAGCTTTTACTTCACCTGATATCTTAACCGTGGCAGAAGCACCTGGGGTATCACACAAAGAACTGCCTATTTATGCGGGAGAAGCCGGACATTTTAGTATGCTTTTTGAGTTCGATCATGTCGATTTAGATGTAGGAAAAGAAGGAAAATGGTATGAACCGTATAATTGGAATCTACTTGATTTCAAAAAAGCCATTTCTGACAGTCAAACGTTCTATAACCACACAGGGTGGGGAGCGCTTTATTTAGAAAACCATGACCAGCCTCGTTCTTTAAACAAATTTATTAAACCAGAAGATATAGGACCTATTCCAGCTAAAATGTTAGCTACCGTCTATTTCTTATTAAAAGGGACACCATTTATCTATCAAGGGCAAGAAATTGGAATGACAAATGTAGAGTATCCATCAATTGAGCATTATAATGACTTGGCTTCAATCGATCAATATTACTCTGCGCTGAAAGAAGGATTCTCAAAAGAGGAAGCATTAGAAGCGATTTGGAGACGCAGTCGTGATAATTCTCGAACACCTATGCAGTGGAATCATTCTGAATATGCAGGGTTTAGCCAAGGTACACCGTGGCTAGAGATAAATTCTAATTACTCTTCTATTAACGTCGAGAATGCTTTAAAAGATCGTAATTCTTTATTTTATTTCTATAAAAAGTTAATTAGTTTAAGAAAAAGCAGTCCATATTCAGATATTATTGCTTTTGGTAAATACGAAGACATGTTTAAAGATAGCCTGCAAATCATGGCCTACACGAGAGAGTTGAACGATAAAAAAATAGCGGTGATTGCTAACTTTGATAATAAAGAGTTAACTCTAAGCTTAGATTTTAATATAAAAAATGTTATTTTATCCAACTATGATCATTTAGAATTACACCTGAATCAGATAAATTTACGACCTTACGAGTCCATTGCTTGTGAAATCGATTCATCATTTTAATCTGTTTTTATCATAATTGACTCATTCACGTATAGAAAGGCAGGGCGAAATCTTTTGAAAACATTAAGAAATCAACATCAAGAAAAAATCTCAAAGGCAATGGAATTTGTGTTAAACGAGCAGGAGTCTGTTGATCAGAATCATTGGCGACTACAATATCATGTGTCTACACCAGCATACTGGATGAATGACCCAAATGGATTCAGCTTTTATAAAGGTGAGTATCATTTATTTTATCAACATCATCCTTACTCTCCCGAGTGGGGGCCGATGTATTGGGGGCATATAAAAAGTAAAGATCTTACTTACTGGGAACAACTTCCTATCGCTCTTGCTCCGAGTGAAGAATACGATCATGATGGATGTTTTTCAGGAAGTGCAATTGAAAAAGACGGAAAGCTTTATGCAATGTACACAGGGAATGTGTGGACAGGGGATAACTATGATACGGACTTGCGACAGGTTCAGTGTCTTGCTGTAAGCGAAGACGGCGTTCATTTTAATAAAGTACCTCAAAATCCAGTTATTGATTCAGTGCCTGAAGGGGATATTCATCCTCATCATTTTAGAGATCCAAAAGTATGGAAGAAAGACGGCTATTATTATTGTGTTCTTGGATCACGTACAAAGGATCATGAAGGGCAAGTTCTTTTGTACCGTTCAAGAGATCTGTTGAATTGGGAGTTTATGAATGTAATGGCCAAAAGCCAAGGAAATCTTGGTTTTATGTGGGAGTGTCCAGATCTTTTTAGTCTCGAAGGACAGGACGTGCTTGTTATGTCACCTCAAGGAGTAAAACCGGAAAGAGATCTCTATCATAACTTGCATCAAGCTGGATATGTAAAAGGGAAATTAGACTATCAAACAGGGTTGCTTCAACATGAAGACTTTCAGCTTTTGGACTACGGGTTTGACTTTTATGCTCCTCAAACGACAGAAGATGAACATGGCAGACGCATTATGATAGCGTGGATGGCTATGTGGGAAAGCAGCATGCCTGAACAAAAACACAATTGGGCAGGCGCAATGACTATTCCGCGTGAGCTTTCTACTAAACAAGGGAATATAATTAGTAAACCAATTCCAGAGCTTAAGCAGCTTCGTCAACATCACGTGCAGTATAAAAATATCACGGTTAACGGAGAACAAGAACTTACAGGTATTTCAGGTGATTGTTATGAACTTGAAGTGAAAATTAACGCAAAAGCTGCTTCACAGTTCGGAATAAAAGTGAGAACAGATAATGACACTCACCAGGAAACGCTCTTAACTTATGATAGGCTAGAAAGTTTGTTTATCTTTAATCGTGATAAATCAGGTGAAGGTGATGGGGGAATAAGAAAAGCATCTGTTGGATTAAATGATAATCACTTGCATCTTCATCTGTTTGTTGATAAATCATCCATCGAAGTTTTTATTAATGAAGGCGAGAAAGTGATGACGAGCAGAATCTATCCTGCAGACAATGCAAAAGGTATTTGTTTCTTTGCAGATCAAGAAATTGAATTGATTACCTTAAATAAATGGAACTTAAGCAAGGGCGTTTCTCCACTGATTTTTTAAAGGCTAATAGGAATTGGATAAAGATAGTAGCCAAGCAACGTACAAGAAAGAAATTACAACAATTTATGCAACTAGATTAACTTGAAGAACAGATCCCCTTAAGGGGATCTGTTCCTTTTATATGTATATTAATATCTTTATTACATGGAAAAGTGCTTTTTTTGATTACTGTTATCTTTTATAAATAGTTTTATAAAGAATAGAGGGTAAATCATCAAATTGTTGCTAATAGTCTCTCTAGGCTGCAAGGAGCAAGAAATATTCAACTTTATGGCATTGGACATATTGGATTGCTTTCAAATAGTCAGGTTAATGCGTACATAAAAGAAGGGCTGAATGGCGGAGGACAAAATACAAACTAATTATTTTTCAGATGAACAAGGCAGAATCGACTTTTATATATTGGGGACTAGAATGTTTGCCTTTGTGTTTCACCAGCATGTACCCGATGAAAAACAACCGAAGTCAAAGCAGCTCCCGCGCCGAAATAGAGTAGACTGCTAAAAGTACCTCAGTTAATCGAGGTACTTTTTTAGTTTTTGTACAAAGAATCGAGGATTAAAAACCGCTCAAATTGATTTTTAATCGCGCATTGCGCCTGCTTCTCGAGAAGTCATTGCACCTTGTCCTTCACTTACGTCTCTTTGGATTTCTTGTTTTACTTTTTGTGCATTTGTTGCAGAAACTGCTGGTTTCTCAGTAAAACCCGCCTTTTCTTTAGCTGATTGATGTTGCTGCATATGATCTCTCCTTACTTTTTTATTCGTACAAAAAGGAAGAATGGAGACCCATTCTTCCTTCAGCCATCAATTATAAAGTTGTCTTAGAAACGTCCGCCGCCAAGTTGTTGCTCAGCCATTTGTACAAGACGTTTTGTGATTTCGCCACCTACTGATCCGTTTGCACGTGCAGTTGTATCAGCACCAAGGTTTACACCAAATTCGCTAGCGATTTCATATTTCATTTGATCGATTGCTTGTTCAGCACCGTATACTAATAATTCATTGTTGTTGCTGCTGTTGTTGTTTGCCATGTTGTGTCACCTCCTTGTTTTTCTTAAGTTTCCTATTGTGGAAGAGATGTATTCGTGGTAAATAATGGATGTATATTTCCTTGTTATGATGACATACTAATTTTTAGAAACAACCGACACTGTAAAAAGTGGGATTAGATGTTTCATTTCCTTGTGACTAAAAACTAAACGCTTGCCATGTGTAGGAGAGAGAATGACAATTCGTTTGTCATTCTTTTTTCATGTTCATGGGTATATTATTTGAAGGACAAAGGACTAACTCTATAAAGAGTTAGTCTTTTGCTTGATGAAAACGATCAATATTCAAAAAGCTGCCTCAAAGGATTGCTTTTTATATCTATTTTAAGAGTTAGGTTTATTGATTCTATCCATTGCTTCTTGAACTGCATTTACAACAAAAGGATCTTTTTCCTTCAAATCATTCACGCTGATTTCACCTGACTGTAAACCTCTGCAGATTTCATGAATATCTTCTTCAATTGTAATCGGCAGCTTATTTTCTGTAAGCATGTTACTTAATTCATTTGCTAACATTTTTTGTTGATCCATGGGATGCCCTCCTCGTCATGTAAAAGTATAAATTGATCAAGCTTATTTCTTTTCTTTTTCTTCTTGCTGATTCTGTACTTTTTCAATTCCAGTGTTTGATTCAAATCCAACTCGATAAGTTCCAGATTTTTGTTGTTTTACTGAATCTGGCATTTGATACTGCTTTAAATCATCCTGAAACTGTCTTGTGCTAGGGTTTCCTTTCACTTATATTCCTCCTCAGTAAAGTAAGTTTTGACGCTTTAGTTTCCCCAGTTCGTAAAACAATTAAGCATGTTGTACATGGCTCTTTGCAACAAGTATCTAATTAATTCTCGGGAAATAAAAATATAACTTAACCTTCCACTTATTTTATCTTCAAATTTTCAAACAATAGGGCTAGGAGGTGTTTTTATGCCAAAGAAAGACTTTAAAGGCGTTGATAATTCAGGAATTGCAGAAAGAGTTGATTATAACAACTATAAAAATAAAGATAGCAATAATGACCCTACGCTTAACCGTATTGTCGAAGAAGATGGGCGTGCTCTTGATCCGAGGGAAACCTTAGAAAATTTCTTCACTGACCTTGAAGGCGAAGATCCACAAGAAATTACAACTTAATAAAAAAAAGTAGAAAACGGCGGATCTTTTTAAGCGAAAAGACCTATGAAACGCAGATATTTTCATTAAAGAACCTGCTGTAAACGAGTTAACATAATTTGAAAAAATGAGGGCTATTAATAGAGGTGAAGTTAATGTCGCACACAGAAACTGAACGAACAACGTATATGTATGATCCTTTCACTATACAAGGTCTTGAAATGAATATACCTAAAAAAGACGAAGGCAGCCAACCGCTAATAAATCGCTCAGGACTGAGTACCTCTACGTTCAAAACCAACATGAATAGAAAACATTTTGAACGTTATATTTATTAGCAGGAATATCCTGCAGCTTTTTATCTTATAAAAAGATCCTTCTATTTTATACGCTAGAAGGGTCTTTCCACTAAATATTCTCATTTCAGTATAGTAATCAATTGCTTGTGCCTAACGTATTGGGAAATTCACCTTCGTGTTAGGTTTGGATAGGTAATAAAAGTGGTTAGTGTTTTTTCATATACTGTCTGTACATCCATTGTAGAAAGGATTTAACGAAATGCAGAAGCAAACCTTACTTTTTAATTTAGACGATACGCTTGTTCACTGTAATAAATATTTTAGAGACACCATAAATGCTTTTGTGGCTCAATTGCAGGAATGGTTTGAGAATCTGACTAAGGAAGAAATAAAACAAAAGCAGTTAGAGATAGATTTAAAAAGTATCGAAAAGCATGGCCTTCACTCTTCCCGTTTTCCAGAATCATTAGTAGACACTTATTTATTTTTTAGTGAACAAAATCATCAAGATATCCATGACGATAGAGTCGAAAGAGTCAAAAAAATTGGTCAAAGTGTATTTGAAGTACCGATAGAGCCTTTGCCAAATATGTATGAAGTATTAGATAAGCTTAAAGAACAAGGACATGATCTCTACTTGCACACAGGTGGAGACGAGGAAAATCAAGGTAGAAAAATTGTTCAGCTAGAGCTAGCTAAATACTTTGAAAAAAGGGTATTTATTTCTGAACAAAAAGATACATGTGCATTAAAAGAAATACTAAACCAAATTAAGTACGATCCAAAAAAGACTTGGATGATTGGCAATTCATTAAAAACCGATATAAGGCCGGCAGTAGAAGCTGGAATACATGCGATTCACGTACCTTCTGAACTGGAGTGGAGCTACAACCAAGTTAAAATTGATGTTGCGCCAAAAGGTAAATTGCTAACTGTTAATTCATTGCTGGAAGTTCCAGAAATCATTCAAAAGCATGCTCAAGAAACGGTTGTGTCCACCTAATATTAGGTCATATGTAAACACAATATACAGAAACAGCCAACCGTTGATTAAACCTTACCCAACGGTGGCCAGATAAAATTCTTATGTTTTTTCTAATCAACTCACATACTACACAGAGGAGGTGACTGATATGGCAGATCAATCCAAAGAATCAGAAAAGATGATATGTGAAGATCATAATTCTCCAGTTGACGAAAGAAGCTACGATTTATACGAAGCGACGCGTAATTCACTTTTACGTAATGAATTAGACGATAAAAACAAAACCATTTTAAATAATATTGATAACGCAGCGATGGATGTTAATCTTGAGGAATAATGGACATTAAAAAAACTTCTATTTCTTAGTCTCATAGCTATGTTACTAAGGATACACGTTTCTTTTTCTCTTAGTAGAAAAGACCCTAAATAATTAGGGTCTTTTTTAGGTATTTGTCCAAACATTCTATGGTTGTTTCACATACAGTAATAGGAGTCTACTAACAGAAAGGAGAAGATTTTTAATATGAGAAACAACTATCCTTATCAGCACTCTAATTACGGTGGTTATCAAGGGGCTATGTATCCTCAGCAAGGCAGCTGCGGTTATCCTCAAGCTAAACCTTGTGGCCAATTGCCTCCTCAAACCATGCCTGCTCAGTATGACCCAGTTAAACAAAATACATCTTTTACTGGTCAAGATGTGTTTGTACCAGTGATGCACCCTAGTCATACCACAAATGTTTATCAAAAAAATTATAAATATATGCACTCATTCCCTCATACAGAATCCGTTCTATATCAGGAAACGCATCACCATTTTTGTGCTCCAAGCTGCCCTCCTAGACCTCGTCCTTGGTGCTGATAGCCAAAAAAACCCCTTCATTTTAACAATGAAGGGGTTTTACTATGTGAAATTTAGGATGTTATTTAGCTATCGTTAAACAAAGTAGCCTATTTTTGACCAAAATCCAATCGATATGAGCTATGTCTACATATAATACCTTAACCCATGTATATTTAAAGTTTTTTCCTTTAGTTAAATACCACGAAAAGAGGTGTTTGTATGTCTAGTTATGGTGGAGCAGGTTCTGGTTTTGCTTTATTAGTTGTCCTGTTTATTCTTCTTGTCATTATTGGATGCAGCTGTTACGGGCGCGGATTTGGCTATTAATAACAATAAAAAAGTCTTTCTCTAATTTGAGAAAGACTTTTTTATTCTAGGTTGTGCGGGGCTGCTTTTATACGCAATAGAACTGATTGGGCGGAATTCAAATAATCTATTGCAGAGGGAGTAAAACTCATATATGGGATCTGAGGATGCTTCATTGTATGTAAAAGAAACTAAAAGGTTATTATTTTTTATTTATAGTGATATAAAACGTAGTCTATCCAGTTCGGGGAGCAAATTTCGTTTTTCATCATATGCTAAATGTATGAACGAGAAGGAGGTGAAGTTTATGTTCTTTGGCGGTTATGGCGGAGGTTGTGGCTATGGTTATGGCGGCGGCTGCGGTTACGGCGGTGGCAGTGGTTTTGCTTTAATTATCGTGCTGTTTATCTTATTAATCATTATTGGCTGTGCTTGTTGGGGAGGATTTGGCGGTTGCTAATTATTAGCCTGCCTTTATCTCTAACTTAAAAAAGTTAGCTTTATGCTAGCTTTTTTTATTTGTTAAATGAGGACATGTATAGTGATTAGTACTAATACCTGCTGTGTTAACCAATGGTTTACAGCTTGTTACTAAGCGTTTATGGAATTTTTTACATATTCATTGTAAGCTAAGCCTTAGAGGTGATGAAGGTGAATTTAGGGGAACAGCTGCAGAAGTGAAGCGAAGAGAAAAAGATGTCCAGGAAAGAATTAGCTGGGAAAATGAATGTATCTAGACAAGCTGTCTATAAGTGGGAAAATAATAAAGGGTATCCTGATATTGAGAACCTTATTAAGTTAAGCGAACTTTATAATGTGACGTTGGATGAATTGATTAAAGGGGATCAATCTTTTCAAAGCAAAATAGGAATCGATCGAAAAAAGAGTGAGGATTTATCAGACTCTGGTTTTATTATCGGAATCATTCTTGTATTTGCAGGACTGTTTTTAGATTTGGGTACATTTTCAGCTGATGTTACCATACTAGGTTTTCTAACGATGTTTTTTTATGATGATTTAAAGAAAACGTTTTGGAATATAAAAAAGGATTTTAAGGAAGAAAGGTAAGTAAACAGGCTTTAAGTTCTCTTAGAGCCTGTTTTTGTAACTTCAGTTTTCATTAAGAAACCTCCCAAGATGATAAAGACAGCAGATAAAAGCAATGCGGTTAATCCTTGTTTTAAAATAAATCCAAAAATTGTTATAGAAAATGATCCTAAAAAGAACATTAATTTGACTAAAATATTTCTTTTACTCATTTATAACCATCTCAATTCTACATACAGACAATCTATAAAGTTACTGATATTGCTTTCTTTGTCCAACACTCCACGCTAAACCTAAAACAGAAACAGTTATAACTATCGCTGTTAACATAACTATATTCACCTCTTTTTCCTTATAATTACATTGTAACATAGCCTCAGCGCGCTGTTTTAAAAGAGATGTGAGAATGACCAATATATTCACTACTTAAAGGATGAAAGTTATTATACTCAGCATAAGAACCATGAATATTTAAAATAAGTTTAGTTGAAAATTCACCTCTTTGTTTTGGGGAAATGATGTAAAATGATGATAAGAGGAGGGATGGAAATGAATGGAACAGATGCAATAGTATTAAATATAAAAGAGATTAGAAGAAGAAGTATAAAGGTTTGGCAAGCAATTCCTGATGATAAACTCGATTGGAAGCCAGATAAAGAAGCTATGACATGCATAGAAATGGTTCGTCATGTCTTGGAGTCAGAATACTATTATTATCTAGCTATCGAAAATTTGGGCAGCTTAAAGGAATTTGATTCTCCTTTTGAAAAAAGACCCTTACAATCTATAAAGGATGAATTGGAGTTTGCAGCATCCTACCACCAACAATTTTTAGACATGGTTACTACTTTTTCTGAAGAAGATTTAACTAACATTCAAATAGACCGTTCAGATGTTGGTTATATTCGTTCTTTAGGGGATATGTTGATGCGGATAGGCTATCATGAATCCGTACACGCTGGACAACTCTTACAGTATTTGAGGATCATGGAGGTTGATCGACCTAGAATATGGGATTAAATCAATTAACTATGGATCTATTGTTAATAAGGGTAGAATAGCGGGTACATAAAAAGTAAGGAGAAAAGATCTTAATGAAGGAGGAAAGCTCTATGAGTAAAAGTGTTATAGGTGTATATGAGTCGCCGGAAGAAACATTAACTAGAATTGAGAAATTAAGAATGATAGGGTATGAGGATAATGAAATTACAGTTCTAACTAATCAAGAGACCGCAGCGGGCAATCTAGCTTATAGAACGAATGTAAACGTGGATAAGCTATCTGCTGCTGACCAAGATAAAGTCACTCAGGAAGATATGACTGGAGGGGCCCAGCAGGATTCTTTTTTAGATAAATTAAAGAAATTTTTTGTGGTGCAAAATTACTCAAATGAAGAAGATCGTGCAACAAATTTAGGTATTCCCACAGAGGAACTGACCTCTCATAAAAAAGATTTGGATGATGGAAAGTTTGTAATTGCTGTGACTTCTCATAAATTGAATGAAAAAGGGTTAGACCTAGAGTGATATATTCGATTCAAAAAGGGGGTGTACGCGTACACCCCCTTTTGATATATAGAATTCACAAGAAAAATTGTTTGCAAAGAAGATTATTTATTCCGATAACCTTCCTTTAAATATTTTCGTAAGTGAAAATCGTGTACTAATTTAATCGTTGGACGAATGAGCAATTGCACGCTCCCAAGAATAAATAACCAAATCCCTATATTTTTTAAGGAATCATAGAAGAATAAAATACTGCCAATTAGGAACCAGATGCCTATCAAGAAGTCGTTAATCGTATTTATAACTTTATAACTCTTTTTGAAGAACAATTCGTGTCTACCTATTTCAATCTCCCCGTAGTCTTCTTTTCTTCCCATTTCTGACATTGTAACTCCCTCTTTTTCTTGAATTTCCTTTTTTTATTCCCTTAGCAAGTCATAAAAAAACGTCTTTTGTGACAGGTATATGATGGTAAAGGAACAAGCGTAACTTTAGTGTATTTTTCCATCTCAAATCTCTATTTCTATCTATTAATGGTGTAAGCATTGACTAGAATAGATTTCTGCTCTTCATAGATGCAATAAAAGAAAACAAAGGGATCCGAAAAAGGGTTGAATTGATGCCTTATTTAGAAAGCTGTTTTATAGGACGATTCATGTAGCTTCTTGGTAAAATAAATACTACGCTCAATACTAATGACAAGATCCCCACTAGTACGACGTATTCTGTACCCAGTCCTGATATAAATAGTCCACCTACAGCTGTACCAATCGTTGTTCCTAAGTTAACGGATGCTAAAAATAATCCATTTGCGAAATCAGGAGCTTCCGGAGCTGCTGATGAAATCCAATATTGATTAATATTCGTTCCTATACCAGCGAATATTCCCCAAACTAAAGTCATAATAGCCATAGGCCAAGTGAACTGTCCGGTGAAGAATAAAATGATGTAAACGACTCCCAATGCGAAAGGGAAAACTACTACCGTTTTGATAGCATTTTTCGTAAGCAGCTTCCCTGCGATAATGTTTCCAATAATGTTTGCCACACCGAATAGAATTAACATGAAGCTGATTAATTTTCCAGAGATGTTCGTAACGGTTTTAAGATACTCAGCAAGATAGCTGTATACCCCAAATACTGCTGAATTCAGTAAAAGGACGGCCATAATGGAAAGCCAAGTAACGGGGTCTTTTAATACGCTGAGCTGCGTTCCATAGGAAAGTCTTTCTTTAATAGGCATAGAAGGGAAGAATGCCCATGTAGCAATAAATACTATAGCGTTAATGACAGCGAAAAATGTCATTGATAGTTGAAATGAAACTGTGCTTGCAAGAAAGCTTGCGATTGGTACACCAAGTACCATACCTGCAGATACGCCAATAAAGACTTTGGAAACAGCTTTTGGAGCGTCTTCCTTGCTGACTGAGTTTGCAGCCATTGTAAAAGCTGCTGAAAAATAAATTGGATGAAAGATAGCTGGAATCACACGCGCAATTATGGCAACAGCAAAATTAGTGGTGAATATAGAGATAATGTTACCTAAAACGAAAATACCAAGTACAAGCAACATCGCTTTCTTACGATTGACTCCTGAAAATAATAACGGCATAGTTGGACCGGATATTGATACAGTAAGAGCAAAGAGACTCACCAGCCACCCGGCCTTTGATACACTGATATGAAAGTGATCCGCAATGTAGGGCAGTATCCCTATAACCCCCATTTCGGTATTTATAATACTGAAAGCTCCTAAGGTTAAGACAAATATAAGTAGCTTATTTTGTTTAGACATAAAATAAATTTCTCTCTTTCTAAAAAGTGTTCTAGCTGCTTCAAAGCGGGCTGTTTAAAGACCAATTGTTATGTTTTTTAGTCACTTTTTCAATGGTAACTGTAAAATCACCATGAATATTTTCAACGTTTTCTTTTCCTGATTCAATTTGACCTAGTATGATAAGGTCATTTGTGGCATCCTCAAAACCTTTATAAAAAATAGCAACATTGCCCCAAGGAGCGTAATAAGCAAAGTCGCCTTTTTTTGATAGATCTCCGGCTTGTACATCATCTGCTGATAATCTTTTTTGTAAAATACTAATTTTCTCTTTACCTATATAATCTTCAAAAATGACTGTTAAAGGCAATTGAGCTAGAAAAGCCATACTTGCTGGGTTATCATACATCCTAATCAAGACTTCTTTATCGTTAAACGTTAATTTTATTTTTGTATCTGAAATATGTTCTTCTTGTGGCTGTTCTGGTGCTTGGTTTAAAAGATTACTTGTATTATGATCTCTGTCCGCTGCAGATGAATTATTGTTGCTGCAAGCAGCGAGGCCAAGGCTTGCTACTAAGATAGCAGACAGACATAAAAGTTTTTTCATTTTAAGCTCCTTTCCACTTTGAATAATTAAAAATGGTGCTTTTGTGATATGAACTTCGTTGCTATTTATTCTACTGGCTCCTTTTAAATATAGAAAATGCTTATATCTTATATCGTGGTATGCTTGATAAGCATTTCTGAGACGTATACACTAAAGATTGTGAAAGGAGGAGGGGTATATGGAATTTCGAGTTTTACGCTATTTTCTTACGGTTGCAAGAGAAGGAAACATCACGAGAGCTGCTGATTTTTTGCATGTGACACAGCCAACTTTGTCGAGACAATTAAAAGATCTTGAACAAGAGTTAGGTAAAAAACTATTTGTTCGCAGCAGTCACAGTGTCATCCTGACAGATGAAGGAATGCTTCTGCGAAACAGGGCAGAAGAAATCGTTAATATGATGGATAAATTAGAGGCTGAGTTTAGTTCTATGGAAGAAACAATAGGTGGTGACGTCTATATAGGCGGCGGGGAAACTGAAGCAATGAAACATATTGCACGAGTAGCAAAAGATGTACAGGTACGTTATCCCAATATACGATATCACCTCTACAGTGGAAACGAAGAAGATATAACGGAACGGCTTGACAAGGGTCTGCTTGATTTTGGTATTTTAATTCAGCCAGCCGATATTTCAAAATACAATTATCTTAATATGCCTGCCAAAGATATTTGGGGCGTCGTTATGAAAAAAGACAGCTCCCTTGCCGTCAAAGAAAGCATTCAAGCTGCGGATTTAGTAAACGTTCCACTGATTTGTTCACGACAAGCCGTGAAACAGACTTTTTCAAAAAATGAATTTGCGGATTGGTTCGGCGAAGATTTTCATAAATTGAACATTGTCACTACATACAATCTTGCCTATAATGCGGCGATTATGGTTGAAGAAGGCGTTGGATATGCCATAACACTTGATAAAATCGTCAACACATCTACGACTAGCAACCTTTGTTTCAGACCGTTACAGCCAAGACTTGAATCAGGTTTAAATATTGTGTGGAAAAAGCATCATGTTCTTTCAGCTGCGGCGGCTGCGTTTTTAAAAGAACTGCAGGAGGAATTTGCACCATCTAGAAAATGAAATTTTTGATAGCAGTCTACTTTAAAACAGCTATAAAATTGGCTGTTTTTTATTGTTTGAAAATGTAAAATAACGGCTTCTTTTTTCTTTAATTTATTACAAAAAAATCAAATACACGTAAGACATTTCTATCAAATGCGATAACAGCTGTTAAATTTTATCTTAAAAGTGATATTCTTATAAACATTCAATCAGTATGCTTTTAAAGCTATTTATGGATTTAATGTTAGGGTATGAAACAAGTATGGAGAGCCAAGATTACTTTATTATTTTAAACGAAGGATGAGTGATGTATGAACAAGCTTATAATACCAGCCATACTAGTAATCTTCGCTTTATGGATCTTATTGCAATTGGCTTTAGGCGGGGATATTTTCAAAAATCCGCTAAATTATTTTATCTTAATAACGGTTTTCTTTTTATTTATCCAACAAGCAAAAGAAAAATAGCCTGGCATGATTGCTGCTGTGTAGTCTATAGTTATAGGCTGCTTTTTCTTTTGGGTACGTTAAAATAATTTTATCTACAAGCTAATTAGAAAAGAAGGTTGAACCTTGCTTTATAAAAAACACCTTACGACTGTAAAAATGACTAAAATTTAAAAAATATTAAACAGTACCTTGCAATAAACAATAGCTGGTGATATATTGTAATTATTAGGAAGAAATTATAAATCAGTACTATACAATAAACAGTAGTGGACTGTGAAAAGAAAAGGGTGAAGAACAGTGAACGTACAATTTAAAAAAGGAGTTTTAGAGCTTTGTGTCCTTGTGTTGCTTGATAAAAAAGACCGCTATGGATATGAATTAGTTCAAAAAATCTCCGATCAAATTGAAATATCAGAAGGGTCAGTATATCCTCTTCTGCGCCGATTAACAAAAGAAGAATACTTCACAACGTACCTAAAAGAATCTACAGAAGGTCCCTCAAGGAAATATTATCAGCTTACCGATAAAGGAAGAGATTATTTATATGAACTTGTCGATGAATGGAATGAGTTTTCAAGAGGTGTTAATCAATTAATTAAAGAAGGTGTGAACAATGTCGAAGAGTAAATTTTTACAGCAATTAAATGAATCCTTAAAACCATTATCCGCAAAAGAACGGGCAGATATTTTACAAGATTATGAAGAACATTTTTCCATTGGCTTAGAAGAAGGAAAAACAGAAGAAGAAATTGTAACGTCGTTAGGTTCTCCGAATCAAATAGCTAAAGAATTGCTCGCAGATTATCACGTTGAGCAAGCAACAGCTAAGGCAACAACTCAAAATATCTTAAGAGCCACGTGGGCCGTAATTGGGTTAGCCTTTTTTAATGTAGTGATTGTTCTTGGACCCGCCGTCGCATTAGCTGGCTTCATTTTGTCAGCTTGGGCCATAGGTCTATGTTTCTTGCTATCTCCGATTCTAGTTCTTGGTGAGGCTATTGTACATTCGAGCGGATTTTTTCTCTTTAATTTATTTATGTCTTTAGCATTTTGCGGAATTGGATATTTTATTATGTTAGGTATGTTAGTTGTGACGAAGCTAGCTATAAAAGGCTTTGTACGTTATCTAAAATACAATGTATCACTTGTGAAAGGCGGTTTAAAACGTGCTGAATAAAAAGAAACTCTCCATTCTTGCAGGCATTCTCATCCTTGTTGGGATTATAGGAGGCCTCCTTACGTATCGTGCTATTGATCCTGAACCTATTTCAAAAGAAAAAGTTATTAAAAGCAATCAAGTATCAAAGGTAAACATCGATACGGATAATACTCGTGTTCATGTATACCCTATCAAAGGCGATAATATCAAAGTAACATTAAAAGGCGAAACATCTCCTAATATAAAAAGAGACTTCACTACTGACGTTAGAAATTCAACGCTTTTTATCTCTTATAGTGAACAACAGCGCAGCTGGGTCAATTTTGACATTGTTAGTGTATTAAAACCGCTATCTATCAACGTTTATTTGCCTGAAAAACAGTATAATTCATTGGGGATTTCCAGCAACAATGGGTATGTGTCTGTTAAAAAATTACGCGCAGCAGATGTTTCCATTCGCGCAAACAACGGACGTGTAGAATTAGAGAACATTGATTCACAAAACTTGAACACCAGCGTACACAATGGACTTACAAGCATAAAAAATGCTGCAGCAAAAACGGTTCAAGCAAAAGGAAATAACGGGAAAATAACGCTGAGTAACGTGGAAGGTAGTTTAGAAGGCGAAACGCATAATGGAAGTATCGCCTTAGAAACAAAAGAACTTGATCGAGATATTGACCTTAAAACGAACAATGGAAAGATTAAAATTAAGACGGAAAAAGAACCAAGTAACGTTCAATTTAATGTTTCCGTGGACAATGGAAAAGTCGATATTCTAAATAAATATGATAGGGACGCTGTTATTGGAAAAGGAAAGAATATTATTAAACTAGCCACTCATAACGGCAGTATTTCCGTAACAAAGTAGCCTGTTAGCTCTACGGCATAAAGCTCATCTGCAAAAAAGCAGAGGCACAGCTAGCCGCAGATAATCAAAAAAAGGTTTCACTCATTGAACGTTGATGAGTGGAACCTTTTTTCTATGCAAGATTAATAAGGTAACAGCTTGTCATGACATACATAAACAGGTATTAATTTCAGATCCTTTTGAATTTTTATTCATTTTAATTTATACTTTGGTAAGTAAATGCAGAATAAGGTTCTATTAGAACAATCTCTTCAAAGTTTGTGTGTAGCAAGATAAGGTACATTTGCTTTAATCTGAATATTTCTAATAATTTCTTTAATCTTAAGATCACGCATGAAGGAGAGGCATTTACAAAAATGAATTTAGGGGGATCAACATGATATTTGGTGTATTAAAAGACAATAAAGTGGGAGAGTATCGAGTCATTATGACACCTTTAGAGGTTGCTGCTATTAAAGACGATGGCCATACGGTCCTTGTTCAAAAAGATGCGGGCGCATTAGCGGGATTTACGAATGAACAGTATGAAAAAGAAGGGGCCGAAATAGTAGAAACAACAGAAGAGATGTATGAAAGATGTGACTTTATAGCAAAAGTTAAAGAGATTGAAGAAAATGAGTATAAGTTGCTCAAGAAAAATCAAATTATCTATACGTGTATACATCCAGCTGCACATAAAGAGCAGGTACAAGCTATCCTCGATAGCAAATGTATCGCGTTCACTGCGGAAGATTCACATCGATTTGGTTCAGTAAACTGTGAAGCAGCAGGAAAACAAGGCGCACTAATGGGGCTTCAAGCCATGCTGACGATTAACGGAGGAAAAGGAAAATTTGTTAGTGGCTTAGCTGGAGCTCCCGGTATGAAGGTACTGATCCTTGGAGGAGGACTAGTAGGGAGGTCTGCTCTGCAAGTTTTACATTCATTAGGTGCGTGGTGTACGGTTATGGATATAAATTACGGAACATTAAGAGATATCGGCAAAACGTATAATGAAAAAGTGAATACTCAGCTATCAACTAAGCAAAATATTAAAAAACTGCTTCCTGAAACTGATATGGTAATTAACTGTGTGAAATGGCCAAAGGAACGCAAAGATTATTTAATAGAGTGCGATATGCTCAATTTAATGGAAAAAGGATCAGTTATTGTAGATATTAGCAATGACACTGACGGTGCAATTGAATCTTTCCGTGAAACAACTCATGAACATCCTACATATATTGAAAATGGTGTCGTTCATTACTGTGTCAGCAATATTCCTGGAGCGATTGCTAACTCTACTTCTGTAGCTTATGCAGCGTCCGTGCTGCCACATATTCAGTCCATCCTAAATTCGGGTGTAAAATCAGCCTGTATCAAAGATGGATTTTTAAGACGCAGCTTAACCGCTTATAAAGGATACCTCACACATGAAGAAACAAGTTCTATACAAAATAGACCTTGGATCAGACCAGAGAACGTATTACATATACAAGGGGAAAAGCTAGACCTAGCACCACCCGCTACATCAACAAGATCAGCTAATTTGTTAAGCATTTAAAGTTGCAAAAGGAGGATATGAATGACTGTATATACGATACTAGTAGATTTTGCTTGTGCCAGTGTTCTGATTTTGATAGGCATGCTGCTTCGCGCAAAATTTAAATTTATCCAAAGAAGTTTTATTCCAGCAAGCTTATTGGCAGGTTTTTTAGGTTTAGCATTAGGACCTAGCTTTTTAAACATCCTACCTTTTTCTGAAGATATTAGCTCCTATGCAGGGATTATTACCATTTTTGTATTTGCGGCAGTTGGAATAAACGGGTTTTCTTTTTCACCCGGCAATATGAAAAAGGATATCAATCGAATGGGCGCATATGCCACTTATAAAATTCTTTGTATAGGCCTTCAAATGTCTATTCCGATTGTCTTTTCTATTTTAGTGATTTCAAAGTTTGCTCCAGAAATTAATAACGGATTTGGTTTACTTTTAGCAGCCGGATTTTATGGAGGACATGGAACAGCGGCAGCGGTAGGTACAACCTTTGAAAATCTAGGCTGGGAAAATGCAACGGACTTAGGGATGACCGCTGCTACCGGCGGTATTTTAGCAGGTATTTTTGGTGGACTTATTTTTATAAAATGGGCAACTCGAAAGGGATACACTCATTATGTAAAAGACTTCTCGGAAATTTCCGAGGATTTAAAAACGGGATTAGTTCAGCCTAAAAATAGAACAGCAATGGGGGATGACACTATTTCACCAATTGCGATGGATCCATTAGCCTTTCATTTAGCATTATTAGTTGTGCCATCAGGTTTGGGATACTTATTAAACAATTATATTGCGACTGCTTGGGGACTAGAATTCCCAACGTTTACAATAGCATTTTTGATAGCGCTGCTTATGTACATATTGCTAGGCAAAGGAGAAAAAGGGGTTTATAAATACGTTGATAGTAAGGTAGTCGATCGTTTAGGCAGTGCAGCAACCGATTTTCTTGTATTTTTTGGAGTAGCTTCAATCAAATTACCTATTGTTGTGGAATATGCACTTCCACTGGGTTTATTAATGCTTTCAGGTATAGCAATAGTAGTGGTGATGCTAGTCGTAATTGGACCGGCCATGAACTATGAAAGCTGGTTTGAACGTTCCATATTTGTGTATGGCTATTCAACAGGTGTGTTTGCAATTGGGCTTACATTACTAAGAATTATTGACCCTAATAACAAATCAAAAACACTTACAGATACAGCGGTAGTTGGACCGCTTAATACACCGTTAGAATTATTTGCGTGGTCAGCAGGGCCTGTTATGCTCTTAAGCGGACAGCACTGGACGTTTGTTGGGATTTTTGCAGGCATATCGATTCTATGTTTCGTCATCGCTAGAATCTTCAAATGGTGGCACTGGAAGGTTCCTTTAGGGGCGCGTCCTCCTGTTCCATTAGATAGAAATGAAGGGGTTATTCGAATAACTGGAGAACATATTGAAAAATAACGTAGGTTAAATAAAATATGCATACTAAACTCATTCTATTTATATCTTATGAATGAGAGACAAGAGCCCGTAAACGTATGTTTACGGGCTCTTACAATGCAATGAGAAGCTTGTGATAGAGAAGGGGAATTCTTTAGTTTTCTAACAGGATTTTTCTCTTGTCTTTCCTCCTGAACGAATTGTTCGCAAGGGACTTACATTAAGCTCGTGATAAGTCCTATTGTACTCTCCGTAAGCAGAAAACTTTAAAAAATATACCTTCTTTTATGCTGAAAAAGGAATATTTCTTTAAATAAAACGATACTATTTTCTGATACAACCTATTCCTGCGAAAGGAGCAAAAATAAATGAAACGATATGTTGCGTACGGCTTGTTACTCACAGTGTCTTTAGTATTTGCAGTTTTTTTAATTGTTGATTGGCGCCAATACGAAACTGGGTTAGAACATGCTATTAAGCCTGCTGCTAATAACTATGAGAACAGCAAAAACTATGTTTCTGACAAACGTATGATAGATGTCATTGTAAAGCTAACGAAAGAAAGCCCTGCAACATTTGGAACAAGATTAAAAAGTGCGCAAAGAATAGATGAGGGGCGTGTCCATGTGAATACCAATAAGCTAGAGGGCATTATTGAGTTAAAAGATATAGAAGGCAAGACCTTGGTATGGCGTGTACTAGACAACACATCAAATCATTTAATTATAGAAAGCAAGAACTGGGGAAATGAATAAGGGACCTGCGGATGGTTTCTTTCCTAATTAAAAGAGGGTGAGACAAAAGTATGTTAATGATGTCTCAACCTCTTTATGTCCTTCTTATAAGCTGTCATTGCCAATTGTTCTTGGAAAATTTAGCTAAAACAGAGGATGAAAGATATTTTTGATTTAATACTCATTAAAGTAGGTTTGAATCTTTTGAGGGTCCTTTGTTTTCGTTAAAGCAAGCATTAAAAGAATACGGGCTTTTTGTGGATTTAATGAATCGGATGTAACAAACGTATCTTTATCATCTGATTCTTCATGTGTCACAACTCCGCTTCCTACCCGGCTAGATCTGACCATAACTACGCCTTTTTTTACCGCATCTCTAGCACCTGTTAGAGCAGCATCGGATAGCAGTCCATTTCCTGCTCCTGCAACGACGATTCCTTTTGCTTCAGTTTTTACGGCTGTGTCATAAAAATCCCTAGAATCGTTTTGATACCCATATATGATGTCTACTTGAGGAAGCTTATCTAATTTTGATACATCGAATATTGATTGTGTTGTATGCTTGCGAGTTGGTTTGTTATAAAATATTATCTTATCTCCAGCTATTTCTCCTACATATCCTTGTTCAGGGGATTTAAACGTATCTACTGCCGTTGTATGTGTTTTTGTTATATAACGAGCTGCACCAATTCGATCGTTAAGCGCTACTAAAACGCCGGTATTTCGTGCGTCTTTTGTAGAAGCAATTTTCACTGCATTATACAAGTTTAGCGGTCCATCTGCACTTATAGCGGTAGCTGGTCTCATTGAACCAACCACAACCACAGGTTTGTCACTCTTTACTACTAAATTTAGAAAATAAGCCGTTTCCTCCATCGTATCAGATCCGTGTGTCACGACAATTCCATCAACATCCTTAGAAGCTAATAGTGTATTAATCCGCTTCGCTAACTTTAACAAAATACTGTTATCTATATTTTGACTTCCGATATTTACGACCTGTTCTCCGCTTACATTCGCTATTTTTTTCAACTGAGGAACAGCTTTGATAATTGTTTTAATGTTAAGAGCTCCTGATTCATATCCAGTTGTGTCTGTGCTGCTTTCAGAAGAGCCTGCAATCGTACCTCCAGTGGCCAAAATCTTTATATTAGGCTGCTCTTCTTTCACTGAATGTTTTACAGTCATTTTAGAATCATTTACCGATGCATTGACCAATGATAAAGGTCCCGAAAATAAGATAACGCTTGATAAAAAGGTGATGCCTATTATTTTTTTCAGTTTCATCTTTATTTAGCTCCTTTTATTGAAAATACATGTAATGGTATTATTGGTGATTTAATTTTAAAATATCCAATCATTTGTCCATACGAAGAATAAATAGATAAATGAATTATTTTTATAAGCTACTTTACTATCAAACGGATTATAAGAACGGGAAACCCTTAATGAAAAATGTGCAAACCATTTAAATATGTTAAGATTGATTTCATCATTTACATAACTTATAGAAGAAGCTCGTCAAAAAGAAGCCTTTGCTATGATTAGCAAAGGCTTCTTTTTGACAAGAATTATGATGAATATGACTAGCTTAAAAGAAATGCACCCAATACTGCTTTTTTTATTTCTACCTGTCAATATTAGGAGTTCTAAAAGCTAACTCACAGTAGAAGAGAACTCAAAAATATACAGTTCTTTTTCTTCATATTAGTATGTTATCAGTGGAAGAACAAATAAATTATTTGTTCTCTTTGTACCTGAAGTTTCCTCCTAATGGGAAGGGTACGTCTATTTATGATATAACCGACATAAAAAAATGCTTAGTACTTTGATTCAATATCACTCATGCAAAAGCTTATTTACTGCATCTTTTAACTTTCCATAAGTTTTCAATTTGCTCATATCTATTCCTAATTGAACAGCAGTTAAGGCTATTTCCGGACGGATACCTGTGATGGTTGTATCAATGCCAAGTAGGTCCAACATCTTTATAACCTGAAATAATTCATTGGTCATCATAGTATCAATCGAAGGTGCACCTGATAAGTCAATAATTAAACAAGACAGATTGAGCTCTTTTGCTTGCAGCATAACTTTCTTTGCAAAATCACTATTTTTATAATCATCAACCTGACCAATTAGAGGCAGCACACCCACTGTATCGGAAATACTGATGACAGGCGTGCTAAGCTCAGAAATCAACATTTTTTGAGCTTGAGACTGCGCTTCTGAAACTTGTCCGTAATAAAGCGTAAAAAGTTCTATCATCCGATCAAACGCTTCATTTACTACTTTATTCCATAAAAAAAGCTCTTCATATGTAATGCTAGATGAATGAAGGTGAAAAAAAGATTCAATCTGTTTAAAAAAGATTAAACGAAACTTTTTAAAATGATGAATACTATGATAAAGAGAATCGCCTCTTTGAGCCCTTTTTGAGGCAACTTCCTGTGCCCAGTCACTAAGAGTATCTAATGACTCTCCTATAAGAACTTTTACAATTTTACAAGTGAAATATTGATTTTGTACTCGAAGATATTCGGTTGTTTGGGAAGAGACATCAGCTGTGTAGATTGAATCCTTTTCCACTTCCCGTGAGTCTAGCCATTCTTGAGACATTTCATCAATATGTTCTAGTAAAAAGTCATGTAGCTTTTCTGTCATTTCCTGCATAACATGTTCTCCTTTATTGTTATCTAACGTTCCGTTTCCCGGTTTACTTGTATGAAAAACTTCTACTTGTTTATGAAGCATCTTGGATATGTAATTGGTAACTATTTATTTAACGTTTCGTTATTATTTAATGTCAGAGGACTCTCTTGATTTTTAATATCTCTTTCTTTTTCCTTTTGATATAGAAAATGGTTTATATAAATAGACTCATTTATGCTAGTTGTAATACCTGGGCATATTTTTCTGAAACATTAAAAAAATTAGATAATTACTGTTTAAATGGAAACAAGCTGGGAATATAGTTCACAAGCCAGAAAATTCTAAGGAGGAATTGAGATATGTCAAAAAAATTAGCTATGCACGAGACGCTAGAAGTTCATGAAATCTTAACGCTTAAAACGTCATGTGTAACAAAAGGCACAGCAATGCTGGAATTGGTAGAAGATGAAAAATTAAAAAAGATTCTGGAAGAAGACGTCCAAACGTCTACTGAAGCAATTAATGAATTAAAAAAAATCTTAAAGAAAGCTCAATAAACAGGAGGGATTTAGGAATGGCTGCTAAAAGTACGCTTAACAAAACATTAGATGATCTTGCTATTGCAACTGATTTGTTGTTATCAGCGAAAAACGGTGTACGAACATATGCCGTAGCTCTCACGGAAACAGCAACTCCAGAAGTTCGGAAAGTATTAAAAAAACAATTGGATGAAGCCATCGAACTTCATGAAAAGATTGCTCAATATATGATTGATAATGAAATGTATCATGCCTATGATGTTGAAGAGCAAGTAAATCACGATTTAAAAAAAGCAGATAAAGCGTTAGAGTTAGCAAAAGGTTAAAATCAATATTCGTAGATATATATTTTCTATAAAAAAGAGAAAGTCTAATTCAAATAGACTCTCTCTTTTTTTATCTATATTAAAGACTTTTTGAATTAAGATTATAAAATAATACAAGTCCACATATCGAAGGCTGTATTCCTCATATAAGTATGAACTTTAAATAAATGGAAATCCTGATAACACTACTATCAAAATATTGAATGGAGGTCGTAATGTGACTCATAATGAACACAAGGGAGAACAGCTTCCGCAGACGCCTGAACCATACTGGAGAGATTTTATTGATTTGCCGGAGTTTCCCGCTTTAGATAATGACATGGATGTAGATGTTGTAGTTGTAGGCGGAGGGATTACAGGTCTTACTTCTGCGTACCTCTTAGTCAATGAAGGTCTAAAGGTAGGCGTTTTAGAAGCAGGAAGACTATTGAATGGCACAACGGGGCATACGACAGCAAAAGTTACTGCCCAGCACGATTTGATCTACGATGAATTTATTCGGAATTTTGGAAGAAGTAAGGCAAGATTATACTATGAAGCTAATGCGGATGCTTTGAATTTTATTAAGAAAACAGTTGAAGAACATCAAATTGATTGTGATTTCATCATGCAAGATGCTTACATATATGCTACTACTGATGAGTATGCTCTAAAACTTGAAAAAGAGGCAGAAGCTTATAAGGAACTTAACATTGATGGTGAATTGGCAGACCATATTCCTTTTAACGTAAAAATTAAAAAAGCCCTTGTGATGAAAGACCAGGCACAGTTTCATCCCATTAAATACCTCGTTCACCTCGTTCAAGCTATTAAGCAAAAAGGCGGACTTATTTTTGAACATACAGCGGCAGTGAATATTGAATCTGGGGATAAGCAAACAGTTCTTACACGAGAAGGGATGCGTGTTACAGGAAGCTACGTTCTTTCTTGCTCGCATTTTCCTTTCTATGAAGGGCTGGGCCTTTACTCTGCTAGAATGCACGCTGACCGCTCATATATCCTTGCTGTTAAAGCCAAAGAAGCTTATCCAGGTGGAATGTATATTAGCGCTGATCAACCAACACGTTCCCTGCGTTCTACAGTTATTAACGGTGAGGAAATGGTTCTTGTAGCGGGAGAAAGCCATCAAACAGGCCAAGGAAAAGATACAATGGAACATTATAAAGCGTTAAAGAATTTTGGTGAACAAGTTTTCGACATAGAAAATATTGTATATCGCTGGTCAGCACAAGACTTAGTCACGCTTGATAAACTTCCTTATATTGGAGAAATCACCTCGAGTCAACCTAATATACTCGTCGCTACTGGTTATAGGAAATGGGGAATGACAAATGGAACAGCAGCAGCACTCTTATTCAGAGATATAATTCTAGGCAAAGAGAACGCCTATCAACATTTATATTCGCCGTCGCGTTTTTACGCAAACCCCAGCTTGAAAAATTTCTTAGTAGAAAATGCTGATGTCGTAAGCCATCTCATCAAAGGTAAGCTTGAAATCTCTGATGTAAGAGCTGAAGATCTATCTAATGATGAAGGGGCGGTAATTACGGTTCGAGGCCATCGAAAGGGAGCATACAAAGATCAAGAAGGAAAAATCCACATTGTAGATACAACCTGTACTCACATTGGCTGCGAAGTCGAATGGAACAGTGGAGATCGTTCTTGGGATTGCCCTTGCCATGGATCTAGATTTTCTTATACAGGAGAAGTTATAGAAGGCCCAGCAGAAAAGCCTCTGCAGAAATATGATTACACAATGCTCGATAACCTTACATCAGAGGATTCTGGGTATTAAAGACATTCTTTCTTTATGAAAATTATTTAAAACGGCAGGCTAGATCATGAACTCTCAGTTGGATTTGAAATCTCTGACTGCAGGGTTCTTTTTTTACTGTTTTACTAAAGGCATGATAATGATGAACTACAATTTCTTTTATGTAAACCTCCTATAATTAATTTGACTTCTTCTATAATAAATATCACATACTTTTTTCCATTTTAATTCACACTGAATATATGTTTTTATTCCTCACAATCAGCAGAAAACCATACAAAATAAACATTTTTCTACCAGTTATAAGAAATAGCTTGCAAACAAAAAAGTGTTCATTTTTTCCAAACATTTTTCTTAAAGGAACAGACGATTATAAACAAGTACGTTCTATCTACTTTAAGGAGGTTTTTAAGAATGACTAAAAACAACCAACGCTATAAGCAAAAAGATGCTCAGCTACTTGGAGGGAATATTACTGATACTGAATTAGGACAAGAACTGGGAAGCATTCATCAAGCAATTTCCCAGCTAAGTCAAAACTTTTCTCAACTACTTGCCGTGGGACTTATTTTTATTACCCATCTCCATGATATTTTTTATACAAGTAAAGCCTAAAATTAACCCCGTAATCAAAGCACTGATTTATTCAGCAGTAGGTGCTTTTATTGGCCTTCCACTACTTAATTGGATTGGTATTTATAAACCGCTGCACTGGAGGTACATTTATTCCTTTCCTATTCTAATTATTATTTACTTAGCTGCATCTTACATAGCTTCTAGAGGAAAGTTTGAAAAATTATAGGTGGAAATGTTAAGGCTAATGTTTAATAATTAGAGCAAGCTACTCAAGATGCAATAGAGCATCCGCTAACGATTATTGTTAATGCAACTTATAGAAAAAGACTATCCCTTATAGTTGAAAAGAGATGGTCTTTTTAATTTATAAAAAACAGGAAGAGGCAAAAACAGGAGATAGAAGATACTAATTTTATAATTCAAATTACTCTTTTTTAGTAATTAACCAAGTCGTCAATCCCCCTATAAAAATTGTTGAACATGAAAAAAGAAACATTTTAGGTCCTAGTAAAGGAAGACCTGCTGTTATAATCAAACCGTCTATAATTAAAATAACCATCCCTATGTTCAAAGAAAAAGCTTTTGATATTAGTTGAGCTAGTAAATCTGTTCCTCCAGTGCTTGTCTCATATCGAAGCATAAGACCAACTCCTGTCCCAATAAATATCCCTCCAAGGATTACACTAGAAAAAATAGAAAATTGAAACTGGTTTTTAATAGGTTCTAGCCAGTCAATCAATAAAGAAGAAATAATTAGCCCATAAAAACTATTATAAAAATAATGCCGTTCATAAATCCAAGCAAACCAACATAGTGGGAGACCTAAAATGATCATCGTTACACCTGTGGGGAATTCAAAATAATAGTGAAGGATGAGAGCAATTCCAATTGTTCCTCCATCCAACAAATAATGAGGAACTAAAAATCCATTAATTCCGATGCTTAGCAATAAGCTTCCCACAAAAACAACCGGTATTTTTCGAAAAATAATAATCACCTTTTTAGTCAATTTATCTCTTACTATATTTATATGTTTTTATTACCTGTTATGAATTTTTTTTGTAAATGAATAAAGGCTTATCTCTTGAGCAAACTAGCCAAGACGCCGTGAGGGCATCATAAAATAGCTCTCGACTCCTTACGAGGAAAGAAAAAGCCACTAATTAGAGGGAAAATCCCTAATTAGTGGCTTTTTTATTTTTAAGCTGTTTAGATCTTTACTTATTGTTTTAAACCTAGATAATTTACGAAGTGATAGAGTTCATACAACTTTTTGGCTGTACAGTTTAAGTGAGGAATTCGGAGAGAGAAAAGTAAGTTTCATAAGTCAGTGTTATCAACTTGTTTTACTTCTTCTAACAAAGAAAAATTTCTAGGGAGCCAGAGACTCAGTCCAGTATGTCCCCATAGATACAACTAAGATGTTCAAAGACCTTCTTTCTTGATTTCAGTAAATTGGCCATTTATATATCACATCTGTTGGAAAACTTCATTTATTAGGCGAAAAATCTATTGCTCTACTCTACTTAATTACCAATCAAAAAAAGCTTTTAACGCAATCATTGTAGCGGCGTAGACAAGAGATGAGATTAAAAAGGTTGGCAAGTGCGCGTGTTTTTCAAAAGGGAGTTCTTTACTGATAACGTTAAATAACATTGCACCTGAACTAAATGCAATCATCGACTCAATAAGCAGGCCGGATGAGGGCCCGAAGACGCCCATGATTGATCCAAGAAAAGTTGCCCCTGCAAGCATATAGCGACCTCTGTTTTTGTGCAAGCGATGATGTTTTTTTCCTAGATGGTAGGACCACCCCATAAAGTGAAGGCTGATAGCCAATCCATAGAATAGTGATTCAACTCGCTTGACATCGGTTGAGAACACAACATAAGAAATGATAAAAGAATAAACCATAAAGAAACTCGCCTGTACCATATAAACGGTCAGTTCCTTCAGGTGTGTGGCTGCCTTCGTCTGAGCAAATGAATACACAGAAAAATAGACGAGTAAGCCGAGAAGACCAAGAAAATATAGTTCAGTATCAAGGGCCAAGGATCCTCCAAACTCTTCTTGTTTTTTATGAAGTGTCGGTAAGATATAAATAAACACATAAGCAATAGCTACACCGCCTGATAATGAGAGCAGCTTTTGCTCCCCGATTGGAGAACGTTCGACAATCGTTAATGCGTATAGTTGAATGAGGATAAATACAATGCCTATTATAATTGATTCAATTGTAACCATGATTGTCTCCTTTTAAGGTTGAACTTTACGGTTTAGTTCCCTTTAAAAGAAAAAGAGAAACCATACTTTGAGTAGATACTTCTTAAAAAGGCGCATTCATTAGGGGAATATTGTACCTTAATTATGTTCTTAAAACGTATTATCTCTATACTAAATGAGATGAAAATGGTTATAAAAACTCTATCTGAGATTTAAATAAAAGAAGCAAACTCCTAATGATAGGGAGTTTGCTTTTTGGTTTCTATAAATATTTCTGCAGGGGAACTAACACCCTTTTTCCGAAAGTTTTTGATTTATTTACACGTATGATACGAATCTAGCAATTTTATCTGTTTTACTAGACACTTCATATTGATTATCCTATTTTTCTTGGTTATAATATTGTTGTTACATTTGTAATAATAATGTAATATTATTGTAACTTATATACGTTTGTATGCTGTTATATGAGTTGATTGTTAATTTAAAAACTGAAAAAGTTGTTTATGGATAAACTCTTAAGTGTTGTGGTAACAGCCATGAGGGTAAAAGTTTGAATAAAAAGGTGAGGGAAATGTTGAAAAAAATATTTATTTTAGTTGTTTTAGGATATATATTCTTGAGTAGCAAGTACTTTCTTCAAAATTATGTGTATGCGGGCACGTATGAGCAAGATATAAAGGTTAACGATGACTTGGTGTCGAGTCTTCTTTTAGAAAAAGCTGTTTTTTAACGGCTTTTAAGACGCTAAATTTTATATAAAGAGGTAATGGGTAGAGTTGTGATTTCTTAATATTGTCAGTCTCTTTCCTTATCTTCAAAGGTAAAAAGCAGGCGGTAGTTAAAATGATTGCAGGACTTCGGATCCTGATAGATTTTTACATTGCCTAGACAACAACAAAGTAGAGAAGAACGGTATAATTGAGAAGAGAAGGCTGAGGGAGTAAGAAGAAAATGAAAAACTATTTAAATGTGGAAGAAGGAAAAAATAGCTGGAAGCGTTATGTAAGTACAACAATCCTTGCTTCTGTGTTTATGCTGTTAGGATCAGTTATTTATATTATTGCTGAAATGATAATGGTTGCAGCTGATGAAAGTGGAAAATCATATTTTGATTTTGATAGCGGAGTAGCTGTAGGAATCAATGCTAATCTTGATTTTTTGTTGTCTCATATTATGTACATATGCTGGATTTTTGGTTTATGGATCGGGATTCGTTTTATTCACAAACGAAAAATGAAATCATTAATCACTGCTAACAAATGTGTGAATTGGAAGAAAGTAATATGGTCTTTTGGAGCTTTTAGCCTGTTACTAATCGTTTCACAATTAATTGATGTCGTGTTTAACCACTCGGATTATTCATGGAATCATGTAAGTTTAAAAGAGTATGCCCTGTTAGTACTGATCACGCTTTTATTAGTACCTATTCAAACAACAACAGAGGAGCTGTTTTTTAGAGGGCTTCTTCTTCAATGGGTGAGCAAGAAAGTGAAGCGTCCTATTTTACTTGCTATTATTGTTGGATTAATGTTTTCAATAGGACATTTTGCTAATCCTGAAATGAATAAATCCATTATATTAGTCGGACTGGATTACATTGTAGCTGGTTTTGCTCTTACATATATCGTGATTAAAACAAAAAGCTTAGAAATTACCATTGGCGCACACGCAGCCAACAACATGTTTCTCGCTCTGTTCCTTACAACGGACGATTCTGTTTTCGGATCTATACCGAGTTTGTTTAAGGTAGCTAACACTGAGCCAGGAGCGAATCTTATTTGGTCGATTGTTATGTTTAGTGTTTTCTATATCCTATGTAGAGGGAAGATAAAAAAGGAAGAAGCAGCTGACAAAGAACAGCTTATTGCTTAAATTGGCAGAACCAATAACTAAACAGGATAGGAGATGTAACAGAGTGAGTGGAAATCACGATAAAAAGAAACCATTGACTCGTGTAGAAATGAAGCGAGGCCACTTAGCTACTCAACATCGCATTTTGAATGTACTTATCGTTCTTGCATCGATTGCTGCAGTTTATCTAGTAATAAAAACCATACTTTAAAAGAGCAGCCTTTAAGGCTGCTCTTTTTATTCCTGCAGTATCTTAGCTAAGAATATATATAAAATCAAGATATAAAATATAGAAAAAATGTTATTATATAGATATTGATTTAAAAATAAAATAATGTATAGGGGATATCAGCTAATATGTTTTTTGTCATTATAGGATTTATAGCCGTCTTTATCACGTTATGTTCGTTAGAAGCTAAGCTAAGAACGATAGTGAATCAAAATAATAGATTAATTAAATTACTTGAAAAAATGAACAGGTACTAGCACAAAAATTATCTAATAGGGTATTTGGGAACTTTTGTACTGTGTAGGAGGATTTAAATTGAAAAGGAAGTTTTTGTTTTTAGGAATTATATCTATTTTTTTATTAGTATTGGGTAGCTGTGGTAGCAAGGAAGAAAGTGTGCGTTTCGAAGGTGAAGGAGATCATTGGAAAGGTTTATATCTTTTAAATAAAGGAGAGAATACTCAAAACGGGCAAGGAAGTATCATTTATGAAGGAAAAGACAAGGAGAAAGTAGGAAAAGTTTCTTATGTTGTGGAATCGGAAACAAGTAAATTATCAGGTACGGATGACGAGACAGAAGGGAAAATTAATTTAAATGGGAGTTGCAGCGGGTGTTCGACTCAAAGCAGTAACGCTCCTTTTCACGTGACAATAAAATGGCATGGTAAAGAAGATAAATTTGATTTAACATCAAAGTAGAACGGTAAAACGTTGTATGTATATGAAACTACAAATCTGGCCACACTAATAACGTATTCTCCCTATTCTAATAAAGTTAAAAATCCTTTGCCTACATCAGGGAAGGATTATTTTTTTATAAATCCTGCTTTAATTGGTTGTTAATCTAAATAAAGGGGAATTACATCTATTAAGAGCACACAAAGGGGATAAATATTAGTGACAAATCATAGGTACTATACGGGATCCCTGTTCGCCAGGGAATTAGAACGCTTAAAAGAAGAATATATTCAACTTGATTTCGACGATGTGAAAAGAATGGTTGAAGAAGATATTTTACTGTTAGAAAAAGCGGTGAATATGTTGTCTACGAATACAGTTTATTAAATTAAGCAACTTACTCAAGATGCAATAAAGCATTATCTAGCGACTACTGTAAATTCAATTTTAACAAAAGCTACCTCTTTTGACTGGGAAGAGGTGGTCTTTTTCAATTTCTAGACTGGATAAGATATACTAAGTAAAAAAGCGTTTGAAAGTATTCTATAATATTTCCTAGTTTCTAAGAAATGTTGCCCAAACAAAAAAGGACATTTCTTCTATGTCCTGTTCCCTCGTATCAGCCCCGCCTACGCTAAATACTATGACAGCCACTCATGCCATCCAACCTATACTTAGTATAAACGAAAGCGTTTACAAAGTATAGGTATTAATGAAATATTCTGTCTATTTTTATATGAAACTTATCTATTTCGAAAAATATCAAATATGATAGGTGACGTTTTTAATGTCTGGAGATTAACTCACTCATTAATCTGTTTAAAGCAATGTGTAATATATCATGTTCTGTATACTCTTGTTCAAAAGCTAGACTTCTTTTTTCTTTTTTCTTCAGCAACTTTTTAATTTCATCACATAAATAAATTTGAGAATCCAAAAGTTTTATTTCTTTTCTATCCTTTATTTGTTTAGACATGAAATCAACTCCTTTATGATTCTTTAAGGAACTATTCTATTTTAAAAAGTAAAATCCTTCTTCTATTACATCGGAATAACGTAATAGGGTTTATCAGAAGGAATCATCTTAGATTAGAGAAAAATGGATCCTGTTTTTTGAGAAACAATGTGTCAAAAACGCTACAAAAGGATTCTTTTTCTGTTTAAATATTTCTTAAGGTGCAAATCCTTAAAAATCAACTTCCTTTAATTATAATTAATGGTAAAATAATCAATAAAAAGGAGGTTAAAATGTATTCACCACAGGAATCCTTATTGGCTAGTTCTCTTTATTTTGTATTTACTATTCTATCTTTTATAATTGGTTTCTTTGCTGGAAGGATACTTATTATAAAATCTCATAGATCAGTAGGGGAAGTTCAGGCAATTTCTCTTTTTATTCATTTCGTTTTGTTTGGAACCAATTTTAGATATTGGTGGTGGGGACACTCTATGTCTATCCTTAACATCTTTGAGTTTTTAGGGACTACGTTTATAGGCGTTCTTATCTTTATAATTAGCGAATGTATTCTTTATTTCTGTTTGAAAAAGCTATATAAGACGAATATACAAAAGGGTGCTTAAATCTAAAATAACAGGTATCAAACTAATAATCATTTCCAACAGAAAGTTTAATGCTTTTACAAGTTATAAGATCTACCGCATTATAAAATGTCATGGAAAGAAGGGCAATAAGTTGAAAAAAACCGTGACGATCACTGTTACTGGGATTTTACTAATGGGAGCGGTAATTTTCTATTTTGTTACATTCTTTGCCTATATCCCATCTGATAAATTTTCCGGTTTCCCTGTCCCTAAAAATGCAAAGTTAGTAAAAGGAAAAGAACATGTAAACATATATGAGTGGTCTAAAGCTTCTGAAGAAAACGGCATACCATTAGGATATAAATTGGTGATTAAAACAAAAGGATGGAAGGAAAGAGACCGAGAAGGTGCCTCTACTTATTATGAAAAAGCAAATAAGAAAATTGATTTAATAGCTCAAACCAATGAATTAACCTTAATTAAGGATTAAACATACGTAAAATGAAAGAGAGGGGTTTTTATTGATTCCAGAATTATATACAAAAAGGTTATATTTAAGAAAGATGCATGAAGCCGATGCGTCTCATTTATTTAAAATTTGGTCTGACCCTCATGTTACTAAGTACATGAACATTGACAATTTTATCAAAGTAGAACAAGCAAGAGATATGATTAACTTTCTAAATAAACTAGCCTCTGAAAAAAAGGCTATTCGCTTTGCTATTATTGAATTAGAAACAAATAAAATTATTGGCTCATGTGGCTATAACATGTTAGACTTCGAGCATTCAAGAGTTGAAATCGGATACGAGCTTTCCAAAGCAGCATGGGGAAGAGGATACGCGTCTGAAGCTATTAGCAGTCTATTAAACTATGCTTTTTTAGATTTGGACATGAATCGAATTGAAGCAAAAGTAGAGCCTTTAAATATTAATTCAATTAAGACTCTACATCGGTTGAATTTTATATTTGAAGGAACACTTAGGCAAGTAGAGAAGTCAAAAGGAAAGTTTATAGATCTTAATGTATATTCAAAATTAAAAACAGATTAATGGTTTAATTCAATTCTGCATCTACTTAGTTTAATTTGACTGTTGTATATCGTAAGTAGAAATACACATTTATCTTTATCAGTGATATTTATTGAATCAAGTGTGGAATGAATTGTAATTTGTGGTTAACTTTTTTTAGAAGGAGAAGATAAATCAATGAGTACAAAAAGAATACACCTTACGCCATTTGAAACTACTCACATTCAATACTTACATAAATGGTTAAATGATGAACGGGCAATACGAATGATAGGCAGGATACCTTTAACTTATGAAGAGGTAGTACAGGAAGTAGAAAAGAAAAGAATGAACAACGATTTAATTTTAGGAATTGAAAGCGATGAAAAAGAATTAGTTGGATGGGTATTTCTGAAGGATATAGACTATGCACATGGAAGAGCTAGTATAGGAATTCTCCTATCTTCAGAATCTAGAGGTCACGGATATGGTCGAATGGCTATGGAGCAAATGATTGATTTAGGATTTAAACAGCTTCGTCTAAATAAAATCTATTTAACTACAAGAGGAATAAACGAACAGGCAATTGCACTATATGAAAAAATTGGCTTTATTATCGAAGGGAAATTAAGAAACCATGCCTATGTGGATGGAAAGTACGTAGATACATATTTTATGGGTATATTAGCTTCAGAATGGAACAAGTAAGCTTACCGGCCACGATGAAATTAAAAAAATAGTGCTTCTTAAGGTATGTATTTAATTTTAAACAACGGGAGGGGTACAAATGAAATCCTATAACTATTTTTGTTCTACTCAAATTGAGGTAGGAATGGGGAAAGCTAGAGAATTACCAGAAATGCTGACATCTTTAAATATTGGTTCATCAATTTTAGTCGTGAGTGACCCTGGTGTGGTTCGTGCAGGATTAGTTTCACCAATTGTAACTGCCCTGGAGGCTTCTGGTTATCGAGTGCTGGTATTTGATTCAATTGAACAAAACCCTCGAGATACGAATTGTTTGGCAGGTGCTAAATTATTTCGTGAATTTGGTGCAGATGCAGTTGTTGCTATTGGGGGCGGGAGTGCAATGGATACAGGAAAAGCTATTGCGCTGTGCGGCCCAAACGGTGGAGAACCATCTGACTATGCAGACGGCCGACTTCTGTATTCAGACATTGCACCAGTTATTTGTATTCCAACTACGTCAGGTACAGGATCAGAGGTTACTCGTTCTGCCGTTATTACGGAAGCATCTACACACCGAAAGATGACACTCAAACATGCTTCATTAAGACCTGTCTTAGCGATTCTTGATCCCGAACTAACATTTAGTCTTCCTCCTTCTGTTACTGCTGCTACTGGTATTGATGCATTAGTTCATGCGATTGAAGGTTATACATGCAAAGTAACAAATCCTATTTCACAAGCGCTTGGGGCTCAAGCAATGAGAACCATTGTTTCGGCATTGCCTATCGTTTTCCGCGATGGTAAAAATGAAGCGGCTCGTCAAGATATGCTGGAAGGAAGTCTCTTAGCAGGCCTTTGTTTTGGATCTGCAGATGTTGCCTCAGTACACTGCTTAGCAGAAGCGCTTGGAGGACTTTATGATACCCCGCATGGAGTTGCCAACGCAGTGTTTTTACCATATGTATTAAAGTTCAATTCTATGGAGAATAAGCAATTACATGCTACATTAGCAAGGTATATGAACTTTGCCAAGGATTCAGACCCTGATGAAATAGCTGTTGAAAAATTAATTCAAGGGATTATAGAATTAACAGAATCATTAAACATTCCTAAATTGAAAGATTTAGAGGGTGTAAAGAAAGAAGACTTTCCGAGCATTGTAAGGTTGGCCATACAAAACAACTCAACATCAAGTAACGTTCGTTTAATTACCGAGGGCGATTACATGCAAATTCTTGAACAAGCTTACTTTAACCGTGTAGATCAAAATTGGGATTCTGAAGTAGAGAGCTTAAATTAAAAGATAAAGATTAAATACTGTCCCCCAATCATCAGGCTGTGTCTAACGATTGGGGGACAGTTTATAAATAGTATCTATTTATTTTTAATAAGAAGATACGTAATACCAGTTTTTATGTACTTTTTTATTGAAAATAAAAAGCCCTACTTTGACTGAGGACTTTTTTTAGGTTTATACTTTTTACTTATTTTCTAAAACATACTTTTTCCTCGTTTCCCTCATGCTCAAAACTACACCCAAAAGTACAATGATTCCACCAATAAATTGGTTTATGCCTACCACTTCATGAAGGAGTAGAACAGAAAAAAACACACCAAAAATAGGAACAAGATTCATCAGCGTCATTGCAGAACTAGAAGATAATTTGCGTAATCCAAAATTATATAATAAAAAAGCGATAACCGAGCAGAAAACGCCTAGGTACAATAAGGTTAGAAATGATCGTATATCTGGTGTTTGCCAGCTTGACTTCTCTATAAAGGCTAATGGAATAAACGTAATAGCTCCCGCCAAAGTTTGATAAAAAGAGATAGTAATCATGGAATATTTTTTGACAACTTTACGAGTTGTGAAGTTATAGAGAGCAAAAATAAAACCTGCTACAATTAATATAATATTACCAATTAATTGCTTATCATCTGTCTGAGTTTCAGGACTATAGGATATTTGATATACACCTATCATCGCTACTCCAATTCCTAGGGCCTTTACCCATGATGTCTTTTTTCTAAAAAAAAGAAATTCCATCAAAACCGTTATAGCAGGATACGACGCTACAATAATAGCGGCATTAGATGCTGTTGTTAGTTCAACTCCTATGTTCTCCAGAGAAAAATAAAGGGTAGTACCTAGTACACCACTCATAGACATTAACCCCATATCTTTGAATGAAGGCTTTGTTTTATCTTTCCTGATTAAGAGAATAAGCCCTAAAATAACAGCAGCTATAACAAAACGAGCCGCTCCTAATGTAAGGGGTGGAAAAGAGGTATAGGCTATTTTTGTTCCAACAAACGATGTACTCCATAGAAGGACGGCTATTACGGAAGCGCTTATGTATAAACCATTTCCACTTCTAACCTTTCTTATTTTTAAGCTTTCTTGTTGTTTCGCTATCATTGTATCCATTATTACACCTCCAAGTAGGATTAAAAACTATATAGTAGCTACTTTTGTAGCAACTAGAATTAAATTATAATTTTTAACCCAAACTGTCAAGGGTACTAATGGTATACTTAATTTAAAATTATTGACTTTATCCGGGTATTATCAAGGAGGACCAATCATGACACTAGATATAATAAAAATTTTGAAAGATGTAAATTTTACTGAATATGAGGCAAAAGCATATTTAGCTTTACTAGAAAAATCTCCTCTTTCAGGGTATGCTATTTCGTTAAATTCTGGAGTGCCAAGATCTAAAATTTATGAAGTATTAGGAGGACTAGTGGATCGAGGAGAAGTCATGATCAGTCATGAAAATCCCGCTCTATATACACCGTTACCTCCTAATGAATTAATCAACTTGAAAAAACGTAAAGCTGAATCCTCGTTTGAAGTAGCTGAAGAAGCTCTCGAAAATTATTCTTATGTATCTTTAAACAGAGAAAACATCTGGAACATTACAGGTTATGAGCCTATACTAAATCGTACAAAGGAAGCTATAAAAGAAGCTACAGGGCGTATTCTATTGGAAATATGGGCAGAAGATGCCCAGGAACTAAAAGAAGAATTACAAGTAGCAGCCAAAAGAGGCGTAGAAATTTTAATTGTATCCTATGGAGATTTAGTATTTGACTTTGCGCAGGTTCATCAGCATGATGCAAGCGAAGAAATAACCAATGAATATGGCGGACGATGGATTGTTCTAAGTGCTGATGATCGAGAAGTAGTTGCAGGTATATTATCACTTGGTAAGGATAGCCGTGCTGCCTGGACGATGCATCCGGGATTAGTTATGCCAATTACAGAAGTTATCATTCACGACTTGTATATCTATGAAATGATGAAAAAACATCGAGAGATCCTAGAGTCAAGCTTTGGTCCGAACCTTATTGAACTTCGTAATCGATTTAAATTTAACTCATCAGGTTATAGCGTAGCAGCAAAATTAGGTTTGATTAAATAGCCAGTATTAATGCATATATACTAATAATAAAATTACTTATCATATGATTTTTGGATAAACTACTCAATATAGATGAAGCATTATTTGGCTACCTTTTAATAAACAGAAAAACTACTGATTAAGGTCAGTAGTTTTTCTGTTTATTAAAAGGTGTATCGTATACATCTTTAGTTACCATAATGGCCTATTTAGGAACGTATGTAAAAAAGAATCCTTACTGCAGTAGGCAAGGAGTCAGTATTGGTATAAGAAATGCTTGATCTTTATACGGCGAGAGTTGTCTTATTTACTAAGATTTAGTCATATGATGTTTGTTTAAAGTCACATATTACTATAGTTTTTTTTTTTTTTTGAAATTTAATTTTAACATTTTAAAATAATTGTTGAAATTGAATTTCAAAAACGTTATTCTGTATTTGAGAACGATTTCAAACAAAAACCAAGATAGGATGATAAGAAATGCTTGAACATTTAACTACTGAGACTCGTAATGAAAAAACAATGAATCTGGATGAAATGTCCATTTTTGATTTTCTTACAACCATGAATGAAGAAGATGAAAAAGTTGCGAGTGCGATAAAAAAAGAACTTCCTTCTATTGCGAAAGCTGTAGAAGCTATTATAAAAGCTAAAAAACAAGGTGGTCGTCTTATTTATATAGGAGCAGGAACCAGTGGCCGCATCGGCTTGCTAGATGCTGTTGAGTGTCCACCTACATTTGGTACAAACCCAGATGAAGTAATAGGCTTAATTGCTGGCGGGGAAAAAGCCTTTATCAAAGCAGTAGAAGGGGCAGAAGATAGTAAAGAGTTAGGCATGGAAGACTTACAAAACATTCACCTTACTAAGATGGACATTGTTGTGGGGATCGCAGCAAGTGGGCGTACACCTTATGTCATTGGAGCATTAGAATATGCTAACTCAATTGAAGCTCAAACAGTAGCAGTTAGTTGCAATAAAGGTTCTGATATTGGAAAAGTAGCAAACATTGCAATTGAAGTAGTAAATGGTCCTGAAGTATTAACAGGTTCTACTCGCTTGAAAGCTGGAACAGCACAAAAATTGGTTTGTAACATGCTTTCGACAGCTTCTATGGTAGGTATCGGAAAAGTGTATGGAAATCTAATGGTAGACGTTCAGCTGACGAATGAAAAGCTCGTAGAGCGCGCAAAACGAATTGTGATGGAAGCAACTTCATGCACGTATGATACGGCAGAAGAGTACTTAGCAAAAGCAAATTGTAATTCTAAGGTTGCTATAGTCATGATTTTAACAGGACTTTCATATGAGGAATCTTTACATCGTTTAGAACAAACACAAGGATTTATCCGTCAAGCAATCGTGAATTAAGTAGCGAAAATATAAGGGAGATGGGAACAACTATGAGTAAACATCATCAAACAGCTAAAGAACTGCTTCAAGCTCTTGGAGGAAGTTCTAATATAGCGAATTATACACACTGTATGACAAGACTCCGAGTCACCCCAGTGAATCATAATAAAATTGATGAAGCGAGTATAAAACAAGTGAAAGGAGTGGTAGGGGTTGTCGATGATGATACGTATCAAATTATTCTAGGACCAGGAGTAGTTACTAAAGTTGCTGAACAATTTGGTATTGTACTTCAAGAAGATTCTGCAGCTCCTTCATCTGAAGATTTGACTTCAAAAGGTGCAGATATGAAGTCTGAGCTAAAAAAGAAAAACAATACGCCATTCAAAAATTTTTTACGAAAAGTTGGAAGCATTTTCATACCTCTAATCCCAGCATTCGTAGGTGCAGGTTTAATAGCTGGTATTGCCTCTATTTTAGCAAATAGCATAACTGCAGGAGATCTTGATAGAGACACTTGGCAACAATACGTTACGATTCTTAATGTAATTAAAAATGCAATCTTCAGCTATTTAGTTATTTATGTAGGTATTAACGCAGCAAAAGAGTTTGGGGCTACCCCGGCCCTAGGTGGGGTTATCGGAGGTATTACCCTTTTAACGGGAGTTACAGAAGAGTTTCCTATTATGAATATCTTTACTGACCAGCCTCTAACTGCTGGACAAGGTGGGGTTATCGGAGTTTTGATTGCTGTATGGTTACTCTCATTTTTAGAAAAATTCTTACGTAGATTTATTCCCGATGCAATCGATATTATTGTTACACCTACAATTGCTCTTCTAATTGTCGGATTGCTAACGATTTTCTTTATTATGCCTTTTGCAGGTCTAATTTCTAGTAATTTAATTGGTGGAATAGATTGGACACTTGAACGTGGAGGGGTTTTTGCAGGTTTTGTACTAGGAGTGGCATTTTTACCATTGGTAATGCTAGGTCTGCATCAAGTATTAATCCCTATTCATATTGAAATGATTAACACAGCTGGTATGACCATCTTGCTTCCGATTCTTGCAATGTCTGGTGCTGGACAAATAGGTGCAACTTTAGCACTTTGGGTTCGTTGTCGTAAAAATAAATCACTTGTTACCATTATTAAAGGGGCTCTTCCTGTCGGAATATTAGGTATTGGAGAACCACTTATTTACGGAGTTATTCTTCCATTAGGACGCCCCTTCATTACTGCTTGTATCGGTGGAGGAATTGGAGGAGCTGTAATTGGAATGTTCGGAAATGTTGGTTCCATTGCTATCGGTCCATCCGGTCTAGCTTTAATTCCATTAATTGCTCACGGTTTATGGCTGAAATATATCATCGGCTTACTTGCAGGATATGCTGGAGGATTCATCTGCACATATTTCTTTGGCATACCAAAAGAGGCTATTACAGAAGGCTCTAATAACAAAGAAGTACCTGAAGCGAAGACAAAGACTGAAGTTGCTGCAACAGGTGAGAAAAAAGAAATGAACTACACAACTTTAGGAAGCGCATTCAAACTTCCGTTTGATGGATATATTATGCCTCTAGAAGAAGTCCCTGATGCCGTTTTTTCTTCAAAGATGATGGGAGATGGTTTTGCCATCGAACCAACTAATAATACTCTTGTTTCTCCTATAAATGGGGAGGTTGTTAGCATCTTTCCTACAAAACATGCCATAGGTCTAAAAACAGATCAAGGTCTAGAGTTATTAATTCACGTAGGGTTAGAAACAGTGAACTTGAATGGGAAAGGGTTTACATGTCTAATTAAAGAGGGAGAAAAGGTTACACAAGGAACCCCGCTTTTAAAAATAGACCTAAACTACATTAAAGAAAATGCTAAATCACTTGTTACACCAATCATTTTTACAAATTTATCTGAACATATTCAAATACAGTTATTAAAAACAGGGTACAATGAGCAAGGTATAACAAATATTATTGAGTTAGTTTCTAAAAAACAGTAAGTTAATTAAATCTAATTGATTATTTAAGGGTACTTTTCTAAATAGAAGAGTACCCTTTTTTACTGGCGGCAATCCATCACTTCTAGAGAGTAACCAGGTCAGGATTAGCTATTGGTTCGTTTTTGTAATATTAAACATTAAGCAATGATAGGTTGCTTTTACGCCATTTTCGTCACGATGATTATTTTCATATAAATTGATTAACTGACGAAAAAACGAAGGGCGCTGACAGTAGCTTTCCTCGTTACTATTACTTGCTCCAATTTTTTTTATTGATGTAAAAAATGCCTGAACCGTCGGAAAGTATTGAACCTCTAGTTTCTCCATTTTTGATAGTTTAAATGGATGCTCTCTCAATGGAATTAATGCTCGTTCACAAATTTGAGACAACTCTTCAAGAGAAAAAAACGATTGGCCAGGTGAACTGTTACTGAAAAGACCAAGCTTTTGTTTCGCATGACTGTAGCATGAATGAAGCTCTTCAAATGTACGATTACCAAAGGTTGAAAATAGCAGGCTGCCTGTAGGCTTAAGTTGTTTATACAATTTTTTTATTGTCGTATGAAGACTATTAAACCACTGAAATGTTGCATTCGAAATAATAAGGTCATAACGTCTTTCTATACTTACCTCCTCGATATCTCCGCATATGAATGAAACTCGATCTTCCATTACTTTTTTCTTTGCTAACTCAATCATTCCTGATGACAAATCAACTGCTGTAATAGCAGCCTTAGGAAATTGTTCGCACAATAATTGTGTTAAATAACCCGTGCCGCAGCCAACTTCAAGAATAGCTATTTTCTGGTTAAAGAAATTAGTGGGAAGCTGATCTATTAACTGGTTTGCCATGCTTTTTTGTACATCGGCATAAGCATCATAAGTTTTAGCATGATTATTGAACCTTTTCTTTAAAAGTTGCTTATTAATCATAAATGAGCTCCTTTTCGAGAAATTTTTCTATAAGTTGCGTACATTGCTGAGGCTTCGTAAAAAAAGGAATATGACCAGCTTTTTCTAGAATGCACAGCTGCGCTTTTCCACCAATTCTTTCAGCTATGAAAGAAGAAGACTCAGGTAAACATATTTGATCATCTCTTCCATGGATCAACAAACAAGGAGTTTGAATTTGATTTAGTTGCATTCTAACATCTTTTTGAAGTAAATAATCCAGCCCTGTAAGGAGGGAGTACATACTGTCTCCTTGATAATCACGCTGAGCAACTTCCATAAATTGATGATGAAATTCTTCTTCTTTTTCAGATTTAGTGAACATAGCGTTATAAAATGCAGTAAGGGTTTTTTCTTTATTACACTGTACTTGTTTTTTCATACGTTCCACGATGCGCTGTTCCCATCCAAATGTATTATGCATGTCGTTTGTAAAGCGACTAGTTCCGCCAATTAATATGAGTCCTTCTATCTTGTTAGGGTATAAACTTGCAAGTTCAAGCGTTACAAGGGAACCTAATGACCAACCCATTAAATAAACAGTACCTTGAGTAGAAGTAAGCAATTGGATTGCTCGTTCTCTAAAGTCACTTAGTTCTTTTACACCTCTCCAGTCTGTACACAAAACGTTACATATAGTAGACAATGGTTTTATGATTGGATGAAACGCTGCTTTTTCCATTCCCCATCCGGGAAATATTATAATAGTGGCTTGTTTCATTGAATCACACTCATTTCTTTTCCAATTAGAGAAATTCTCTTTATGGCCCAATTTAAATCTTCTCGAGTATGATCAGCTGTTACAGTAAAACGAATTCTTGCTTTATTTTCAGGAACAGTAGGAGGCCTAACTGCAATAGCAGCAATTCCTTCTTTCTGTAAACGCTCTGCAAACTGCATTGTTATTTTGTTTTCTCCCGTCAAAATTGGAATGATTTGAGATTGACTCTTGCATGTGTTAAATCCTTCGTATGTAAGGGCCTTCCTGAAAAATAGTGCATGTTGTTGAAGAAGTGCGCGACGCTCTGTGTCTTGTTGCACCTTTTCAATTGCAGCCGTTATTGCACCGAGTATAGCAGGGGGAAGAGCAGTTGAATAAATGAATCCTCGCATTCTATTTTTTAAATAATCTATGAGCCACTGTTTTCCGGTAACATAAGCTCCAAATGACCCTAGCGCTTTACTAAACGTTCCCATTTGAATATCAATTTTATCTTGCAGATTGAGAAAATGCGCATATCCTTCACCATTTCTTCCGTATATACCGCTTGCATGAGCCTCATCAACCATTAGTAGGGCGTTATACTGCTCTTTTAATTTAACAAGCTCCTTGAGCTTGGCGAAATCACCATCCATGCTGAAAACAGTATCTGTTACAATTAACTTCCGTGACTCCAAGGGAACTTTTTTTAATAAATTTTCTAGGTGGTTCATATCGTTATGGCGATAGCGCTGAAGTTTTGCACGGCTCAGTAGGGCCCCATCAATGATACTTGCATGATTTAACTTATCGCTGAAGATGAAGCCATTACGCGGAACCAAGGCTGAGATGATTCCTAGGTTTGCATTATAACCACTATTGATAATAAGTCCTGCCTCAGCTTTTTTCCAATTAACAAGTGCTCTTTCTGCTTTCTCGTAAAGAGAGTGATTTCCTACTATTAAGCGTGAAGCTGTTGCTCCTATTCCATATGTCATCACAGCATCACTCATTGTTTTCTTCAGCCCCTTATCTCCTGCGTAGCCTAAATAGTTATTAGAGGCAAGGTTCAACATCCTATGTCCATTGACTGTAAGCCATGGTTCTTCAGCAAATTCTGTAGTAACAAGGTGCCGTTTTTGAAAAATCTCATCTAAATAGGCAAGTTCTCTCTTAATATCTTCTTCCCAATACAATGCACTTTCACCACCGAAAATAAATATATGTTAACTTTTATTAATATAAAGTTAACAATTATATCTAATCACGCCTTTAGAATAGTGTCAAGATAAAATAATTTAAAGAAGAGATACTAGATAATTGTCTCCACATAGCTTCCTACAGTTCATTTTTTTGATCTTATGAGTACACATGTAACTTACTTCGGTACTTAAATAAAACGTAAAGAATCAATATTTTGTCCACTACTCGTATTTATTAATTAACATCTTTTCTTAATGAAAAAAGCTGCCAAACAGGCAGCTAATAATACAGCTCTAATTTTCTTTTAAGGTTTTGCGTTGCCCGGAGGCTTATTAGTTGGAAAGATTGCTTTTTCCACGTCTTCTGCTGCGATTACTGGATCTACCGTATTGCTAGTTGATTTGCCTTTTTGACTATTGCCTTTATCGCGTTTCTGACTCATTTTTAAATCTCCCTTCAATATATAGTTACACTGTTAAGATGAGTTAATAGAGCGGAGCTTATTCAACCCATTGTCCTTTTTAAATAACATTCTAGAACTTGAAATTTCTTTTACCAGGACCTATCAGACAATATGCTTCCTTAGATAGTTAGATCGGGAATTTGTTTTCTTAAACCGAATATATATTAGGTAATTAAAATAAAGTAAGGTGGATTAGACATGGATAAAAGAGTCATTTTTGACTTTGAAGTCGATTTTACTAATGGCGGTGGAATACAAGGGCAGGAATTTCGTCTCGATATTGAGGGTGATGATATCTCTGATGAAGAATTGGCAAAATATATTGTAAAAGATATGAGGCTGCTGATGATGGGTAAGGTAAGGATACTGAACAAAAAAATTATTAGTGAGAAACATAAACGAAAACCTGCCGAGGAAGATAGTGAAAAATAAAACAATTATATGTTATTTGTTTTAATCACATATGCATAGTAAAAAAAGAAGTTACCAAAAGGTGACTTCTTTTTTTACTTAACCTTATTTTCACTCTTTTTAAGCCTTAAGACATAGGATTCATTAGCTTCCTGAGGTAACTACATAGTATCTAAAAAATCATAATTCCACTTATCAATCAGTATCTATTTCATTAATGTTTTTCTTTAATATACTCCCATTTATAGACATTTTATTTTGTTTTTTATCTTAGACTGCAAAATTTATAAAGACGAATTCTTTGATAGGTGGCAACATTTTTCATAAACAATCTGAAACCCATACAGCACAAACGTTTTTATTAAAAAAACAATGGATAATTGAAATCTAGTCAGCCGGGCTAAAGAGACGTATCCTATTTTTTTTAACCATTTTAGTCCGAAGTAAGTAAAAAAAGAATCAATAAGTATATTTACTAAAAGATATAAGTTGAACTTTCCGTAAGTATATTTTAATATCCACAAAGCTCCAACTAAAAAGGGGCCAAATATTAACGGTAATTCTGCTAGAACATTCGGCTTGATTGAGTACGGAAACCACCACCATTTTTTCTTCTCTGCAAACCTGCCTTCGGCAATAAGATACAAACTCATAAAAAGACTCCCTGGAAGGAATCTTTTTAGCGTTTTTTTACCAATAAACGGAATACTAAGCCAAGGTAAAATCGTCATCAAAATGATTAGCAATTTATCTTTTTTCTTCAAATGATATACTCCCTTTTCAAAAATATGGATATGTATATATATTCCCTTTTTCATGAGTGTTTATGTGATGAAATAAGAGATCCTGTTTTTTATTACTTTGGTTCATTTCTTCTAAAGCTTCTAATAAACATGTAGTAGTAAGGAAACCGAAGGGAGAGCTAGTAATGATTTCATTATGGGAGGAACATTTATTTTGGTTAGAAATAATTCAGGACCATGCTTATTTTGTACGAGATCACTTATCGGTGAAGGAAGTCGAATACGTCCGAACAGCTAAGCAATATATTCATTTGTTTGATGACTTGCTAAAACAACTGAACTATTTATCCCCCGATGTTATGCACAACGATCCTGCATTAATAGAATTCTCGAGAAAGGCCTGGTCAATTACCAAAGGGTATTTTGATTTTGAAGGGTCTCTTCAGGCTCTTCGAATTGAAAACGCAGTGAATCTAAACTTATCTCCAACCTATCTTAATGGTACGTTAAGTGAAAATCAGGAATATTTAAGATTTTTATCTTATCTAGTAAAAGGAAAGGAGCCGGTTCCTCTTAGCTTAGTCAAATTAATGGATTTATGGCTGGAAGATCAGCTTGGACATGCCGTTTTGTTTAAAAACCTGCTTGATCCGATTGAGATTATGATATCTAAACAAGCAGATTCATATATCGGAAAGTTTCAGGCTTTCATTGTACAAAATCATCATTTAAAGGGGTATTTGCGATTTAAGCAGCCAGGTTTTGCAAGACAAACAGAATTTGCTTTAGAAGTGGGGAAAACAACTATTGAAATGAGCCAGTTTGTTTATGCTATGACCGAAAAATACAAGGAGAACAAGCTTTTAAATAAGGAAACGTTAAGATTTTTGATACATCATTTTCCTGAGACTTGTTATTTTATCAAAAAATTGAGTTATTATGCTCCCAAATTGCAGCAAGAAGCCAACCAATGCTCATTAAGAAGAATTTCTTATCTTTAAGATAAGCTAAAACATTTCGTAGGACCTAAACCCATTCTTATTTTATATTTCTGTAAGCTTTATTTATAGGCATATAAAAAAGAAAGGTCTACTATAGAGGGGAGACCTTTCTTGAGAAGGGTTAATTATTGAAATAAAGGAAATGCAGTGCGTATTTGATTAGTTTGCTATGCAAAAGCTGCTTCAATAGTTCAAATCCCTCCTATAAAAACCCAGCACTTTTTACATCGCCAGTTATATCTTTCAGTTCTTTTTTCTTTCATTACAAAAGATTTCGCTCTTACGTTCGCGCCATCCATATCTAATAACCAAATGATTCGTTCTTAGTCAGTTTTTGATATTGACAGATTGATTATATTTTGTGAGACTTAATATACATAATGTTCATTAGTTTACATCGTGTGCAGAATGTATGTTGATGATACAGGACAGTTTAAATAGTTAATCACCAGAAAAGGTCTAAATGGCTGCACCTATACAAGTCATAATCATGTGCCTGAGACTCAATAATAGTTATACAAGGAGACGAACGATGTCTAAAAAAACAAAAGTAGATCCTAGGATAAAAAGAACAAATAAATACTTAAGAGACGCTTTAGTCGAACTTCTTAAAGAGAAAGACGTCACGTCCATTACGATTCAAGAAATTACGGAAAAAGCGGAATTAACGCGGGGAACATTTTATTTGCATTATCAAGATAAGCAAGACTTTCTCATGCAGAGTATGAATGAAGTTCTAGAAGAGCTAATAGAGAAAGTAAAGCCTAAACAAAATAATGAGGATTCCGCAGCAGTAGAAGAAAACGATGAATCTGTTTCTTTCTTAAAGCTTTTTGAATTCATCTATGACCATGCCGATTATTTTAAAGTTATGCTAAGTGATCGAGGATTACCTCAATTTAGAAGTCATATGACGGAAATTGTAAAGAAAAGAGTGTATGGAGAGCTAATCTCTTCGATTGGAGAAGCAGAGGATGGACTTGATATCCCTGAAGATATTCTGATTAGTTATATCACATCAGCTCATATAGGTGTCATTTGTTCTTGGTTAGAAAGTGATATGAAATTCAGCCCTGCATTTATGGCTGAAAAATTAACCAGCTTAACACTTTCAGGGCCAATTCGAGTGGCAGGTTTAGAAAATAAGATAAAGCTTCCTTACTGAAGCTTTATTTTTTAGTTTGTTCAAATGCGGATAAACATTTTTCTTCTTTACCCTAGCTACTGTGATGGTTAGAAGAAACATGAATGCCTCATTTTTAGTTTTTTACAATCATGAAAGGCAGAAAGGAATTGTAGTATGAAAATAGAAAAACACTGGGGGATTTCCTTACTGGCAGTTTTAGCTATTGGTCCTGGTTTAATGTTAAACACGTCATTAAATTCTATACGTGAAATTCTCCAACAAACGTTTAACGATCAATCTTATATTTCGATAACACCGGTTTTAATAGGGGTTATAAGCTTTGCATTTTGTATTCCGTTTGGACCTATCCTTCGACATAAGCTAGGGGAGAGAAGGACGTATGTTCTTTCGATGTGTTTATTTCTTATAGGAGCTATTGTAAGTATTGCTTCTAACAGCTTCTTAGGAATGGGCATTGGTCGTTTTTTACAAGGAACAGGAACGGGTTTAGCACTTATGATGATGATTCCAATGCTGGTTCTTTCTTTTCCGATTCAGAAGCGGAACTTGGCATTACTGATTCTTATCGGCGGATTTTATGGATCTAGCGTTGTGGGCATTTTTCTCGGAATGTTAGTGAACAGCTACGGACACTGGAGATGGTTATTCTATATAGCAGCCATCCTTTCCTTACTGGGAATATGCTTCAGCTACAAATTTTTAACAAATGATCACGCCAAGCAACAGCACAAACATCATGAACCGTTTGACATCATCGGTGCAGCATTAATGTTTATGGTTACTGCGTTTATTACGTTTACATTACTTAATCTCCAAAAATCAGGATGGGCATCTACCTATGTTTGGATAGGCATAGTGGGAAGCATCATTTTTCTATGCTTTTTATTTGCAGCAGAATGGCATATTAAAAATCCTTTAATTCCCTTTAGATTAGTGGCTTCTCGAAAACCAACTCTTGCTATCCTGATCGCTGTTATAGGCAATATTAGCATGAGTTTAACTCTTTTATCTCTACAAGGAATGCTTAAAAGCGGATCTAGTTTTGATAAAGGAGACACTTCATTGATCTATATCGGGCTTTTTGCTGGAATAGTAATTGCCGCCATATTAAGTGCCGTATTATACGATAAAGTTGGACCGGGCGTATTAGGGATTATAGGAGCGGTCATTATTATGGGAGTGAACATACAGTGGATGTATGTAGACGGTCATGTTTCTGCTTTCCTCTTTGTTAGCAGCTTTACCGCTTTAATCGCAGGAGTAGGGTTCACAGTTGCTGCAGGTCTTATGGGTGCTGCTTTAGGCGGACCGCTACCAAGTTTAGTCCCTCGGATGGTCACGGTTCAATTTATAAGAGTTACAGTATCTGCGGTCATCCCTGTAATCAGCAGTATCGTCTTTGCAAAGGTGTATAAAGATCACCTTGCAACAGTAAGCGCAGAGAGCCAGGTGGCTAGTAAAGAAAATTTCACTCAATCTCTACATGTAAAATCTGAAATCATTACGTATCATACATTTTCTACGTTTTCGTGTGTATTGAGCATTGTAGTATTAGTTCTTTCGTTTTTGATGTTCCTAACAGGTAAAGGCCACAAGCTGGCTCATAAGCCGCATGACAAAGAAACACATAAAGAAAAGCTGAGTACGGAAGAGCTTCCCAATAAAAAAGCTACTCCCGTTGTTGAACGTTCACTTAAAGAGGCTGTTTCAACTCAAGTCATTGGTGACAGCGAGTATAGAGAAGCTTTAAAAAAATTTGGTCAGCCTAAACCTTCTGCTGATAAAATGCTGCATATGAGAGATCAAGAATATAGAAAAGCTCTTAAAAGGATGAAGGATATAGGACAATAAGTTAAACTCGAGCAATTTGAGTGAAGAATTGAAAGAGCAAACTCGCATGGCAGTGAGTTTGCTCTTTTAATTTCTACATGTACGCTTTGCAGATATGTTGTTAATAAAAATATTGTGTGTGTTGGACCGCCGTGTAGGGAAAAGAATTTTACGTAAAATGAAAGAATTCATTTTAGAAGAAAATACATTAGTTCAGGATTTTTATAAATTACGTTGTGACGCAGAAAATATACATAATAGTGAATAAACAAAACAGAGCTTTCATAAAATAGGGAGTTCTGTTTTTACGCTTAATATCAATATTAAAATTTGATGGAGCCTTTTGTTTAGATGAATTTAGTATGTGAATTCGAGTTGTTTGTCTCAAAAAACAATTTCCTCAGAGAGCGTTTGTCTGCACATTAAATGCATGTATTTAGCTTGTTTCTTACTTTATCTAAAAAGTATGAAATAATGAATTTTATCCAAAAAAGAAAAATTAGTAGACTAAATTAAAGGTACGCTTAGAGGGCGCAAAATCTATTTTGGCTTCAAGTCGGAGAAAAATTTTAGTGACTAGAACTAGAATAGGAAAAAAGAGACTACCCTATAAGATATTGTATGGATAGAAAAGGACATTACTTTTGTAGATAACGTCCTTTTACATAGCTAATTATTCTTTTTCAACTACTGTAAAGTATTGGACGTTTCTTTTAACAATGACCAACTCATTTGATAAATCCAATATTTTACTTTTATCTTCAAACCTATACTGTATGTAGTTCTTTGCACGAATAAGTGATTTAGCTTCAACTAAATGACTTATTTCACCGTTAATTAGATGAAATGTTACTTCATACTTTTTCATAAGAAAACACCTCCATAGTATCAATTTTTACTATTACTTCATTTCTGATACTATTTCTTTTGACTGATGATTAAAAAGTTAGTTGTGTTTTGTTAGGGCAAACGGAACAAAAATCATATAACAGAAACAAATTTTAATTGTCACAGGGCACTAAGTTAGGTATATAGCTATTGTTATTTAGTATATTTTAGATAGAAACAGTACTTATAGCTGTGTTACAATATTCCTGTTATGTAGAGTGAAATTCATTTTATAGTTCTATTTCGTTTTAACTTACTTATTAAAAATTCCATATTATGAGTGAAAATTAGTTTACATAGGAAGGTTTCTAAAGTTGATTTAGAAATGAAATGGAGAGGTATCTGTGGAAAGAAACGAATTTAGAAGACAAAAAGCACTTCGGTCAAAAGAGAAGAGAAAGAAAAAGCTTAGTCAACATAATGCCTTAAACTTATCCCTAATCTTTATATCAATATGCATTGTTTGTCTGCTAATCAACCTATCATTGAGATAGAAAAATGTTCACCAAAAAGAGTATGTACAAGAGAGGAAGACAATTTAATATGAGTAATCAACAAGCAGTAGCCGAAAGCTCTAATATCAAAGTGCTGCCGATTATAACGTCGTTTCTTATTGCTGGATTTATCGGTTTATTTAGTGAAACAGCTTTAAATATGGCGTTAAAAGAGCTAATTTCTGGCTTTGGCATTCACGAAACAACCGCACAGTGGCTGACAACAGGGTATCTGTTAACGTTAGGAATTTTGGTGCCTATTTCAGGTTTTATTCTTCAGCGGTTTACGACCAGACAGCTTTTTATAGCATCTCTAATTTGCTCCATCATTGGAACATTTATTGCGGCTATTGCACCAACATTTGGGGTACTCATGATTGCCCGTGTCGTGCAGGCCGTTGGAACTGCTTTACTTTTACCGCTTATGTTTAACACGATTCTTGTTATTATCCCGCCGCATAAACGTGGAAAATCAATGGGGATTATCGGTCTTGTTATTATGTTTGCGCCGGCTGTTGGACCAACTGTATCAGGCTTAATCTTAAAAACATTAACATGGCACTGGATTTTCTGGATTTCACTTCCGTTGTTATTTGTTGCCTTAGTGTTTGGAGCTTTCTTTATGCAGAACGTTACCACACCAACGAAGCCAAAAATCGATATGATTTCTGTTGTTCTTTCAACAATCGGTTTTGGCGGAATCGTGTTTGGATTTAGCAGCGCCGGAGAAGGCGGGGGCTGGGGAAGTCTACAGGTTATTCTAACTCTTGTGATTGGAACTATTGCGTTAGTTGCGTTTTCTATTCGTCAAACGAAGATGGAAGAGCCAATGTTAGATCTTAAAGCCTTTAAGTATCCGATGTTTACAATCGGTCTTCTGCTAATTCTAGTTTGTATGATGGTACTATTGTCTGCGATGATGATTTTACCCCTATACTTACAAACATCACTAGCTTTATCAACCTTTGCTGCTGGCCTAATGCTTCTTCCTGGAGGAGTGATTAACGGAATTCTTTCACCGGTTATGGGCGGGTTATTTGACCGTTTTGGCCCTAAATGGTTAGTTATCCCTGGACTTGTGATTGTAGCCGGCACCATGTATGGTTTCTCAACCGTAACGCTAGAAACATCAACAGGATTTATCGTTGCTCTGCACATTGCGCTTATGATCGCCATTTCGATGATTATGATGCCAGCTCAAACAAATGGATTAAACCAGCTTCCACCTGAGCTGTATCCGCATGGAACGGCGATTATGAACACCTTACAGCAGGTTTCTGGCGCAATTGGAACAGCGGTTGGAATTTCCATTCTGTCATCGGGTTCAAGAAGCTTCCTTGAGACGGTATCAAATAAAATGGATCCATTAAACCAGGTTCTTGCCTTCACCAACGGTGTTCAGCATGCGTTCGTCTTTGCGATCATTGTTTCCATTGTTGGATTGGTTATCTCGTTCTTTATCAAGAGAGTCAATGTGGAACAAAAAGCACATTAATAAAAAACACAGACCATTGGATGGTCTGTGTTTTTTTTTGTAATAGGCGGACACTATAAGAAGAACTAGATAAAGTACATTGAGGTGAGTTCATTTATGATATCAAGAAAACACTTAGGATTTAACCTATCTATAATAGCGATTCCGTGGTTATCGTTGTTATTTATAGGAAAACGCAGCATGAGACGTTATTCGTTAGCAGGGATTTTTATTATTATCTTTGAAATTATTAATCATTTGTATGGGCATCAGAGGAAGTGGTGGAGATTTTATGATAAAAAAGATTCGTTTATAAAAGATGAACTTCCTTTTAGTATTGGACCTTATATGCCACTTTCAATGTGGCTGCTTAAATCTTCGTATGGAAACTTTAAGAAGTTTTTATTACTGAATATTGTAGTTGATGGAATCTTTGCTTTTTACTTCATTGATGTTCTTAAAAGGTTGAAAATTGTAAGTCTAAACCGATTAAGTCATTTTCAATTTTTTATCTACCTTCATTACAAAGCATATTTGTTATATGGAGTGCAGTATTTATTTGAAAAGGGGAAAAAATTTAGTTAATTTAACGACTTACGTGAAATCATATATTCCCCTTTTATATGTTTGCAACGAAACATGAAAAAATTATCAATATAAGTTAAATAAGCAGTGCATTTTTATTTAACTAATTCAAATAAACGGAAATTACAAAAAGGTGTTAGATAAACTTGGAACCTGTGTATTCATATTAAAAGGGGTAATTTACTATAGTAACAGTAATTGGGAAAAGTCTTTTTATTAAAGAAGAATAAGTAATCCAATTGATGTCTGCTTTGTGTAATACTAAAATTAAACGTAGGAAGTCAAAACATATATCTACATAGTAGTAAAAACATAGAAGGAAGAGGTGAATAAATGAGTCAGTTTGAGTTTTTTGAACAAAATTACACAATCTCTAACTTCAAGCAAAAGGGGTATCAAAAGCTTCTTCTATCTAAAGCACTGGATGAAAATATAGCGGAAAAATGGAATATTAGTGGATACGAATCGGAAGTCCCGGTTACAAGGCAATGGTTTTGGAGTACGGATATAGGAGAATGGCAAGAAGTTGAAGTTACGGTAGAGGGAAATAGTGAAAAGCCATATGAGGAATTTGTTGAAATGGCGGATTGTATATTAAAACAATTACATATCTATCTTAAAAGGTCATTCGAGTATTTAAAGCAGTTCATTTCTACACAAAAATCTAGTGTCTATTATCTGTCCTCTGTAAGTTTTGGGCGGCTTTTAAATTTTGACGGACATATTCTTACAGGATTTTCTTTAGTTTTTGTTTATGGGGATTACCCCAATGTATTTCAATATAAAGTAAAATTTAACAGGAGCGGATGGCCTATTGGTTTTGAAGGTGGACCGCTATAAAAAATAAAAGTAGAGAACGACATATCAGTTTGCAACTATATATTTAGGGAGAATTTTTCAAAAGCAGTTAAAGAGGGGAATGTACATTAAATGAGTAAATTCAGTGAAAAAAAGAAATTTAAAAAAGGATTCTCAGAAGAAGTAATTGACATAGCAGCGGTTACAGGTTCAGTAGGAATTGGTGCTGGAATGTCCCATGGAGAGACTTTATGGACAGCATCAATTGATTTAATTGCATGGAAAAGTTTAGATGAAAATGAAGCTGTAAAAAAAGAAGAGGTACCGCTTAGGTGGTTAGTTAACGAGGAAGAAATAGAAAAAGCAATGGACTTACTGCAAAGTAACACGGTTATAAAGCTACAAGTACGTAGGGGAACGGATTCAATGATGCTTGTTAACATTCTGGAAACAGAGTATGAAGACGAAGAGCTAGAAACGATAGTAAAAGAATCAGTGAAGCCAATTTATTATCATGATGAAAAGCTTGGCAAGTTTACACTTGAAAAAGGTATTAAAGTTTTTGAAAGAAACCTTTCTTGGGCGAATGAACAGTGCGAGCTGTATTTTGATTGGCATGAAGATGAAAGTATGATGAAATCTGCGCTGAAGACAGCACATACACTTTTTGAGGAGCAGGATAAAGGGAGCCAAAAAATTAGAATGTACGCCGCAGCGGAACTGACAGATTTAGCAAATGATTGGCTGCAGGAAGAGGATGAAATAGAGGAAATTACAAAAGACATGTTTATGGATTTTATGAGTTTAGATACTATATCCGTTTATTCAGAAGGAGACTTTGATTTTTACTTCTCTGATGGAGATATGTTTGCGGGGCATAGCATCATTGTAGAAGGAAATATAAATGGGACTTTTACTAGAGCTCAGATTGCAGGGTAAATAGATCAATTGAATGATAGCTGAAAAGCAATTATGTATTTTAAGAGAAGGTTTTTACCCTTCTTTTTTTTATTTGATTTTATGTGTAGGTTAAAAAATATTAATATTATTTAAATAAGAATTTATATTTTTAATTTATTTATTAAAATTATTTAATTTTATCGTTTTTAATATTGAATATTTGTTATATAATCAAATTAACTAAAAGAAGGGGATTTGATTATGGCTTATAAAGTACTTACAAATTGTCCTGTCTGCAGTGAAACGTTAAAAATCACAAAGCTGCAGTGCAGACATTGTCACACGACGATTGAAAATGAGTTTGAATTATCTAAGCTGGCATCCTTATCAAGTGATCAGCTTCATTTTGTAGAAGTGTTTTTAACATGCAGAGGAAATATCAAAGAAGTGGAAAAGGAACTGGGAGTTTCGTATCCAACCGTCCGAGGCAAGCTTACTGACATCATTTCATCTCTTGGATATCTAGAAAAGAAGAAAAATGAAGTAGACGAGAAGAAAGTTGTGTCTATGCTAGAAAATGGTGAAATTACAGCAGAAGAAGCCATCAAGCTCTTAAAAGAAGAATAGGGGGGATTTTTGTGAAAGAGGAAATTACAAAAGTGTTAACAATGGTTCAAGAAGGCAAAATTGATGCAGAAAAGGGATCAGAACTGATACAAGTATTAAAGGAAAAAGAAGAAACAGGAAATAAGCTTTTGAAGAAACCGAATGCGTATCTAGATAAAATGTTGAAAATTCGAGTTGTGTCAACTGAAAACGATAATGTAAAGGTTAATTTGCCGATCAAGCTTGTCAAGCTGGTATTAATGGCGGGACACAGCATCGCAGCAAGTATTCCTCAATCAGAAAAATATGTAAAAGATATAGATATAAACCTGATTGTTGAAGCAATCGAAAACGAGTTAGATGGCCAAATTGTTGATATTAAATCGGCGAACGGAGATACCGTTTCAGTCATCATTGAATAATGGTTTGCTTATGATTCATGTAAAAGTGAAAACAAAAGATGTTCGATTTAGCATTCCAGTTCCATATGCTCTTTTAAACATTGCTATTAGCGTTGCTTTTTCAAAATTTATACAGAAGCATGCGGATAAATGGACAAAAGAACATTTTAAAAGAAAAGGGCTGAATTTCACTTTTCCGATAATAGATAAAAGCATGCTAAAGCCTATTGTTAAGGAACTGAAGAAACATAAGGGAATGATACTAGTAGATGTCAAAGCTACTGACGGTACGGAGGTAAGAGTTAAACTATGATGTAGCTTTGCAAAGTGCCTACCCGCGTGTAAAAATAAAACCTTATTCGTCTAAATAGATGTAAAAAAGGCTGAAAAAAGAGATCATACAGTTTGCTATCGTGCTGTATGATCTCTTTTTTTTCTCTGCTTTTTTCCTTTTCTTATCTAACCTATATCCGGAGTGTGCCCCCAAATATGGCAACAAACATAGCAATCCATATTCCTATGGACACTGACATCGTATTAAAACGCCCCTTTGCTACTTGATATTATTAAGTATTTCTTTTTATTAAGCAGCTCCGTAGTTGATTTTATCTTTTTTTGAAATCCAAAACTCACTATATAAGCTATTACTAACAAAGTAACAGAATACTAATTTTTACGTAAAAAGCTTTAAAGCCCAGGGACTATATCTATGCGAATTCAACTGGGAGATAGACCACGATCGCCCACTTTTACCTTTAGAAAAAGGGGGGATAAGACATAGAAGAAATAAGATTTCCTTCGTAAAGTAAATATTTTTGCATCAAAATGGATCATTGACAAAGAAAGTTCAGAAAAATATAATACTTATTATATTCTAATATTTTAATGCTTAAATGTTTAAAAGCAGCTAGGAGTTTACATATGACTCATACCTTATCCTTAAATTCTTTATGCAGGCTTCATACAAATCTAGCAGAAGTCGATATTCAAAAGATTGATGAAGTTGCTAAAAATTTGCCGCTTATTGCTGATTTAAACCGAGCAAGTGTGTTTATCGATTGTTTAACAAAAGAAGGACAGCATGCAGTTGTAGTGGCAGAAGCTGCACCAGAAACTGCACCGTCAGTTTATGAACGTCCAGTCGCAGGGAAATTTGTGTACGAAGCGTTTGAACCAGCAGTATTTTACACGCTGCGAAATGGAAAACCGATGTCTTTAAATCGTGCCTTAACACAAGAAGGAAAAACGGTAGAACAAAGTGTGGTTCCTATTAAAGGATTTAATAATCGTGTAATTGCTACATTGATTATGGAGAAAGATATCAGTGAAGTAGTTGAACGTCAAGAAAAAATGAAAACGTTATCAAATACAAATGATACGTTAAGCGAAATTTTAATGGAGATGACAGAAAATGCTTCGCTTATTCCAGAGTTTATTGGAGAGGCACTTTTCTTTATTGATCCTAATTTAAACATTCTATATTTTAATTCTGCTGCTTTTAATTTGGTTTCTGAAGTCTGTTCCTCAGAATGTAAGACAGGCAATCAAATCATCGAATATTTTCCTTGTTTAGAAGAGTTATTTTATCATCCAGAAAAGTTGTTTATGCATGAAGTGACCATCTTAAATAAGGTATTTCAAGTCAAAAAAGTTAGTTTAAAACAAGAAAATCCAACGAATGGCGCTTTTATTACATTTCGAGATATGACTGAACTTAGAGAGCGAGAAAGAGAACTTGTTGTCAAATCAGTTATGATTCAAGAAATTCATCATCGCGTCAAAAATAATTTACAGACTATTGCGAGTTTATTAAGGCTTCAGATGAGAAGGGGCCTTCCTGAAGAAAGCAAGGCTCATTTTGTCGAGAGTCTTAACCGGATTTTAAGTATCGCTTCTGTGTACGAGATTATTCTTTCCAACTCTAGTGTAGACAATGTAGATATTCTTAGTTTGATTGAGAAAATTGGTAATATGCTAGTGTATAGCTCTACGGATGAAAATAAAAATATTTCAATTGAATATTCGGGCACTCAGCTTTTTACAGAGTCGGATAAAGCTGTCTCCATAGCATTAATTATTAATGAGCTCATTCAAAACTGTATGAAACACGCGTTTAAGGGAAGAGAAGAAGGTAAGGTTCACGTTTCTTTTCAACAGAATAACTGCGAGATAGAGGTTACAATTAAAGATAATGGTATTGGGTACTCAAAAGAAGCCAAACCATCTTTAGGATTAGATATAGTTACCATGATGGTCACTCACGATTTATCTGGTCAATTTTCGATTGAGAGAACTGCAAATGGCACCATGGCATCAGCTAGGTTCCCATTAGAAAGAGGCGGACACCGTGACTAAACGAATTATGATTGTTGAAGATGAGTCAATTGTACGACTAGATTTATCAATGATGCTCTCTGATAATGGTTATGAAATAGTAGGAGAAGCTGGAGATGGAGAAAAAGCGGTTGAATTAGCTTTTGCACTAAAGCCAGATCTGATTATTATGGATATAAAAATGCCTAAGTTAAATGGACTGAAAGCAAGTGAAATTATTTCAAATAAATATAATATTCCTATTCTGCTGTTGACAGCATACAGCCAGAGGGAGTTTATTGATAAAGCAAAAAAAGCGAATATAGTAGGCTATTTAGTAAAACCGATAGCTGAATCAAATTTAATTCCAGCAGTTGAAATCGCTCTACAGCAAGCAGAAAATGCAAAAATGTATGAGCAAAAAGTTCAGGAAATGAATAATGAACTGAAGAAACGAAAAATTGTTGAAAAAGCAAAAGGAATTTTAATGGATAAATATAATTTAACAGAAGATCGTGCTTTCAAAAAAATGCGGACGATTAGCATGAAAAAGCAGGTTACACTAGAGAAGTTAGCAAAACACATCATTGAGAAATATGGAACTTAACCTCACTGTACAAGTAAATAGTTTGAGCAAAGGTGCTTAGTGGTTTTAAGTGATAAAAAACCACCTGGCACCTTTTTGTCTTTTTTAAGGGAACAATTTTAAACTTTCTCTAGTAGCAAAGCTCTTAACAGGTTACTTCATACGCTTTAAATAGATAGAAATAGTTAAACTATTATCTATTTAAATAAAAATTATCATATAGGGGGAATTGGGTGTGGTTATCATTGGGAAAATCGTGATTTATATTATCATGACTTGTGCAGTGTGTGGGGCTATTGCTGCGATTAGAAACAGTGATGAAGGGTTAGGAAAGCAATTTATGGAGGGCTTGCATTCTATTGGGTACATTTTTATACCAGCAGCTGGTATCATGGCTGCAACTCCATATCTTTCGTGGTTTATTAGTACGGTATGCGGTCCTTTTTTCTCAGCTATTGGGGCAGATCCTGCTATCGCTGCAACCTCTATCTTAGCAACGGATATGGGAGGATATCAATTAGCACACGTATTAAAAGAGTCGTATGAAGGATGGGTCATGGCCATGATAGTAGGATTTATGGCCGGAGCAACCATTGTATTCTCAATTCCAGTAGGACTGGCCATGCTTGATAAACGCGACCACAAATATATGGCGCTCGGCGTCATGTCAGGTGTGTTAACGATCCCAATTGGGGCTTTTATTTCAAGTGTTTTAATTATGGTAACCAACTCTGATGTGCGTAAAATTATTTCAACTACAAGTGATTCAACATACGAATTTACGATAAGTTATTTGAAAATTATTTTGAACTTATCTCCACTTTTATTATTTGTTGTGCTATTAGCGGTAGGACTATATTTCTTGCCAGATTTAATGATTAAAGGATTTATGTGGTTTGGGCGTATTATGGATGCCGGAATTAAGCTAGTTCTTGTTTTCTCCATTGTTGAAATTTTTACGGGCCTATTCTCTCATTTATTTGGAAGCTGGGGATTTCATCCGATCATGGCTGATAAAACGGATCAATTCCGTGCGCTAGAAACAGCAGGTTATATTGGCATCATGCTTGCTGGTGCATTTCCAATGGTTTATTTGCTTCAAAAATATGCAGGAAAGCCGCTTGAAGCTGTAGGGAAAAAACTCGGACTAAGTAAAGAAGGAAGTGCAGGTATTTTAGCTACAATTGCTAATATTTTAGCGATGTTTAAGCTTATTCGCAGTATGCCTCCAAAAGACAAAGTTATTAATATTTCGTTTGCGGTTTGCTCGGCATTCTTATTAGGAGATCATTTGTCTTTTACAGCCAATTTCCAGCCGACATTAATTCTTCCAGTTATTATCGGGAAGTTCTCTGCAGGTGTAATAGGCATTGGTTTAGCATATTGGCTATCTGTTCCAAAAGCCTTGGAGCTAGAAAAGAAGGATCGCGAAGCAGGCATTATTGGAAAAGACGAGTACTTAAGTTCAGCAGCTGAAGAAAATGAAAAGGTAGAAGAAAAAAGCAGTAAGACACAAGTGATGTAAGCATTGTATAGAATTTGTACGATAAGGGAGAGGTAATTTTTTATGAGTGAAGAAAAAAAGCGTTTTATTCAAGAGTTTGTGCCGGGAAAACAAATTACATTAAGCCATTTAATTGCAAATCCAGATCCGGATATGTTTGAAAAATTGGGTATACAGCAAGAAGGAGCTCTAGGCATTCTAACATTAACTCCAAGTGAGACGGTTATCATTGCAGGTGATTTGGCTACAAAAGCTGCACATGTTCAATTAGGTTTTTTAGATCGTTTTACAGGAAGTCTTGTTATTGTGGGGAGCGTTTCAGAAGTAGACATGGCAATGAGAGAAATCAATCGTTTTCTCTCCGAAACATTAGGTTACACACCTTCAATTATTACAAAATCTTAATTGTATAGTAGGGAGGGGAGAGTTATGCATAAAAAAAACAGAGCCATGCTTATTGGTTCAATTGGTGCAGGCAAATCGACATTAACAAATGCTCTGCTTGGAAAGCCGGTCGAAGCAGTTAAAACCCAAGCATTAATCTATTATGATTGGATCGTTGATACACCTGGAGAATATGTTGAAAATCCTTTTTTTTATAAAAATATTATGGCAACCGCTCTTGAAGTTACACATGTGTTATATTTGCAGGACGCCACAAAGAAAAAGACAGTCTTTCCACCTAATTTTAGTACAGGCATCAATAAGTTAGCTATTGGGGTCATTACAAAAAGTGATGCAAAAGATGCTGATGTGAGCTTAGCTATTAAAAAAGCAAGGCAAGTAGTTGTAAATGGACCTATTGTTGTCACTTCTTCCCGCAATAAAGAAGGGCTTGAAGAGGTTCGAGCTTTGGTACAGTGTCAGTCTTTACAAGAGATGAAACAGTATACTGATAACTGGAAATCGAAATATATTATTTTTTAATGAAAACCTTTACATTATGTAAAAAATCAGTTATATTCTAAATATACAAAAAAATCACGGGCAAAGGCGCCTTATACAGCTATCTTTCAGGAGATAGTTCGTATGAGGTGCCTTTTTTATTTGACTAAAACACGACTAATTAGCAATCAGTAATGAATAAAACCTTTTGCTGATTGAAGGTTGATGAGGTGGAGGGATATGAAACAATACGAACCGCTAAAAGAGGAGATTATCAGCGCAGGAATTGATATAGGAACAAGCACAACCAAAATTGTGTTAAGCCAATTTTCTCTGATGAATATGGCAGGAGGAACACACTTGCCGCGTATTGAGATTATTGATAAAGAAATTATTCATCGCAGCCCGATTTATCGAACACCACTTCTCACATCAACAACAATCGATATTGAAGCAATAGAGAAGCTTGTTAGAAATGAGTATGATAAAGCAAACGTTGGTTCTGAAGATATTAAAACAGGTGCCGTGATTATTACAGGTGAAACAGCAACTAAGCAAAATGCCGAGGAAATGATTCACCATCTATCAAATCATGCGGGGGAGTTTTTAGTTGCAACTGCGGGTCCTGATTTAGAAGGAATTATTGCAGCAAAAGGATCAGGAGCTTATCAATATTCTAAAAAAATGAGCAAAACTATTGCCAATGTAGATATTGGCGGGGGAACAGCTAATGTAGCAGTTTATCGAATGGGAAGGCTGTGTGGAACCTGCACACTGCATATAGGAGGCAGGCTGATAGAGTTTTCGGAAGATAAAATCAGCAGTATTTCGCCACCTGTTAGAAACCTATTAAGAGAGTGGAATAGTACTCTTGTAAAAGGTGACGTACTGGTGGAAGAAGAGATAAAGAATATAACAAATTATATGGCCGATGTGATTAGTAGAATGCTAACACGTACCATGACAGCAGAAGACAAGGTACTGCTTTTAGGTCATGAACCGAATTGGAAAGAAGAAATTGATGTCATTATGTTTTCTGGTGGAATCAGTGAGTGCCTCTATCAATATGAGTCTAAAGATTTTGAACAAGCTCCTTACCACGACATAGGAATGCTGCTTGCCGACTCTTTAAGGGGTAATCAGAGTTTAAAGAGATGGTCATGGATTCAGCCTGATGAAACCGTTCGCGCAACCGTTCTTGGTGCTGGTACACAAACGACTGAAATCAGTGGAGCCACGATTCAAGTAGAAACCAAAGATTTACCTGTACGAAATGTACCTGTTTATCAAATTTCTTTTAAGGATGGGTTTCAAAAAAGTGTTCATCACCTAAAGGATGCTGTAAAAGATGCAATTGAGATACATGACCCGCAGCAGGAGGGACAAAATTTTGCCTTGTACTTATCTGGGCTTCCGTACGTAGGATTTCGAGATATTCAACAATTAGCAAAAGGTCTGCTAGAAGCGGTGAAACAAAAAAACAAAAGAGATCAGCCGCTCATTATTGTTCTTGAGAGCGATCATGCCAAGGTATTGGGCCAAACGCTTGTTGCTCAAGATTTGTCGCAAAGCATTATTTGTATTGATCAAATTAAGGTGGAACACGGTGATTACTTAGATATTGGTCAGCTGCTACAAACAAGGGTAGTACCGGTAGTAGTCAAAACCCTTACGTTCCACTCATAAGAAAGGGGGCTTCACTGGTGAAGTTACATACACATTATTTAGGTGCTGTTTATCAATTTTCTGATTTAAAAGATCTGTTCGCTAAGGCAAATGAAGAAAAGTCTGGTGACCGGCTGGCAGGTTTAGCTGCAGAAACCGTTCAAGAAAGAATTGCTGCAAAAGAGGTGCTTAGCGAATTAACACTTGCTGATATTCGCGAAAATCCAATGATTTCACCTGAAGAAGACGAAGTATCTCAAATTATTGAGAGTCAAGTAAATGAACCTATCTATCAAGCAATGAAAAATTGGTCCATAGCAGAGCTTAGAGAGTATATCTTAAGTGATGAAACAACGGGTGAGGATTTAAAGAGGATTAGTCGAGGGTTAAATAGTGAAATTATTGCTGCAGTAGCAAAATTAATGTCAAACCTCGATTTAGTTCACGCCGCAAATAAGGTTGAAATTTTAACAAAATGCAACATTACTATTGGCCAAAAAGGAGTCTTAGCTTCTAGACTGCAGCCTAATCACCCTACAGACAATGTAGAAGGAATGATTGCTTCTTTAAAAGAAGGGCTGTCTTACGGAATTGGAGACGCGGTTATTGGTATTAATCCTGTAGATGACTCAGTTGAAAGTGTAAAAAGGCTGCTGCACGCTACAAAAAGTTTTATGAACGATTGGGAGATTCCCTCTCAAAACTGTGTCTTGGCTCATGTTACGACTCAGATGAAAGCCATTGAACAAGGAGCACCAGCGGATATGATTTTCCAAAGTATTGCTGGAACAGAAGCCGCTAACCGTTCATTTGGAATCAGCGCTGCCTTACTAGAAGAGGCAAATCAATTAGCAAAAAGTCACGGAACAGGAACAGGGCCTCAACGCTTATATTTTGAAACAGGACAAGGTTCTGAGCTATCAGCTGAAGCGCATTTTGGAATGGATCAGCTAACGTTAGAGTCGCGTAACTATGGGTTTGCACGTCATTACGACCCTTACATTGTAAATACCGTGGTCGGTTTTATTGGACCTGAGTACTTATATAACAACAAACAAGTTATTCGCGCAGGCTTAGAAGATCATTTTATGGCAAAGATGCATGGAATTCCGATGGGTGTAGATATTTGTTACACCAATCATATCAAAGCAGATCAAAATGATATTGAAGATCTGGGTGTATTGCTAACAGCTGCAGGTGTTAATTTTATTATCGCAACACCAATGGGTGATGATTGTATGCTTAACTACCAATCAATGAGCTACCACGATGTAGCGACTTTAAGGCAAACGATGGGGAAACAGCCTTCTCCTTTATTTGCAGAATGGCTTGAGAAAATGGGGATTTTTGAACAAGGGAAATTAAGTAAATATGCAGGAGATCCAAGTATTTTTACAAGGTAGGTGATAAAGAGGATGAATCCTGAATTGATTGAAAAAATTACACGATCCATTGTTGAAAAGCTAGAAAAACAATCTAGTTTCGAACAAAATTCTCCTACTGACGAACGTCAAAGCAGCGTAGCTTTTTGGGCTCACACATCCAATGCCAATACGAAGGTAACTAATGGGCCTCTAGCTGAAGTGGTAGAAGAAGAGTCGGCAAAGGAATTAATTAAATTTCCGAATATTCAAGAAGATAATTCGGCATCTCTGCCTGAAAGTAAAATGCCTATTCAGCAGGAAGAGAACATTGAACCAAAGCAGCAGGTGCCGGGTATTAAAAACCCAGTGAATCAAGAAGAATTAGATACATTGATTCAAAAAACACCTGCCCGAATAGGGATTGGCAGAGCAGGTTTACGTCCGCGAACAGAAACATGGCTGAAATTCCGCTATGACCATGCAGCAGCCGTTGACGCTGTGTATGGCAATGTGAACGACGACCTTTTAAAACGGCTGAACTTATTTAAAGTAAATACTCAGGTAACGGATAAAGAAGTATACATTCGCCGGCCGGATTATGGACGAAAGCTATCAGACGAAGCAAAAAAGTGCATTCAAGAGAGATGTACCAAATCACCAACTGTTCAAATTATTGTTTCTGATGGTTTAAGCTCCAAGGCCATTGAAGAAAATGTCGAAGATGTTTACCTATCTCTTCAACAGTCCTTAAAAAGCGCAGGTTTAGATGTCGGCGTTCCGTTTTACATAGAAAAAGGTCGAGTTGCTGTAATGGACGACATTGGTGAACTTCTGACGCCAAAAGTGGTGGTACTTTTGATTGGAGAACGCCCGGGACTTATAAGCGCAGAATCTTTAAGTGCCTATTTATGCTATGAACCGAAAAAAGGAATGATCGAAGCTGAGAGAATGGTGGTTTCCAATATTCATAAAGGCGGCATTCCTCCAGTTGAAGCGGGTGCTTATCTCGGTACATTGGTTCAAAAAATTTTAACATATGAAGCTAGCGGAGTATCGCTTGTTCAAAAAGAACAATAGAGGTGAATAAGAGTGGCTTTAACACGTATCCATGCTGACATTTTAGCTGTTCGTGTGATTCCAAATGTGGATGACGCCTTAGTTCAACAGTTTAACTTGCAGCCTTACCATAGAAGTTTAGCCATGTTTACATCAAGTATTGATGACGTAGGCTATACAGCTTTAGATGAAGCCACTAAAAGAGCAGACGTTGAGGTAGCTTATGCCCGTTCCTTTTATGCTGGCGCTGCCCATGCGTCAGGTCCGATATCAGGTGAAATGATTGGGGTATTAGCAGGTCCAAGTCCAGATGAAGTTAAAGCTGGTATTGAGGCTGTTTTACAAGTGACAAAATCAGATGCCTATTTTGAAGCGTTAGATGAAGAGAAAAATCACGCGCTGTATGCACATGTGGTGGCAAGAACAGGTTCTTATCTTTCTAAAGAAGCAGGAATCGATATTGGCGAACCGCTAGCTTATTTAATTGCCCCTCCACTAGAGGCTATGTATGGACTTGATGTAGCACTTAAAGCAGCTGATGTAGAACTTGTGAAATTTTTTGGCCCTCCTTCTGAAACAAATTTTGGCGGTGGGTTTTTAACAGGATCTCAATCAGCCTGTCAAGCAGCTGCTGATGCGTTTCGCCAGGCTATTTTAGACATTGCAAGAAATCCAGTTCATTATTAAAAAGCTTATAGACAGTAGAAAGGAGTTGTTGGATATGCAGTTTGATCAAGATCTTCAATCTTTACAAGAGATGCGAGATGCAGTGGAAAAGGCAAAAGCCGCACAGCAGGTATACTTGAATTTTTCACAAGAACAAGTAGATCGCATTGTTGAACGAGTTGCCGAAGCAGCCTATTCTAAAGCATTGGAATTAGCGAAAATGGCAGTGGAAGAAACGCGAATGGGTGTTGTAGAACATAAGAAAATCAAAAATGAGGTAGGATCTAGAGCTGTTTATGAATCAATTAAAAATGAAAAAACAGTAGGTATTGTTCACGAAGATAGAGCGAATAAAGTGATAGAAGTCGCCTCTCCTTTTGGAGTTGTTGCTGGAATTATTCCTACAACTAACCCAACTTCAACGGCTATCTTCAAGACATTAATTAGTTTAAAAACTAGAAATGCTCTAGTGGTCAGCCCTCATCCTCGGGCAATGAACTGTACAGTAGAAGCACTTAAAATTTGTTCCCGTGCAGCAGTTGAAGCAGGAGCTCCGGAAGGGATTATTGGTTGGATTTCTAATCCTTCTATGGCAGCAACCAATGAATTAATGAAGCATAAAGATGTGAACTTAATTCTAGCAACAGGTGGAAGTGGTCTCGTTCGCGCAGCGTATAGTTCTGGGAAACCAGCTTATGGTGTAGGTCCAGGAAATGTACCTGTATATATTGAAAAGACTGCGAAGGTTGACCAAGCAGTAAAAATGATTGTCGATAGCAAAACGTTCGACAACGGCACGATCTGTGCAACCGAGCAAGCAATTGTTGTCGATCTTAATATTCAACAAATGGCTATTAGAGAATTAAAGAATAATGGAGCCTACTTTTTAAATTCAGAAGAGAAAGCCAAGATGGAAAAAGTGATTTCACCGATTCCAAAGAAGCTTAATCCAAATATTGTTGGTCAAAGTGCTGTGAAAATTGCTGAAATGGCAGGTATTACAGTACCTTCTGATACACGCATCTTAGTTGCTGAAGAAACAAAGGTGGCTAAGGATGTACCATTTTCGATTGAAAAGCTAGCACCTATCTTCCCATTGTATACAGCTAAGAACGACGAACAAGCAAGGGAATTATGTTTGAGCTTATTAAACCTTGGAGGAAGAGGTCATAGTTTATCGCTTCATACAAACGATGATGCTGTAGCTAAAACGTTTGCTCTTGAAATGCCCGTCTCAAGACTTATGGTTAACACACTCTCGTCAGTTGGAGCTGTGGGTGGTACCACTGGACTTAAGCCTTCCTTTACATTAGGATGCGGTTCGTTCGGAGGTAACATTACATCAGACAATGTGACCGCTCGACATTTATTAAATATTAAGCGAATGGCTTATGGTACAAAAGAGGTGACAATTCCGAAACCATCCGTATCTTTTACCTCTGCTTCGTCAGATACAAAAGATCATCAAGACGTACAGGAAATTGTCAACGAAGTTATGAATCATTTAAAACCACAGGGACCAATTGATTCGGCAGCAATTGCTGAAATGGTTAATCAAGCACTTCAAAAATATCAAACAAACTAATTAGGGGGAATTAAAAATGGCAAGAGAACTAACAGCATTAGGAATGATTGAAACAAAAGGATTAGTAGCATCAGTAGAGGCAGCAGACGCAATGGTAAAAGCAGCAAACGTACATTTAGTTGGTAAAGTTCACGTAGGTGGAGGGATTGTAACGGTTTTAGTACGCGGTGACGTAGGCGCGGTAAAAGCAGCGACAGATTCTGGTGCAGCAGCTGCACAGCGCGTTGGAGAACTTATTTCCGTTCACGTTATCCCACGCCCACACAATGAATTAGAAAGTATTTTACCAAAAATTGATAGTGAACTATAAGCTTAAAAAGTTAGGAGCATAGCGCATGAATAAGCAGGCCATTCAATCGATTGTAGCAGAGGTTGTTCAGCAGCTAAGTCAAACAACCAAGCAAAGCAATACAGTCCCAATGGCTGTATCTGCTAGACACTGTCACTTAAGTATAGAAGATGTAGAAGCTCTTTTTGGAGCAGGGTATGAGCTAACAAAAAAATCAGACCTGTCTCAGCCTGGGCAATTTGCAGCTAATGAAACAGTTACCATTGTGGGACCTAAAGGAAGCATCGAAAAGGTGCGAGTCCTTGGTCCAGCAAGGAGTATAACTCAAGTGGAGGTCAGTAAAACAGATTCAATTAAACTTGGTTCTGTTCCTCCACTACGTGAGTCTGGAGATATAAAGAATTCAGAAGCGATTACATTAGTTGGACCAAAGGGTAGCATCTACAAGAAAGAAGGCTTAATCATTGCACGAGCTCATATTCATATGACGCCGGATGATGCTGAAGCTTATGGTGTAAAAAATGGTCAGTGTGTTCGCATTACTGCTCAAGGAGAAAGGCCTACTACGCTCGAACGTGTATTAATTCGAGTTTCGCCAAAGTTTAAGCTTGAAATGCATATTGATACAGATGAAGCGAATGCTGGGCTAATTTCTACTGGAGCTACAGGGATTCTTTCTCTATACGAGGAAGCTTTATGAACAATCATGCTCTGATTGAACAAATTGTAGTAGAAGTTTTAAAACGATTAGATAAATCAGACAAGCAACACCTAAACGTAAAGCCAAAGCTGCTGATCGTGAAAGAGTCGGCGGAAATTGATCCAATTCAAATCAAAAAGTTAGAACCAAGCTGGACACTGGTTTACAGCGATGACCAAAAAGAAAACCTTCCAAAAGATATACAAGGTATTTTATTTGCAGAAGCAAAGCAGGACCTGCTAGTAAAAGGGGCTCTTGGTATGACAGATACACTAGAAAGTTATCTTTTAGCTGAGGCTTTGCTAGAAGGAATTTCTGTTTCACTCATTCCTTCTGTAACTTTAGGAAACGTTTTGCTATCCAGTAATCAAAAAAAAACAGTAAACAATAAATATGCAGCACATTTAATCGCTTATAAAAATACATTAGAAAGCTTTGGAGTGAAAATCCAATCATTTGAGAGATTTTTGCAATCAGGCTTAAACAGACATTCTGTATCATTTACAGAACGAGTGCTAACCCAAAGACATGTGAAATTAGTAGAAGAAGAAAAAATTACTGTTTCACCTAAAACGATTATCACTCCTTTAGCGCGCGATACAGCAAGAGGATTAGGAAAAGAAATTTGCGTGATAGACGTAGAGGGAGCGGATGTTTTATGAAAATAGGGACAGTAATTGGCAACGTCTGGGCAACAAGAAAAGAAGATAATTTACGCGGTTTAAAGTTTTTAGTTGTTCAACCTGAACTTTTAAATAAATCGAATAACGACTCTTCTTTTATTGCAGTTGATCGTATTGGAGCCGGGATTGGTGATAAGGTAATGGTTACTCAAGGAAGTGCCGCAGCACATATGGCATCCGACACTCCATTACCCATTGATGCAATTATTATCGGGATTATAGATTCTGTTGATATAGAAAGAGGTGGAGAGAATGGCTAAAGCTCTTGGCATGATTGAAACAAGAGGCTTAATAGGTTCAATCGTCGCAGCGGATGCGATGTTAAAATCAGCTGATGTCCGCTTAGTGAAGCAAGAAAAAGTGGATGCAGCCCTTGTAACAGTGTTAGTTGAAGGTGATGTTAGTGCAGTACAAGCAGCTGTAGATATGGGAAAAGAAGAAGCGGCTCGCGTTGGAGAATTAGTGTCAGCGCATGTAATTCCTCATCCTGATGAAGAGGTTGGAAATAGCCTATTAAAAGATGAAAATAAAGAATCGCAGTCAAAGGAGACACCTAAAGACAATAAAGCGACTAAAAAATCATCTGCTGCTAAAACAAAATCCAGTATTCAATATAAAGCAAAAGCAGATTCTGCTGCTGTAGAAGAAGATCAAAAAGTAGAATAACATACATATAAACGACGGAGAACGGGGGACAAATCATGGCATTTAAGCGTAAAAAAATAGCTGTAATTGGAGCGGGATTTACAGGAGCCACAGCAGCATTAATGATGGCACAAAAAGAACTTGGAGACGTAGTATTAGTTGATATTCCTTCCCAGACTAACCCGACTAAAGGAAAAGCACTTGATATGTTAGAGGCAAGCCCAGTCCAAGGATTTGACGCTAATATTAAGGGAACATCTAGCTATGAGGACATTCAGGATGCAGATTTAGTATTAATTACTGCAGGACTTCCAAGAAAACCGGGAATGAGCCGTGATGACCTAGTCTCAACAAACGCAAAGATTATGAAAGAAGTATCGGAAAATGTAAAAAAGCATGCACCAAACAGTTATATTATTGTATTGAGTAATCCAGTTGATGCAATGACATACGTTTGTTATAAGACTACGGGGTTCCCTAAGAATAGAGTAATAGGCCAATCTGGTGTATTAGATACAGCCCGCTTTAATACATTTGTGGCTCAAGAATTAAATATCTCTGTTGAAGATGTATCAGGATTTGTTTTAGGGGGCCACGGAGATGATATGGTACCATTAGTTCGTTATTCGTATGCCGGAGGAATTCCACTTGATAAAATCATTTCACCTGAACGTATAGAAGCGATTGTAGAGCGAACCCGCAAAGGTGGAGGAGAAATCGTTAACCTGCTTGGAAATGGAAGTGCCTATTATGCTCCTGCTGCTTCTATGGTTCAAATGGCAGAAGCAATCCTAAAGGATAAGAAGCGAATTCTCCCTTCTGTAGCTTATCTAGAAGGGGAATATGGCTGTAATAACCTTTACCTAGGTGTACCCACAATCCTAGGAGGAGATGGAATTGAACATATCATTGAACTTCCTTTAACGGAAAAGGAAAATGAAGGACTAAAACGTTCAATCGAATCCGTACAAAGCGTTATGGCTATCTTAGAGTCTTCAGAAGTATTCAGCTAAACCAGCCTTTAGTCAAAGCAAAACATAAAATAGCTTTTAAAACCCTTTAGCTGCTCGGGACTGCCCCCATGAATGAGACAAATAAAAAACACCTTTAAGTTAAAAAACAGGTATGTAGTACCTAACAATAACCTAGAGGTGTTTTTTCTATGGGGGCAAGAGTGAGCTATCCAGTAGAAGTGAAATTAAAAGCAATTGAATTGAATCGTTTCATTCCAGCCTGAAGTCTGAAACATTTTACCTCGATGAGTTAACATGTACTACGACTGCCATCGTAGAACAAACTGTCGAAAGCTATATTATTTATTATCACCATATCCGTATTCAAACAAAACTAAATAACCAGTCACCGGTACAATACCGAAAACTGGCTGTTTAAAAGGTGTTTTGATCCTTGTCTCGAAATCAGGGGTCATTCCCATATAACTAAGTGCTTTTTGGTGAATGATGAGCAAGTTTCTTTTTCAACGGTAGAACAATCATAAAAACGCCTATGATACTTAATATGCTCTCTAGAACGTAGAATTGATGTTCTTTTATATATCCCATAACGCATTGGCTACCAAAGATCAGAAATAAAACAGCTCCTAAATAAAACGAAGGATTTTTAATACACCAACTCATTTTTGATTCCATCTAATTCCTCCTTGTACGCTTTCTATCGCGTATTTATTGTATGTCTACTAAGAAAGGAGTAAGGTTGCTTCTTATGGATCTACGAGTGGGTGTAAGAAAAGTTTCAAAAATAACATCAACTCTCTTTTAGTATAGGCATTTACTTTACATTCAAAAATGAAACTAATTTTTTTAGTGTTGTTCCTTGAACAAGAAGAGAAAAGACTACATTACTAAATGTCATGGCTAATAACAGATTTTTCCCTTCAAATTCGGGTGTAATGCCTAAAACAAGCGCAATTGAAAGAGAGCCTTTTAACCCTCCCCATGAAATAATAGGTTTCCATGAAGTTGGAATGGATTTATCAAAAGCTAAGCTTATATAGACAGCGAGAAAGCGTGCTACAAGGACAATAAGAATACTTCCAACGATGAGCCATCCTTTGTCTAAAAAATCAATACGACTCACTTCTAACCCTACCAGTAAGAAAATAAGTGCATTAGAGAGAAAAGCAATCGTTTCCCAAAAGGAATTCACTTTTTCATGTGTTAGATCTGACATACCTACGTTTCGTCCATAAGTTCCTAAGATTACGCCACCTACTACCACAGATATTACCCCAGATACATCAAAGTGTTCAGCTAGCTGAAACGTACCATAAAATAGAACCATCGATAATCCAGTCTCCACTAAATAATGATCAATCTTAGATGTAATACGAGAAGCTAATAAACCAAACACTCCACCAATCAATATGCCTCCACTTACAACTTTCAGAAATTCAAGCAGCGCATTCAATGTACCTGTTAAGCTCAAGGCAGTAGTTACCACAGCAATTTGAAATAGTACAACAGCAACTCCGTCATTTGCTAAACTTTCTCCTTCGACCACAATGGAGAGGCGCTTGTTTAGGCCCATTGACTTAAAAATACTTAGAACGGATACAGGGTCAGTAGCTGCCATAAGTGCACCGAAAATTAAGGCTTCTTGCAAAGAAAGGTGCAAGAAAAAATAAGTAGAAGCAGCAACTAGTAAGAAGGTAAGAAATGTACCTAAAAAAGCTAATAAAGAAATAGATTTCTTATTACGTTTTAGTTCATCAAAAGGCAGTTTAAGTGCTGCATCCCCTAACAAAGCTGATAAAAAGATAAAAATAACGGTCGTTTGAAACACGGTATCATTGGCTGCATAACTTTTTATTTCTCCCAATGCAGGAATTGGTACCAAACCAATGATTAATCCTATTACTACAAGAAAAGTGGGATAAGGTTGTTTCATTTTTTCTGCGATAAATACTACACCTACAGCGATAGCTAATAAAATAATCCAATATGTAACCATTCTTATGCTCCTTTGTCTCTTTAAAACTAAAATTATGCTTCATGTGCCAAGTATTGGTAAGGGTATATTCTCTTTAGGGATAGGTTTCTGTTCACCTGGAGAGATGTACGGCTTTACTAATTTTTGTTTCAATAATGCGCGATTCTTATAACTTTGTTTATTATAGATGATATTTTCCTAAGGTATCATTAATAAGTAATAAATTACTTATATAATGCTAAATAATATCAATTTGAATACAACTTCAATCATAGAAAAGTAAGTTTGTGCTTACAAACATGCAAGAAGAGAAAGGTTGTTTCCTTTTAGTGAGGAAACAACCTTTAACATAGCTTACATACATTATGTGTAATATAAAGTTTCCCTCAAACAAAAGATATAAATGCCGATTTAAAAATAAATCGTAAACCTTTTAAAGCTACTTGATTGTGAATGCAAGAACTATCGCAAATCGTAAGACATTATCATTTAACTTAACGAAATCAAAAATTAAATAAATAAGAAAAATTCATACATAAGCTAAAATATAGTTGCAGCAAAACAAAAAAATTAAGTTATTATTTATTGTGGGGGTGAAAATTATGAAAGTAGCAATTTTAACGTTAGGCAGTAGAGGAGATATACAGCCTTATATTGCACTTGCTCGAGAAATGATTAAGAATGGGCATGAAGTAGTTATTTGTACAGGTGCGACGTTTCAACGTTTTATTGAAGAAAATAGGGTTTCTTTTCATCCCGCTTCTACTGATTTGATGGCAATAATGGAGAGCGAGGAAGGAAGAGATATACTTAATGGTAAAAGGTTTTCACCTTTTAAGATAATGAAGTTTTTAAAAGAAAAAATTGCTCCATCCTACAGAAAAAGTATGGATGATTTTTATCAGGCTTCCCAAGGAGCAGATTTAATCATTTATCATCCTAAAGCTCTTGGTGCGGTTGATATTGCTCTATACTATCATATTCCTTGCATTTGCTTACCGCCCGTTCCAATTATGTATCCAATTACAGAGTTCCCAAATTTCTCTTTATCGTCGAAAAAAAGCTTTGGCTCTACATTAAATAGATTATCCTACAAGCTAATAAAATTCAGTGAATACCCTTTTATGAAAGAAATTAACGATTTTAGAGAAAAAACGTTAAAATTTCCAAAGAGAAAAGCAGGACTTTACACATATGACGTAAACGGTGTACCTATTTCTATACTTTATCCGATTAGTCCTTTTCTTTTCAAAGAAGTAGAGAGTTGGAAAGGTTCTGTATTTCTATCAGGGTTTTTCTTTTTAGATGTAGAGAAAGAGATGCTACCCAATGAAATAGAAAACTTTCTAGAAAAAGGAAAGAAGCCTATTGTAGTATCATTTAGTTCTATGCCTTTAAAGAGTCCGTCAATTTTTAAACAAAAGTTAGTTCAGGCATTAAGGGAGACGGACAATCGCGCAATAGTGTTAACAGGAACAAGCGGTATGAAGTTTAATCAACAAGAGAATATACTTGCCGTTAAAGATGCATCCCATAGACTTTTATTTAAACGTGCTAAAGGCATTATTCATCATGGAGGTGTTGGAACAATGTCTGAAGCTTTACTGAGTGGCGTACCACAAATTATCATTCCGTTTACAGTGGATCAACCGTTTTGGGCAAATCTCCTCTATAAAAAAGGGTATTCACTAAAGCCGTTACAAGAAAAAAATCTCCAGGTATTCGAATTGGTTCAGGCGTTAGAACAAGTAGAAAATAAAGAGTATATTGAAAACGCTCAACAAATAAAAAGCATCATTCAATCGGAAAATGGTGTATACCAAGCGGTGAAACATATAGAAAGCGTAGTACATAAATTGCGGGATAAATAGATGGGTTGAAGGATAGCTAAACAGCAAGTATGTGTTTTAAGAGAAGGGTCTTATCCAATCAACTCTTATATATGAAAACGGCTTTGTTTGTAATAAAGTTACGTTCTCCAGTCAATAGTAAGTAACGGCAGGAAGTGACTGTAAGTTGGCTTATATACACAGGTGTAGAAGAGCACTTTTTAAATAAAGGAGTTTTTATGGATATAAATAAAGGAAAGCAAAAGCTCGAACTAATAAAAGGATTAATACTTATAGCCAAAATATCTATAGCTTCGGGTGTATCGTGGGAACTGGCAAAAATGTTAGGCTCTAAACATCCTTATTTGGCGCCTTTAACCGTGATTCTTTCTATTCAAGAAACCATCCAGCATTCTGCTGTGTATGCTTTTTATCGAATTATCGGCACTCTTTTTGGAATTGCTGCTACGATTTTTATCATTAAACATTTAGAAGTAAACGGGTGGACAATAGGATTATTATTAACAATGGGAATGGTGCTTCCTGTTGTACTAAGGCTACATAAGACGATCATTCATCAAATTGCTCTTACCATTTTATTAGTTTTTGTATTCGTTCATAAAACAAATTATTATGTCTCTGATCGAATAAGAGACACGATCATAGGAGCTCTTGTCGCTATTATAATCCATATCATAATTGTTCCTCCAAATTACGTAAAAGAAGCTCGCAGAACCTTGACCCAATTTGGAATAGACCTTGGACAATTATTTAAAAAGGCGGCTTATTGGGTAAACAATAACTGCGAATTCGTTGAGGGCGAAAATTTAATAGATGATACAACTAACCTGCTTCAGGAACTTCATCAGGTTGAAAAGGAATTCGAAAAAGCAGAGAAGAGTTTAAGGTTGAACCCATTTGGCAGAAATAAAAAGCAGCAGTTAAAACAAAACGAACAATTCCTTTTTCAACTGAAGCATGGCTACACCTATATTTCAGGTGTGCTCACTACATTTAATGACTGGTCCGAAACGAATTCTCTACCCACAGTTGATCGGCAAAAATGGGCTGTTCAACTACAAGTATTAGGAGAATACGTCACAAAACAAGCTAATCAAAACTTAGAAAATCACGCTATAAACAAATCATCTTTGGATTTACTGGATCTGTCTTCAATTCCTTTACAAATCCGTATCCCACCTGAATTAGAGTCCCACCGACATCAATTAAGTCTATATAATGATACGCTTAAATTAATTGATAAATTAGGAACAAAATGATACTAATTCAAGTGATGTAGATATCCCTTTTATAAATGGGGTGATAACTGCAGTATCTGGTTATTGAACGATACATGCATAGTAGAAGAGGAAAAGAAGTTACCAAGGGGTGACTTCTTTTTTTATTCAATAAATAATACAATTTAGCTTTTATATTTTCCGTTCCCGTGCTCATATCCATATAAAATCATGAATATGTTTTTAATACGTCGTTAAGCGTTTCAGCTAACTACAAAAAAATATAAAAATTTATGTTGACAGGGGAACCATATGATTTTATAATTATCCTTAATTCAAGATATTTTAATTCAAGATTTTAAAGTGATGAAAAAATAGGAGGAATAAAAAATGGTGAGCATTGGTTTATTGTTAATACGTTTAGTCATTGGATTATCTTTTATGGCACATGGAACTCAGAAATTATTTGGATGGTTTGGCGGCCACGGCTTAAAAGGAACGGGCGGCTGGTTTGAATCCATCGGAATGAAGCCAGGTGTTAGAATGGCGCTAATGGCTGGATTATCCGAGCTAGTAGGCGGAGCATTATTTGCTGCAGGACTTCTTACACCGCTAGGAGCGCTTTTGATTGCCGGAACAATGGTCATGGCGATTGTGAAAGTACACGGTCCGAATGGATACTGGGCAACACAAAATGGGTATGAATATAACCTTACGCTTTTAGTTGTAGCAATCGGTGTAGCAATTGCAGGACCAGGTTATTATGCACTAGATACTTTTATTTTCTAAAAGAGAAAATGGGTTGAATAAGAAAGACGCTTTTATTTTTTGACTAATATCTCGAATTCGAGATATTTATGATAAATAGTTGTAATTTTAAGAGGGATAACGGAACATATGACGAAAAATGTATCGAAGGAGATGGTAGTAATGAGTAAAAAAACAGCGGGTATTCATCATATCACAGCGATTGTAGGTCATCCTCAAGAAAATGTTGATTTCTATGCGGGCGTGTTAGGATTACGCTTGGTCAAACAAACGGTAAACTTTGATGATCCAGGAACTTATCATCTTTACTTTGGGAATGAAGGGGGAAAACCTGGAACGATTATTACATTCTTCCCGTGGGCAAATGCACGACAAGGAAAAATAGGTGACGGGCAAGTTGGCGTAACTTCCTATGTGGTGCCAAAAGGTGCGATGGACTTTTGGGAACAGCGATTAGCTAAGTTTGGGGTTCCAGCTACAAAGATGGAGCGATTTGGAGAACAGTATTTAGAGTTTGACGACCCTCATGGTTTACATCTAGAGATTGTGGAAAGAGAAGAAGGAGAAAAGAATACGTGGCAAGTCGGTGAAATTAAACCTGAAGTGGCTATTAAAGGATTTGGAGGGGCTACGTTATTATCTGTTAAGCCTCATGAAACAGCTCAGTTATTAGAAAGCGTAATGGGTCTACAAAAAGTAGGGCAAGAAGGAGATTTTATACGTTTTCAATCATCAGCTGACATCGGAAATGTGATTGATTTAAAATTAACAACCATTGGACGCGGGCAAATGGGCGTTGGAACGGTTCACCATATTGCATGGCGAGCAAAAGATGATGAAGATCAATTAGAATGGCAGAAATACGTAGCCGACAGCGGATACGGAGTAACGGCTGTTCGAGATCGAAATTACTTTAATGCGATTTATTTTAAGGAGCACGGAGAAATTCTATTTGAAATTGCAACAGATCCTCCAGGCTTTGCTCATGATGAGTCACTTGAAACAATGGGAGAAAAACTCATGCTGCCTGAACAGTACGAAACCCATCGAGATCAAATTGAAAGAGCTTTGATTCCTTTTGAAGTGAGAGAATTAGACTAAATTTTACTAAAAGAATTCTTTTAGTAATAGTAAAACGCTAGTTCAATCCCGAATTAGGTATAAAGAAGGAATTAATTTATCTATATATAAAACTAATATCTATATTTGAAACACCGTGGTAATATGAAATTAATTCCAAGTAAGGAGGTGAATAGATGACGAAAACTATTGGTCTTATTTGTGGAAGCTTACGAAAGAATTCGTATAACCGAATGATTGCTGAGTCATTGACTACATTAGATGACTCAGCTCAATATCGCTGGATTGAAATAAGCAGCCTGCCTTTTTTTAATGAAGATTTAGAAGCTGACGGATCACCAGAATCTGTCGCATCCTTTAGAGCTGCGATTCAAGATGTTGACGGCGTTATTATAGTTAGTCCAGAGTACAATTCAGGAATTCCCGGAGTGTTAAAAAATGCCTTGGACTGGGCATCAAGACCTCGGACCTCTTCTGTTTTAAACAGAAAACCAGTTGGCCTAATTGGAGCAACTCCAGGAGGCTTCGGTACGGCTTTTGCTCAAATGCAAACGAGAGAAGTACTGGAAGCTATGCAAGTCAACGTTTTACCATTTCAAAAAATGCTGATTTCGCAAGTTCATGAAAAAGTTGATGCTCAACAAAAAGTACTAACCGATGAATCAACAAAACGTTATCTTCAGCGCTACCTACAGCAGTTCATTCATTGGATTGATCAAGCGCCTGTTCCTGTTCTAGATTAAGAGAGAGAACACACCTCACGAACCTTCACCTCAGAAATAGCTTTTCTTTCTGTACATGTTTTACCTAACAGATCATAAATGAAATCCAAAAAACCGTTCAAATTATAGACCGCTTGTAAGGAATGGAAGAGGTACATGTATCCTTACTTGCCTTAATTTAAGGAGGATTATAAAATGTCTGATCTTTACTCTCGCCTTTCAAAAGATGATGCTGCCGTGCTTTTAGTTGACCACCAAACGGGGCTTATTTCCGGCCTTGTACGTGACTATGGTGTTGATGAATTTAAAAACAACGTATTAGCTCTTGGTGATACGGCTAAATTCTTTGATTTACCGGTTATTTTAACAACTAGCTTTGAAAATGGACCCAACGGCCCGCTCATGCAAGAACTCGTTGACTTATTTCCTAATGCGCCAAAAATAGCTCGTCCTGGACAAATTAACGCGTGGGACAACGAAGAGTTTGTTAAAGCCATTAAAGCGACCGGGAAAAAACAGCTGATTATCGCCGGTGTAGTGACAGATGTCTGCGTTGCTTTTCCTGCACTTTCTGCCATTAAAGCAGGCTACGAAGTGTTTGTTGTGACGGATGCTTCCGGAACGTTTAATAAGCAAGTGGCAGATGCAGCATTAACGCGTATGGCTCACGGGGGCGCACAGCTTATGAACTGGTTTAGCGTAGCGTGCGAGCTTCAGCGTGACTGGCGCAACGACGTTGAAGGTTTTGGCAACTTAATTTCTAGTCATCTTCCTGGTTATCAAAACTTAATGGGCAGCTATAGAGGAGCTCAGCGCGATTTCAGCAAGCAGAGTGTCTAATAACATAGCATGCTAAAGGTCGTTCTCTTTACATATAAGACATGAAAGTAGAATGGCATCTGTGGATCATTTATGTGACGGAGAAAACGTAACGACATAAAAGTAATTGTTAGATAGGTGAGCCGACTGATGAACAGCTGGCTCACCTATCTTTTACTACGCTACCTGTCATGAAATATGCGTCTCTTGTATATAAAATAAAGTATATTAACGACAGCTTGATAGATGATAGGAAGGGATGCGGAGTAGTGGAAGAAAAAAAAGTTACGTGGCTGGAGCTTTTTTATGATTTATTATTTGTGGCAGCCGTTGCGACTGCTACGCATGTTTTGCTTCACGTTGAACAAGGGTATATTCATGGAGAGTATTTGTTAAAGTTTGTACTGATCTTTATTCCGATATGGTGGGCGTGGACGGGACAAACGATGTTTATCAATCGATTTGGACAAGATTTTTTGCATCAGCGCATCTTTATGATTCTTCAAATGCTGTTTGTTCTTATCATGATCTCAAGCTTGTCCGTAGATTTTGATCAATATTACGTGTCTTTTTTGATTGGCTATATCGGGCTAAGAGCGTTAACCTCGATTCAATATCTTATTGTCCAAAAATTTGAACAGAGTGAGAGAAAAAAAGTTGCTGTGTTTTTAGGAACATGCTTTGGAATTGGGATTGTTATCTCGCTTCTGTCGCTCTTTTTTGATTCATGGGTCCGCTACGCCGTGTTATATACAGGAATTGCAGTGGACATGATTTTACCTATTTTAGGACATAAGCGACTAGCGAAATTACCGACCAACACGGCTCATTTGTTAGAACGCTTTGCGTTACTAACATTAATTTTGTTTGGAGAATCCGTTGTCAGCATTCTTGCTGTGATACAGCCACAAAAAGGGGACTGGAATACCATTTTATTTTCGGTTATTTCATTTGTCCTGATCATCGCCATGTGGTGGCAGTACTTTGAGAACGTAGAAAAGAAAGTGAACAAGTCTATTCAAAGAGCCGGACAAACGATTATTTACGGACACTTACTTATCCTCATGTCTCTAAGCATGATTGCAGCATCGATTAAGCTCATGTTTTTACATGAAGTTCAGTACACATTCAGCATATATTTTGTATTCGGATCCGTGCTGCTTTACTTCATGGCAACCACTCTTGTTTTTCACCAGTATAGATTCGAAGAACATCGTTTGAAAGTGTATCATTTAGGCTTGTTTTTAGGGATTTTAGCTGTGTTTTTTATTATTAACTTACTTTTAGTCGTCCCGAACACCCTCATCATAGGAGAGTTAGCCATCTTTTTTATTATCTACGCTAGGTTTACGACCACTTAACCAAATAAAGAACGACTATATACTGGAGGTAGCGAAATGGCAAAAATTAATGTAGGAACAGAAAATGAAGCACCTGTTGAACTATACTACGAGGATCACGGGACAGGAAAGCCGGTTGTCTTAATTCACGGCTGGCCGCTAAGCGGACGGTCTTGGGAATATCAAGTTCCGGCTCTTGTTGAGGCTGGATACAGAGTCATAACGTATGACCGCCGAGGATTCGGAAAGTCTTCTCAGCCATGGGACGGCTACGATTATGAAACATTCGCTGCTGATTTACATCAGCTGCTAGAACATTTGAATTTGAAAAATGTGACGCTAGTCGGGTTTTCAATGGGCGGCGGAGAAGTAGCTCGTTATGTAGGAACTTACGGAACAGATAGAGTAGAAAAAGCTGTATTTGCAGGAGCTGTACCACCATTTCTTTATAAGTCAGAAGATCATCCTGAAGGAGCATTAGATGATGCAGGAATCCAAGAATTTGAAAACGGCGTAAAAAATGATCGCTTAGCTTTCCTTGATGATTTTACAAAAACATTTTTTGGGGTGGAAGACGGAAATGACTTAGTCAGCGAACCATTTCGACTTTACAACCGGGATATTGCAGCAGCCGCATCGCCTAAAGGGACACTAGACTGTATAGCTGCTTTCAGCAAAACGGATTTCAGAGACGATCTAGCCAAGTTTACAATACCTACTCTTATTATTCACGGTGATGCAGACGAAATTGTTCCATTCGAATATAGCGGAAAGCGAACGCATGAAGCCATTTCTGGTTCCAAGTTAGCTTTAATAAAAGGCGGTCCGCACGGCTTAAATGCCACGCATGCACACGAATTTAACGAAGCGCTGCTGTCATTTTTAAAAGACTAAATATAAATGATTATTTTGTAAGTGAAAATCTGACGTATGAATAGGAAAAGCGAAAAGAAGTTGCCGGAGGGCGCTTCTTTTTTATCAGTTCATGCAATTAACAAAGGCATTCTGATCGCTCCAAGGATTCTTTAGGGTGACGCATCTGATTCTTAAGCATAAGATTACAAATAAAATCCCTAAATAGCTATAATAACTTTTACTTTATTTTTTCTGCTTACCATAATAATTAAAATGAGTGATAAAAACAAAGAGCAAACCTTTAATTAAAGGCTGCTCTTTGTTTTGTACGTCTTGTTTTGCTTCTCTAACTAGAACAAAATGTCTTAATAGTTAAGTGTGGTAATACAATGCTATTTACGTAATTCTTCTAATTCCGCAAGAAGGGTTTCAATCATTTCATCGCTTCTTCGAAGTTCTTGATTAAGCATATGAATCGTTTCCTCTTCCCAATTGAAGGGGTTCCCATAAGAAGGGGTAATAGGAAGATCTTCATACACATCTCCATTTTCTTCACTGTGCTTTGTAAAATATATAGCAACTTCACACATTGGATGACCAAGAGCAATACGCTGACGCAAGCTCACTTTTCCATAGCCGAATTTCCGAGCTGCAATTCCTCCAAACACACTAGATGTCATCTTACATAAATGAGGAGCATCCTGTACGACGTCACCAAATGGACATTGAGTAGCGCTTACAACCACATGGTCTGGATAAACGGACACAATTTCAAAGTGACCTCCAATTGAATTTTTAAGGTCAATTATAACTTCTGCATATTCTTCTACCGTCCACTTTTCATGCTTATCGCTATAAAAGTCTTCCATCCATTCTCCAGTACGAATACCAATTTGTTTAATATATTCTTCAGCTACGGGACCTACCGTTTTTTCATGAATCATTGCGTACTGTGTAATAAGTTTAGACAAAAATACATGTCCGCTTAGCTGACCTTTTTTTAAAGCCATATTGTAAATCCCCCTTTTGTTTTGTAAAAGAGCAAAAATATCAATTCAATAGGCAGCACTTTTTCTATATATCTTTATTTCTTAATTATTACAGATTAATAAGATCGCGTGTTATGTTTTTTGAATTTAAAAATATTTTTTTGTAAATACTGGTTTCTTTTTAAAAAGAAAGAAGGAGACTAGCATCATGGACCTTATAGGGAATAAAAATCCCTTAGAAGCTCATCAGTTTCTAAGAGATTTTAACTGCTCTTTCTAGATATAATTGCTTCAAAAGAAAAGGTGGTACAACTCACTAATCTGTTAAAAAGGACGTAATAAAAAGTTCAATATAGTGTTTTGAAGGTCCTCATGAAACTCCTTGCGATTAAAGCCTGCCGGGTCCTGAGAAGGGGGGAAAGAAGGAGATTTCATAAAGTCGGGAAATGGGCTGAGAAATGAAAAATGCCCTCCATTTTCTACAACGATATGCTGAACTTTTTCCTTATCAGAAACGCCATTTAACACAAATTCCCCGTGAAAAGAAGGAGTAATCGTATCCTTTTCGCCTGTAATCATTAAAATAGGTATATTCACGTCTTCAAGAGCGCCTTTTTCCCTGAACCATCCGGCGGCTGGCGCTAAAAGAATAAGTGATTGAACCCGCTTATCATGAGTAATAGATAAACAATAAGGCTTTTGATCAGGAGATTCAGAAGGAAAAGAAGTGGGAACTCCACCTGCTACAGCAAGAGCCGTATATCCTCCCATTGAATGGCCAATAAGAGAAATATTATTTGATTTAATGGATGGAGAAAAGGAACTTTCTTTTAAAAACCAATCGATTACAGTACGTATATGGGTAGGCCGATTTTTTAGGTTATCTATTGTTCCAGACAGCGTATTATCCTCTCGATTATTAAAGAGATGCTGCGGTATTCCTACAATAAAACCATTACGTGCTAAAAACTGGGCAATGGTTCGATAAGCAAGAGGCGTGCTACCATCTCCATGAGAAATAATGACTAAAGGAAATGATCCATCTGAAAGCGGAGCATCTTGCGCAGCGCTTATCGTGTAAGGTCCCATCTTTTCAACTTGTTCTTCTTTATATGTAGGATACATAATAAGGAGAGGCAAGGCGTGTTCATTTGCTTGATCTTCTATATCTACGAATTGACATCCGGCATAAAATGACTGTCTTTCATGTTTTCTTATTTGCACTTATATACTCCTCCTTGCTTTTAACAATCTTTATTATAACAAATTTCTATATGAAATTTTTTTGAGTTAGCTCTCTTGAAAAAGAGTAATTAACCTTTATTTTAATTATTCGTCGGGCTGTTTTTGTATCGATAAAGCACATTATGATAACTAAATTTATGCATGCACTTATATAATGAAGACAGTGATATTTATTAAGGGGGAAATCAAATGCATTGTTTAGAACCAAAAGATTATTACAAGATAAATAACATGTTAGAAGCGTCATTTAAGACTCCTACATTTGCTTTTTCTGTCGTTAATCATGTTATTCCAGGAGCTGTGTACGTAAATGATATGATGAGTCCATCATCAGGATTTCTTAGAATACGTGCAGGTGACTATTATGTATTTGGACAAGGGAATGACGAGGTATTTAATAACTTTCTCTATCGTTATTTTGTTGAGAACGTGTATGGTAAGGAGAAACGGTTTACGGTTTTTACTCCATCCACTGACTGGGAAACTGTTTTTGACGAAACTTTCAAAACGTATGTAAAGAAAATGAAACGTTCTAAGTATAGGTTTCTTCCTTCAAAAGTGCATTCTACGTACAGCTTGTCCAATCCCTATGAGTTACAAGATTTTAACGCTGATTCTTTAAGGAAAAGTGAGAATTTCAATGAATCATATATAGTGGAGTACTGTGGAGTACTGGGGATCAGAGAGTAATTTTCTGAAAAACGGATTAGGAGTTTGTCTAATCCATAGAGAAAAGATTATCGCTGAATGTGTGTCCATTTTTCATAGTGGAACCATAGCTGAAATTGATATTGTGACTAACCCTAACTATAGAGGACAAGGTTTAGGAAAGATAGTGGGCCAGGCGTTTATAAATAAATGTTTGGAAAAGAACGTTATGCCTGCTTGGGATTGCGATAATCACAATAAAGCCTCGAAAGCACTAGCCAATAAACTTGGGTTTTCGAATGAAGAGGATTACGCTTTATATATATTAAAATAAAAAGAGAATGAGACATAAATAAATCAATACAATCTACAGACGAACGAATGGAATGCATGAGCGAATGGCTTGTTACACCGCGGTTGATTCTCGTGCAAGACGTTGCTTTCCGCAGGCGGCCGATAAGCCTTGCCCTCTAATTACCAGCACACAAGATGATTTTACTGTAAACTGAATCCTATGCTCGTTAGGTTTAACAGTATCTACTTTATTAAAATATTCTAAATTAATATTTAAGCAGGGGGAAATTATGATATCGCTTCATAGAGTGTTAAAATTACGTGATTTAGAAATTTTTCAAGTAGAAAGAGAGGGAACTATCTTTTCTTATGTAGTTATTGAAGACACGAGAAAGCCATTTACAGAAGAAGATAAAAAACTAGATCCATTATGTTATATGGAGGAAGAAGATATTAACGCGATTTTAAATGTGTTTAGGATTTCATTAATCAATGATGAAAAATTAAGTGAAGAAGAGTCACTTTTTCTAAAATCGTTCTTTTCAGATTTTGTTAATAATACAAATTTAACGAATTTTATTATTACGGAATATATTCAAGAAGATTTGTATGATCATGACGTTAATATAAAATTTTTCAATAAAATTTTAAAGGATATAGGTTCAAATTATATTATTGAAGAATTTGATGAAATGAACTGGATTTATTTATCTCAAGATTAAAATATAACGATGTGTACTATATACAAAGCTAGTTTACATAAACACTTTTCTAAGAAGGCATATATTATAATTTAGAAGATACTAAGATTTTTGCAATCAATTTAATCCTTTAATATATTGTCCATGTGATAAAGGATTAAGGGGGAGAAAAATGAATATTACAGTAGTTGAACATAATCCAAATTGGAAATACGAATATCTAAACGAAGAATACTCAATTAAGGAAATGCTTCAAAAAGAATTGGTAAATATTTTTCACATTGGAAGTACTTCTATTCAAAACTTAAAAGCAAAACCTATTATTGATATTCTATTGGTAGTTAATGACATTAGAAGGTTAGATAATTACTCAGACCAATTTGAGAAGCTCGGATATGAAGTAATGGGGGAGTTTGGAATCAAAAGAAGAAGGTATTACCGTAAAGGTGGGGATAATCGCACCCATCAAATTCACGCTTTTCAGTATGATAATATTCAAGAGATTGAAAGACACTTATCTTTTAGAGATTATCTTCGTCAAAATCAAATGATAAGCAATGAATATGGAACATTAAAAGCTGAGTTAGCTCATAGATTTCCCAATGATATCGAGGGCTATAGTGATGGTAAGGATGCATTTGTTAAAAGAATCGAAAAAGAAGCGCTTAAATGGCATTGGCTTAATCGTTGAAATTAAAGAAAAAGAGTTAAACTAGTTAATATAATATTGTGTCTCAATACATTGTATACTCCATCAAAGTTAGTTACCATGATCATTCTTTCCCTAATTTATAAAAGAACGATCCCTTAATACACAGGGGGTCGTTCACTTTTTGACTCTCTCATTTATACACGACTTTATACATTGTTAAATTATCAACATTTCTATCACTCGTGAAACTGGAAGACTTGCATGAAAAACACTCTTTTTTATAAATATGGTAGTATTTTATATCTCGTCTTATATCTACCCTGAAATTTTCTAACCTAATTTTTGTGTAGAAATGGGCTGCTGTAGCTAAATATTAAATAACTATTGAAATTTCATAACAAATTAATATTGATCATATTTTATAAAATTAAAAAGGTAAGCAAATCAATAGATACATAAGAGTATCCTTCTCGAATTATGCATAACTGGTCAATTTATATTTTTAAGCAAAATAGTGATATAAAGTACAATATGTACGTTATAACGTTCGAGGAGGGGTTAATATTTCGCATAAGAGAAGTACTGACTCTTCAATAAAACGAATATTTCTAACGTTAAAATGATTCCATTGTTAAAATGGATCCTTAATCAAATAAGCAAGTTATTTGATAAGAATGGAGACTGCACTATACATTAATAATAAAGCCATAACTATATTAAACTGGCTTTTATACTTTGAGAGAAATTTTTGAAAAACCGAACCAAATAAACTCCAACAGAAAGTACTTACAAAGCCCACAAAAGCTAGAAGTAAAGAATACATTATTAAACTAAAATTCGAGTTGTGATATGGAAGAATAAAGGTTGCTATAGCCGTTATACCATACAGAATACCTTTTGGATTTATAAATTGTAAAAGCATCCCCATGAAAAAACTGTTATTCCTGTTTTCATCGTTATTTTTATCATCATCTTTACTCAAAATAATTTTTATAGCTAGATAGACCATATAGATTGCTCCTAAGACCGTCATGAAAAACTCAATTTTTGGTATGGAATTTTGGAGTAAAACATTAAAATAACTACATAACAACATTACTACGAGAAAGCCTGCACCTACTCCTAAACAAAATTTTGTAGTCTTTCTCAAACCGTATTTGTTAGCAAATAACATGGCCATAATATTGTTAGGACCAGGGGTAAAACTGGTCACAAAAATATATAGCAAAAATGATAATAATGGCATATTTGTACCTCCTCTAATATGTATATTATAATGTTCAAAAAGGACGATATAACGTCGTGCTTTTTATTTTACATTAAGGTCGTTATATTGTACATAGTGATAGGAGTGTATTTATGGAGGAAATAAATCTTATTATCGCCAAAAACCTAAAAAATTTTAGAGAAAGTAAGAAATTAAGTCTCGAAAAAGTTGCAGAATTAACTGGGGTAAGCAAGACAATGATAGGGCAAATTGAAAGAGGAGAATCGAGTCCTACAATTACAACTATTTGGAAAATAGCTAATGGATTAAAAATTTCTTTTACTTCATTAATAAATAATCCTCAGCCAGACACCAAAGTCATTTCAAAAACCGACATTCAAATATTATCTGAAGACAACGGAAAATATCAAGTCTACCCTTATTTTCCCTTCGAGGATGATAGGCGCTTTGAAGTTTATTCTGTAGAAATAGAAGAAGGTGGATCTCTAGACGCTGATTCGCATAGGGAAGGGACTGAAGAGTTCATAACTGTCTTTGAAGGCGAACTCACTATAAGTGTAAATAGCAATGAATATACGATAAAGAGTGGGAATGCTATTAGGTTCAAAGCTGATAGAGCTCATTCTTATTATAATCGCGGAAAAACATTAGCTAAATTAAGTATGATTATATATTATCCAGTTTAAATAGCGTTCTTCAAGAACGCTATTTTATTTTTGTATTAAACCGGTACAACTAATGAAAGATTTAATGGCCAACCAATAAAGCAGTGAATCGTTAGATACTATGTAGCTACAGCAGTAAGCTTACCTGTCCAAACAAAAAATAAAGAATAACCCTCTTACTGCAGTAGGAGATCAGCTCGATCCTATCAGCAGGATTGTTATATACCTCGGTCTTTTACTTTATCCAATATATTTAGCATTTGTAATTGCCTTATCTAGAAAAAATAAAAGCCAATAAATAAAGAAACTACATCTTTTAAAATGAAGCAGATGCTATAATGCTGTTACCGTTCGTACTCGAATATGTACGAATGAATCCTTGATCAGCATTGGCAACACCGAACAAATGCCTTTTTATCTGCAGTTGGCAAAAAAGAATGGCGTCACTGAAAAAGAAATGATCGCCTTAATAACTCATATGGCTTTTTACGTGGGGTGGCAAAAGGCATCTGCAGCATTGAATATAGTAGCGAAGCAATAATAACAAAGCAAAATTATGTTTAAAAATAAGGTAGGGCGGTTGACTAGTAGCGGCATAGAAAGTGGAAAGACTACTTCCTATGATTCTTGAATTTTTGTATTATTTAGGTGTTTATGTTAAGTTATGGACATCCTTCTGTTATGTTAGAAAGGAGTGAATTCATATCTTAAAAATAGCAATTGCTTCAATCATTGCAGGCGTTTTGTTTAGTCTTTGTACAAAATTAGTGATGTATACAAGATGGTCCAAGCTGTTTGTAAAGGCTAATGAAGATACTCATAGGCCACTTAACTTTGCTCTTCTGGGGGCTTTATTTACCGTTATTATGTTCATTATGTTTTTAATTGTAAAACCTTTTACATAGGAATAACGTTATAGCTGGAGTTATCAATTATTAATCTTTCATATTTAGGAATAGGTTTTGTAGCTATTTTGCTATCTGCATTTTTGGTGAAGATGTTTGTTGCCAATGATACGCTATCTACCATTTTTTTAGTTTTGATTGCTGCTGTAGGAGCAGCAGCGATTTCTCACTTTCGCAGAAAATATAAGGAAAAATGAATTTAAACAGGAGCTGCAGTTAGTGTAGGGCTTAAAGCAACAATGCTTCATTTCATGTGACGGACTGGAAAAGAAATAGAAAAAGCTCCCTTTCATAAGGGAGCTTTAAAAGATTTTACTTAATCCATTCAAATTCTTTTAAAGGCCAATAAGCTAATTTAGCTTTTCCTACAATTTTGTCTACGGAGATTGTTCCTACTTCAGGTGATCTGCTATCTAAGCTGTACATTCTATTATCTCCCATGACAAATAATTGACCCTTTGGGACAGTTTTGCTGCCTATATAATCTTCAAGTTTAAAATCCTCAGTTAATGGGCCTGTTCCTATTTCTTTTTTATATTGATCTAAATAAGGCTCTTCATATCTTTTACCGTTTACATATAGCGTGTCATTGCGATATTCTACATGATCACCAGGTAAACCAATGACTCTTTTAATATAGTCTTTTTCCTTTGTAGCATGAAAAACGATAATATCAAATCTTTTTATATTATCTGGGTTATTTTTACCCACTTCATTAAGAATAATGTGTTCACTGTCTTTTAAAGTCGGCATCATCGATTCACCGTCTACTACTATAGGTGTAAATAGGTACTCTCTTACCACAAAAGCCAGAATACAGGCAATGATAATGGATTTAATCCACGAAAAAAGCTCTTTCTGTTTCAATTGAAAACTCCTCTACAAGCGTAATACATGTTTAAAAGTATAACATAATATATAGAAATAAACCTTTAATTTAACAATTAAAGGTTATATATGCTAGCATTTACAGCGGAAAAGAAGTAATTAATTCTGAGTATATTGGAAATTCTAATTATGCATATACAGGAGAATTAGTATTTAGTGAAAAATCCTTACTTATGGGTGGCGGTGTAGTAGGAGTTGGACGACAAGAAGACTCTAAAGATAAAGATACAATAAAAAAGGGTTATAACGCTGCTTCGTACTCGGATAAGTATGAATGAACACTTATAAAGAGCAGCCTCGTCATTGGCAAACGAGGCTGCTCTTTAATTTTTTTAGATACTTGTCCTACAAATTTTATTTTTCATCTTCACACACAGAAAAGTTTGTGATACAATTCACATGTGAAGATATCCATAAGGATCTAACACACTCTTGAATGTAAAGTAGAAAAAGCTATTTCACTCCGATGCCAATACGATTGAAATAGCTTTTTTTGCGTTCAGATTATAGATACGAAAAAATTGTTAGCATAATAAGGGAAGTTTATTTTTTGATTCTAACTAATGTTTTTTCAGGCATTTCAATAGCATCTATATCAAAATAATGGATGTTTAAAGTTAGTGCTCCTTTTCGCTTTTCAGCTTCTTCTCCTATCCAACAGCTATACAATTCAAAAAAATCTCCTGATTTAAGATAGTGATCCATCAATCGACACAGTGCAAGTAGTTTCTCTTTTGATTCTTTCAGTCTGCTTTTATTCATATATTCCGTAATTTCAATTCCCCAGTCACTTGACACTTCATAAACATAAGAAGTAGTAAAATGATGTTTTTTTATGTTTAATCGATGCATTTCATCTGAAAAGCAGCTTCCAATAGTAACTATATCATCCAGTTCGTCATTAATAGGTAATTCTACATTCGAACCTATATAGGTGGCTAAACTCATTTGTATTCACTCCTTTTTCCTTCTGAATAATCTATTACATTTCATAGAATGAACCTAATAAAAACCTACATAGTATGATCAAAAAGGTTTTTCCTTAAATTTTATTATAGATGATCAGGTTTTATTCGAGCTTGACTATTATTCTATTTAATATAAAGAGTAAAATTCTAATTTTTATAAAAAGAAAATTAAGAAAAACGTAAGATTTAAGTAAGAGAAAAAAAATTTCAATTTATACAATAACAATATAAATTGAAAAGGGGAAAATAGCAGTATTTTTTCAGATATCTACGACTTGTTTGACGAGATTGAAATGTATAGTATACCTGTTGACAAAGAAGATGGATTTTGGGCGTTCTATAAAACTTCCGCACAGGAAATATAGGAAGGTGAAACAAAAGCCATTGTAGAATGGTTTGTAGAGTGTCGAAATAAGGCAGACGGAAAGGGTAGTACGTTATCTACCTATTTTAGTTTTCATGATTATGATACATGCTATGATTTGCAAAATGATAAGTGGATTACGGATGGAGATAAATGGGAGGGTTAAACTCTAGCATTTGTTCACTCTTATGTACGGTCATTTAATAAGAGGTAGAGCAGCAAGGAATAGATCTTGATGATATGCTTTACACAGAGATGAGGCATCAGCTTTTTTATATGAGAAGGCTGCCAATAACAATTATAAAAGGAGGGACGTAAATGAAATTTGATGTAGCTGAATTAGTTGAAGCAAAACGTCAAATTGATTCAACTTTACATAAACTCAGACAGACAGTAAAAACGTTTGAAGGTAAAGAAAACGCTGATAGATATAAATCTCAAATCACCTTAGCTAAAAGACGGATACAAGCATTCGAAATTTCAGTGGCTCTTATTGAAAGGGAGATAAACGAACTTTCTAAAAGCTAGATGCTAGCTTTCAGAAAGTGTGTATTCAACAACGTTATTTACCTTATGAATTACAAAACGTCGGAAAACGCTATATCACAGTAACAGCATTTTAATTCATCTTCAATTGTCGCTTAGAGTGGAATATTTTTAAAAAAGAAACCTTGAAAATACGAGGGTTTCTTTTTTTGTAATTAGTACTCTGCAGACGCGAGTATACCTTTTGGCTAAACTTGTTTCCAAAGCGGGCAGTATTTGCACTTCTCAAAACGTATCCACGCTTTCTTTATCTCACTAAAAATAATTCATTCATTTATTTAAAATATTTAAAAATAAGGGTTGAAGGTGACGCAACGTAATCTAATATAGTTGAACTATGACATACCAAGAAGGAGAGTAATAAAAATAAACAATCCTTTTTAGGAACGTTATTAGAGTAAATGTAATGGATGGAGAGATGAGAAGTGAAGAATAAAGAACGAATTCGCTCTTTAGATATATTAAGAGGATTAGCGATTCTGGGAACACTAGGAACGAACATTTGGCTGTTTGCCTATCTGGGAGATATAAATTATATATTTACTTTTACCCATAACAAATGGTGGTTATCAGGAGATGATTTTTTAAGAATCCTTTTTCTATCCTTAATTAACGGGAAATTACTCGGCCTCTTAGCTATTATGTTTGGTGTTGGTTTAGAACTGAAATATCAGCAATCAAAACGATTAAATCAGACTTGGCCGGGAAGGTACATATGGCTGTCTTTAATATTATTAACGGAAGGGCTTTTGCACTTTATTTTTGTCTTAGAGTATGACATTTTAATGTCTTATGCAGTAACTGCCATTGTCGTATCGTTTATCGTAAAAATGCGGAAGACGATGATACGAATAACAATGATTAGTGCAGCAGTGATTCATCTTTTCTTTATAGTACTTGTGTTCTTAGGTGTGCTAACTAACTCAATAGGAGATGAGCTAGTTGCTGTCCCAAAAGAAGTGGTGAACCTTTATCAACATGGATCATGGATGAATCAAATGCAGTATCGACTTTTTCATTTTTGGGAGCTGCGCACAGAATCAATTTTCGTCATTCCATTTAATATATGCATGTTTTTAATTGGTGTTTTACTAGTGAGAATAGGAGCTTTTGACAATAATTCCAATGGTATTAATATCAGAAAGAGGATGATGAAGGCGGGACTTTTAGTTGGGCTACCTCTAAACCTATTATTATTTGTTCCTGGAGGATACTTTGATTTTCCAGTGAGGTATGTATTTGCCCCTATTTTATCGCTTGGATACATGGGAGCCATTAGTTTCCTAATTGAAAAATTTCAGGACTTTTCATTATGGAGGGTTTTAGAAAAAGTAGGTAAGATGTCTTTAAGTTGCTATGTGTTACAGAATGTTTTAAGCTCAATTTTATTTTATGGATGGGGCCTTGGGTGGGGTGGACACCCTCGTTCATTCTTCGTCATTTTTGTTTGGATACTAATCTGTTTGTTTCAAATTTTATTTGCTACTTTGTGGCTTCATTATTTTAAAATGGGTCCTATGGAATCAGCGCGCAAACGCTTAGCCAGTTTAGTTATAAAGAAAAATATAAAGAAAGATCTTAAATTGTAAGTCAGCTTCTTTTTGATGAATATAAAACATGTTATAAGAAGCAAAACTTTCACATAGAATGTTATGTTAAAGTTATATTAGATATTGATAATTTTAACCAATTAATAGTCCGTAGAGGAGAATTAAAGAAAATGGCTAACTTTTTCTTAATACTTATCGGATTCTTTATTATCATTTCAAATATCGTTGGATTTATATCCTACAAAAAAAAGAAAAGTTTATACGCTGCTGCTTTTACAATATTGATACTGGCGGCTTTATTTGGGGCAATAGGCGGTACATTAGCACTGTTGATCATTAGAGACGCTTTTGCCATATTTTATGGTTTACAAGTTGGATACTACTTACTTATAAATAGCGCAATTGTTCTGTTACTGGCAGTTATAATTACAGTTATAAAACAATATAACAATAAATAAAAAATTTGCTTAGTACGACTTATACTTCGTAAGTTTATAGTTGTCATAACCAGCATTACAGAAAGCTATAAATTAAAAAAAGGGAGATTACATTTGTGGACTCCCTTTTTCTTATATTAAAATATTTATTATTGAATCAGCATTATTTTTTTGATACTGGTATCCAAATCTCACTTTTAAAAGTCGGTGAGGTTACATCCTTATGTTCATTCCATAAAATTTCTGGTCCCTCTACTTGTTCGTAATTTGAGGATGGAAACCATTCGGAATAAATCCGTCCCCATACATCTTGTAAAGTATCAGGAAATGGCCCAACGGCTTCAAATACAGCCCATGTCAAAGCAGGTACTTCAAGCTTTATTAAATTATGGGGGCAATTCTTGGTTGTTGCTACCCCGATGTAATGATCAAGCTCCCCCTTTTCCTCCATTCGTCCTTCAGAAAAATTTACAGACGCACTAAGCAGCCCTAATGGTTTAACATTAGAAAGTTTTTTTAGTTTATCTATTGTTTCATCCTGTAAACTTTCCCACATAGCAGCAATCTTTGGGTTAACTCCGTGAAAAATTATAGGAACTCTTTCTTTAATGCCGACTATACGAAATGCCTCTTTTTCTTCAATTCGATAGTTCATTTCATCTCCTCCTTTAATCGATAGCTGGAAGGTCATGGGTGGATAAGCCTTAAGTGAACGGCCATCCTTTTTGGCTTCTGAAGGGCTTATACCATGCAAGTTTTGAAAAGCTCGTGCAAAAGAATCCGGTGAGTTGTATCTGTATTTAATCGCAATATCGATAACCTTCACGTTCTTATCTTTAAGTTCGAATGCTGCAAGAGTAAGTCTTCTTCTGCGAATGTATTCTGACAAAGTAATACCTGCAAGAAAAGAAAACATTCTCTTAAAGTGATACTCGGAGCAAAGAGCTAGCTTTACTACTTCTCTAAAATTTATATCGTTAGTTAGATTCTCTTCAATATAATGCAAAGCTCTGTTCATATTTTTAAGCAAATCCATTTTTATGACCTCCCTTATTGTCAGAATAGCAGGATTCAAACAATGCCATCCGACATTTTATGCACAATTATGTAGGTTTTTTCTCTATTCTAAGCTATATATGATATCAAAAACTAGTACACATAAATTATTCTTTCTGGCACACACCCAAAAAAATCCCTTGGTGGGCAAGGGGTTCAATGAAGCTATAATTTCCGTTATATACAGATCTTTATCCATCCTCGATATAACGAGTTTATTCTCTTTCTCGAATAGCCCAAAGGTAGATGTTGATATACTTTCTACCTGTCGCTCAAAATTGTTAACGAGGAGTTTATAAGGATAGGGTAGACTTACTCCTCAAGAGATAGCTATAGAATTTTTAGAATTATTTTTCCTCTTTTTTTAAAATAAAATAAAAAAACACTTGATAATTTGTATGCGTTTTCATATTATAAGTAAAAAGGTAGTAACTTTTTTTGAAACATTGTGATGTTATGAAAAGAGAGGTGATTTTAGTATCAACCTAGAGGAGATTATAAGTTTGGAAGTGTATCAAGGTTATAATCTCTTATGTGATGCATGTTTAATGTGAAGTCTTAAAATGTGTTAAACAAAGGGGGAGAACTTATGGGACAGCCATTGGTTCAAAATGTAGAACATTCAATTAATACGCCTAAGAAACTAAGACTTAAAGAGAAGGTTGCTTATGGATTGGGAGATGTAGGAAATAACTTTATGTTAGACTTGGGTCAAATTTATTTGCTGAAGTTTTATACCGACGCGTTAGGCTTGCCTTCTGCAACAGCAGGTTTAGTATTTTTAATTACGAAAATATGGGATGCGTTCGCTGATATTACAGTAGGTACTTGGATTGATAATCGAAAGAAGATAGGTCCTAAAGGCAAATTTAGACCATTCTTTCTTTATGCTGCAATACCGCTTGCTTTGATAACAATAGTCAGCTTTACTAATCCGGATTTTTCACTAACCGGAAAGATTATATGGGCATATGTAACGTATATGGCATTTGGAACGATTTATAGCATTTCAAATATTCCTTATGGATCAATGGTACCTGCGATGACAAAAGATCCTGTTGAAAGAGCAGAAATGGCATCATTTAGACAAGCAGGCTCAAATTTAGGACTTCTTATTACAACTGTAGGATTTATGCCGATTGTCTTAATGTTTAACAATCAATCTACTGGTTATTTAGTGGCTGTATCTATTTTTGCATTTTTGGGTGTTTTGTTACAAGTCTATTGTTATGCCAATGTAAAAGAAAGATATGTGTATGAAAAACCCCAAAATACAAATGTGAAGCTGAGTGATAGCTATAAAGGGCTTTTTAAGAATACGCCTTTACTAATTCTTTGTTTAGTTAATTTGTTTACCTTTTCAGCTTTTAACGTAAAGCTTGCTGTACAAGTTTATTTTTGTCAGTACGTATTAAAAAACGTAGCAATCGTTCCTTATATGGGCTTTTTCAGTATTGGTTGTGTATTTATCGGCGTGGCAATGGTTCCTTTCATGGTCAAAAGGATTGGAAAAAAGTCTACGTACATATTGGGGTGCGCGATTTGGGCTGTAGGAGATATTTTAGCTTATGTTTTTGCAGATAACGCAGTGATTTTTATTACATTAGCTTGCTTTGCTTTCTTCGGAAGCTCATTTGTAAATAGTTTGAACTGGGCATTAGTTTCTGATGCTGTAGAGTATGGCGAATGGAAAACTGGCAATCGATCTGAAGGTGTCGTGTATTCTTTCTTTACTTTCTTCCGTAAACTTTCTCAAGCGCTTGCAGGCTTTATTCCTGGTGTTGTGTTAGGGATAGTGGGTTACGTTCCAAATGCGGTGCAGAATGCAAATGTGCTGCAAGGAATTAGAGGATTAATGTTTATTTATCCAAGTACATTAGCCATTGCAACGATTATTGTAATGTTTTTCTTTTATAAACTTTCAGATGATAAATACAATAAAATCGTAGCGGATCTTTCTAAAAGTAAAAATAGAATACCAATGTAAGATGATAGGTAAATTGGACGAAATACAAAATTAATTTAATAATCTAGCAAAAAGTACTTGAAATATTGGTGGCGTTTTCATATTATAAATACAAAGGTTATTACAAATTATATAAAGGTTATTATCTTTTAGGGGTAATAGTCACTTAACTGGAGGTATAAAGATGAAGTATTTTTTAGATAGTGCAATTTTAGAGGAAATTCGTTACGCGTATGAAAACTGGGCAATTGATGGGGTTACAACAAACCCTCGTCATATTATGAACAGCGGTAAGCCATTCTTAACGATTTTAGATGAATTTGCAAGTGAGTTTAAAGGAATCGAAAATTTCCCAATTTCAGTAGAAATCAATCCTCATTTGGATAATGCCAAGGATATGGTAGAAGAAGGGACAAAGATTGCTAAGTTATCGTCAAACTTTGTTATTAAAATTCCATGCACAGAACCTGGTTTAATTGCAGCAAAGGAATTTGAAAAAGAAGGTATTTCTACTAACGTCACTCTTGTCTTCTCGCCATCACAAGCACTTCAGCCTGCAAGAATTGGTGCTAAATTTGTATCTCCATTTGTAGGTTGGAAAGAAAATAGCGGGGACGATACAACTCAATATATTCAGGATATTGTGAATATCTATAAAAACTACGATTACAACACAGAAATCATTGTTGCTGCTTTACGTAATGGTAAACAAATTGTAGATGCGGCAAAAGCTGGAGCGCATATTGTGACCTGCGGATTTGATGTATATAAAGAAAGCTTCCAGCATGCGTTCACAGACTATGGATTAAACAAATTCCGTAATGCTTGGGATAATACAGTTACAGAAGCTCCTGTCTTAAAATAAACATATGTATTTTATAAAAGGCGCCTCTTAGAATCTTATTATCTTCTTTGAGGGGCTTTTTACATAGAAAAGGAGAGAAGAAAACGTTGAGCAGCTTTGAATACATGAAAGACTTAAACAAACATGTGCCTTTCTATCATATAGAGGACAGCAAATTTAAACCTTATGGAAAGGCAGTAAACGAATATGACTTCAGTGAACTAGAAACATATATGGATAGTTTAGCTATTCCTCAAGATCAGAATGTATATGTAGCATCCGTCATGGAGATGGAAAATACCATTATTAAGAACCAACTTCAAGAAGCTTTTTATGGTGATATGCCTATTCAAATTGGATATTGTAATGGTCCTAATTCAACCTTAAATGGCCTTGAGTATCATAAAAGCAGTGAAATCAACATCGCTATAACAGATATGGTTCTTTTATTAGGAAAGGTACAAGACGTCGAGGATAACTTTTTTAATTCAAATGATGTAATCGCTTTCTTCATACCTAAAGGAACAGCAGTTGAGTTATATAGTACGACATTACATTTTGCTCCTTGTAAGGTAAATAATGAAGGATTTAAAACAATCGTTATTTTACCTAAAGGAACAAATGATCCGTTATTGTCTAATATTCAAAAAAGAACAAAAGAAGATGAGTTATTGTTTATGAAAAATAAATGGTTAATTGCCCATCCTGAAAGAGAGCAATTAATCAATAAAGGTGCACATCCAGGTATAAAAGGAGAAAATATTAAAGTTTATCAATAGAGCGTATGAATGTTAGACAAAAGACTAAGCTCTATTAATTGATGGGAGAGATAAAAATGTCAGGTACCTTAAACATAACTAAAGGGGTAAATGTGGAGATCTTACAAGATGGATTTGAAGTTGCTCTTAACGGTGTGGTTCTACTTCATCATACCATACAAAAACCAATGCTGTTTGTTGGTTATGGAGAAGAAACGATTGAAATGTATAGAGGTAACTTTGATATTAAAGATTACGTTACTGAACGTACAGCTCTTCGCTACGCAACTGTTGAAGAAATAGAAGGGGCATATAAAATAGATTTCTCCAACTATAAAAATGGAGATAACATGCTGTCTCTTATAGTTAAAGAAGAAGAGAATCGGCTAAAAGTAGAATATCAAAAACACGATGCGAACATTAACCGCTTTTGGTTACGAGTAGCTGCAGATAAACAAGAGAAAGTATATGGATGCGGAGAACAACTTTCTCATTTTAATATGAGAGGAAAAAGCTTTCCTTTATGGACATCTGAGCCGGGCGTAGGAAGAAACAAACAAACATATGTAACATGGCAAGCTGATGTAGTTGATAAGGCTGGAGGAGATTATTATAATACCAACTTTCCTCAGCCTACATATGTATCTAGTAAAAAGTACTATTGTCATGTTGAAACAACGGCATACGCGGACTTTGACTTTCGCAATGAGACATTCCATGAACTGCAGGTTTGGGAAGTACCTAAATATATGCTGTTTGAAACGGCGGATACGTACCTTGAATTAGTTGAAAAAATTACAGGTTTATTCGGAAGACAGCCCGAGCTACCAGACTGGGTATATAACGGCGTGGTTTTAGGTATTCAAGGTGGTACAGATGTTGTTGAACAAAAATTAGAAAAAGTTTTAGCAAAAGGTATGAAGGTATCTGGAGTATGGTGCCAAGATTGGCAGGGCAAACGTATTACTTCTTTTGGTAAACGTTTAATGTGGAATTGGAAATGGAACGAGAGTGAATACCCAGATTTAGATAAAAAAATTGCAGAGTGGAAAGAAAATGACATTCGTTTTCTAGGTTACATTAATCCCTATGTAGCCATTGAAGGTGATTTATATAAGGAAGCTGAAGATAAAGGATACTTAGCATTAAATACGGAAGGAAATACGTATTTAGTGGATTTCGGTGAATTTTATTGTGGAGTTGTTGATTTTACCAACGAAGAGGCTACTAAATGGTATAAACAAGTTATTAAAGAGAATATGATTGATTTTGGATTAGACGGATGGATGGCCGACTTTGGCGAATATTTGCCAACGGATGTTGTGCTCAAAAACGGAATCGACGCTAAAATCATGCACAATGCTTGGCCAACGATGTGGGCAAAAGTAAACTATGAAGCGGTATCAGAAGCAGGCAAACTTGGTGAGATTGTATACTTTATGCGTGCCGGATATACGGGCATACAAAAATACTGTACGCTTCTTTGGGGCGGAGATCAAAGCGTAGATTGGTCGCTAGATGATGGTTTGGCTTCCGTTATTCCTGCAGCTTTATCATCAGGAATGATTGGTTGCGGCTTACACCATAGCGATATTGGAGGCTATACAAGTTTACATGGCAATAAACGTTCGAAAGAGCTGCTGATGAGGTGGGCAGAAATGGGAGCCTTCACGCCTATGATGAGAACACATGAAGGAAATCGTCCGGATGATTGTTTCCAGTTTGACGGTGATGAAGAAGCACTAGAACATTTAGCAAGAATGTCTAATGTTTATGTAACGATGGCACCTTATATTAAATCGCTTGTAGAAGAAAATGCTCGACGAGGAATTCCTGTTCAGCGACCTTTGTTTATGCACTATGAAGAAGATGAAAAAACATATGATATTCAATACCAATATTTATTTGGTGAAGATGTACTTGTTGCTCCCGTTCACCAAGAAAACCAAACAGAGTGGGAAGTATATTTACCAGAAGATCAGTGGGTCCATGTATGGAGTGGTGAAGAGTATACAGGAGGATCTATTACTGTTCAGGCGCCATTAGGTTATCCACCTGTATTTTACCGCAAAAAATCGATTTGGAGTGAGTTGTTTTCTAAACTAATTCACATCTAATTTAAAAGCTATTTATATAAGAAATGTAGTCAAACGGAAAATTAGTGTTGATAAAGGTAATGATGTATTTTAAAATGGTTATAACAAATAGTTTTACGACAAGGGGAACTCTATATGCAAAACACGACAGTTTTATATGTGCCTATAGGTAGAAAAACATTTGATATTGAAGCAGCTGAAATTTATCGTCAAAAAAGTATGGAGTGGCTGAAAGGTAACTGCAGTACTGTGATTGCGCCGGAGCAAATTGTAACTTCAGTTGAAGAACTACAGGGATTTCTTGATTCAATTAAAGGGAATAAGGTTGATACCGTTTTATATCAAAGCGTTACGTTTGCTGACGGTGAATTTATGGTTAAGATATTGGAGTATTTTAAACAGCCTGTAATTGTTTGGTCAGTACGTGAGCCAAGCGTAGGTGGACGTTTACGTTTAAACTCGCTAACAGGTGGAAATAGCACCAGTAACGTGCTGCGCAATCATCAGCATCCGTTTGCGTTTGTATTCGGAAATCCAGATGAGAAAGCTTTGCAGGATCGTCTATTAAGACAAATTAACGTTATGCGCGTGTTAAAAGCATTAAATGAATTAAAAATTGGGGTAGTGGGAGAGTATCCACCAGGATTCTTTTTCTCAGCAGCTAACGAAGATGAATTAAAAAACGCACTTGGCGTAACTCTTCATAAGATGGATTTACAAGAAGCGTTTAAAGAGTGCGTAAAGCTTCCAGAACAAGAGTGGATAGGGGAAGTTGAGCGGGCAGAAAAGCAGGTGATTGGTCTAAATCGAAATGATGAAACGGTTACTAAATTTGCTCAATTTTCCACATATATTAAAAAGCACATTCAACGTGAAGAGTTAGATGCACTAGCCATGCGATGCTGGCCCGATTTCTTTAATGATTTAGGAGCTGCTCCATGCTCAACGCTGTCTCAGTTTACGGAAGACGGAATGGTGACATCTTGTGAGTCTGATATTCACGGATCAATCTCCATGTTTATCCTGCGTGAGTTAGCAGGTGGAAATGCACCTTACCTTGGAGATTTGGTTCACATAGACGAAGAAAAAAACTCGGTTGTTTTTTGGCACTGCGGTGCAGGAGCATATTCACTTGCCAATCCTTCTACCGGAGCAACAGCAGGGGTACATCCTAACAGAAAAATTGGTTTTGCAATGGATTTTGGATTAAAAGCAGGAGAAGTAACGATTTTCAGGGTAAGTCATACGCCTGATGGGTATCGCCTTCTAGTGATGAAAGGTAATGCATTAGATGTAGAGCAGCCTTTTACAGGTACATCTGTAGAAGTGGAACTGGCGACGAATGCATCAGACACACTTTATGAACTTATGCACGCGGGGTATGAACCTCATTTTGCACTAGTGTATGGTGATGTCACAGAACATCTAATTGAACTAGGACGTATGCTTAATCTAGAAACAAAGGTCTATATCTAAGAAAATCGTACTTCTCTGCTACAGTAAAAGTTAGCCAATACTATATAATAATACCAAACGCTAACTTAAAAGGAGTTTGAGAACATGAAAGATACAATCGGTTCTAATAAAAATATCGCGCTTTATCTTCAAGTAAAAGATGTCTTAATTAAACGTATACAAGAGAAAGTTTGGAAGCCCAATACGTTAATTCCAACAGAACAAGAATTAATGCAAGAATTCGATGTAAGCCGTACTACCTTAAGACAAGCTATTTCTATGTTAGTACAGGATGGACTGCTGGAAAAAAAACAAGGCAGGGGGACAATCGTAAAGCCTCAGCCACTTATCGGCGGCAGCTTAGGCAAGCTTAAAGGGCTAGCAGAAGAAGTAGCGGAAAAAGGATTAACACCGAATTCAAAGCTCATTCGTACTGATTTTAAAAAAGATTTATATTATGAAACCTCCATGCTGGAATTGGATGCTGGAGAAGAGGTTTTAGTTATTGAACGAATTCGTTTTGCCGATGAGGTGCCTATTGCGATTGAACGTTCTTGCTGGCCTCTGCATATTGGGAAAATACTAGTTGAACAAGATTTAAATAGTGCAAAATTTTATGAAGTACTAGAAGAGAATGAAATCTTTTTAAAACGAGCTAAAGAGAAGGTATCTGCTATTAATGCAACGATTTATGAAGCAGATCTGTTAGGCATACGGGGCGGAGAAGCTTTACTTGAAATGACACGAGTAAGTTATGGTTTTGATGATAAGCCACTCGAATTTACGGTAACAAAATATCGCAGTGATAAATATCATTACAATATTGAGCTTACAAGATAAAACGCTAATACAATTGGGGATGTGGAGATAATGACAAGTTTAACTCAAGTCAAACAATATGGTTTATATGTAAACGGGGAATGGGAAACAACAGCAGAAAAAATGGAAGTCTTAAATAAATATACGCAGCAGCCTGCAGCTGAAATCTCAGTGGCAACAAAACACGATGTAAATAAAGCTGTGGCCAGCGCGAAAGACGCATTAAAAAACACTTTTTCACCATATGAACGCTACGAGGTATTAATGAAAGCAGCTGAGCTACTGCTAAGCCGCCAAGAAGAATTTGCTGAAATTTTGGCTATTGAAGTTGGAAAGTCTATTCGTGAATCTCGCGGAGAAGTTGAGCGTGCGGCTACAACTTTACAAATTTCAGCGGAAGAGGCAAAGCGTATTCATGGAGAAGGTGTACCTGTTGAATCGGCTCAAGGCTCGGAGAATCGTATGGCTTTTACAGTAAAAGTCCCAGTTGGCGTTGTTGCAGCTATCACACCGTTTAATGTACCTATCAATCTAGTTTGTCATAAACTCGGACCGGCACTTGCAGCTGGGAACAGTGTAGTATTAAAACCTGCTGAAGTCACTCCAATTTGTGCTCTCAAGCTCGCTGAATTAATGGAAGAAGCAGGACTGCCAAAGGGGCGCCTTCAAGTATTGACTGGAGATGGGGCAGAAATTGGTGAATGGTTATTAGAAAACCAGGATGTTAATATGTTTACTTTTACAGGAAGCCCAAGAGTAGGAGAGCTCATTCAATCTAAGGCAGGTTTGCGTAAAGTTTCACTTGAACTAGGAAATAATTCGGCTACTATCGTACATAAAGACGCTGATTTAGAAAAAGCTGCATCTTTAATTTCTCAAAAAAGCTTTAATAATGCGGGACAAGTTTGTATTTCAGTTCAACGAATTTATGTTCATACGAATATTTATACTGCATTTGTTAATAAGCTAAAAGAAAAAACAGAAAAGCTAGTAGTCGGTAATCCAATGGATGAGCAAACGGATATTGGACCGATGATTCGTCTCAAAGAAGCAGAACGAGTGGAAGAATGGGTAAAAGAAGCGGTAGAAGAAGGGGCAAAAATTGAACTAGGAGGAAAGCGTGATGGTGCTTTCTATCTTCCTACAATTTTGACCAATGTAAATGACGATATGAAAGTTTGTCGTCAAGAAGTATTCGGGCCAGTAGTAGCTATTGCTCGATATGATGAGATTGATGAAGTGATTTCAAAGGTAAATGATTCTGACTATGGGTTGCAGGCAGGCCTTTTTACGAACGACTTACAGTTTGCTATGAAGGCAGCTCGTGAAATCGAAGTAGGCGGATTAATTGTAAATGATGCTTCAGCGTATCGTGTCGATCATATGCCATATGGCGGTGTGAAAAAGAGCGGTAACGGAAAAGAAGGACCGAAATATGCAATTGAAGAAATGACTGAAGAACGTATCATTGTTCTAAATTTATAATTTATTAGTTTAAATGAAAGACCTAGATTTTTAATTTTCTAGGTCTTTCATTTGGAAAATAACAAAGAAAAAATGACGAAGGTGAACAAACATGGAGTTCCTAACAATCCTTCTTCCTATTTTCGGGATTTTTGCACTTGGATTTATTGGACAAAAGAAAATAGGATTTGATACAAAAACGATTTCAACAATGGCACTTTATTTGATGTCTCCAGTTCTCGTGTTCAAAACATTTTACACAACCAAATTTACGATTGATTACTTATATCTTACGTTATACACATTCGCACTTTGCTTTGCATTAATTGTTGTCGTCTATATTATTGCTTATTTTCAGCGATATTCTACTTCAGAAACCTGTGGAATGATATTAGCGTCCTCATTTATGAATAATGGAAACTACGGTACACCTGTTGTTTTATTACTTTTCGGCGTTACAGGCTTAGACTCTGCCATCATTCTAATGGTGATACAGCAACTGGTCATGTGTACAGTTGGAGTTTATTATGCCGCTAAAGGGAGTCCACAAGGAAATGGTATAAAATCAGCCGTTGACGCAGTCCGACGGATACCAATTGTATATGGGGGACTTTTAGGAGCTATATTTCAGTTTCTTCATATTCCATTAAGCAACTCTGTAAAAGAAGCGGTTGATTTAGTAGCCGGTGCAGCTATTCCTACCATCATGATTGTACTTGGCATGCAGCTTGCTAAAATATCAGTTAGAAATTTAGCTAAAGCCAAAGTTTCATGGTCATTAGCTATTAAACTTGTTATTTCACCGTTTATTGCCTATATACTAACACTTCTGCTACCTGTGGATGAGATGGTGAAACAAATTATGATTATTATGGCTGCTATGCCCACAGCTGCTAATACAACTATGTACGCGCTTCAATTTAATACAGAGCCGGAGTTTGTATCAAGTGCAACGTTAATTAGTACCTCTCTAAGCCTTGCTACATTACCTATCATTTTTCTAATTGTTTTATAAAATGACACAGAAAAACGTTCGAATATAGGTTGAAAAATAATTTTATTATATGACTTTAAAAGGAGTAGTCAACGTGAATTCTCCTCATAACGCAGTTTTAAAAAGATATTTAAAATTTATTTTCTATTTTAGCTTTGTGTTCTTCTTATACTTCTACTTCACATACAGTTTTCAACACTACCTGACGAAATATTTGTTTCTTAATTGTTTACTGACAGGGATATCTTTTCTCATTCGAAATTTAAGAGGTTATACGGAAAAACTGTAAAGGCATCGGTAAAGGAAAAAACTTATTAAAAGGACCTATGGATTCTTTTAATAAGTTTTTTTTGGGTCTTAGTATTGTCCTTGAGTATATCTATACAGCGGAGGGGCTCCAATCACTAGTGAATAAAAAGAGCGCCTTACAGCTCATATAAAAATACAAGAGAAATAAATAACAATTTTACTAAATTTCTTGCTTTCATCTAATCTACATAGTATATTTAAATCGTAATGATTACGATTTATGTATAGGAGTGTTCCAATGAAGAAAATACCTGTTACCGTTTTAAGTGGCTATTTAGGCTCTGGAAAAACTACATTATTAAATCATATTTTAAAGAATCGACAAGGATTAAGAGTAGCAGTCATTGTAAATGACATGAGTGAAGTTAATATTGATGCTGAATTAGTAAAGCAGGGTGGAGATTTATCTCGAACTGAAGAAAAGCTTGTTGAAATGTCAAACGGATGTATTTGCTGTACTTTAAGAGAAGATCTTCTGATTGAAGTAGAGAAATTAGCTAAAAGAGGAAATATTGATTATATAGTAATTGAGTCTACAGGCATAAGTGAACCCGTTCCTGTAGCACAAACGTTTTCATATATCGATGAAGAAGTAGGAATCGATTTAACTCAATTCTGTAAACTTGATACGATGGTGACGGTTGTAGATGCAAATCGCTTTTGGAAAGATTTCGAGTCAGGAGATTCTTTACTTGATCGTAAAGAAGCGTTAGGAGAAGAGGATACAAGGGAAATAGCAGACCTATTAATTGATCAAATTGAATTTTGTGATGTGCTGATTTTAAACAAATGTGACCTCGTAACAGAAGATGAACTGCTGAAATTAGAGAACGTACTAAAAACATTACAACCTAGTGCTAAAATTATTCGTGCTATTCATTCACAAGTTGAGTTAGGAGAAATTTTAAATACGAACTTATTTGATTTCGATAAAGCGAGCGCTTCGGCTGGCTGGATAAAGGAACTCGATGAAGGCCATCATGCGCATACACCTGAAACAGAGGAATATGGAATTAGTTCTTTTGTCTATGACATAAAAAGGCCTTTTCATTCAGAACGCTTTACTGAATGGGTTTATTCAATGCCAAAGCAAATAGTGAGAGCTAAAGGGATTGCATGGTGCGCTAGCAGAAATAACGTAGCGCTTTTAATGTCTCAAGCTGGACCATCTGTAAGTATTGAGCCTATTTCTTATTGGGTTGCCTCCTTGCCAAGAAACCAACAAGAGCAAATTATTAAACAAAATCCGCATTTATTGGATGAATGGGATGATCAGTTTGGTGACCGTCATACCAAATTAGTATTTATCGGTGTGGATTTAGAACAAGATAAAATTGAAAAGGAATTAGATCAATGTCTTCTAACGGAGGAAGAGCTGGAAGAGGATTGGAGTAAGTTTACAGATTCCTTCACTTGGAATTTACAACAGGCGTAGTAGAAAATATCTTATCTCATTTGTGGCTTCTAAAATGTCAAAAGGTTTGATTTATACTGCAATCAAAGGAAGCAGGTTAGTACTTTTTAACCTGCTTATTCCTCATAAGGTGTAATGATTGGTTTTTTATAATAAAACGTAAAGAAAGCGAGAATATAATGATTTTATCTGATAAAACTATCGAGCAAAAAATAAAAGACAAACAATTACATATTGAACCGTTAAAAGATAATCAAATTCAACCTGCTTCAGTGGATTTAAGAATAGGATCTAGCTATTTAAAGGTTAAAGAGCATCAAGTAGGTGTCATGTCTTTACACCAAGAAATTAAATATGAACACCTAAAAAGTGATGAAATAATTATTCCCCCGCATTCTTTCTTGCTGGCAACTACATTGGAGTATATTAAGCTTCCCAACAATCTAACTGCTTTTGTAGAAGGCAGAAGCTCTATAGGCAGAATGGGGTTGTTTATACAAAATGCCGGCTGGGTAGATCCAGGGTTTGAAGGACAAATTACTCTTGAACTATATAATGCTAACCGCCTGCCCATAAGGTTAATTAAAGGATGGAGAATTTGCCAATTAGTATTTGCTCAAATGGATCAATCCACTATTAATCCTTACAGAGGAAAATATCAAGGACAAAAGAATGCTACAGGAAGTAGAATTTTCTTAGATGAGGGTAGATAGGGGAATTAAGACTAATAGACGAATTCCGGTATGGTGTGAAATAACAGAGTATAACAAAAGATATATGGAAACTAAAAGTAAACGCTCGGGTCATATGAAAGAAACGAAATATTGAATATAAAAGAAGAAATGAGTGAAGATAGGTGAAACAAATTGAAATATATATACTTGGTGGCTTTTTAGGGAGTGGAAAAACGACCTTATTACAAACTATTTTAAAGCAAGAGAAAAAACGAAAGAAAAAAGTGGCTGTTTTATTAAATGAAATAGGAGAGCACTCTGTTGATACAGATATTATTGGAAGAGAAACGCCGTTCAGAGAGCTTTTAAATGGCTGTATTTGCTGCACGATGAAGGATCAATTAGAACTGCAGCTATTATCTATCTATCAACAGCATCAGCCAGATGTTATTTACATAGAAACAACGGGAGTCGCACACCCTTTAGAAGTTTTAGACGCTTGTTTATCCCCTGTTATTGCGCCATATATTGATGTTAAGTCTATTATTAGCGTCATTGATTTAAGCAGATGGAAAGATCGTAAGGAATTGAATAATTCAATTCAAAAGCTGCTTGTAGAACAAATAAAATATAGTGATCATTTAATCTTAAATAAAAGTGATTTAGTGACCAAAGAAGATCAATTATTTCTACAAGAGGAAATAAGAGAGATAAATGCTAAGGCTCAAATGAGCAGAACAACATATGGGAATATTTCATCCCTAGAAGAAATTAATCATTCCTTTCATTCCTCTGTTGATAGTCATACTGAACTACACGTTCATCACCATCTGCATATCCAAACGATGACTTATCAATTTGAAGGTAAAGTTATAAAAGAAGAATTTGAAAAATGGATAAAAGAACTGCCAGGTACTATTTATCGAATAAAAGGTTTCTTAAAGTTTGTGGGGAGCGAAGAAGATACTTATTTATTTCAATATTCATATGGAATGCCGTACTCTTTTCCACAAAAAAAATTCTTTCCAAACAATCTCGTCTTTATTGGTGAAAAATTTGATATAGAAAGACTAAACAAAGAGTTAAAAAGCTTAGAAGAAAGCGCGAAGCAAAAAAGTTTTTTGTAAAAAAAGACGCAATCTTCGCAATTTATCTATTGGATAAGGGGGATAGGTTATTTGATGCTGATTAAAGTAGAAGAAAATGTGTAAGAAAAGCCTCGATTTTTTATCAGTAAATCGTTTTCTTTATAAGCATAAGGGGGAAATAAATGAACCTAGATCATTTATACAAGCATGTAATAATGGATCATGCGAAAAATAGAAGAAACCACAGATCGATAGAATTCCACACTCATAAAGTACATTATAAAAATCCTACTTGTGGAGATATCATGATAATGTATGCAGTCATTAAAGGCGATAGAGTGCATGATATATCTTTTATAGGAGAAGGTTGTTTTATTAGTATGGCTTCTTCATCGATGTTTACAACGATAGCAAAAGACAAAAAAGTAGAAGAAATAAAGGATATTTCTACCCTTATAAAAAATATGATTGTACGTGGAAGTGAAGTAGAAGATCCTCAAATACAAGATGCGATTAGTTTAAGAGATATTTATAAGCTGCCTTCAAGACATAATTGTGCGTTAATGCCCTGGCAAGCATTTGATAAATTATTAAAAATGAAACAAGAATAACAAATTAAGTAAGAAGTAAAAAAATTATGCAGCTCCACTCTGGACAAATCCTCTCAACAGTCATTGTAAGACCTTAATTAAATGGTGTCGTTCTATGTGTTGCCTCGTGCAAAAGAAATATATGCACCTATCGCAGGAGCAATCGATTCTATTTTTCCAACTAAACATGCCTTTACAATGAAAACTGACAGTGGAATTAGCATTTTGGTTCATATTGGTACCGACATAGTACAGCTAGAGCGCACTCCTTTTGAACTCAGTGCTAATGAAGAAGACTATGTGAAACCAGGTGATCTACTAGGTACTGCTGATTTTGATTATATAAAAGACAAGGGTAAGGGAATAGAAGTGTATGTGGTTTTTCCAGAACTTGATGATTCAAAAGAATTAACGCTGATTAAAAGGGGATAGAGTTAGGGTGTTTATCTAGTTGTAGACAACTTTTATGAATATTTATTAGAAGAGATTAACAATGCTATTGAAAATGATTGGTGGGAAGAGGGCTAATTTTAAGGTTTATTTTTCACTATAGAATTAACTCTTATTTGAGATACTCTAATAAGAGTTAGTTAGAGAAGAGTCATCAACACGGACCAGATCAGGTATAACCATACTGTGATTATTAGGGGTATTATGTTTAACACACAACATATATCCCCTTTTTTCGTACATATTGAAATAACAAACAAGATTAGAATAAATTAAATTATATGTACAATCTTAAATATATAAATATATTAGAAGGATATAAGTATATGAGGGGTCAAGACATGGATAGCTTTACTATACCACTAGTATTGAAATACTTAAGGTAATTTAGAAGGCATTCAGAAAAAAGTAATATAAACCACTTACTATTGACTAAAGAAGCATTGAGTCTAGGACTGTAAATATAAGGAGTGAAAATAATGAATGAATTTCATCAGGCGTTAACCTATGTAAATGAGAACTTTTATGAACCCAATCACTTCGTTATAAAAGCTATTCGAGAAGAAGCTCAAAATTCAGATTATGGCGCTGGTACCTTTCAGTTAAATTCAAAATCTGTACGATTTAGGGTGGCGAAAACTACCCCTAACAAGGTAGGGCAGTTTGTATCCTTTTGGGAAAAAGATGCGACTTATAAAAACCAGGCCTTTTCGTATGTAAAAGCTACCGATCTATTAGTTATTAATACCTTCACTAGTACAAATAGATTTGGACAGTTCATTTTTCCAAAAGAAGTTCTTTTAAAACAAAAAATCCTTAAAACCGAGACCACAAAAGGTAAAATGGCTATTAGAGTGTATCCAATATGGGATAAACCAACTAGCACACAAGCTATGGAAACACAAAAATGGCAATTAGAATATTTTGTTGAACCGAATAATTTGTCCCGCCAAAAATTCTTAAAACTGTACTCCCAGAGTGGTATAGATTGAAGCCCTATATACAAATAAACAAGTCTACCTTACATATTATAAGCAGGATCAATGCGTAACAGAGACAGGATTCATTCGGTTTGTTGGTTCTCTTAGTAATTTATTTATCTTCATAGATGACATATGTAAATTAAAGAATAAAATGCGGTTAAATAAACTAATTGATGTTCGCTTTGTATAGTGAGCGAACCTATTTGAAATGTTTATAATTTTAATAACTATCAAGTCAATTGTAGAAGGGCATTTCCTATATTTGAAGAATAGTAACACCATTAAATGAATTAAAGGTTGCCTGTATGGCTGCTAGAGCCACAGATTAAAAAATTGAATAGGAGTGTTCTTTAATGACAAATAGTAACATGAATCCTAAGGTCGATGAATTTTTAAGTGAAGCTAAAAAGTGGAAAGAAGAATATGAGACGTTAAGAAAGATTGTTCTTGACTGTGAGTTGACCGAAGATTATAAATGGATGAACCCTTGTTATACGTTTGAGAAAAAAACATTGTTTTAATACATGGGTTTAAGGAATACTGTGCGTTGCTGTTTCCTAAAGGTTCTCTGTTACAAGATTCTCATGGTATTCTAATCCAGCAAACGGAGAATGTACAAGGGGCGCGACAAATTCGGTTTACCAATGTACAAGAAATAGCTGAAAAGGAAGCCATCTTAAAAGCTTATATTTATGAGGCCGTCGAGGTGGAAAAAGCCGGATTAAAAGTCAAAGCTAAAAAGCCTGAAGAACTCGTTATTCCTGAAGAGCTACAGCATAAATTTGATGAAATACCTGCTCTAAAAGATGCTTTTACTACATTGACTCCAGGACGGCAAAGAGCATATATTCTTCATTTTTCTGCGGCCAAGCAATCTAAGACTCGAGAATCAAGGATTGAAAAATGCATTCCGAACATTCTTAATGGAAAAGGATTAAATGATTAGTACATTTTATTTAAAACATGGCCAATATAAATTGTTAATGTATTTGAGTCAAAAGTGAAACAAGGTTAAGTGAACTGACTGATGTTCCATTTGTATAAAAGTAGAGTAAATTAAAAAAATTTTATTTGAGGAGAAAATGCTATGGAAGTTTTTGCAGAATATTTAGCGCGTATAGATAGCCCTGACCACCGTGACCGAACAGAGGAGGTTTTGGCTTGGATTGCTAATACTTTCCCGAATTTGGAACCACAAATCAAATGGAATACGCCAATGTTTACTGATCGTGGAACATTCATCATCGGCTTTGCCTCAGCGAAACATCATTTGAGCGTTTCACCTGAAGAAACAGGCATCGTGCACTTTAATAATGACATTGCTCAGGCTGGATACAGCGCTACCAAAGGCTTGTTTCGAATTCTATGGACTGAGCCAGTAAACTATGAATTACTTAAAAAAATAATTGAGTTTAATATTTTAGATAAGAAAGACTGTTCAACTTTTTGGCGGAAATGAAAAGCAGATTATGAACGGAGAAGAAGGAGGGTACAGAACGGTGGATTTTGAAATGGTTATGAAAGAACTTGAAGCGCTTGGTACGGAACGAATTAAAAAGACTTATATAAACAATGGTGCACACGATCCGCTTTTTGGAGTGGCAACAGGAAAAATGAAGCCGATTGCAAAGAAAATCAAGAAAAATCAGGCTTTGGCTGAGCAGCTTTACGCTTCTGGCAATTATGACGCTATGTATTTTGCTGGTATCATTGCAGACCCAACAGAGATGACTGCGGAGGATTTTGAGCGTTGGATTGATAAAGCGTATTTTTACATGCTATCTGATTATGTAGTTGCAGTAACTTTGTCAGAAACCGATTTTGCGCAAGTTGTTGCTGATAAATGGGTGGCAAGCGATGAAGAACTTAAAATGTCGGCAGGTTGGAGTTGCTACTGTTGGCTTTTGGGTAATCGTCCTGACCATGAATTTAGCACAAGCAAGATTGCCGATATGCTTAATCAAGTAGAAAATACAATTCACGATTCTCCAGATCGAACGAAATCGGCTATGAATAATTTTATCTATACAGTCGGTGTTTCATATTTGCCACTTCATGAGAAGGCGCTTGAAACTGCAAAGGCAGTAGGTCCAGTCGAAGTTAAGAAGGATAAGAAAAAAAGTAGTATTCTTCTTGCTTCTGAAAACATTCAAAAGGATATAGATAGAGGACGAATTGGTTTCAAACGTAAACATGTAAGGTGTTAGCATGATTTGTAATGGAGCTACACTATCTGAAACGAGACTAACAAGCATTTAATAATAATTAGCTTACTATACGCATGGTGTTCTGTTTCTCCATAAATTATCCATTGAAGAAGTGGCAGGGGATAAAAGCTGAAAAACTCTTGAGAAAAGGAGAGATTAAAAATGAAAACTCAAAAGGGAAATCTAAGAATCTGTCATAAAGGACACAAATATTATAAAAGCAGTAACTGTCCGACCTGCCCAACCTGTGAGCAAGAACGCAAACCTGACAATGGATTTCTCTCCATGCTATCAGCACCAGCAAGACGAGCATTGGAAAGCAACGGGATAACTTCTTTGCAGCAGCTATCAACATTTAGTGAAAAAGAGATATTACAATTTCATGGTATGGGGCCGGCTTCTTTACCTAAACTTAGAACAGCTTTGCAGGCCAATGGGTTAGCCTTTGAAAATTAAATATTAAGGGTAGTTAAAACAAGAAATAGATCTGGATAAAGTTTACGAATACGCTGAATTTCTGGATATGGAAGGAGGTTAAGAGATAAAAAAGTAGTGGGAAAAAGAAGGGTTGGAGATTTAAGTTGAATCACAAACTAGATAAAGCATTAGCGTTACGAAAGGATGGAAATCACAAAGAATCTAAAGAGTTGCTAAGTGAATTAGTTAAGGAATTTCCAGACGATGCTTTATATAACTATCAATGTGCTTGGAGCTTCGACATATTAGGGGAAGAAGAAAAGGCAGTGCCCTTTTACGAAAATGCCATAAAGATAGGGTTACCTTCTAAGGATATGGAAGGTGCAATATTGGGATTGGGCAGCACATATAGAGCCTTGGGGGAATATAAAAAGTCAAAAGATATATTTTTAAAAGGAATGGAATTATTCCCAGATAATCATGTAATTAAAGTGTTTTATTCCATGACCTTGTACAATTTAAAAGAACATAGCAAAGCGATGGAACTGTTATTGAAGTGCTTACTAAATACGACAAATGACAATGAAATACTAAGTTATAAAAAAGCCTTACATTTTTATTCAGATAAACTGGATCAGACTTGGAAGTAGCTTGTAAAATTCACTGAATATAAGTTCGTTTTCTGAAACGAGGAGAGGACTTTTTTTGTAACAATACTGGCAGGCTTCCTGCGATAAAATGACTTTTTTAAATGATAGAGTGTGAAGAAGTACATTTAAACTATAGGAGGCTTTGTTGAATAAGAGAGTCCTTACATATTATATATGTCTAATATGTAAGGAACCTTATTAGAAATAGATTTGAAATATGAGATCTTTGCTTTAGATCTTGCGCTTCTTTCTTTGTTGAAGCACTTATGTTTGTACCACTCTATCTCTATCCTTACTAAACTCTTCTTCAATTAGCTTATCCATGAGAAAATGATAAAAAACGTGATAATTTGTTTTAGTTAGTTTGTCCAGTTCCTGGTGAGTGATAATATTATGTTGGATGAGTAAACCTATAGCAGCTGATATACAATTTACTTTTAAATCTTCTTCCCCAAACATATAAATCACCTTCCCTTATTTACTAAGTAACCTATTTTATATAATAGACATACTTAAAACACGGACTTGTATAAGCTCTTTTCCCAAATTATTGCTCTCGTGCTGATAGAAAATGATAATAAAATGTTCTCGACACTTTTTGATGCATACTGTTATCTTTATATACTGCGCTTTCTTTTCCTGCAAAAAAAACTAAACGATTTAAATTTTCCCTTATTTTGGAATGTTGTATTTATTTTTAACAGTTAGAGAAGCTTTTGAGCGCTCAGTATGTATCTGAATGCCAACACCAAGAACTTATGAACGCCATCCAAGGAAAGTGAATAATGGAATTTATTTTAATTGGTTTCTATTATTTATCTTATGTAAATGCGAAATAAATTGTAGTTTTCCTGTAAGTAAAAAAGGCAATTTTAACTATGTCATATAAACTTCCCTGTAGGTAATTATTAAATTATATGGGGGAATTTACATCTCAATAAAATACTGTTATTACAAGTTAGTGAGGTAGAAGTATGAAAGAAACCAATAGTAAGAATTTAAAATCTGAAATTATAAAAAAGCATGAGGTATTATTTGCAAAGAGACTAGAACTTGAGAGTAAAGCAAGCCGTTTGATGTTAGAAATTAATTTATTAGATGCACAGAATACCCTTGATAAAGTAAATCAATTAAATCAAAAGATAGATGACATAACCTCTGAAATGGATTATTTGAAACAAGCCCTTGAAGCCATAAATTAAGCTATATATCAAAGTGTAACTAATTCTATAAGTATAACCACGAGCAAATTAGAAAAAAGTGATCAACATGGAAGAGAAAGAACCGTAAGAAATAAATCTTACTAAAGTGTATGAATACGCTGAATCTCGAGATAAAATCTTATCAAGACCTAAATCATAAAAAAGCTAATTAAATTATATTGATAAACTTACTTAGTCTAATTAGACTATTGTAAACAAAGAAAGAAGGCGTTTCTATGAAATCCATATTGTTAATTGGACAATCAAATATGGCAGGCAGAGGATTTATTGAGGATGTACCGCCGATTTATAATGAGCATATACATATGTTGAGAAACGGTAGATGGCAAACGATGGCAGAACCACTTAATTTTGATCGTCACATATCTGGTGTTGGACCGGCAGCCTCTTTTGCTCAAGCTTGGACAGAAGATCATCCTGGCGAGTCCATTGGATTAATACCATGTGCCGAGGGAGGAAGCTCAATTGATGAGTGGACAATTGACGGACTATTAACAAGACACGCGATTTCTGAAGCGAAATTCGCAATGGAAACAAGTGAGTTAGTGGGAATTCTGTGGCATCAAGGAGAAAGCGACAGTTACGGAGAACGTTATAAGACGTATGAAGATAAATTGCTTTCATTATTTAAACATTTGAGAGAAGAATTGAATGCACCAGATATCCCGATTATTATCGGTGAGTTGGGGCATTACCTTGGAGATGTCGGATTTGGAAAAAGCGCTGTAGAATATAAACAAATAAACCAGATATTATCTAAAGTTGCCCACACTGAAAAAAATTGTTATTTTGTAACATCAAAAGGCTTAACAGCAAATCCAGATGGCATTCATATTGATGCCGTCTCCCAAAGAAAGTTTGGATTAAGATACTATGAGGCTTTTTCAAAACAAAAGCATGTTTTAGATATTTTGGACGTTGAGCATGAATGGATTGAAAAGGAAGCAAAGCGTGAACTAACTAAAAATGAACGTATATTTGTTGAAAGTATGAAGTTTGCCTTGGGACAAGTAAGTTTTGAGGAGTTTTCTATTAATATCTCTACTATTAATGAAAGTAAGTAAAGCAAAATTAATCCCATTTTATGAGGAGAGATCAATTGATTCCACTTTTAATCTTAGGTTTGTTAAAAGAAAACCCGGTTCATATGGATATGAACTTTTGGCAATTATGAATGAGTGGAGTTAGTATAGATTTGTTAATTATTAAAACTAAAAAAAGGAGAATCCTTTAAACAGGAACTCCAAAAAGCTGGTATTCAAGACACGCAAATTTTTCAAATGCAACTAGCGGAGAAGTTGCAGACAGAGTTTTAGGTGGGAATATTTCAAATCTGCTACATATATAAATTCAGTGTTTTTTGTTTAATGTTATATTAGGTACTATAAAAAAGACCTTAACAGGTGTGTTTCAAGGTCTTTTTTATAGTTGTTAAAATTGTTGGTTTTCCACTGTCTCTAATTTTTTATAGTGCGCAATTTTTTCTTCAATTCTCTCCGAATTTAACTCTAGTTCCTCTATCTTGCCTAAGACATCTTTATAATGTTCCTCTAACAATTCCTTTCTTGCCGTAATAGTAGAATCTCCTTGCTGTCGCAAATCAGAAAACTGCTTCATTTTAAGCATAGGCATTCCTGTAACACGTAAACGAATTAAAAACTGAATCCAAGCTAAATCAAAGTCTGTATATTGCCGATATCCGGTTTGGTCTCTTTGCACATTTTTTATTAATCCAATTTTCTCATAATAACGCAAAGTATGTGTTGAAAGACCGGTCATACTTGCTACTTGTTGGATACTGAATAAATTTTCCATATTAATTATTATAACATGACAAATAAAATGCTTGCTTTAGAGCGCGCTCTAAAGCGTAATATCTAACTTGTAAATAAAATAACTCAGTTGTAAGGAGAGATTCAGTTGATGAATGAACGTTACGAAAATGGTTGGAAAACGTTAATGGAAGTAGATGGAGAGGGTGGGAAACGAGTAATTGAATCATTAAAAGACATTGCTCCTGACATTGGGAAATATGTCATTGAATTTGCCTTTGGAGATATTTATACAAGAGAAGGACTTAACCTACAGCAAAAACAACTAGTTACAATAAGCTCGCTCACGACACAAGGAGGGTGTGAACCACAATTAAATGTTCATATTAATGCTGCGCTTAATGTAGGTCTCACACCCCATGAAATAGTAGAAGCCATTACTCACTGTATTCCATACACTGGCTTTCCTAGAGTGTTAAATGCCATTTTTATTGCTAAACAAGTTTTTACAGAAAGAGAATTAACCGTAACTTTGAAATAAAGGCATATGTATATATGGCAAGGCGATTTTAATTGAACTTTTAAACAGAGGTACGTCTTGATTAGGATAAAATACAATAAATCGTAGTAGTACCCTGAAAAACATGATTTGTGATATAAGGTTAACCTTAGAATAAATAGACTCCTCTTTTAGTGAAAGAAGCTACCGCAAGGTAACTTCTTTTTTTATTTAATTATATTTTCACTTACGCTGTATTTTTCTCCATACCTTCTATGTGCGAAACAGTATCATAAGTATATTTATAATCACATTAAGGGCAGCATTAGCATATCTAAATCGCCTATATTTTTGCTGTTTTGATCTCTTATTTCTTTAAGTTTACTGATGTTTTTAATATAGATATTTTGATTAGACAGCTCAATCAATTTTTCTTTACTCCATTTTTGAATGATTTTATTCACCGTAATGCGGGAAGTCCCAACGTAGCGGGCAAAGGATGTTTGGTTAAAGGGAAATTCCTCATTTTCTTTTACGAGCTTTAATAAATAATGAGCCATCTGTTGCTCAACGGGGAGATTAAGAAACGTAATAATTTCTGCTAGTAATCTAAACTTATAGAGAAGAGAATTTGTAAAGAGAATGACTGCTTTCGGTTCCTCCTCGTATATTTTTAACGTTGTTTCATTAGTAAAATAATATAAAACGGATGGAGCTGTGGTCACGGCCGTTGTTAAATAAGGCTCTTTATTAATACCGTTTTCACCTAATAACATACCCTCAGGTACATAGTTAACCGTACGTTCTGCTCCCTTCTCAGTTAAGAGAGTAATCTTTACGCTGCCTTTATCTAAATAATAAAATCCTTTACCAACTTCTCCTTGATAATAGATTGTGGTGTTTTCTTCTAATTTTATCATCTGTCCATACTTTAAAAAGGGACGCCATATGTATCGAAGGTTTACCATTTAATCACCTTTCTATAAACGTGTATTTTAAACGTACAGAAACATTTACTGCATCGAGCATTATTCCTTACTTTGATAACGTGACCAAAGCGTTTATCACTGAAAGAGATAGTTTTTTAACAGATCCGGGTTCTTAATTAGAAATCTTTTATTTTTACTATCTATTAGTTTTTTCTCTTTCCATTTTTTTAACGTTTTATAAACCGTAATCCTTGTTAAACCGGTACACGTTGCTAAGTCCTTTTGTGTTAAAGGAATTTCATAGTTTTTAAAGTCATGATAGATGTTTAAAAGCACAGCGGCGATTTGCTGCTCAGTAGTTAACGTATGTAAATTAATTTGTTCAGCTAAGATATGCATTTTTTGAATAATACTCTTTGTAATAAGGTTTAGTATAGGCGGGTGAATAGTTATAAGCTTTTTAAAATCGTCATAACTAAAATAATATAGTACGGAATCTTTTACCGTAGTTGCAGTAGTGAAATGAGCTTGTTGGTCCATTGCTTGGACTCCCAACAATTGACCTGGCAATACAATGTTTAACACGCGTTCTTTCCCTAATGGGGTAGAGGTATGGACTTTAATTAATCCACTGTCCAAGTAATAAAATCCTTCTCCTATGTCTCCTTGTTCATATACCACATTTTTTTGTTTCATATATTGCCTTTTTCCGTACATTAAGTAGTTTTTGAAATTATTTTCATGATTGAAGAGAATAGCCATGATACTCACTCCTTAACCAAAATATAAGATACGCCTAAAAAATTGAAAAGACAATTGTAAGATCAAGTAACACACTATAGGGTAGGGCATTTTATTTACGTTACTATAAAAAACAAAATAAGTAAGCGCTTACAATAATGTGCGCTTTATTTGCTCTCTTTTTTAATAAGCCAATATTTTTATAAAAACGTTACGCTCTCTACAATATCTTAAAGCGAAAAATGCGTAAATGCAATAATATAAATTTCTTATTTGAGCTGCTCCGTCTATTCCAAAAATAAAAAACTCCAAAAAATGTTAACGAGACTACACCCCTGAAAAAAATCAAATACTATAATTCAATTAATTACTATTAAACCTTAAGGGGATGAACAAATATGGGGATTCGTACAGGTGCTCAATATATTGATGCATTAAAATCACGCCAGCCAGAAATTTGGTTAGGGGGCAGAAAAATTACAAATGTATTTGAAGAAAAGGTGTTTCAACAGCCTATTTTAGAAATTGCGAAGTTGTACGATATGCAACATGACCCGGCTTACCAAGAGAAAATTACTCATATTTGCGAAGAAACAGGTGAGAGAATATCAAATGCCTTCTTAATTCCTAAAAGTTACGAAGACTTAGTAGCTCGCCGAGAGGTGTTTGAAGCATTTGCAAAAGCTACCTTTGGACTGATGGGAAGAACACCGGATTTCTTAAATGTGGTAGTCACTTCTTTATTTCATAATGCTAGTTTCCTAGATCATTACAATGAACAATGGGGCAAAAATATAAGAGATTATTACCGTTATATTCGTGATAATGACTTGTTTTTAACTCATGCTATTATCAACCCGCAGAACGACCGAAGCAAAGCTTCCCATGAACAGCAAGACCTCTTTACTCATTTAGGTGCTGTCAAAGAAACGCCGGATGGACTTGTTGTAAAAGGAGCTAAAATGCTAGCTACACTTTCACCTATTACCGATGAAGTGATTGTTTATTCGTTCCCAGGGTTTAAACCTGGCGATGAACGTTATGCACTTGCTTTTGCGCTGCCGATTGATACACCGGGACTTCGAATTCTTTGCCGAGAAGCTATGCAAGACGGAACAAGATCAGTGTTTGATCATCCGCTAGCCTCTCGATTTGAAGAGATGGATGCAGTCTTGATTTTTAACGATGTGCTGATTCCTTGGGACCGAGTGTTTTTATATAACAATATTGAAGCTGCCAATCTTCTTTATCCTAAAACAGGAATCGCTCAGCAACCGGCACATCAATCTGGCGTAAGAGGATTAGTTAAACTTCAATTTGCAACGGAAGTAGCTTGTAAAGTAGCGGATGCAATTGGTGTAGACGGATATCTAAACGTTCAAGAGAGCTTAGGGGAGTTGATACAGTCAGTAGAATCCATTAGGGCTTTGCTTCGAACATCAGAGTATGAGTATACGATTAATGAAAAAGGAGAAGCTCTTCCAAACGAAACGGCTTTAGAAACAATTCGTGGATTGCTTCCTAAAATGTACCCTCGTGCTATTGAAGTCATGCAAACAATTGGTGCAGGCGGCTTGCTTATGTCTCCTACAGGAGCGGATTTTGAAAATCTTGAATTAAGAGAGGATTTAAATCGTTATTATGGAGGCCGAGAAGGAGTGCCTGCTGTAGACCGTGTTCACTTATTTAAATTAGCGTGGGATTTATGTGGAGAAGCATTTGGCCAAAGGTTACTTCAATACGAGAGATACTATACAGGAGATCCAATCCGTAAAAGAGCTATTTTCTACAATAGCTACAAGCGCAGCCATTCATTTGCCATGGTAGATGCTGCTTTAAATACAGAAGTTAAAAAGAAAGAAGTAACAAACAGCTGATACCCATACTCCTTTTATCTAAAAATGAACTTTGTTAATAGATACAGGGTCTAGGTTCATGACGTTCTTAATAAGGGAGGTGTAAAGATGCAGCGGTATGAGGATGGAATACTAACTTTACCAGCATCAGTAATAGCTATAGGTGCATTTGATGGCGTGCATCAAGGACATCAAGCAGTGATTAAGCAAGCTGTAACTCGAAGCAAAGCTTTAAAGGTACCTAGCGTTGTTTATACATTTGATCCTCCTCCTCGCTTTCATTTTCAACAAGATCAAGTGTTAACGCCTATTGATCAAAAGGTACATCTAATAGCAGAGTTAGGAGTAGACTACGCAGTTATTATCCATTTTGATGAATTATACGCTAAGCGGCCATCAATTGATTTTATCAGTAACTTAAAAAAGCTTAATCCATCGGAGATCATCGTAGGCAACGATTTTCGTTTCGGCCGAAATAGAGAAGGAGATATTAAGCTGCTGGCAAAGCACTTTCTAGTAGATATCATCCCGCCTGTCTGTTGTGCAGAAGGAACAAGAATTTCTTCTACTAGAATTCGCCAGCTAATCCAGCAAGGCGCAATTGACCAATCAAATGATTTATTAGGCTGGTCTTTGCAAAAGGAATATGTATAAAAAAATGAGTGTTTGAAGATAAGTATGGAACTTTTTTAAAAGGAGGAAAGTGAAAATGAAATTACTAGGCATATCAGGCACGATTATAGGTTCTAAAACAGGCGCTGTTGTTCAACAAGTATTAGAAGAAGCTAAATTGCAGCATCCAGATATCGAAATTGAATTTTTAGATTTACGAGATTATACTGTCCAATTTTGTGATGGCCGCGATCCCTCTGCTTATTCAGAAGATACTAAAAAAGTCATTGAAATTATTTCTAGCGCTGATTTTTATGTAATTGGTTCACCTATCTTCCAAGGATCAATCACGGGTGCTCTTAAGAATGTATTTGATTTAATACATCCTCGGGTTTTCCGAAATAAAGTAATGGGGTTCATCGCCACAGGCGGTACTTATCAGCATTATTTAGTCATTGAAAATCAGTTAAAGCCTATTGCGGGTTACTTTCGTGCTTTTGTGGCACCGAGTTATGTATACGCTCATACGACTCACTTTAACCAAAAGAATGAGGTAGCCGATCCGGAAGTGTTAGGTCGCATTAAGAATTTAGCAAATGAAGTCGTCTACATGCAGAAAAAACTAAAAGTAAGCGAGCTGGAAATCCTTACTTAATCACATTTTAAGATTTTAATATTTTCAAGTGTAATCAAACTAACTTTTATTTTTTGAAAATTAAAATTTATTAAAAGGAGATTATCTCAATGACAAATACTATTCAATCATCTAAACCATTAAATCTTTGGAAGTTTATCGAAGATCATAAAGATCAGTTAAAACCACCTGTAAACAATAAAGTGATATGGAAAGATTCAGAATTGATGTTTATGGTCTTGGGGGGACCCAATAAACGCCGTGATTTCCACGTAGATCCTTCCGAAGAGATCTTTTATCAATTAAAAGGTGATTGCTATGTTGAAATCATTAATGAAGAAGGCAAGCGCGAAGTTGTAACGGTGAAAGAAGGAGAAGTGTATTTACTTCCTCCAAACGTTCCGCATTCTCCACATCGTGTAGCGGATACAATCGGTATTGTTATCGAGCGAAACAGAAGTGAAGGGGAGTTAGAAGACTTTGTATGGTTCTGTGATGAATGTGATGCCGAGATGCATCGCGTGAAAGTTCAGCTAACCAATATTGAAGTTCAAGTAAAAGAAGCCATTCAGGAGTTCAACAGCAGCTTAGAATTACGCACATGTAAAAAGTGTAATCATGTTATGGCACCGGAAGCGAGTGAATGGAAATGCGAATAGATTTTCACACACATATCATTCCGGAAAGTTTCCCTGATTTTGCTCAAAAATATGGCGGTGAGCGCTGGCCCGTGCTAGAACGTACATGTACATGCGGAGCATCGATTATGGTCGGAGGGAAAAACTTCAGAGACGTAACCGACCAAGTATGGAGCCCTGAAAAACGTATAGCTGACATGGATAAAGAAGGAGTAGATATTCAAGTGTTATCTCCTATCCCTGTTACGTTCTCTTATTGGGCTCAGCCCGAACATGCATTAGAAATGGCTAAAATCCAAAATGATTTTATTGCAGAAACAGTTGCTAAGTACCCTGATCGCTTTGTTGGGTTAGGGACGGTTCCTATGCAAGACGGACCTACGGCTGTTAAAGAAATGGAACGGTGCATGAATGAATTAAAACTGCATGGAATTGAAATTGGGACAAACGTCAATGGTCAAAATTTAGACCATCCGTCTTTCATTGAGTTTTTTCAAATGGCTGAAAGGTGGGAAGTGCCCATTTTCATTCACCCGTGGGAAACGTTAGGCCGTGATCGAATGCCAAACCATAACTTTATGTATACCGTAGGAATGCCAAGTGAAACAGCACTAGCGGCTGCAACGCTTCTATGGAGCGGCATTATGGAGAAATTCCCTAAATTAAAAGTCTGTTTTGCACATGGAGGAGGATCTTTCCCTTATATTCTTCCTAGATTAGATAAAGGGTGGGAAGTGTGGCCGCACCTTAGACTGACAACACATCCTCCTAGTTACTATGCAAAGCAATTTTATTTTGATTCGTTAAACTACGATCCACTGAATATAAAGTACATGATTGAACGGTTTGGACATGAAAAAATCTTTATGGGATCGGATTATCCATTTTTACTGCGTGAAGTTGTTCCGGGAAAAGTTCTGGATGAAACGCTGGATTTAACTGAACAACAAAGATTAGATATGTTAGGTGGAAATGCTGCGAAGTTTTTAAACATCGGGCAAGAGAAAAGGAGTGACATTTATGCCAACAGTACAAACACCAGAGAATAGATTACAAGAACTTGGCTTAACGCTGTCAAAGGTTCGTCCTTCAGTAGGAAACTACGTCAGCTGTGTACGAACAGGTAATTTATTGTTTACTGCTGGCCAAGGGGTAGATCAATATCACGGCAAGTTAGGCAAGGATTTAACAATTGAAGAGGGATATAAGGCGGCTCAGCAATCCGTGCTGAATGTATTGAGTGCGGTAAGTTACGAGTTAGACGGGTTAAGCAAAGTGAAGCGTGTCGTTAAAATTCTTGGTTTTGTAAATAGTACAGAGGACTTTACGGACCAGCCTAAAGTAATGGATGGCGCTTCAGACTTGCTCGTAAAAGTATTTGGGGATAAAGGGAAACACGGCCGTTCAGCTGTAGGAATGGCTCAGCTCCCGAATAACACAGCTGTAGAAATTGAAATGGTTTTAGAGATTGAGGATGAGGAGGATATCCGATGAGTAAAGAGGCAGTTATTGAAAAAATGACGGTAAAAGATGCAAAGCTTTTTATTAATGGAGAATACGTAGACGCTCTATCCGGTCAAACCTTTGATACCTTTAATCCAGCAACGAATGAGAAATTAGCTTCTGTAGCTAATGGCGGCAAAGAAGATGCAAAGCGCGCTATTGACGCAGCTCAGCGTGCATTTGAAAGCGGTATTTGGAGCAAGATGCCTGTTGAAGAGCGCTCTGCCATCCTTTGTAAAATGGCTGACTTAATTATGGAAAAAGTAGATGAACTAGCTTATTTAGAAACGCTAGATGTAGGAAAACCTATTAAAGAAAGTCGAGAGTTTGATATTCCACGAGCAGCTCAAAACTTCCGTTTCTTTGCTGAAATGGCTAAATATATGGTGCATGAGCATTACGAAAAGCATAATGTCATGTCCTATGCCAAGTATTCACCAGCGGGAGTTACAAGCCTCATTATCCCTTGGAATCTACCATTTATGCAGATGACATGGAAAGCTTCAGCTGCTTTGGCATCTGGCAATACAGTGGTTATTAAGCCCGCTTCTTATACACCGTTAAGTGCAATAATGCTTGGAGAAATTGCTAATGAAGCTGGATTGCCTCCTGGTGTATTGAATATTATTACAGGTCCAGGGAATACGGTAGGGACTATTATGTCTACTCACCCGTCCGTTCGCCGTATTTCATTTGTAGGGGAAAGTAATACAGGAAAAACGGTCATGCGAAATGCAGCAGAAAACCTGATTCCTGTTTCGCTAGAGCTTGGAGGCAAATCAGCCAATATTGTATTTGAAGATGCGGATTTGGATGAAGCAGTAAAAGGATCTATCGAAGCAATCTATCGAAATCAAGGAGAGATATGCTTAGCAGGTTCTCGTTTACTTGTACAAGAAAGCATTTATAAGCAGTTTCTTGAAAAGTTCACAGTAGCGGTAAGAAATATTAAAGTAGGCGATCCTCTGAGTGAAGAGACAAACATGGGAGCACTTGTATCACAAAGTCACTTAGAAACGGTCGATGAATATGTCCGAATTGGTTTGGCGGAAGGAGCTAAGCTGGCATGCGGAGGAAAAAGAGTAGAAGGTTTAGAAACAGGGAATTTTTATGAGCCGACTGTTCTTTACGACGTAGATAACAAAATGCGTGTAGCTCAAGAAGAAATTTTTGGACCTGTACTTGTTGTTATTCCATTTAAAACAGAAGAGGAAGCAATTCAAATTGCCAATGATTCTATTTATGGATTAGCAGGGGTTGTCTGGACAAATGATTTACGAAGAGCACAACGTGTTGCTTCTGGAATTACTGCTGGATTGCTTTGGATCAACTGCTGGTATATTCGTGATTTAAGAACGCCGTTTGGCGGAGCAAAAGCAAGTGGAATTGGTCGTGAAGGCGGCCGACACAGCTTTGAATTTTATACAGAAGCCAAAACAATTACAATGAAACTTTAACTCTATAAAAGAGGTGATTAACGGATGCGTACACTTATTAGTGAGCTTGCAGAAGAACTTTTAGAAGCAGAAAAGACGAATCAGCCAATTTCTCCTATTACAGAACGACATGCTGCTTTATCAGTAGCTGATTCTTACCATATTCAATTAGAGATTGTAAAAAGAAAGCTGGAAGAAGGAAAAAAGATTGTTGGTAAAAAAGTTGGTCTAACCAGTAAAGCCATGCAAGATATGTTAGGCGTTAGTGAGCCTGATTATGGACACTTATTTGATGATATGAAAGTAACGGATAATGAAATAATCAACATTCATTCAATGGTGGCTCCAAAAATTGAAGCGGAAATTGGGTTTATTCTAGAAGAAGATTTAAAAGGGCCTAACGTTACCTATTTGGATGTCTTAATGGCAACGAAATACGTGGTGCCGACCATCGAAGTCATTGATAGTCGCATTGCCGGTTGGAAAATCAAATTAGTCGATACGGTTGCAGACAATGGCTCTTCTGCCAAAGTAGTGGTAGGGAATAAATATTCCACAATTGAGCAAGCCGATTTACGTACGACTAGTATGATTCTCTATAAAAACAAGGAGCTTGTCGCAACAGGAGCTGGGGCAGCTGCCCTTGGGCATCCGGCACATGCGGTTGCATGGCTGGCAAATAAGCTATCTGATTTCGATATTTGTTTAAAAGCCGGCGAATTAATCTTACCAGGGGCTCTATCTGCAGCAGTACCAGTTGCGAGCGGGGATGCAGTAAAAGCAGAATTCGGTTCTCTTGGTTCAGTATCCGTACGTTTTGAATAATACCGGAAAGAAGGTGAAGAGTAGTGGGAAAAGTGAAAGCCACAATTATTGGCTCAGGAAATATTGGGACCGATTTGATGTATAAGCTTCAGCGCAGCGAATTTATCGAGTTAACAGCTGTTCTTGGAATTGATCCGGATTCAGATGGTCTAAAAAGAGCGAGAGAAGCAGGGTATCAAACATACAGCAATGGAATAAAAGCCCTTGCTGAAAATCCAGACCTGGCGGAAATTGTGTTTGATGCTACATCGGCTAAGGCTCACGTTAGACATGCAAAGATTTTAAAAGACTTAGGAAAAATGGTCATCGACTTAACTCCCGCTGCCAAAGGACCTTTTGTGTGTCCTCCAGTTAATCTTGGAGAAAATCTTGAATCAGAAAATGTAAACATGATTACGTGCGGCGGCCAAGCGACGATTCCTATCATTTATGCAATCAACCAAGTTGCAGATGTAACATATGGAGAAATTGTAGCGACTATTTCTAGCCTAAGCGCTGGACCAGGAACACGAGCAAATATTGATGAGTTTACTGTTACCACAAGAAAAGCTATTGAAAAAGTAGGCGGTGCAGACTGCGGAAAAGCTATTATTCTCTTAAATCCGGCTGATCCACCTATTTTAATGCGCGATACAATTTATTGTAAAGTAAAAAATATGAATAAGGAAGCTATTCAAAAGGCTATCAAAGATATGGTCAAAAAAGTACAAGAATATGTACCAGGCTATAATTTAAAGCAAGAACCATTATTTGATAGTAATCAAGTAACAGTCTTTTTAGAAGTAACTGGAGCCGGAGATTATTTTCCTTCTTATGCCGGTAACTTAGATATTATGACGGCTGCTGCAGCGAAGGTTGCGGAAGATTATGCCCGCTATAAACTCGAAGAGAGCTTATATGGAGGAATAAAGAAAGAGAGGGCTATGACGAATGAAACGTAACAGTGATAAGCCTATTAAGATTACAGAGGTCAGCCTCAGAGATGGAAGTCACGTAGTCAAACACCAATTCACAGAAGCCCAAGTAAAAAGTGTCACGAGAGCGCTGGACGATGCAGGGATGCACTATATAGAGGTTAGTCATGGAGACGGGTTAGGAGGCTCGACTCTGCAATACGGAAAGTCTCTCGTTGACGAAATGAAATTAATTGAGGCTGCGGTAGAAGAAGCGAAACAAGCCACCGTTGCGGTTCTTTTAATTCCGGGAATTGGAACGGTACATGAGCTGAAGCAAGCAAATAGCCTTGGGGCAGGCTTAGTCCGAGTAGCTACACATGTGACGGAAGCAGATGTTTCTGCTCAGCACATTGAATATGCTCGGAAACTAGGGATGGAAACCTTCGGTTTTCTAATGATGGCCCATTCAGCACCCGTAGAAAAGCTTGTGGAGCAAGCAAAGCTAATGGAAAGCTATGGAGCACAAGGAGTTTACATAACTGATTCAGCAGGAGCTCTTTTGCCTCATGAAGTTCGTGAACGTGTTAGAGCACTTCGTCAATCCCTTCAAGTTGAAGTAGGTTTTCACGCTCATAATAATCTTTCGTTAGCTGTTGCAAATACGCTTGCTGCTATTGAAGAAGGCGCTACTAGAATAGACGGAAGCGTTCGTTGTTTAGGAGCCGGAGCAGGTAACACTCAAACTGAAGCATTGATAGCCGTATTAAACCGTTTAGGAATAGATGTAGGTATTGATTTGTATAAAATAATGGATCTGGCTGAAGAAGTAGTAGGACCTATCCTGCCAGGCTCTCAAGAGATTCGAAAAGGCAGCCTCGCAATGGGTTATGCAGGCGTGTATTCCAGTTTCTTACTTCATGCAGAGCGTGCTGCAAAGCGTTTTAATTTGGATTCACGTGATATTTTACTTGAACTTGGTAAAAGAAAAGCAGTCGGCGGTCAAGAAGATATGATTCTAGACGTGGCTGCTGAGTTAGCTCAAAGAAAGGTGGAAATGTGATGATGCCTTTAACGAAAAGCGGAAATTTAGAAATCGTTGACTATCTTTTATCTGCAGAAAGAGAAGGGTATGAAGTAACAAAAGTGACGGAACGCTACCCTGATTTGACAATTGATGACGCTTACAGCTTGCAAAGACAATTGATCCAACGAAAAGTACAAGATGGTGTAAAACGAGTAGGTGTAAAGCTTGGTTTAACAAGTAAAGCTAAGCAGGAAATGATGGGGGTACATGAAGCGATTTATGGATACTTAACAAGCGACATGCTGGGATTTGAATGGGAACCTATAGCGTTTAATCAGCTGATCCATCCAAAAGCTGAGCCGGAAATTGCTTTTTTAATGGGGGAAGACCTCTGTGGAACCAACTTAACTGAAGAAGATGTTTTAAAAGCAGTAAAATATGTTGCACCAGCTCTTGAAATTATCGACAGCCGTTACTTGGATTTTAAATTTACTCTTCCTGATGTAGTAGCTGATAACTGTTCGTCTTCACGTTTTATTGTAGGGAGCAATTGGATAAAGCCTGACCAAGTGAATCTAGCTAATATCGGAATGGTAATGTCTAAAAACGGAGAGGTTGCTACGGTAGGGGCGGGTGCTGCCGTATTAGGACACCCTGCTAAAGCTGTCGCCTGGGCGGTTAATAAACTAGGTGAACATAAAGAAGGGTTGAAAAAAGGGGATATCGTATTAACTGGAGCGGTATCTGAAGCAATTTCTTTTAGATCAGGTGATAGTATCCAGGCACAGTTCGCTGATTTAGGCAGCGTATCATTCAGCTGCAGCTAACTAGAATTTTTTAATAATTATTTCATCTGAACATAAAGACCCTTTGTTGTATAGAAAACTTTAAGGGAAGTCGATAGTATGCCGATTGTACAAGTTCACCTTTTGGAAGGAAGAGAAGAAAAAGACATTAAAAACATGTTAGTAGAAGTAACCGAAGCAATTTCTAACAGCCTTGACGTTGAAAAGGAGAGAGTAAGGATTATTGTCAATGAGGTTCCATCTTCGCACTGGGGAATTGCAGGAGTATCAAGGAAAGAAATTGATATGAATAAGAAGAAATAAGTTGAAAAAATTTGATTAGCTATAATAAAAGAGCGGTATATTTATATACCGCTCTTTTTTGTATACATCGGAAATTATCTAAGGAAAAAGAATCGCTCTTTTAATAGTCGCTTTAAGTTAGTCGCTTTTTTTCAGCAGCGCGCGCACAGGACTTCCATCAGCTTCAACTAAAGGAAGAGGAGCTGCGATTAGTTCATAGTCTCCTGAAGGGATTTTATCTAGTAAAACACCTTCTAAAATGTGAATTTTATGGTATGCAAGTTCATGGTGAGCCGCTAGTTCTTTACTATCGAGTGGATCTACTGAAGGCAGATCAATGCCTAGCAGGCGAATGCCAAGCTTAGCTAAGTAAGAAGCTAAGCTTGGTTCAATGTAAGGAATGGTTTCCGGGAAAACACTTCGTTCTTGCCACGCATCTGTTCGAATCAATAAGCGTGTAACACCTTTTAAATTAACATTTGACAATTCGTTTATTCCAATGCTTTTATTAGCTGAGATATGGACAACTTTTGTACGTCCAATATATAAATCTAAGTCCAAATCTATAACCTTTTTTCCGTTATCATCGAAATGAAAAGGTGCATCGATATGAGTGCCGGTATGGATACTCATTGTTATTTTTCCAACATTTACAGAACCGGTCTCTTCTTTACTCCAATTCACTTCATAAGAAAAGGGAGTATCACCAGGCCATCCTGCTGTTTTTTCGTCTAGAGGCTGTGAAATATCAATCCATTTGCTCATTCTTACTACCTCTCTATCTTTTATAAAATATTTATAGCTTCGTTCGCAGGCTCCATAGTTCTGGGAAGAAGTGCTGATCCAGAGCTCTCTTTAAGTAATTCACTCCAGAAGATCCGCCTGTACCTTGTTTGTTTCCAATAATTCTTTCTACTGTACTCATATGACTAAATCGCCACATTTGCTGTTGATTTCCGATATCAACTAATTTTTCTGCTAACTCGTATAAGTCCCAATACTGATCAACGTTACGGTATACGGTAAGCCATGCATCCTCTACGCTGGCATTCGGTTCGTAAGGCTGTGAACAATCTCTTTGTAAAACTTCTTGATCTACCGGCAATCCGCGTTTCATAAGGGCATGAATAGCAGCATCATAGATACTAGGCTCATGAAGAGCCGTTTGCATTTTTTGATATAAATCCGCGTCATGCTGGTAAACAGAGAGTGTATGGACATTTTTATTTCCTAAAGCAAATTCTATCAGGCGATTTTGATAAGATTGAAATCCAGAAGATTGACCTAATTTATCTCTAAATTCCATGTATTCTGCCGGTGTTAGCGTAGAGAGAACACTCCAAGATTGAATTAGCTGCTGCTGAATTCTTGAAACGCGTGATAGCATTTTAAATGAAGGTTCCAGGTTATTAGCACGGATGCACTGAATAGCAGCTGTTACCTCATGTAGAATTAGTTTCATCCATAGTTCACTAGCTTGATGGATGACAATAAACAGCATTTCATCATGGTGATTAGAAAGTCTATGCTGACTAGATAATATTTTATCAAGGTGCAGGTAGTCTCCATATGACATAGCTTTCTGAAAGTCGGTTTGAAGTTCTTTCTCTAGTTCAACTGCATTGGGTGCTTTGTTATTTGTCGTTTTCATTTTGTATCCCCCTTGTTTTTATGTAAAATAACTTGAACGTTAACGTAATTCCTCTAATTCTTCTTTTAAGCTGCTATTAGCCATATCTTCTGCAAAGTGATGGTTACCTTTTCTTTTCTTAGAGATAAAATAAGCAATGGATAAGAATGCTAACCAAGGAATTCCAAACTGAAGCATAATTTTAAAATCTGTAAACCAAGTGGTAATCATTAAACCTAGTAATAAGATGGCTCCTAAAATCGTAAAATAGGGGAAGCCAAGCATTCTTACCGGTAATTTTCTTCCGCCAGATTTCTCCCATTTTTTCCGGAAGTAGAGGTGAGAAACAAATATCATAAGCCATGTGAACATAGCTCCGAACATTGAAATACCCATCATAAAGGCATATGAAGAGCTTGGGAGCAGTCCATTAACTGCTGCCGCAAGAAAAATGCCCAGGGTTGATACAGCAAGGGCCCATAGCGGTACACCTTTTTTGCTTAGTCTCCCTAAAAAAGCTGGTGCATGTTTACTTTGAGAGAGGGAGAACATCATACGTGTGGAAGCATATAACTGACTGTTCATAGCTGATAAAGCAGCCGTTAAAATAATAAAATTCATAATTCCAGAGGCAGCCGGGATATTCAGAATTTCCATTACTTTCACAAATGGACTTTTATCAACTTGAGCTGACTTCCATGGAACAATCATTAACATGATGCCTATAGTCAAAACGTAAAAAGTAGTTAAACGAAACACAGTTGCTTTTAAAGCCTTCGGAACGGCTATATCAGGCTCTTTTGCTTCTCCAGCTGTAACTGCAATCATTTCGGTTCCTAAGAAACTAAAGAGGGAAATAAAGACAGCTACCCACATTCCCCACCACCCGAAAGGAAGGAATCCACCGTCATTTACAAAATTACCTGTACCCATATTAGGACGTGCATCTGTTCCAAACAGAACATAGGACCCTAAAAGAATAAAGCCCACAATTGCACTGATTTTTATCATGGAAAACCAATACTCAAAAGTAGCAAACGTATTAACACTAGTTGCGTTTACATAGATTAGTATAGTAGCAAACACTAAAATCCAGACAATACCCGGAACGCTTGGAAACCAGTACTTCATATACACGGCTATTGCACTTACTTCTACTCCAACGGCGAGGACGTTGGCTATCCAATATGAATAGCGAACCAAAAAGCCTGCCAGGGGATGTACATATTTTTCGGAAATTGTTCCAAACGATCCGGAAGTAGGGTGGGCCACCGTCATTTCTGCCAAACACCCCATTAAAAGTAATACAACAAAAGCTCCTAAAGCATAACTAACCAATACACTAGGTCCAGCTGTTTGAATCGCAAGTCCACTGCCTAAGAACAGTCCAGTTCCAATTGCACAGCCCATCGAAATCATTGTCAATTGACTTGTTTTTAGATTTCGTTTTAATCCCTTTTCTGCGTCATCTTTGTTTGGCAATTGAGTATTGTGGGTTTTCATATTTCATCTCCCTCATAGTTTCAAAATAATGGTTTGGCTGCATATCTACGTAAAATAGCTCCCTTAAGATTTAGAAAGCGCTTACTTTTCTTGTTAAAAAACAAGTAGTTTAGCTTTTACGCCACTACTTCACGTTCATTTTTAAATTTTTCATATTCTTTATCGTTCATAATTTTCTTCAAAGTTTGTACTACTTCCCAGACTTCTGTATAAGAAGTGTAAAGAGCAACAGGAGCAAGGCGAATAATATTCGGAGCGCGGAAATCTGGAATGATACCATTCTCTTTTAATGCTTTACAAATGCGCGCTGCTTCCTTATGTTCAAGACTTACGTGCCCTCCGCGCTTTTTATCTTCTCTAGGGCTTCCAAGGGTAAAATTGAAGTCACTAAGCTCTTTTTCTAATAAATACATTAAATAATGATTGATTTTAAGAGATTTAGCTCGAATATTATCTATACCAGCCTCAGTGAAAATTTCTAGCGATCCAATTAAAGGAGCAAGACTTAAAACATGGGGTGTTCCAATTTGATAAGCACCGGCTGAATCAGCAGGTGTTAATGTGTGCTCCATATCAAACTGCTTTTCTTTTTTTGAACTAAACCAGCCTGCTAAACCAGGTGCTGTTCCAAAATGTTTTTTATTTACATATAAACCGCCTACACAGCCAGGTCCACCGTTTAAGTGCTTATAGTTACACCAATATGCAAAGTCAACATCCCATTTACTAAAGGAGTGAGGAATTGCACCAATAGAGTGGCAGCCATCAAATCCAATCAAAATTCCACGCTTGTGTGCTTCAGCCGTCAATCGTTCCATATCTAATATTTGGCCGCTGCGATAGAGTACAGTCGGTAAGATAATTAAAGCAATTTCATCGGTCATAGCCTCAATAATGTCATCTTCTTCTAAAAAACGGCCATCGCGGCTTTTTACACATATAAGGTGAGTATCTGGATTGTATCCATGGGTTCGCAGCTGACTTTGAAGCGCATAAATATCAGATGGGAAGGTCAGTTCATCAGCTAAAATCTTTGTGCGCGTTCCTTTTGGATTGTAGAAAGTAGCTACAAGCTGATGAAGGTTAACTGTTGTCGAACCAGTTACAATGACTTCTTCGCTAGAAGCCCCAACTAACGGCGCACTCATTTCACCTAATTTTTCGGACAAGGAGAACCATGGGTGTTTCCCTTGAGTCCATCCATCAATTCCTTGTTCTTTCCAATCATTTAATACTTCTATAAGTCTGCGTTCAGCTCTTTTAGAAAGAAGCCCCAATGAGTTTCCATCCATATATATGGAATCAGGCTTTAAATAAAATTCGTCACGAAAACTTGAAAGGGAGTCTTCTTGATCCAACTGTTTGGCATACTCTAATGTGGGTTTAAAGGTATTTAATTGCATAATTTTCCTCCTCTGCATTACTTAATATGTATCCTAGAAGAATCGTAACAAAGAATATGACACAGTGTCAATAATATAATTTTGAAAATTTAAAAAATAATTTTTGTAATAAATTCTCTTTATTTCTTTTCGTTTTGTGAAAACTTCTATATCCTAGAGAGTAAAACGGATAGGGAGGAAGGAGCCTTAATGAATGAAAATAACATTGAAGATAAACGGCATTTACGTTCAATAAAGACTCGACAGAAATTATTAGAAGCTGCAAGAGAAGTATTTATACAAGAAGGTTTTCACAAAGCAACTATCACTCAAATAATAAAAAAGGCAAGGGTTGGGTATGGCACTGCATACGTTCATTTCGAAGGAAAAGAAGACTTTTTAGTTGTATTAATGGAGAATGTTATGGAGAAATTTTATGAAATTGCCGAGGCTGCATTTTTACCCGCCTCTGTAAATGAAGCAGAAGAAATGATTCATAAACAAACGAACGAGTTTTTAAAAATGGCTGAAGATGAACAAAAAATGCTGCAAGTGTTTGAGCAGGCTATTGGTATTTCTCCTCTCGTTTCAGAGAAATGGAAGAACATTCGGGAAAAGTTTATTCAACGAATTTCAGAAGACATTGCCTATGCGCAGCGCAATGGATTAGCCCGTAAAGATGTACATAACGAGCTAGTAGCAAGAGGATGGTTTTTCACCAATGAAATGTACCTTTGGGAAATTGTTCGTAATGAATATGAGCATCCTGTAGAACAAATTGCTAAGAATATCGCATCTATTTACATTAAAGGGCTCTATTTATAATTTTGGTGCGTAAATTGAATTTGTTTGAAACAAGTATATAATATTCCGTTAACACTCAACATTCTCTGCAAAAAAAAGACCGTTTTCCCATATACTCTCTCACGGGTATAGATAATAGTATAAATATAATAAAGCTCACTAAACGTTGAACGTTTAGTGAGCTTTTTACTCTATGGAAAAGTATTATTTAATTTGAAGAAACCTCCGTTCAAGTCATAAATTTGAACGGAGGTTTTTTATTATCCTCGAAAGGTTAAATTTATTTTTTATTCACTTGGCGTCCACTTTTTTTCTGGCTCTGGGAAGTTGTGTTGCCAGTTTGAAATTCATTGCCTAATTCAACATCATTTCTTTTATCTTGCTTCTCTACTTGCTCTCTTGTTTGATTCTTTTTCTGTATCCCTTGTTTTGACATTACTTATCTCATCTCGCTTTCATTTAGTATTGTTTTTAATATGTGCAACTATAAGAAAAAACATATAAATTAAATAAATAATTTGTTAGTTGCTTCTGAATCAAAACCCTATTTATCACCAAGCTAACTCCGGCATATAAACAACCGAGCACATCTTACATTACTACCTACACCTCACCTAATGCAGTAATTACTCTTTTTTAGTTTTAGGGTGGACGGACAAGCTTTATGGGATTAATTTGATTTTGGAATAGGTGAGAATAGTATCGTAAAAAGGACACATAATTAGTAAAACAATTACTGTTGTTTAATGTGTCAAGAGATGAAGATTTTACTCATTTTTGGAGGAAGTTGTAATGGAGAAAGATCAAACGTTGAAAAATGCGATGAATGAATGGGCACGTGTGACTGAGGATCCACAAGTGTTAATGACTTATGAAGTAAACCAGGAATTCCAAGTAGATGAAACATTGACATTAAAAAAAGCTGAAAAGCAAGGGGAAAAAAGAGCTATTAAGAGAGTAGCATTAAGAATGCTGCAAAAAGGTATGGATAATCAAACAATATCTGAATTAACGGAGCTTACAGAAGAAGAGATTGAACAGATGCGTAAATAACGAATGTAAACCGAGGGCAGGAAGGAATAGATCCAAAACAACATTTTATTTTATTACAATAAAAAAAAGGCTACCCAAAAATAGAAAAGAGGTAGCTTGCTCTACTGAAGTAAAAGATTGAATACATTGGTTGAGTTAAAACAACTACATTATTTTAACATGTATAAAATTTTTAGTAAAACGCTATCATTTCCAGTTTTATTACCTGATTTCCTCTGCTAAAATGGAATCATAGGGATGGAAAGAGAAGGGTAGATGAGGCATATGAGTACGAGTCTATTGCTAACTTTAGGGGTTATATTTTTGGCAACAATAGCTATAGCCATTTTAATTAAGATTCCAGAAGAAGATTAAACTGAATAATAAAATGAAAAGCTATCTCAAATTATGAATGAGATAGCTTTTTTACTGCTTAATGTCTCGGTTGAAAAATTAAAATTGGTTTTATATAGAGGAATTAAATGCATAAAAATTAATTAAAAACAAATACTTTCACTGTCATAAATAAAAAGGAGGCTAGATAAAGATGGATGCACAAAGAGCACAAGAAATTGCCGATTCAGTGGACATGGCCAATGTCATACATAACGGGAAAAGCATTTACATTGAGCATGTAGACCAACAAAATGGGGTAGCTACAATTCATAACCTGGATGAACCAAATAGTAAGCAAAGTGTTTCTATAACTGAACTAACAGAACAATAATTTACTCTTAGAATAAAAAAGCCGTTTTATGTAGGCTTTTTTATTTTTCTCCCATAGGATAAGAAGAAAAATAACCGCATCAGAAAAGTGTTGTCAGATCAAGGATGTATAAAAATCTAATCGTAATGAACTTCACTTTTAAGTGGAGGACTCAATATAATGAAACACGACTCCTTATAACTTCCACCTTTCAAAGGAATCCCTTCCCAACAACAGAAAATCAAGCAAATAAGAAAACATTGAGAGTTAGGAGTTATTTTTTCGTTTATGTTGACTTCTACGAAATTTTATTGTAGGATAATCTATATCATCAATAAACACATTAAATACTTATCCTACGATGTACGTTATGCCCTATTTGTTTTGAACCGTACTGTTTATTTGGGATTCCTACATTTGTTGACTGATGCCATGCCTGTCTTTGACACAGGATCGCTGAAACGTTAATATGCGGAAACCCACCTGCGAGATCGCGGGTTCACAAAACAGATTGGGAGGACGACATAGGTGGGAATCCATTAACTATACATACCGTGCTAGACGGGGAGATGGCGGTGCCCTGTAACCTGCAATCCGCCTTAGCAGGGTTTAATTCCTAACAGAGGTATGAGTCAGGTAAGGTCTGACTTGGACAAGTGGTGTTGACAACTAGGTCCTGTACAACAGAAACCTATGAACATGGTCAGGTCCGGAAGGAAGCAGCCATAAGTAGATTCTTCTGTGTGTTGCAGCACAGCCCGGTCGAGCTAACTGTACAAGTAACGCTTATTTGATCATGTCAATGACGGGTGCACGGTGTTTTTACTTAGCAATTTTTATTTAGTGTTAAGAAAACTATCTTTAATAGGTCTGGTGGCGATAGCAGAGAGGTCACACCCGTTCCCATATCGAACACGGAAGTTAAGTTCTCTAGCGCCAACGGTAGTGGGGACTTTGTCCTTGTGAGAGTAGGACGTTGTCAGGCAAAAAAACAGCCCATCATATCAATGATGGGCTGTTTTTTTGTATATTAATTTCGTTTAAATTGATTTCTACGAAATTAAATGTTATGTTTTATGTAATTTATTAGTACATGTAGGAGGATTTAGAGTGAAAAAAAATAGCCTAGAAGTTATTCCGTTGATTGATGACTTTAGCCGATGGTTAATAGAATCAGGCAAATCTGATAATACGATTAAAACCTATCGAGCAGTGCTAAACCAATTTCATGAATGGCTTCTAAGTGAAGGTAGACATTTAGAGCAAGTAACAAGAAATAATGTCCAAACTTATATGATTAACCTTGAATCTAATAATAAAAGTGCGTCGACTATAGAAAAAGCTTTTGTCACAATTAGCGTTTTTGCACGCTTTCTTGAAAAACCAGAAATTGTTCAAAATATTGAACGTAAACCAAAAGAGAAAAATAACGAGGTTGTACCAGAGTCATTAGAAGCAAGTGAGCGTGAGCGCCTTTTATCTGAAGTAAATCAACAGGGAAACCTTCGTGATATTGCTATTGTATATACTTTATTACATACAGGGATTCGAGTATCAGAGATTTGTGCTTTGAATCATAAAGACGTAAAGATTAACAAATCTGACGGTTTTTTAATTATCCGTAATGCTAAAGGGTCTAAAAAGCGACTTGTTCCTCTTTCTACAGAAGCAAGAAATAGTTTAAAGAGATATATTGATTCACTTGATTCTAATCATGAAGCTTTATTTGTCTCTAATTTTGATAGAAGAATGTCTGCACGTACGGTTCAGTACATGTTAAAAAAATATAATGTAAATCCTCATAAATTACGTCATACTTTCTGTCATGAGTTAGTTAAGAAAGGGATAGATATTGCAACAGTTGCCGAATTAGCAGGCCATTCTGATGTGAATGTTACAAAACGATACCTAAAATCTTCTACAAGAGATTTAGAAAATGCGATTACGCAAACCTTTTTATAAAAATAAGCTCTGTAACAAGAATCATGATTCTTGTTACAGAGTTTTTTTATTTAGGTGTATGTTCCTACTTAATAATTGCAAAATTAAGTATCAAAACACAATTTACATAGATGTTGACTTCTGCGAAACTATAAGGTAAAATAATATTTGTTGGTAGCGAAACAAATATTAATTATTAACTTACTAGTGCATGTTTCATATGAAGGGGTAGCATACGGATAAATGTGACTGACTATAAATAATTTTCATACTTATTGGTGGCATAGTCAAGGTCTGCAATACCTTTATCACCGGTTCAAATCCGATTGCCGTCTCCACATTCTAATAGAGAACTTAGAAAGGACCTTTAGCTCAGCAGGTTAGAGCAGACGGCTCATAACCGTCCGGTCGTAGGTTCGAGTCCTACAAGGTCCACCATTGAACCTGAAATATGGAGGAATACCCAAGTCTGGCTGAAGGGATCGGTCTTGAAAACCGACAGGGGTGTCAAAGCCCGCGGGGGTTCGAATCCCTCTTCCTCTTCCATTATATCTTTGTTATTATCGCGGGGTGGAGCAGTTCGGTAGCTCGTCGGGCTCATAACCCGAAGGTCGCAGGTTCAAATCCTGTCCCCGCAACCATTTTTCACATGCGGATGTGGCGGAATTGGCAGACGCGCTAGACTTAGGATCTAGTGTCTTATGACGTGGGGGTTCAAGTCCCTTCATCCGCACCATTTTAGGAAGCGCCCGTAGCTCAATTGGATAGAGCGTTTGACTACGGATCAAAAGGTTAGGGGTTCGACTCCTCTCGGGCGCGCCATAAACGGGAAGCAGCTCAGTTTGGTAGAGCCCAAGTCTGATGAGGTCGGTGTCAAGCCCACTTAGGCCTACTATTATTCCACAGTATCTCAGTGGGAGATCCATACAGAGAAGTACCCAAGTGGCTCAAGGGGCTCCCCTGCTAAGGGAGTAGATCGTTAACGCGGTGCGAGGGTTCGAATCCCTTCTTCTCTGCCATTTTATAATTTTATCTGGTCCGTTGGCCAAGTGGTCGAGAAATTGTCCTTTTAAAAAGGTAACACGGGTTCGAATCCCGGACGGGTCATTACAAAAAAGGCAGTTTGCTGATAAAGCAAGCTGTCTTTTTATTGGATAAGAGATATTGCTTTAATCCATTATGTAAAACTAATTTAAATGTTATTAGAATGAAGATAAAAAGCATTTGATAATAGTGCCGATAACTCGGAGTATGTCAACAGAGATATTTAATAAATTTCAACATTGTAGAAACGCTCCAGCTATAACCCCAAAAGAACCAGCCCCAACAAAAAAGCACTCACCAAAAGTGAGTGCTTTTCCATTAAATAAACAATCCAACCATAATACCTGTTAATATCGATCCCATTGTCGCGACTAACAGCATCTTCAAGCCGAACTTCGCAACGCGTGAAGCTTGTTCGCCGTTGATTGCTTGGATCGTACCAAGAACGATACCAATTGAGCTGAAGTTTGCAAATGAGATTAAGTAAGCTGATACGATACCAACCGTTTTTTCAGAAAGGTGAGGCATCATTTTTTGGAAGTCAAGCATGGCAACGAATTCGTTTGCTACTACTTTTGTTCCCATTACGCCGCCGGCTCTCATTAGTTCATCTGCCGGAATACCCATGATAAAGGCAATTGGGTAGAAGATATAGCCTAAAATGTCTTGAACAGTTAATCCGATGACGCCGTTTAATACGTAGTTCACTAATGCTAAAAGACCAACGTACGTTACAAGCATCGCTGCTACGATTAACGCAACGCGTCCGCCGTCTAGTGCTCCGTCGCCGATTGCTTCAAACAGCGTGCCTTGCTTAGCAGGTGCTTTGATATCGACTTCGTTTTCATCTTCTACTTTTACAGGTGCAACGATAGAAGAAACAATTAAGCCAGAGAATACGTTTAGCGGAAGGGCAATTAATACGTATTCCGCCGGAATCATCTGCATGTATGCGCCTAGAATCGAACAAGAAACGGATACTAATGATGTTGTTGTAACGATAAATAAACGGTTTGGTGTTAAACCTCCGATGTGGTTTTTCACCGCAATTAGCGCCGTTGTATCACCAAAAATCATTGCGTTCACGGCTGTGAAGCTTTCAATTTGAGGAAGTCCGGTAATTTTTGAAACAAGTCCTCCGATATATTTGATCCCAAAGGGTAAAATACGAGAGTAGTTTAAAATACTTAATAATGCTGAAACGAATACAATCATAACTAACGTTTGGATAAAGAAAATGCCTTTTCCTGCAAGATCTCCAAACACGAACGAAATTCCGTCGTTACCAAATGATAAGATCTTTGTAAATACACTTGTGATAAAGTCAAGCACCTTGCGACCAATCGATGTATTCATCATAAAAGCAGAGATAGCAAGCTGGATAACCAGCATAACTGCGATGCCTTTATAGTTGATAAGTTTCCTGTCGTTCGACATGAGGAATGCAACTGCTAAGATAATTACAATCCCGATAATTCCCATTAAAATTGACATTTACTTTTCTCCTTACATGTATTCTATATTTATAAAAGAGGGACGTGCATAGAAATGACTATGTAAATCGGCCTCTATTTTATACAAAAACGGAACTTTTACGCCAATTTTGTTAAAAATGGGCAAAATTTTTTAGGCCATTGTAAAAAATGACGTAATTGTAAAATAATATTTACTATGTGCTATTATGTAAAGAAACATGCGGAGATGACATAATAACTTATATTTCGACAGCCTCTACTATCTTAAATCATTTCGAACAAAAGAAAAAGAGGAAATGAAGATATTTTTAATATAATTGTGAAATATTTTTTAAACTTTCATGATATTGCCAAGATTTTAGTGGGATACACAAAAGATAAGAACGCCATCTTTAAAATGTGGTAAAATATGACGTAATTAGTAAGGGAAAAAGGGGAAGGGAGAGGTACAAATGAATGAACGCAAAATAATTCATTTAGCAACTGGAATGCCTGAACAAATGGCTTACAGTCCTGATAAAGAAATGCGTACAGGCATATGCAAGAAGCAAGTAGACGAAACGTTTTTAGCAAAAGAAGGGTTTCAAGGCGACGGCGTAGCGAACTTAAAGTATCACGGCGGTCCGGATCGTGCGGTGTGCGTATATCCGTATGAGCACTATAAGAAATGGAACGAAGAGTTTGATACGGAGCTGCCGATGTCTGCGTTTGGAGAAAATCTTGTTGTTGCAGGCATGATTGAAAAAGACGTATGCATTGGAGACGTTTATCAAGTAGGAGACGCCGTTATTCAAGTGACGCAAGGTCGAAATCCATGCGACACGATTACAAAGAGAACGGGCGTTAAAGGGATTTTAAAACGAATGATTGAGACAAGCTATACGGGCTACCTTTGCCGCGTGCTGAAAGAAGGTACGATTACGCAAGATGCGGAAGTGAAATTGATTGAAGCTCATCCAAACCAAGTATCCGTTTGGTTTACGCTTGATTTATATTTCCATCGTTCAAAAGATGTAGAAGGGATGAAGCGGGCTTTAGAAGTAGCTGAGCTGGCTGAAGACTGGAAGCATAAATTTCAAACGCGTATTGAAAAGGCGCTTTCCGTCGCGCAGAGATAAAAAGTAAATGCCCTCTAATCGTTAGATACGTATCTAACGATTAGAGGGCATTTTTTTCTTAGAAGCGTCCGTATCCTAAGAAATGATCTTGGTAGTAAGAAACATCTAGGTCAGCTACAGCTACACCGTGTGAACCAGCATGAATCATTTGGCCGTTTCCGATGTAGATTCCCATGTGAGATGGGCCGCTTGTGTATGTGTTTTGGAAGAATACTAGATCTCCTGGTTGTGGAGACGAAATTTTTGTCGCCATGTTCCAGTAGTTGGCTACGCTTGTACGTGAAATGCTGTGACCGCTATGGTTGAACACGTATGCGATAAAGCCTGAGCAGTCAAAACCGCTTGGTGTGTTTCCTGCCCATTGGTAAGGTGATCCTACTAAACTACGTGCAACATTTACTGTGCTTCCAGAAGCCGTGCTTGTTGTTGGAGCAGGTGCTGGTGTGCTTGTTTCTTGTGCTGCAGATGTAGATGCTGTAGAAGTAGAAGTAGAAGGAGTTGATGTGCTTACACCTTTTACTTGGCTTGCGCTTGGTTTACCTGATGCAATTGTTACGTAGCTTGAGCTTTTTGAAATCCATTTGTTTGGTGCAATTTCAACTAAGCCGTTTGCTTCTTTTAAAATAGCAAACTCTTGACCTTGTGTTGCAGTTCCAACGACTGGAGATGAAAAGCTAGCTCCTTGACGAATATTTAACGCACTCACGTTTACGATGACTTTTTGATTAGTAGTAGTAGTTGCTTGTTGTTGAGGTACGCTTGGCGTTACCTTTTCTTGTACGGGTGCTGGTGCAGCGCCTCCGTCATTAGCACTTGCTGAAGTTGTGCTAAATGTTAGGGCAGCGGGAACAAGTAATGCTGCTAACCCCATATTCATAACTGTACGATTTGCTTTCTTTAGCATGTTCTTTCTCCCTTTCCATAACTTGTTTTATTCACAAGTGTGAGTCTATCAATCCTGACAGGAAAAGTAAACATCTAATTCCAAATTACGACATTTTGTAACATAGTTTTAATATTAAAGGGCGATATAAGTAGAATTGTCACCTTCTCTGTAATAATTCTGACAATTTATCTAGGTAGAAATGTTTAGGAGATTCATAGATTTATTAGAAAATATGTAAGCTAAATGAAAAAGGGGAGCAGAAACCCAGCAGCTGAATGGCTTCAGGGCTTTTAGGATGTATAAAAGCTATAGATAAAAAGTGATATCGTCACTAGCCATGCACTTTATTTTTTCTGGGTGAACACATAGAAAAGAAAGATACGCTGTCATAAAAGAAACTCAGTTACTATAACTGCTATACATAAATTACATCAAAAGCATCCAGTTGAAGTGAGCAAAAAAGAAGCGTAGTATACAAGGAGGAATGAACGCGTGAATCATTTACATTCATATATGTAGGAGTGGTTGTTGTATGAAACAGTCATCATCTTTTATTAATGGGATTCTTTTAGCTGCTCTTGTACTAATTTGGGGATTAACGTGGCCGATGTCGAAACTGGCACTTGGCTATTCATCGCCTATTTTGTTATCTGGACTGCGGTCATTAAGTGCGGGAATCATCTTATTAGCAGTCGCACTGCCAAGATATAAACAGCTTCACTGGAAGCAGAACTGGCGTAAATATATGGTGTCAGGTCTATTTAATTCAATCTTATTCTACGGTCTGCAAACGATTGGACTTATGTTTATGCCAGCAGGAGTCTTCAGCGTTATTGTCTACTTGCAGCCGGTGCTCATCGGCATCATTGCATGGCTGTGGATTGGAGAAAGCATGAACGCTGTGAAGATAGGGGGCTTGCTTCTTGGCTTTGTAGGTGTAGCTACCATCAGCACGGGAGAATTATCTGCTAATGCTTCAGCCATTGGAATTCTTTTAGCTGTCCTTACGGCACTGAGCTGGGCGATTGGAACCGTTTATATCAAGCGTATTAGCGACAGTGTAGATGGCATTTGGCTTATTACCGTTCAAAGTCTTGTCGGCGGAGTGGTTATGACAGCAGCCGGAAGCGGAGTGGAAGGATGGTCTCATATGGTGTGGAATTCATCATCTATGCTGCTGCTTTTATTTTTAGCACTGTTTTCCGTTGCTGTTGCGTGGCTCATTTATTTTTATTTAATCAGTAGAGGAGAGGCCAGCAAAGTGGCGTCCTTTAATTTTCTTGTTCTGATTATTTCAATTGTCATTGGCACGCTCTTTTTAGACGAACCGTTTACGTCGTCACTTTTTGTAGGGCTGGTGCTTATTATTATCAGTATTTATTTAGTGAATAAAAAAGCGAAGAATCAAAAGTTAAAGCCCTCTGATGGAGGAGACCAGGCAGCGTAAAGCTATCCATAAAAAAACCGTATTCGCAACTCGAATACGGTTTTTCGTTTATTCAGCGACTTCAGTTTCATTTGCTTTTAGCTTTTCATAAAATACGCCAAGCGAAGTTGTGACGTATGGAACGAGCCATAATAACCCAATGCCAAGCGTGATGATACTTAAAATTCCCCAGCCGATAAAGCTTAAAACAAGTAAAAAGTAGGTCCACTTGTAGCCGTTCATTAACCGTCTGCTTTCAGTAATAGACTGGTTGACTGAATAATCAGGGTTATCCCGGAATACGTAGTAAGCCTGTGAATAGGCAAGACTTTTGATGATGCCAGGAATGATTAATAAAATACTCCATAGCACGGTATAAATAATCGTTAGTAAGTAAAGTCCGAGGGTTCTAAAGTATAATCCCGCAGATGAAAACGAATCAAACACGTTTCCTACACGTACACTTTCTCCTCGCACCAGACGCAATAATACCCAGTAGTAAGAAAAGAAGAGCGGTACGAGCAGCAGGGATACAATATTAGCTAAGGTAGACTGAGAGTATTCGGTTTCGGACCCGCTTGGAAATCCGTTGATTAAAAAGTCAATAAGTCCTGGAATGCCGGCAGCAATTAAATACGTAACGAACGTAAGCAGTACGGCAAATCCCCAGCGGTTTTTCAGCGCTGCGAGTGCACCTTGCTTCACTTCTTTTATTCTCATAACTTGATGTCCCCCTCTAGGTGAGTTTATACAGAGAATTTAACCTGTACATTAGTCAATATATTAGCGATTTTTGAATATATGAATGCTTGCACTAATAAGTTGTGTAAAGATTTTTTAGAGCCTTGAAATTTATGGAAAGTTCTTTAAAATGGAAGTATAAGGATATTTTTGGTCGGAAGGAGGAACGGAAATGACGCTTGTGTATTTGCTGATTCTGGCAGTTGTTTATATCTTTCTGGATCTTGTCATGCGAAAAAAGCTCCATACAAAGATGAAAAAAAGCTATTGGAGAAGCTTTAAAGGAAGGCGTCCGCTGTTTGTCACAATTGAAATGGTGATGCTTGCTTCTTTTTTAGTGCTCATCTTCGTTATACCTCCAGCCTACACCTCGGTTTTTATGTTTCTTTTCTTTTTTCTCCTATACGTAATTCGAGGTTTCGAAGAATGGAAGTTTGAAAGAAAGCAAAAAGAGCACTACCACTCGTGGTTTGGTGCAACTTTTTTCTTATTTGGGACGTTTATATTACTGATGACGGATATGTAAAACAAGATTGAGACATAACGAAATAAACCACTAGAAGCACCTACATATATGAAACAACCCTACGTTCACTATACCCATGAAAAAACCCGAACGGATTGGATTCTCCATCAAGAATCAAATTCGTTCGGATCTTCCTTCAATCAAACTACTTTTATACAAGCTTCTTTTTTTACGTAAAGTATTGAACAACTGTGCCTTTGTTTTTCTCTACGTTAACACTCGCATACGCGCCGTTAATAAGCGTGAGCTGAGGAGGGAGGTGGCCGCAGTCGATGTCATAGATAACTGGAATATGTAAGTCAGAGGAAAGGTCATGATACACATCTTCAGCGGTGTAGGAATCAATGGGTTTATTAGCGCTGCTTCTGCCGTATAAAATACCTGAGCAGTTATCAAACCAGCCCGCTAGCTTAAGCTGAAGAAGCGAGCGGCGAAGGTCAGCGGTCGTGAGTTCACAGTTGTCAAAGTACCAAATCACCGGCTCAGCAGGAATGTATTTTTCTCGAAACGTTTTTACATCTCCAAAAGGAGTTCCTACTAAGTGCCTAATCACGTCAATACATCCTCCGAGAAGACGCCCTTTGATGTGCACGTCGCTTAACTCTGTATGCTTCCAAACGGTTTGTTCGGTTAAATGAAACACGCATGGTGACGGGTTGTCATGCTGCCATTCTTTTTGATAGTGATCAGAAGAAACTTGAGCCACGCTTTCTCCTTTTTTGGTCGTCAGCACCTGCTGCCACATCGCAGTCGTTGGATCCCAGTATTCTCCGCGCAAATCTACAAAGTTGGTTCCATGAGCCGTTGCAATCCCGGTGTTAAGTGTAATAGCCAGCAAAAGAACGCTGGTGTCAGAATAGCCAAGCACCCATTTTGCTGTCCATTTTGTAAAGTCGAGATGTTCAAGCATTTCAATCAGCAGCTCGCCTCCCCAAGGCGGGATAATGATATCAATGTTTCTATCTTCTATCATGGCTTGAAGCTCATTTGCACGTTTTTTAGGAGAAGCGGATTTTGCTTTATGCTGCGTCCACACGGTTTCGCCCGGTATAACAGGAAAGCCTTTTTCTTTCATTCGTTCACACGATAAAGAAAACATGGAATGAAGAGCTTGAGGTACACCAGAAGAAGGTGCGGTTATGCCGATGGTTGGGTTGGATGTAAGAAAAGGATAGGTAATCATAGCGGCCTCCTTCAAAGGTTTTAGCTTATTTTACCAGCGAGGGAAATACGGAACAAGCTTATTTTTCATTTAATTTAGGAAGATTGATAGGTTTTGTAAAAAGAATCCGTATTAATAGATGTAAAAGCAAGCGGAAAGGAGCAATGTCATGGAAGATGACTGGATTGTTACGTGTATAACGCGAAAAAAAGAAAAAGGATTAGAGCTGTTAATCGATCAGTACGGAGGGTTAATTACGGCCATTGTACGCAAGCATTTAGGCACGCTGAAAAGCTACGAAGAAGAATGTGTAAACGACGTATTGTTAGCGGTGTGGCATCATATTGATCGCTTTGATCCGGAGAAAAATACGTTTAAAAATTGGGTTGCAGCTGTTGCTAAGTACAAAGCCATTGACTATCAGCGCAAATACATAAAAACGCAGCACGAATCGCTTAGCGAAGCGGGAATGGGTGAAACGCCCGAAGTTCATAACATTCAAACAAACGACGTGGAAGAACTTTTAGGTCACTTAAGCGAAGGAGACCGCGAGCTGTTTAAAGCGTATTACTTACAAGAAATTGAGCTTAAACAAATTGCTCAAAAGCAGCAGACTACCATCAGCAATTTATACAACCGGCTGTCGCGCGGACGAAAAAAATTAAAAGCGATTTTCAAATAAGAAATAAGGAGGGACAAAGATGAAAAATCAATATGACTTATTAAATGGATCTTCTGTAGATTTTGATGAATATGAAGAAATTGAGCTAACGGCAAGCGAGAAAAAGCGTATGAAAAAACGTTTAAAGCGTGACATAAAGCCGACTCGAAAAAAAGCGCGTCCGCTGATCGCCGCTGCGGTGCTGCTGCTTGCTGTGACGCCTGTGATGATGCAAAACGAAACGGTATGGGCATCGGCTGTGCGAATCAGTCAGCAAATTGGCCAGCAAATCGAGCTGCTTATGAACAAGCCTGAAGGCAGCTTGAGCAGCTACAAAAAAACGGTAAATGAAACAGCAACGGACCAAGGCATTCAAGTAAAAGTAAATGAGCTGATGCTTGATGACGGACAGGTGCTGCTTGGGCTGACGATTAGCGCAGATGAATTTAGAAGAACTGCACTAGGTCTTAATCGAAACGCGCCAATTCGACCAGGAGAGCTGCGCGTGAAAATTGGAAACATGTCGTTTTTTGATTCCGCTTCAAGTATTAGAGAGGAACCAATCAAAAATAAAGACGGAAGCTGGAACTATCTGTACGCTTTAAAACTAACGCAAGCGGACACGGACGGAGACGGGAAAATCGATGTGAAAGGCTACAGTGTACTGGATCATATTGATCCGAATAAAAACTATCAAATCAGCGCTCAGTTCACAAGCCTTGAATTTGAAAAGAATCCTGCTCAGACGAAAAGCGGGAACTACCGGGATTCCTACGGAGAAATTAAAGGAAATTGGACGGTTCATACAAGCGTAAACGGCTCAAAAATCATCGCTGATACAAAAGTGTATCCGTTGAATAAAGAAGTTCCCATTAACGAAAAAGGAATAAAAGGTGTATTGTCCATCAAAGAAGTTCGCGTATCGCCTGTTTCAATTAAGCTGCACTATACATTTACATCGTCAACCGGAAGCATTCGAAACGGAACGAACGTGGGCGTAAAAATAAAAGACCAAAATGGAAGAGATCTTTCTGAAAGCGGCAGTGGAGGAGGAACAGACAAAGTGCTAGAAATGGACGAAGAGTACCGAAACGACAAAGGAGTGGTTATGCTTCGATTTGTTCCGTATGTAAGTGATTACGAAAACGACAGTTCAAAAGACTTAACCTCAGACTCCTTTAATTTGAAGATAAACAACAACTAACCAAAATAAAAACCAGATGCCTGCTTAACGTGCATCTGGTTTTTTATTAGATATCCATTTTATTTAACAAGCGAAGAAACGTCTGTAATTCTTCATCCGTAAAATGGCTAAGCTTTTCACCATATTCTTTGGTGAGTACTTTTTCCATTTCTTCTGCAAACGCTTTTCCTTTATCCGTAATGGATAAGTAGACAACGCGGCGGTCTTTTTGACTGCGTACGCGCGTGACAAATTCTCTTTCCATGAGGCGGTCGCTGACGCACGTCATGCTGCTGTTTGAGATGTGCATATGCTCTGCAATCTCAGAAACGATATGATTGCCTTCTTTATACAGCAGGCGAAGCGCTAAAAATTCATTTAAAGGAATATATGATTTTAAAGTGGGGATAACCGATAGCTGCATTTTTTTCGTTTGGTTTCGCATCGTGGAAACCACATTTTGGATAAGTTGATCTCGTGTATTCATAGAGGTTGTATGCTCCTTTTTCCGTTCAAACAATTCTTTTTCTTCTATTGTACCATATTGATTGTACATAAAGAGAAGCGGCAGGTTTTTTAGTGGGAAAAAGAGAAGTAGTACATATCTGTTGCGATAGAAAGGGGCTTGAGTGATGGAAAAAGTAATTGAGTTTAAAACGACGCTGCTTCCTTTTGATGGAGCAAAAAAGCTTGTGAATGCAAATAATTCGGAAAGTGACTTATTATACAAGGAATATTATGATCTCGGAGACGGCAAGCAGATGTGTACGCTTGTGTTTGAACGCTATTTTTTCCGCACCGGCGGCAGGGGATCACTAACGATTATTTTAGAAAATGTGTCCGGTCCAAACAAAGTAAAGTGTATTCCTTCCGGAAGCGCAGAAGGGATATTAAATATTGATTGGGGAGCAAGCAAGGATTTTGTGCGATGGGTAGAAAACGCCCTCTCATCATACACGTTAGAAGAACCGCAAAGATAAAGGCAAAGCTGGAGAAGGCAATGAGCTTCTTCAGCTTTTTTTATAAAGCGAAGGGCGAGTAGAGAAATGAAAAGATGCAAAAGCTACTGTAGAAATAAGAACTTTATGTGGACAATAAGCATTTTTTCTCTTTTTACCGGATAAATGAGTATAATATGAAATTGCAGGAAGACTTCACATTTACATAACAAAGGAGAACAACATAATGAAAAAACTCAGCATCGTATTATTTGTTTTAATGATAGCTATAGTAGGCTGTTCAAAAGGAAATGATTCAAGTTCAAAAGAAGTAAAAGGAACGATTGAAGTACCGGAATCAATTCAAGCAAATGAACAAGTCAAGCTTAAAGTCCTTGTGACGCAAGGAGATAAAAAAGTGGAAAACGCCGATGACGTACAGTTCCAAGTTGAAAAAGAAGGCTACATCAATCAAGAAATGACAAAAGCACCGCACGAAGGAAAAGGTGTATACAGCACGGACTATACGTTTAAAGAAGACGGCGAATATATGATTACCGCTCACGTTACGGTAGACGGTGACATGAAAATGTTTACGAAAAAAGTAGAGATAGGCAAGTCTAAAGAGTAAAGTTTATAGCTGAAGAAGGGGCTTATATAGCCATGTAAAAGAGAATGCCTCGTGCATTCTCTTTTTTTTATAGGGTTGTTTTTTAATGTTTTTTACCGTTAACACGAAATGGTCCAATTTTTTAACCATTTCTTTTTCTCCTACACATCAAACTAAATATTGAGAAAATATGTTAAAATTAGGATAATGACAGTAACCTTATTTAACTAGCGGGACAGTCAAGTTGAACAAACCCTTTTTTCTAAAAAAGAATATTCTCTTTCCTTAGGGAATTAACAATTGGGGATGAAAAGAATGAATCATTTTCTGAATCAAATTGCCAAGGACTTAACTAACATGAACTTAGAAAGGTATTGGCCAAATTTCGAACTTGTTGCTTACGCATTGTACGATAAAAACAGTGTATTCCTGTTCAATCATCCTAGATATAATCAAGTTCCTCCTAAAACATATAAAATTTTAAAACGGGACGAGCAGTTTGTGGGAAATACGCTTATTCTATTTGATGGCTATCCTACGGCTATTGCTGATATGGAACTGTACGATGACTATGAAGGACTTTTTTCGATATTGGTCCACGAATTGTTCCACGGAAATCAATATATAAAAGAGGAAAAACGCTTCCCTGATGAAATGCTGGGAATAACCTATCCCTTAACAAAAGAGAATGTAGAAATTCGAAATCGGGAAAGAAAAAATCTTTATAATGCATTGATAGAAACTGGTATCAGTAAAAAGAAGCAGTATTTGAACGAGTTTATCAGCCTAAGGGAAAAAAGGGCAGAAGGAATAAAAGAGCATCTAACATATGAAAATTTAATTGAATCTGTTGAAGGACCTGCCTGGTACGTTGAACTAAAAGCTTTTTCAGAAAAATCTTCGCTCGCTAATGATTTGATTCTAAAAAAATATGGAAAAACTCTAATAAACGCCGTTGAATCCACTTCTAATACAAGGCGGAGCTGTTATAGTTCAGGTTTATTTATGTGTTTGTTGTTGGATGAATTGTCATCTGATTGGAAGGAAAGTTTTTTGGGGACTAAAACAACACTATTTGAGTTAATTAAACTTCTTGATATTGCCTCTCGAAAACAGACAATTGAAGAGGTTCAAATAAGCCCGGAAACAGAAGCAGCAGTAATTTTTGCGGTTGAATCAAGGAAGAAAGAACTTGATGAATTCGAAGCACAGATAGGAACCCATCTTTTTATCGAAGGAGAAATCATTGCTTTATCCTTTGATCCGATGAATATTGTCCCTTTTGAGAACAGGTTATTACATAAAAATTATATAAAAGTAAGGATAAATAACCAAGAATACCTTATTCAACAACCATCTCTTACCTATTGTGCGGATGGATTAAAAAATATAAATAAATTACTCATTCTATTAAAGGATAAACCATTGGAAACTGGTGATTCCCTTTTAATTGCTGGTATTGGAGAAATAATAGGGCAGTATACAATACGGGAAGATACGATCAATTTGGTTGTTAATTAGATTGTAAGGGCGCATTTTATAGGAATCAGGGTGCTTAAGTTGAATAAGCAAATCCTTATATAATAAAAAAACTCGCAAATTTCTACTGCGAGTTTTCTTTTGAGGTCTATGTGAGGTCTATGATATAGCAGCAATATTTATGAAAACAGCTCTTTTTTAGTAAGAACGCTTCAATCTACGTAATTGGATAATTCAATCAAATTGTAATCAGGATCTCTTACATAAACAGAAACGATCGGACCTACAGCACCTGTTCGTTTGACGGGTCCTTCTTCAATTTCCATATCATGTTTTTGTAAATGACTAATTACGCTTTCGATTTTTTCTTCTGTAATAAAACATAAATCAGCGGAACCCGGAAGAGGATGCTTTGCTTTTGGCTCAAATTCATGGCCTGCTTGATGTAAGTTTATTTTTTGTTCACCAAAACGAAGCGCTATTCTTCCTTCTCCGAACGTTTCTTTTTTCATGCCTAAAATAACCGTATAAAAGTGAGTCGTTTTTTCAACGTCTTTTACCGTTAGCACAAAATGGTCTAATTTTTTAATCATTTCGTTTCCTCCTCACAATGTAAGCTTTCTTTCTCTGACGATAGGGTAAGTACTGGGTGAGCTTTGAGAAATTTTTCTATAAATAAGTATATCATTTGTAAAAAGGAGAATAGACAAAGACAGCTGTATGTCTATTTTCAGTTCAAAAGAGTGTTTTATAAATAGCTTGTTTTTTTAAATATTGTGGTTTTACACAATGCATTAAAGATTTATGGGATTTTATGTTAATATTAGATGAGAAGTGGCATTTATTTTAGTAACTTGGTCTGAAAAGCTTGTTGATTAGATGGGTTAAAAATTTAAATACATATATGAATGGAGAGGCTCGTATGTCTATGGGGATACTTTCTTTAATCACTTTTGTTATCTGGTTTGCAGCCATTCAAGAGTTTTTAAAACCTGAAAAGAATCAAAGTAACCGAAAAATAATGATGTTAACATCCGCAGGCTCCTTGCTGACGTTAGTTCTGACCATTTCACTTTTTCAAACCCTATAAAAATACCTCGAAAAGCAGTTTTCCTCGGCTATCAGCAGCGTAATGTAGGCAGCCCTGAGTTCTTCCATGGCTGTATAATTTGATTTTCTGCAATATCCGAAAAAATGATGGTAAAAGGGAAGGGGATTAGGAATAACCTTTCTTTTTTGCTCTGCTTATTTTGCAGAAAAAAAGAAAAAGAAGCTTATGAACTGATGATTCGTAAGCTTCTTTTTTGTTTTATACGATTATCTTATTTATAAACACTGGACGGGATTTTAAACGTATGAATGCCGTTAGAATAAGGGCCGTACTCATACTCACCAAATATAATGGCAATGCCGCTACTTGTGTAGTAAAACTGATCTTCTTTTAAGTTTACAGACTTAAATTCATTAACCCAGAACTGAGCACCTTTTTTATTGCGAGCAATCATTTCATTACGAATATAGTTATTAACTTTATTCAACTTAGTGTTGTTGTTAATAATATCTTTTAAGCTAATTTGTCGAGCTTTCAACAAATCGTAATTATAAGTATCAATCCAAGCGTTGCCGTGAGCGCCGCCAGCGTACGCATCATTCGTAATAGCAACACTTAAAATATTATCTTGGTTGTAAGGTACAGAGTATGTCATATTACGAGAATAAGGACCTGGTGCCCAGCCGTTTTTGCGGTCTTCCTTTTCCTGTTCTTTTAGCTCGTTGTGTTCTTTTTGGGCTTCTTTCGCAATGTTTAAAAATTTTCGATTATAGCTAGCCTCAAATGGTTTATTGATAAGGCCGGATACCTGCGGATAGCTAATGTTGCTTGCTAAAGATTTCTTCGTAACCGTTACTCCTAGTGCTTGAATTTTGTCACTAGGTGCTTTTTCATACTTAATACTTGATGACTTCTGAGCATAGGTACCCTTTGATACCCCATACAGACCACCAAATTTGCTGGACTCAGAATACACGCGGAATACTTGCCCTTTTGTCACTTTTCTAGCCGCTACTAACTTGTTGTTTTTAATGTTGTAAAGATTCGTGTTCTTTAAAACGGTAACGCGTCCTATTTGCCCTTTAACCAGTTCCTGATTCCCCCACACGACTTTTGCTTCTGCAACTGTTTGCGGAGCAAGCGGTGAGAATAACAAAGCCAAACCTAAAACAACTGCGCTAACTCTTTTGAACTTTTTCATAAAAGCCCCCTAAAGTGATTTTTTGAGGTTTTAAAGCTAATCAATACTTTATTTTCAAAAAAACCCATTTACTAGTATAGCATATTTTTACAGTTTTTCACTTTTGTTAATTCGTGTTTACTAAATTATTTTTCGACTTGATTCCTCTTATTAAATGATTAAATAAAATAGCCGGCGCACTTTATGCCTTCAGTAGAAATAAGAAAAAACACAGTATTTTACCCTAGACTAAAAAAGTTTCCTGTGGTAAACTTTCGATATCATGACAGTAAAAACTGAAAATTTTAAATAAATTATGCTGACATGTTCATTTTTCTGCACAAGCAGAATACCCTATTAAAAATCAACGAGCATATTTTTTTTACCTTAAAAGTTGGTCTGATGAAAAAAACATAACCTTAGGTAAAAAATGAGAAGGGACGAAAAATAGATGGCTAGTGTAAATAATTATCCATTGTCTACATTTACGACAGGTGAAACGGTACAGCTAGAGCGAATCGAAATCGAAGGTGCCTTAAAGCGACGCTTGTTAGATTTAGGATTTATTCCAGGAGCAATTATCAAAGTGCTTCAAAAAAGCCCGTTAGGAGATCCTGTTGCCTATCAAGTAAGTCATACAACGATTGGTCTCAGAAAAGAAGAAAGTTCAAAAATTTATGTAAAAAAAGTAGGTGACGACGGTGAGTAAGTATCGTATTGCATTAGCAGGAAATCCGAACACAGGAAAAAGTACGTTATTTAATAGCTTAACCGGTCTTAAGCAGCATACGGGAAACTGGACGGGAAAAACCGTAGCCAAAGCAGAAGGGACGTTTGAACATCACCAGCAGCTCTACACAATCGTTGATTTACCTGGAACGTATTCACTTTATTCAAACTCAGCGGACGAAGAAGTAGCGCGTGACTATATTTTATTTGAAAGACCTGACGTTACGGTTGTGGTGGTCGATGCAACGGCGATGGAGCGAAATCTTAATCTAGCCCTGCAGGTAATGGAAATGACGGAAAACGTCGTGATTTGCGTGAACTTAATGGATGAAGCAAAGAAAAAAGGAATTGTGATTAATGAAAAAAAGCTCGCTGAATCGTTAGGCGTACCGGTTGTGCCTATATCAGCTCGCAATAAAAAAGGAATTACGAATTTGCTGGATGCGATTGAAGGAGTCGTGCGAGGGCAAGTAAATCTTAATCCTTACCAGGTGCAGTACACAAAAGAAATTGAAGCGTCACTAAAGGAGCTAGAACCTCAAGTCGCTTCTATTGTGGGAAATCAATTTCCTCTACGCTGGATTGCTTTACGGGTTCTTGATGGAGACACGTCATTTTTAGAAACCATTCAGCAGCGTCAGCAGCAAGATATCAGTCACACAGAAAGGAGGAACAGCGCATATGGGAAATCCGTTAACTCCTGAAAACTCATTAGCAATGGAACAATTAACGCGCTATGCGCAGCAGGCAAAAGAAAAAGATCATCGTTCCAATATGGTCGCAAGCATTTACAAGTCGTCACAGCAAATATGTAAAAAATCAGTTGTGTACGAAGACCGCTCAAAGCTTCAGCGCACAGAAAAGTTAGATAAAGTCTTCACTTCGCCAATTTGGGGATTTCCAATTATGCTCGGTATTTTATCGGTAATTTTTTATATCACCATAGCCGGCGCAAACGTTCCTTCTGGATTAATCGCACAAGGTTTTGGCTGGGCGGAAGGATATTTAACAGCTTTCTTTCAAGCGATGCATGCACCGGAATGGCTGCACGGAATTCTTGTATTAGGGCTGTTTCGCGGTACGGGATGGGTCATTAGCGTCATGTTACCTCCGATGGCCATCTTTTTCCCGGTGTTTGCGCTTTTAGAAAACTACGGCTACTTGCCTCGCGTCGCGTTTAATATGGATCGTCTGTTCAAACGAGCAGGCGCACACGGCAAGCAGTCATTGACGATGGCGATGGGGTTTGGATGTAACGCCGCAGCGATTATGTCAACGCGTATTATTGAATCGCCGCGTGAACGTATGATGGCGATTTTAACAAATAACTTTGTTCCGTGTAACGGCAGATGGCCTACGCTGATTTTGTTAGCTTCTTTATTTATGGCAACAGGCTTTACAGGGAGTGCTAAAACTTTCGTAACGGCGCTTGTTGTAGTCGGAACGGTGTTATTTGGAATTGTTGTGACGCTGTTCGTATCGTGGGCACTGTCTAAAACGGCGCTGCGCGGAGTTCCAACACACTATACGCTGGAGCTTCCGCCTTACCGCAAGCCAAAATTTGTAGATACAATTGTGCGCGCGACCCTGGATAAATCGCTGTTCGTGTTAAAACGCGCGATTATTGTTGCAGCACCCGCAGCGGTGTTAACGTGGGTATTGGCTAATATTTATATCAGTGACACAAGTATTTTAATGCACTTCGTTCAGTTTCTTGATCCGTTCGCCAAGACGCTGGGGCTAGACGGGTATATATTAGCTGCTTTTATCATTGGCTTGCCGGCTAATGAAATTGTTGTACCGGTTCTACTGATGGCGTATTTATCAACGGGCTCATTAATTGAAATTGAAGATGCGACTCGACTTAAGCAAATTTTCCTTGATCACCACTGGACGTGGCTAACCGCTCTTAATATGATGTTGTTTTCGCTCCTGCATTTTCCGTGCGGAACGACGCTTGTGAATATTTATAAAGAAACCAAAAATGTCAAGTGGACGTTTCTTGCTTTTGCAATTCCAACAGTGATTGCGATTGGGGTTACGTTTGCGGTTGCTCAAGTGGTAAAAGCGTTTAACCTTATTTAAATATGAAATAAAAGTGCAGGGCTTTGCAAAGAGCCCTGCTTTTTTTATGAGTTGTTAATTAACTAGATATTCAGTTTTATAATGTAAGATTAATTGATATTTTTTAGGGGAAATGGTAATTTGTATGATGTGCGCTTCGTTTATGATGCACATACATGTAACTTCTGGGGGAGAACAACTATGGCGAAAAACAAGGCAGCAGAAACCATCTGCTGGCTAGCAATCCTTGCTCTCCTTATTCTCAGTATTGTAAATGTCGTTTATAAAGGTACAAAACAAACGCTTCTATTTACAAGAGATGAGCTGAAGTCTGGAGAAGTAAGCAAAAGCTGGGAATCATTTCGAAAAGAACAGCAGCTGTCAAAGAATAACGCAAAAATAGAAGATTTTCGTTTAACGCTCGATAGGAATCAAAACATATCTTCTATGCGGTTTACAGTAATAGATCCTTCTGATCATAGCTCCTATAAAATGCTGGATTACAGCTCTTGTTTTTCATGTGAAGACCAAGGAGAGGACCGGTTGACGGTTACAAGTGACAAAGTTGATGGAAAGCCTGCTCAATATGACCGATTAATGACCGCAGATGAGTTTTTTTCGAAGGTAGAGGTTCTTAATAACCAGCATTTCTTTACAACTAGTCGCTAAGCGTACACGCACCTTCATTCTTCCGGTGAGTACGAGAATACGAGTTATGACGGCCCTTACTTTATTTTAGAGGGAACGGAGTTAAAACAGCTACAAACCTCTCATTCTTTGGACAAAGATTATCGTAATTACGGCAGCATACAAGTGATTGGCAGTAACAGTTCAGGAGGCTATCAGACAAGCGAGGGTACAACCAAGAGCGTCATCATTAGGTAAAAAAAGCTGCAGTTTGCACCACGAGAGATTAATAGAAAAAGCGCCGATAACGTGCTAAAAGGAGGCTGACGGTGGGGATATTTTTTAATAAAATAGATTCAAAAAAAGCTAATAAGTATCAAACAAGGCTATATTCTTGCTTCACCATTCTCATCGTAGTGAATGTGATTAACAGCTGGTTTCTCGATTGGCTTTGGCTTTATATCACCACAAGTAGCGTTCTGGTTATCCTAGTGATATTCCTGCTCAAAACACCTAAACGTGATTTAGATGAAGAGTGGAAGCAGCTAGAAATAGAGAAAGACGAGGCTTTTGAAAACAGAGTTAATTTGATGATGATGAATGGCCGAAGTGATGTGCAGGCTATTAAATACATACGAAAAGAAAAAAATCTTGGTTTGCTTCATGCGAAGCAGTATCTTGACCGTATTAAAGAATCAAAGAAATAATAAAAGCGACCTTTGACAAGCAGAGGTCGCTTTTTGATAGGGTATTTACTTTTTCTCGCCAACCGTCACTTTTTTCGTAAACATCTTCATGTCGCCTTTTATCGTCACATGAGCGGTAATCGTATATTCGCCGTTGTCTTTGAACGTATAGTCGATGCTGTATGCGCCGTTACCTTCGTGTTTTGCATCGATCATTTCCTGGTTAATATAGCCTTCTTTTTCAACTTGAATCTGTACGGCGTCTGCATTTTCGTTTTTTTTATCTCCTTGTGTAACGAGTACGTTAATAGATGTTTTTTCGTTTGCTTTAATAGTTTGCGGCACTTCAATTGTTCCTTTTACTTCCTGTGACTGTTGCTCATTTCCTTTTGAACAGCCGACCACGGCAATGACTAAAACGAGCAGCAGCATGCTAAGCTTTTTCATAAATATCTCCTTTTTTATCTTATATCCTATTATTAAATACATTTCTCCATAAAACTTTATCACTGAAGTCACAAAAAAAAATCATCCCAATGAGTGATTTTTATGAGTGTGACGGCAAGAAACTCGAACATTTTGTCACAAAAAATAGTTTACGATCGCAACACAACTTTACAGCATTCTGTCTTGAGCTTAGGATTAAACATAATAAGCTAGGAAAAGGAGAGAGAAATATGCTCATACTTTATGATGAGCTGTACGGCAAATTTGAAGCAGACGGCGTTCTTTTGGAACTCATTCAAAGTGATCCCGTACAGCGTTTAAAAGGAATTTACCAAGGCGGAGCGAGCCGGTTTGTAAATGAAGACTGGAATACTACTCGATATGATCATTCCGTTGGTGCGATGATGCTTGTAAATAGACTCGGAGGCTCTTTGGAAGAGCAAATAGCGGCTTTATTACATGATGTTTCACATACGGCATTTTCTCATGTGATTGACTATGTTTTGGAACAAAAAGAAGAAAATTATCATGAAACGATTTACGAACAAATTGTGACTCAGTCGTCTATTCCTTCTATTTTAAAAAGCGCCGGTTTAAACTGGAGAGATATCTTGCTTGATGAAAGCCAGTGGACGCTGCTCGAACAGAACGCTCCGCACTTATGCGCTGACCGCGTGGATTATACGCTGCGGGATTTGTACGTATGCGGGGAGATTACTTTACAAGAAGTGCATGCTTTTTTGGATCAGCTTGTCGTATTTAATGGACAAATGGCATGCAGTAATTTAGCAGCGGCAGATTGGTTTGTGGATGCTTACTACAAAGAAGTGATTGGCTTTTTTATGAATCCGCTTAATATGTTTGGAAATCATCAGCTGACGGAAATTATCAAGCTCGCTTTGCAAAAAGATATTTTATCTATCGAAGATTTTTTAAAGCAGGATGACGATGTGGTTCGGCTGCTGAAAAATGCTGGAGATAGCAGCATTGAAGGGATGTTATCTGCTCTTTTTAACAGCAAAGTACAAAAAGGAACAGCGTCTTGTCATGACGTTCACCAAACGACAAAAATGCGCTGGGTTGATCCCCTTGTTATTGGCTCAGATGGGGCAAATTCTGCATCTCAGTTATCACTTACTGCTAAAAGACTAATAGAACAAGCAAAACAAAAGATCGAAAAAGGAGTATATCTCAACATTCAGGCTCCGTTATAAAGGGAATCAGTACATAAAGAAAGGGATGCATAATAATGTGCATCCCTTTCTCTCATAAGAAGTTTTATAGACCTCTAAGGAAGCCTTCTTTTAACGAACTTCATCACGCTTCGCATTTAACTCTTTAATCGTTTCACCTTCAACTAATACAGGCTGATAGTAAGTTTCGTTTGGCAAATCTTTTTTGCCCTGCAGCTTTTTAATAATCCAATCCGCCGCGTCGTGTCCCATTTGTTCCTGCGGATGGGTTAACGTTGTTAAATTAATCGTCGCATTTTTAGCGATGTATGAATTGTCTTGACCAATAATTGACAACTTGTCCGGAATGGAAATCCCAAGCTGTCTGCATACATTTACAACTTCTAATCCGACTTCATCGTTATAGCAGACAAGAGCGGTCATTTCGTTTTGATTTTCAGTAAGAAATTCTTTTAAATTAGCATACAAATCAAGTTTTGTTTCGGTGTTGAAAGACAAAATATGCTCAGGCTGAAAGCGGAGCTTTGCTTCACCGAGCGCTTTTATGTAGCCTTTCATTCGGTACTTTCCTTGCAGGTCATCCATTTTTGCGATAAGCCCAATTTGCGTATGTCCTTTTAAAATTAATTCATTTGTGGCAAGGTAGCTTGACTGAACGTCGTCTAGACAAAAAAACGGAACGTCCAATTCTTCGTAGTAGGCGTTAATCATCGTAAACGGAACGTCTTGTTCTTTAAATGATAAATAATACGAGATGTTTGGATTGTACAAATTGCTTTTTGTAGGCTCAACAATTAGACCGTCTACTCCGTAGGAAAGCATCATTTCCAACGCTTTTTTTTCTTGTTCTACATCGTTATTCGTGCTCGCCAGCAGCAGCGAATAATTATCTTTATTTAACCTGCTTTCAATTCCGCGAATAATAGAAGGGAAAATATAGTCGGAAATATACGTGGTAATTACACCGATTGTTTTGTTGGCAGAAGCCCCGCTAGATTTGGATTGATACTGATTGCTCACATAGGTGCCAGATCCTTTTTCGCTTCTTAAAAATCCTTCATTCGACAGCTTTAAAATGGCTTTTCGAACCGTATGTCTGCTGACACCATACGTTTCTTGCATGACCGATTCAGTCGGGATTTGTTCGCCAATGCTGTAATCGCCTGAAAGAATTTTGCTTTTTATATCCTCAATAATCACCTGATATTTTGGCTTCATGTTTTCACTTCTTTCGTAGTTGTATACATTCAACTTTTTTATGTGTAAAATTTGTATGGACATATTTTATCATGAACGTGAATAAATGAAAAGATTTCCTTGATTTTTAATCGAAGGGGAAATGATTTAAGGGTTGAATACCGATTTTTTAAAAGTTTAAGAAGGAAAGAGTAGGATGTTTTAAGTATTTGTGTGCATATATAATTTTTATATTGACAAATGTACGTACAAATAAATATACTTAGGTTGTTAACAAATTCAAACAGCGTTACATAAAACGGAAAGCGCTTCCTTACTGCTATAGGTTCAGAAAGGAGATTAAACGTGAAAACAACTCAAGAAAGCATAAAACAAGCAATTGCTAAAGGGAAAACGTCCCTTGGAATTGAACTTGGATCTACTCGTATTAAAGCGGTGCTGATTGATGAAAACTTTGAAACGATCGCATCAGGCAGTTATGAATGGGAAAATCTCTTAGAAAACGGTTTTTGGACGTACAACTTACTCGATATTATTACAGGTCTGCAAAGTGCTTACCGTGAAATGAAGCAAGAGGTAGAACGAAGCTACGGGATCACCATTCGAACAGTTGGCTCCATCGGCGTTTCAGCTATGATGCACGGATATATGGCGTTTGATAAAACGGGTGAGCTGCTTGTTCCGTTTCGAACGTGGCGTAATGCAACAACAAGCGCAGCAGCAAAAGAATTAACTGAACATTTCCAATTTAATATTCCTGAACGATGGAGCATTGCGCATCTGTATCAGGCAATCATCAATCAAGAAAAACATCTGCCGCGCATTGATTACATGACAACGCTAGCTGGCTATATTCACTGGCTGCTGACAGGCAGTAAGGCGCTGGGCATTGGAGACGCTTCAGGGATGTTTCCAATTGATGAACGCACGCAAAATTACAGTGAAGATATGATGAAGCAGTTTGATGAGCTTATTTCTTACAAAGGATATCCGTGGCAACTATCAGATATTCTGCCTGCAGTTCATACTTCAGGCGAGCAAGCAGGCACATTAACAGCCATTGGGGCTAGCATTTTAGATCAATCAAAAAATTTGCAGCCGGGCATTCCGTTTTGTCCTCCAGAAGGAGATGCGGGAACGGGAATGGTGGCGACAAACAGCGTAAGAAAACGCACGGGAAATGTTTCAGTAGGAACGTCCGTTTTTGCGATGATTGTACTAGATAAAAAGCTTTCAAACGTTTATCCGGAAATTGATTTGGTTACCACGCCAAACGGCAGTCCAGTTGGAATGGTTCATGCGAATAACTGCTCAAGCGACTTAAACGCCTGGCTCGGATTGTTTCGTGAATTTTCGGAGGCGATGGGGCAAAAAGTAGAGTCGGATAAATTATTCGAAGTGATGTTAAATAAAGCGCTAGAAGCTGATCCTGATGGAGGGGGCTTGCTTAGCTACGGCTATTTCTCAGGTGAAAATATTACCGGAGTAGAAAGTGGACGTCCGCTATTTGTCCGTTCAGCAAAAAGCAATTTTAATCTAGCAAACTTTATGCGTACACATCTTTTTACAGCTTTTGGCGCTTTAAAAATAGGAATGGATCTTTTAGTCAAAGAAGAAAACGTAAAGATTCACAGTATTTTAGCGCACGGAGGATTATTTAAAACGCCGGTAGTCGGTCAGAAAATGATGGCAGCGGCAATCAACACGCCTGTTTCCGTCATGGACACAGCAGGAGAAGGCGGCGCGTGGGGAATGGCTATTCTTTCTTCTTATATGCTCAATAAAAGTGAGAATGAAAGTTTAGAAGATTTCTTGGATGATAGAGTCTTTAAAGAAGTGACCGCACAAGAAATTTATCCTGACGAACTCGATGTAAAAGGGTTTGAAGCATTTATTAAAAGATATAAAAAAGGGCTATTGATTGAAAAAGCAGCTGCAGAGCACCACAGCGAAGAACGGGAGGAGTTAGTGTGCTAGATAAATTAAAAGAAGAAGTATTTCAAGCAAACGTCGATTTGCCAAAACACGGACTAGTCAAGTATACGTGGGGAAATGTAAGTGCCATTGATCGAGACAGGGGGGTGTTTGTGATTAAACCAAGCGGCGTGACGTACGAGAAAATGACGGCGCAAGACATGGTAGTCGTTGATTTAGAAGGTCGCGTGGTAGAAGGTGAGCTTAATCCGTCATCTGATACGCTGACACATGCCGTACTCTATAAACATTACCCGCAAATTGGCGGTATTGCCCATACGCATTCAACGTGGGCGACCATTTGGGCTCAAGCAGGACTTGATGTGCAGGCAATGGGTACTACTCATGCCGATACTTTCTATGGTTCCGTACCGTGCGCGCGCTTTTTGACCGAAAAAGAAGTGAATGACGGATATGAAGTGGAAACGGGCAAGGTGATTATCGAAACGTTTGAAGAGCGCGGCTTAGATGTGTTAGCGGTTCCTGGTATTTTACTCCAAGGGCACGGGCCGTTTACGTGGGGAAAAGATGCCAAAACGGCGGTAATGAACAGCGTCGTATTAGACGAAGTATCCAAAATGAACTTCTTTACACAAAAATTAAACGGGCTGGCTGAAGAGCTGCCGCAGCGTATATTAGACAAGCATTATTTACGAAAACACGGACAAAATGCGTATTACGGACAAGGACAGTAAAAGACTTACATACAGAAAAGGGGATTATCATGTTAAAAACAGCTCAAAAAGAATTTTGGTTTATTGTTGGTTCACAGCATCTTTACGGAAAAGAAGCGCTAGCAGAAGTAAAAGCACACGCGCAAACGATGACTGATGCTTTAAATGAAAGCGGTGTCTTGCCTTATCCGATTGTTCTGCAAGATTTAGCTGTGAATGCTGACACGATTACAAAGATGATGAAAGAAGTGAATTACCGAGATGAAGTTGCCGGCGTAATTACGTGGATGCATACGTTCTCGCCTGCAAAAATGTGGATTCGCGGTACCAAACTACTGCAAAAACCGCTGCTTCATTTAGCAACACAATTTAACGAAAGCATTCCTTGGGAAACGATTGATATGGACTTTATGAACTTGAATCAGTCCGCTCACGGTGATCGTGAATACGGCTTTATCAACGCTCGTTTGAACAAGCAAAATAAAATCGTAGTGGGCTACTGGGAGCGCCCCGAAGTACAGCAGCAAATTGCACAGTGGATGGACGTAGCCGCTGCTTATAACGAAAGCTTCAACATTAAAGTTGCGCGTTTCGGTGACAATATGCGCAACGTCGGCGTAACGGAAGGAGACAAAATTGAAGCGCAAATTCAATTTGGCTGGACGGTTGACTACTTCGGAATCGGTGACCTTGTTCAATATGTCAATGCCGTTACGGAAGAAGAAATCAATGATTTATTTGCTGAATATGCAGACGCGTATGAATTTGTCTACGGTGATTATTCTGCAGAAGACTGGGAGTCTAGCGTAAAAGTACAGGCAAGCTATGAAATTGCGATTAAACGTTTTCTAGATGAAGGCGGCTACAGCGCCTTTACCACTAACTTTGAAGATCTATACGGTATGAAACAGCTTCCAGGTCTAGCCGTACAGCGCTTGATGGCACAGGGCTACGGCTTTGCTGGTGAAGGAGACTGGAAAACAGCGGCGCTTGACCGCTTGCTTAAAGTGATGAGCCATAATCAGTCAACGGGCTTTATGGAAGACTACACGTATGAATTGGCTCCCGGACGTGAGTCAGTGCTTCAATCACACATGCTTGAAGTAGACCCAACGCTAGCGGTAAACAAACCAAAACTAATCGTTTCTCCCTTGGGTATCGGTAACCGCGAAGATCCGGCCCGCTTAGTGTTTGACGGTAAACAAGGAGAAGGCGTAGTGGTTTCCATGGCTGACTTCGGCACGCATTACAAGCTGTTAATTAACGAAGTATCGGCATTTGAGCCGGAAGTTCCTGCTCCACATCTTCCCGTGGCGCGCGTGCTTTGGAACATTAAGCCGAACTTCCAAGACGGCGTTAAAGCGTGGATTGAAAATGGAGGAGGCCATCATACGGTTCTTTCATTAAATTTAACGACGGATCAAATCGTGAGCTATGCAAAGCTTGTGGATCTAGAGTACGTCATTATTAAGTAAGCATCACTACTTTCGAGGGAGCGCTGCTTCCTTGAAAGTGAAAATATAGTGTTAGTAAAAGAACGCCGTTTTTAGAAATAAATGAAAGCGTTTTAAATTTGTGTGATAGGAAGCAAAACTAAGACAATACAAAGGGGATCTATAATCATGAGTAAAGTATCAAGTAAGTTTATCTTCTTCTTCGGCTCATTTGCCGGTATTTTATTCGGTTATGATATTGGGATTATTGCTGGTGCAGAAGGTCATATCCGTGAAGCGTTTCATTTGAGTCCGCTCTGGCTGGGGATTGTGGTTTCGTCGCTAATGGGAGGAGCAATTATCGGTTCCATTTTAAGCGGATTATTAGGCGATAAGTTTGGACGAAGAAAGTTAATTTTAATTTCGTCGATCATCTTTCTTTTAGGCTCCATCGGTTCAGCGATTGCACCAGAGGAAATTACGTTAACGATTGCGCGCGTCTTTTTAGGTACAGCAGTAGGAACGGCTTCTTCTTTAGTTCCTGCCTATATGTCAGAAATCGCACCCGCTCATATTCGCGGGAAGCTTTCAGGTTTAAATCAGCTAATGATTGTAATTGGATTATTATTAAGCTATATCGTAGCCTTTATTTTTGAGCCGGTTCCAAACAGCTGGCGATTAATGCTTGGCAGCGCCGGTATTTTTGCAATTGTATTATGCATCGGTATGATCAAGCTTCCAGAGTCGCCGCGCTACTTAATTAAAAATGGAATGCCAGATAAAGCGCGTGAAGTGCTGCGTACGCTTCGCCGCTCAACAGCTGAAGTAGAAGCTGAAGTGTCTGAAATTGAAAGCGTAGCTGTGCATGAACAATCAGGCATTAAGCAGCTGTTTCAGAAAAAGTTTCGTTTAGCATTAATAATCGGCGTCGGAATGGCAACTTTTCAGCAGATTCAAGGCTCAAACTCAATTGTTTATTATGCAACAAGCATTGCTCGTCAAGTTGGTTTAGCCCCGCAGGTAGCTGCTGGTTTTACGGTCATCGTTGGGATAATCTTTGTCGTGACAACACTTATTTTTCTGCAGTTTGTTGATAGATTCAACCGCCGTACCATTCTTACGATTGGCGGCGCGGGTATGGCTCTTTCATTTTTCACACCGGCTATTCTAGGAGCGTTAGGGGTTAATGAAGTCGTTGTTAACTGGGTTACGTTAATTGCTCTTTGCTGCTTTATCCTTTGCTATGCGTTTTCTTGGGCGCCGCTTACGTGGATTATTGTAGGAGAAATTTTCCCGCTTTCTGTACGCGGCATCGGTGCTGGGATTTCATCTGCTTTTAACTGGACGGGATCGCTGGCAGTAGGGCTTGTGTTCCCAATTTTAGCTGATCAGTTTAGTTTGGGCGTTATCTTTTCAACGTTCGGGATCATTTGTATTCTCGGTTTATTCTTCATACGTTTTGTAGTTGTTGAAACAAAAGGACGTAGCCTAGAGCAAATTGAAACGGACATGGCAGCTCGTTCTGGAAGAAATTCTGTAAGTCCAGTTGAGCGTAATAAATATGTTTAATTGTCGTAAATGTTTTAAATGTAAGATGCTGAGATAAAAGTATTTTAGCTGAAGTGAAAAACGAACCACTAATCAAACACTTTGATTAGTGGTTCGTTTTTTTATGGTGAACGCAGGTTTCAGCTGTTTCGTTTCTTCTAGCAGTTGATTCGAGAGCAAGGCGAAGACTCCTGCGGGACAAGCGGAACAGATGAGACCCCGCAGGCGCACAAACGACGAGGAGGCTCATCGGCCGCCCGCAGAAAGCGAAGCCTTGCACGGAAATCAACTGCGGGGGAACAAGCGGTTCAGCTCATGTCGGCCTTTGTTCGTCCCCAGCCTCTTTCTTATTAGTAGATACAGAGAGTTCATCTTTTACCCTGTCCTATTAGTGCCTAATAAAATGGAAAGATAGGTTAGCTTATCATAATGTAGACTTTAATAGATATTCATAACTAGCAATTTCTAAAACGAAAGCTAAATGTGCGTTCTGCTTACAAGAAGGTAGTGACCATCATCAACAAATTCTCATATAAATAAGTAAGCTTGTTTACTTTTAACTAAATTTATTTATTAATAGGGGGATTAACTAGTTGATGAATTTGACGCTTCATGAACGTTCTGAAAAGTTATTAAAGCAAAGAATTAAACAATTAAATCCGAGAGATCCATTTAACTTTGTTTTTATGGGAGACAGCAGAGGTGACGGACCAAACGATAATTGTTTCACGATGAGCGGTGAATTTGAGCTTGTGTTAAAAAAGGCGGTGGAATTGAACCCGCTGTTTATTATTCATGGGGGAGACACCGTCTATACAGGGAAAAAAGAGTATTTGGAGCACTTTGTTAAGGTTGTTGAAAAAATCGCCCCGAACATTCCTATGTTTGTATGCGTAGGGAATCATGATGAACTGTACCTTGATGAAAGCAATCTCGAAAACTTCAGAGCCACTATCGGAAAAGTACACTGGGTCATTGATATTCCTGTCTTCAACTTCCGGTGCATCGCATTAAATAATGTCATCAGTCCCAAGAATAAAATATATGGATTTACAGATAGAGAGCTGAATTATTTAGAGCAGCAGCTAGAGGATGCTCCTCGTAATACCGTTGTAGCTATGCATGCGCAGCCAAATATTGGCCGGTGGTCAAATCTTGAAGGGTTTCCTGTAACGACTCCTCAAAGTCAAGAATTTTTTGATTTAATTCAAGAACACCGCGTGAAAAAAGTGTTAGTCAGCCACGTGCATGCGTATGACGAGCAGTTTATTAGAAAAAACAGAAACGGGTCGTTTACGCTTGGAAGAGGCACTGATTTTGTATTGTCAGGAGGCGCCGGCGCTCCCCTTGATTTTGAGCCGCCTTTAATTTTAAATAATTATAATTTTACGGAATTTTTTGTAAGCAGGTACGACATTTTAGGTCCTCTTCTTTGGAAGGATTTTGGACGACCTCGAAGAAATTGTTTGTAAAAACAAGAAAGTAGAAAGCTAGGTTCAAAAAAAGAGGCTGGAACAAAAGGGTTTTAGACGAAGTGAAACGAATCATCGATCAAGATGTGTGATTAGTGGTTCGTTTTTTTGTTAAGGCAAACGTAGGTTTCATGTGTATAGGTCTTTCTAGCAGGTGATTGGAGGACAAGACGAAGACTCCTGCGGGAAGCGAAGTCTTGTACGGAAATCAACTGCGGTGTCACAAGCGATTCAGCTCATGTATTCCATTTGCCTTTAGAGTGGATTCATTTGGTTATGTCTCAACCTCTTTTGGAAAAATGTGCATAACTCTTAACGAAACCTTGTAGCAGAAGGCTCAGTCAAACGTTATAATAGATAATGAATGATGATATATTCTCTATATTTGTCATATATTTGTATTACATATGTAATTAAAGAAAAACATTCACTTGATATACTGTTTAATGACTTAACTTTATCTTAAAATTTACAGTGAAATGCCTGTTTATAGAGGCTTAGAACATACACAGCAAATGGAGGAGCAATCATGGCAAACGAAAAGATGCAAGAAGGACTTGATCGTTTTATCAAGGAAGATTTAAATGACCTTTTAGGTAGACTGTTCCCCTTAATGGACCGGGAGTGTGCCGAAGAAAAAAGAAAGCTTATCGAAACAGCGGTAGAGTACATTTATTCGTCAGGATATCACCAAGGGGCAAAAGATTTAATCGAAACGCACCGAAAAGATGATTACAAATTGTTAAGGCAAAAGTTAGCGTCAGCGCCTCCTAAAAACTAATTTTTTTGAAATTTCTTTTGACAGCATAAATGTAAGGTGTTAAGATGACTCTACATTCAAAATATTATAAACAATTAAAACTCTTATTGAGAGAGGCGGAGGGACTGGCCCTGTGAAGCCCGGCAACCATTTAACATTCTTGTTGAAAAGGTGCTACATCCTGCAAAGCGTACAGCTTTGAAAAATAAGAGAGGATTTCATAGATACTATGCCTCTCTATTCGTGATAGAGAGGCTTTTTATTTTATGTGAATATGTTTTGAATGAACAATTTTATAAAAATGCATCAGGTGCTGTGTAACGAATGTACGCAGCTTAAAAGGGAAGACCGGTGAAAAGCCGGCGCGGTCCCGCCACTGTAATGGGGAGCAACTTATTAACCACTGTTTCATGTTGAAATGGGAAGGGATAAGAAGCGATGAACCTAAGTCAGGAGACCTGCCTGTTGTATGCACTTAAGCTCTACGGGATATAGAGAGGAGTGAGGAATACGTGTTGAGAAAAACAGGCTATCTCAACTTTAGTTAAGTATGCGTATCATCTCTCTTTTCATTTCGAAAAGAGAGATTTTTTAGTTTACCGATAAAAAAATATACAGGGAGTGGAAAAAATGAGCAGTGTAAAAAGTTCAAACTTAGGTTATCCAAGAATTGGTGAAAAACGAGAATGGAAAAAAGCGCTTGAGCAGTTTTGGGCAGGAAAACTAGAGAAAGATATCTTTCTGCAGGAAATTGAATCTCTTCGTCTAGGGCATTTAAAAAAACAGCGTGACGCAGGAATTGAATTGATTCCAGTCGGCGATTTTAGCTTATACGATCACGTGTTAGATACAGCCGCTATGTTCGGTCTAGTGCCAAAGCGCTTTGATTATGATGGGGGAGCGGTATCGCTTGAAACGTATTTTGACATCGCGCGAGGAACAAAAGGTGCGGTAGCTTCTACGATGACAAAATGGTTTAACACAAATTATCACTATATCGTACCAGAGCTTGAGGAATGTACGCCGGCACTTGTAGAAAATCGCCCGCTTCAATTTTACAAAGAAGCAAAACAGAAGCTGAATATTGAAGGCAAGCCCGTTGTTTTAGGTCCAGTAACATTTGTGAAGCTGTCAAAAGGATATAAAAAAAGTGAGTTTAAAGAAGTAGTTGAACAATTTGTTCCGCTTTATGCAACTATCTTAGCGGAGCTGCAAGCAGAAGGAGTAGAGTGGGTACAAATAGATGAGCCGGTTTTAGCTACAACGCTATCAAAAGAAGACCTGGCGCTTTACAAAGAAGTCTATCAAGCTTTGAAGGAAGCAGCACCGAATGTAAAAGTCATTTTACAAACGTATTTTGACAGCGTTGATTACTATAAAGAAGTCGTGTCTCTTCCTGTTGAAGGAATTGGTTTAGACTTTGTGCATGACCGAGGCGAAAATCTCACTGCCCTTAATAAATATGGTTTTCCAACTGATAAAGTGCTGGCAGCAGGAGTGATTGACGGACGAAACATTTGGCGTGAAAATTTGGACGAGCAGCTTTTAACGATCAGTGAAATTGAAGAAGCCGTATCAAAAGACCGTTTGATTCTTCAGCCTTCATCAAGTCTGCTACATGTTCCTGTCACGGTGAAAAATGAAGAGACGATTGATCCAGTATTGAAAAATGCGCTCTCTTTTGCAGATGAAAAGCTAAAGGAAATTACGCTGTTAACAAAAGCGGTGCAGCAAGGAAAAGAAGCAATAGAAGAAGAAATAAGCGTAAGCAAGCAGGCAATTCAAGCATTAAATGGATCATCTTTTCGAAATTGTCAAGATGTGCAAAAAGAGCTGAAGCAGCTGCACAGCTATAAAGCAGAGCGACAAGCGCCGTTTGACGTACGTCAGCGCGTTCAGCAAGAAGCGTTTCAACTGCCGCTTCTTCCAACGACCACGATTGGAAGCTTTCCGCAAACAAAAGAAGTGCGAAAAGAGCGTCTAAAATGGCGTAAAGGCGAGTTAAGCGATGAAGCATATGAAGCGTACATTAACGAGGAAATAAAAAAATGGATTGAAATTCAAGAAAACATCGGCTTAGATGTCCTTGTGCACGGAGAGTTTGAGCGTACGGATATGGTCGAATACTTCGGTGAGAAATTAGGAGGCTTTCAGTTTACGAAGTTTGGCTGGGTGCAATCTTACGGTTCTCGCTGCGTGAAGCCGCCGCTTATTTACGGAGATGTATCGTATGAGCAGGCGATGACGATCAAAGAAACGGTCTACGCACAGTCTCTAACAAATAAGCCGGTTAAAGGAATGCTGACGGGTCCGATTACGATTTTAAACTGGTCGTTTGTGCGTGATGATATCCCGCGCTACGACGTCGCAAATCAAATTGCGCTTGCTCTTAGAAAAGAAGTAGAAGCACTTGAAAGTCAGGGCATTTCAATGATTCAAGTAGATGAACCGGCGCTGCGTGAAGGACTGCCGTTAAAACGAGAAAACTGGGACAGCTACTTAAATGCTGCGGTGTATGCGTTCAAGCTAGCGACGGTATCGGTGCAAAACGAGACGCAAATTCACACGCATATGTGCTATTCAGAATTCGAAGAGATTATTGATGCGATTAAAGCGCTGGAAGCCGACGTGATTTCCATTGAAACGTCTAAAAGCCACGGTGAATTAATTTATGCGTTTGAAAAACATACGTACAATCAAGGAATTGGACTTGGCGTATATGATATTCACAGCCCGCGCGTACCGAAGCTTGAAGAGCTTCAGCGAAACATTGACCGCGCTCTAAAGGTGCTTGATCCTGCATTATTTTGGATTAATCCCGACTGCGGCCTTAAAACAAGAGGAATAAGCGAGACGGTTGAAGCTTTAAAAGTGATGGTTGAGTCTGCAAAACAAACCAGAAAAAATTTATTACAAAACGTTTAATAATAAGAAAGTAAAGGCCAAGCAGTGTAACCGCTACACTGCTTGGTCTTATGGGATTTTAAAAGGCCAAAAATATCCATTGACACTTCCCGCACATTTTTGTATCTTTTTAAAGGTGTTTTTAAAATCAGGGAGGTACAACATGAGTAACAACAGCACGCAGCACGTTAAAATTGTAACAGCGGATCCATCAGCGCTAGGTCTATTCGGACTTGCCATGGTGACACTTGTTGCATCGTTTCAAAAGCTTGGGGTAACCGATGGTGTTTCATTGGTATTGCCATGGGCGGTTTTTTTAGGCGGAATAGGACAGTTAATCGCGTCTATGCAAGATTTCAAACATAATAATACCTTCGGCGCAACTGCTTTTGGTGCCTTCGGGTTATTTTGGCTAGGTGTAGCTATGACATGGCTTATTCAGCTTGGAGCATTTGGAGAAGCGCTCGCAAAAGAAGCGGATCCAAAGCAGCTCGCATTTGCTTTTGTCGGCTACTTGATTTTCAGCGTTTTTATGACAGTTGGAGCAATGGGCACTCATAAAGTATTATTTATTATTTTTGTGTTAATTGATTTCTTATTCATTGGATTATCGCTAAGTACATTTGGTGTGGCATATGAATACACGCACTTACTAGCAGCAGTGTCAGAGCTATTGATTGCTCTGTTTTCATTCTATGGATCTGCAGCGGCTATATTAAATACTCACTATGGTCGAATTGTGCTTCCGGTGGGCAAGCCGTTTGGAGCATTTATCAAATAATCAAGATGTTAATTAAAAAGCGAAGTAGGGTTGAATTCTGTATGATGCAGAGGTCAATCCTTTTTTGTTTGGGCATTTTTATATATAGTAGAAAGAGATAGTTATATGTAATAGAAGCTTTTAGAGAAAAAAGAAAATACATAATGAAAGGAAACGTTCCAATGATTATAAGACAAGTGGAGGAAAAAGATTTAAACCAATTAATTACGTTAGAAAACAAAGGCTTTACACCTGCAGAAGCTGCCTCAAAAGATGCATTTATCACGCGGATCAACACTATTCCTGATACGTTTATCATCGCTCAAGAAAATGAAGAAATAATCGGATATGTGAACGGTCCCGTCATTTCAGCTCCGTTTATTACGGATGATTTGTTTGAAAAAACGATTTCGAACCCTGAGGCAGGCGGTCATCAAAGCATTTTAGGTATCGTTGTAAATCCCAATCATCATCACAAAGGAATTGCCAGTATGCTGCTAAGAGAGTTTGAAAAGCAAGCGCAGGACAAACAGCGCTTAACGGTTACTTTAACATGTAAAGAAGAATTGATTCCGTTTTACGAAAAAAACGGATATGTGAATCAAGGAGTAGCGGAGTCTCAGCATGCAGGCGTGCAGTGGTTTAATATGAGCAAGGAGCTTTAACAAACAATGAAATAGAAAAGCACAAGCTTCCTTTAAGGAGTTTGTGCTTTTTTATATTAATTTCTGTGTAGTTATTGTAAATATGTAAAAGTAAAGGTGGTATTTACATGAATAAGTACGGCTTTTTTTATTGAGAGGGTGCACAGGTGTTTAATCTATTTCGTTGCTTCTAGCGGTTGATTGGAGGGCAAGGCGAAGACTCCTGCGGGAAAAGCGGCACAGGTGAGACCCCGCAGGAGCGAAAGTGACGAGGAGGCTCAGCGGCCGCCCGCGGAAAGCGAGACCTTGCACGGAAATCAACAGCGGTGTAACAAGCGATTTATACTCAATCATTTCTCTCATTTTTTCGTCTTTAGATTGGATCAATCTCTTTTTTAGGTAGGTAAGAGACATTGATTTGTCAAACATATTTGACAGTAACAAGAAAAATAATATAAGATATGGATGTAAAAAGTTTTTTACATTTTAGAGATGAGTGATGAATGGTGGAAAATCGAATTAAAGAACTGCGTAAAAGCAAGCGAATGTCTCAGGATGAACTGGCAAAAGTATGCGACGTATCGAGACAAACGATTAATGCAATTGAAAACAATAAGTATGATCCAAGCTTAACGCTAGCTTTTCAGCTGGCTGAGGAGCTGGGAGCAACAGTAGATGAGCTGTTTTTATTTCATAAATCATGATGAGTTAGTTAAACAGAGAAGGTAATGTGAAGTAGTGATGTTACTAGTAGAAGTTTTGACATTTCTGTACTATAAGTTAAAAGCACATAAGTAAACAGTAGATCAATATTACTTCTATCACTTTATAAAAAAGAGATTTACAGAGCAACGGTGGTGAAAGGAATGAAAAATCGAGCTGCCGGAGTAGCTCTTACAAGTACGGGCATGTTACTGTTGATGGTAACGTTAGTACTTCCTGTTCCGGGAGTAACGTATAGTTTACTTGTAGGAAGCAGCATTGTACTAAAGGGCTGCGGAACAGGAGGAATAAAAAGGTGTATCACGTGAATGCAGGGTGATGTAGAAAAGGAGGTTCCTTTTGAAAAAAAGAACAATTATTATAGCTGCACTTTTATTTATCGTCGTATTTTATTTTACATATACCGGGAAAGCCTATCAGTTAAAAGACGTCATAAAAGTAGACGAAGCAAACGTTACGCGTATTGAAATAGATACGGACGAAGGAAAACGTGTAGTAGATGATAAAAAAGAGATAAAGCAAATCGTACATTCTTTGGCAAAAATAGAAGTAAAAAAAAGCAAGGAGCTCGACCCAAAGTTTGACCAAGCTTACTGGGTAAAAATCGTCGAAAACGGAAAAGATGCGTACGGTTTAACGATTTATGATGATGACTACATAAAAGCGTTTAGTTTTGAAGATAAAAAACAGGCGACATATACGATTGTTAAAGACCAAAAAGTAGATGTTCAAAAGCTGTTTTCAACTAAATAAACGTGTAAACCTACTAAAAAAGACAGCCTGAGCTGTCTTTTTTTATAAAAATAATAGATTGAAAATTTAGACTATTTTAAGCGGAATTAATCCTTGCCTATATAATTAATAAATGATTGAATTAGGTCAATATCCGGGTTAACTAATAGTGCTGGAAGAAGGCCAAATGTTAATAATACAAGAACGTTTGATCCAATAAAGATGCGAAGTGCTTTTTTGATTTTCATGATATTTCCTCCCTTTTTTATATTTTCGTATAAAAAGAGAAAAAAATCAATAGAAATGTGACGAAATTGTGAACTTTTTGTCTGATAGTCCCTGATAGATGATAAAAATTCCCTCTCTATACTAGATAAAGAGGGGATATAGCACGTCATAAAATATGTAGAAACATTAAAAATACATGTCCAGATTCTCAACAAATCGGTAGAGGAAATAGCATGAAAAACCAATTAAGATACATCCTGCGGCAATAGAAACCCATTTAATATAAAACTGATTCAGTACTTTTCTAGTTCCAGAGACAATCGTCATTAAGCCTAGGTCATGAATTAAAATCCCTGTTAATATTCCGGCAGCAATCAGCAGGAAATGAAAAGAATGAGAGGATTGAAGCGAATTGGTCAGCACCGTTCCAAACACGCTGAGCCAAAAAATGAGATTGCTAGGAGAAATCGCAACAAAGATCCCGTTCACATAAGAAGAGGCAAACGACTTTTTTACGTGTTCTCCAGGAGCTGTTATATCATGGTCGGCATGTTTAATGCTGTCATAGCCAATATAAAGTAAAAAAAGCGCTCCTATAAGCCACATGATAAGCTGTATAAAAGGAGCCGATAAAACAGAAGCCAGTCCAGAGTAAAGAAGCACAATTAATAATAAATCAACCGTCATCCCTCCGAGTCCGACAACCCATCCGTGAAGAAACCCGTTTTTTAAACCTTGTTTTGTCATTTCAATTGTCACCGTACCAACGGGAAGGGCAATCGAAAGACCGAGCAGCACATTTGTTAAAAATAACGTCACCAAAAACAAAACCTCTTTCAATCTTGTATCTACTATCGTTTTCCGTTTAAGTGGTCTTTCATTATATAAAAATATGTAATAAAATACAATATTATGTATAAAAAAACATATGATGAATATAAGAGGAGGAAAAAGTAAATGAAATTAATTTGTGAATCGTTGGAAAAAGAAGACTACACGCAAGAACTTCCAGAAGTGAACTTTACACATCCTTTGATTCAACAAAAGGTACGTGAACTCAAAAGCGGCTTGCCTCATTCTTCCCTAGCGTACATAAAAAAAGCATATGAGTTTGTGAGAGATGAAGTATCTCATTCCTGGGATATTCAAAGCAAAATCATCACGAAAACCGCTTCAGAGGCTTTAAAAGAAAAGGAAGGAATTTGTTACAGCAAGTGTAATCTATTAGCTGCTTTGCTGCGTGCAGAAGGGATTCCTGCAGGCTTTTGTTATCAAAGGCTGATACTTGGAGATACGATAGACACAGGCTACTGTATTCATGCCCTAAATGCAGTTTACATTAAAAGTGAAGAGAGATGGATTCGATTAGACGCAAGAGGAAATAAAGAAGGAGTGCAGGCGGACTTTTCGCTAAAAAAAGAAAAAGTGGCTTTTCCAGTGAATTCTGCACGGGGGGAAGTGGACTATTCACTTATTTATACAAAACCTCATAAAAAAACGATGAACGTGTTGTCTCAGTATGAAGATTGCCTGGATATGTATTTGCACTACTTGCCTACCGAGCTATAAAAAGAGGTTGGGACAAAAGTATGTTAGTTGAAGCAAGATCAGAACGATGAATTAAAATTCTTGATGGAGAATGAAATTCGTTCCGGTTTTTTTATTGGTGAGATGAACGTGGATATGTATGCGGCTGCTTCTAGCTGATGATTGGAGAGCAAGACGAAGACTCCTGCGGGGAAAGCGGAACAGGTGAGACCCCGCAGGAGCGGAAGCTACGAGGAGGCTCACCGGCCGCCCGCGGAAAGCGAAGTCTTGCACGGAAATCAGCAGCGGTGTACCAAGCAGTTCAGCTCATCTCTCCAATTTGTTCGTCTTTAGGCAAAATGGACTTAGATGCCTCAACCTCTTCATCATTTTAAACGCTTTCCTGCACGGTGGCCGACGGTCTTTTAAACGCAGCAACAAACCACACAATATTCGTAATCAGCAAACCCAAACAAGAAATCATTATTCCTATAATTGAAGCTAAGTTTCTTGAGAAATCTTCTAATCCGAATAAAAACAGAGCCGGTATCAGTAATAGAGTACTAGCAGCGATTAAAAGGCCAATGCTGCAAAAAGAGGCCATGATAAATTTTAAGAAATTGATTCCCAACATATAAAAAGCTAACGGCAACAAATATAAAAACAGAATCATGCCAAGAGATAACCACAGCCCTGTTGAGCCGAACGTATTAACGTTGGGACCTGAATTTGCTAGAGGAGAAAGCGAACCAAGAACTAAAATGAAGCAGAAAAATAGGGCAGAAAGCAAAGTGGTGACTATCACACTATTTTTTGCTGTAGAATTACGCATTGTTTTTTAGCCTCCTTTCTAATAAATAAGTGTATGAATTAATTTTACAATACAAAAGTTTGGGAATCACCAGTTTTTTACAAAAACCTTTGGTAGGTTGGATAATAATGAAGAGAAGCCGGGTTAAGATAATACACGTGTACATATTTTTTGTGTGGACCTGGATAGTGGGTTTCATGCCAGTATTGCGCCAGTATTGTTTGAATAGGATGCGAATGAGGAGCTTCTCCGTAATGTCCGTAGTAGAGGCCGCTTCCTGAATAAGGAGAATACATAAAATCACCTGCCTGTTTAAATGAATGTGTTACACGGTATGTTTTTATATGGATTAACGTTCTTCTACAGTGTAAAAAGGGCACAAATAAGTCATTAGCTATATGAATGCTCCATTACAGTAAAAAAGACCTCTAAAAGCAAGAGGTCATAACCTAGGCATCTGTATGTTCTTCACTTGGATGTCTTTGAAAATCCAAAAAACGAGTTCCTTGAAACGTCAGCATTCCTTCATCGCCTTCTGCTAGCATGCCGTATTCGCGGCCTGAAACCGTAAATTCAGAGCGGTCGGTGCTTTCAAATTGGAAGGTTACGTAGTAAGTTGTAGACGTGTGAGAGTGATGATGTTCGTGAGCATGACCGCCATGGCGGTGGACGTTTGTGCGTTTGCCCGTAATTTTTGCTTTTACGGATAGACGGGGAGACTGCTCATTTTTACTCCAAGTGCCGATCCCTTTAAAAATAGAAAATAGAAAAATACCAATAACAATAACAAAAAATAGCATCACAAACGTAGGCATTCCGTTAAATAACGCGTCGTCTGGAAAAAAAGCGCCTCCGCTTACGTCATCGGGCACATCACCTTCAAAAACAATGTCATCTCCGGACGGATCATCTTCAAATATCATTTCATCTTCAAACATTCGTATTCCCCCTTACTATAAATACGATTACTGAATGGAAAAAGTTTCATCTTTATAGTAGGCTTATGATAGGATAGCTAGTTACTATTCATACATATGAGTGAACAAGGAAAAGGAGAGATACACATGGGGAAATACAAAGTTGTTATGTCTGGAAAAACGTGGCCAAATGCTTACGAGAAGCTAGCGGAGCACTGCGATATTCAAATGTGGGAAGGAGAAGGAAAGATTCCACAAGAAACGCTGCGCGACTGGCTTCGTGACGCCGACGGCTTTTTTAATATCGGCCACATCACAGTGGACGAAGAGCTGTTAGAAGCAGCGCCGAATCTGCGCGTTATTTCTCAATCAGGCGTCGGGTATGACAGTGTAGATGTCGAAGCATGCACCAAAAAAGGGGTGCCGTTTAGTAATACGCCAGGCGTTCTAGTAGAAGCAACGGCAGACTTAACGTTTGGTCTCTTGCTGTCAGCAGCTCGCCGCATTCATGAAGGCTATGAAAAAGTGAAACAAGGAAACTGGGAAACGCTGTTTGGCGTTGATTTATTTGGAAAAACGCTTGGTATTGTTGGAATGGGCGATATCGGAAGCGCCGTTGCCAGACGAGCAAAGGCATCGGGCATGAACATCGTTTACCACAACCGAAGCCGCAAGCATGAAGCCGAAAAAGAGCTTGATGCCGTATACCTTTCATTTGAAGAGCTGCTTCACACAGCTGACTGTATCGTATGCTTAGTGCCGCTTTCAAATGAAAGCAAAGGCATGTTCGGAGAAGCGGAATTTAAAGCTATGAAAAACAGCACGTATTTTGTGAACGCAGCACGCGGAGGATTAGTGGACACGGAAGCACTGTACGAAGCGCTGAAAAATGAAGAAATTGCGTATGCCGCACTGGACGTAACAGACCCAGAGCCGCTTCCGGCAGATCATAAGCTCCTGCAGCTTTCAAACGTACTGGTGACGCCGCATATTGGAAGTGCTACGTACGAAACGCGCAATCGCATGGCAGATTTAGCCGTCCAGAACCTGCTTTTAGGTCTTGAAAAAAAGCCTTTAGTGACGTGTGTGAATGAAGACGTGAATTACAAGTAAGGAGAGATTTTTTGTTAAAAGCATTACAACTTATTTTTTCAATTATTACTGTTGGACTGGCTCTTTATATCATGCTTACTCACAGTTACCAGTTCCTTTCGTTTTTAAATATACTTTTAGGTTTAACGATGCTAGTTTTAGGAGCAATCGAGTGGCAAAAAAGAAAGAAAACCAGCGCATGGCTGTTGTTTTTAGTTGCGCTGTTTAGCTGGTTTGTCGGTATTTATCGCATGACCATTTAAAAACGCTTGGCAAATGCCAAGCGTTTTTTTAATGTGCTTCCAGCTGTGCTTCTAACACTTTTTCAATAACGGAAGCTACTCCGTTTTCATCGTTTGTTAATGTAACGTCATCAGCTAACGCTTTAATTTCCGCGTGCGCATTTGCCATAGCGATTCCTTTTCCAGCCGTTTGCAGCATGGATACGTCGTTAAAGCTGTCTCCAATAGCAATGGTATCATGAAGAGAGCCGCCGAGCTCTTTTACAACGTATGTTAATGCGTTTCCTTTTGACGCGTCTTTGTGTTCAAGTTCGAAGTTATGATCAGCCGAAGATACAAGCGTCATGTCGTGCTGCTTGCTAAAGTGATCCCAGCCTTTTTGTCGTTTTTCATCATCAAATGAAAAAGCCAGTACGTTATAAAGCTCAGCGTTTGTATTTAAAATATCTTCATACGATGCAACAAAGGCAAATCCCGTTTGGCTGTATTGCTTAGCCGCTGCGTGATGAAGTCTTTCTTCATCCGCGTTTTTATTGGCGCTTTTTACTCGGTCAATTTCAATAGCCAGCAGCTCACGGCCTGAGTTTGGCGTATAAATCGCATGTTCAGCAAACACTTCATAGTAAAATTCGTTTGCATCCAGCCACTGAAGCGCTTCTTTGACGTGATGTGCATCAATCGGAACAGAATGTCTGAGCTGTCCGTTTGGGTCATGAATAGTCGCTCCGTTTGCGGCAATCACCCAAAGGTTTGAAAGCTCAGCTTTTTTTAAAATTTCCTGCACGTCGAAATAAGCGCGCCCCGTAGCAACCACGACGTCAACTCCGTGTTTTTGCGCTTTTTTAATGGCTTCTGCATTAATTGTGCTAATTTCACTGCTGCTATTTAAAAGCGTTCCATCCAAATCTGTAAAAATCATCTTCATAAACTATCTCTCCCTTTGACTATTGTTACTTGTTTTTGCGTGTTTTATCTTGTTTATCCTACAATAAACGAAAAAACACTGATAATCAAGCGTTTTTACATTGTTTTTACAAAAGAAACAAGTATAATAAAGTAAAAAGCAGAAAGAAAACAGGTGAACAAGCAATGTTAAAACAAGAAAGACGCAAACAAATTATGAATTTGCTTGAAAAAGAAGGGCGAATTGTGGCTACCACGCTTAGCCAAACGCTGAATGTTTCAGAAGATACAATCCGCAGAGATCTGCGGGAAATGGACGCGCTTGGACTGCTGCAGCGCGTACACGGAGGAGCGCTTCCGCGTTCCACGTCTGCGGTTGATTACAAAGAGCGAAAACGTGAATTGATGGATGTCAAGCATTCACTTGCCGTTGCGGCGCTTCCGTTAATTAAAGACGGGCAGGTGCTCTTGATGGACGGAAGTACAACAAATATTCAGCTTGTCAAAGCTTTTCCAAAGAATTTAAACGTCACGGTTATTACAAACAGTCCGTTAATTACCGTTGCACTAGCGGAACATGACTTTGTAGAAGTTGTTTCTCTTGGAGGGACATTTCGAAAAGAATCGATGGTCACGGTAGGACAAAGCGTGGTTGATACATTAAAACAAATTCGAGCGGATCTCTGTTTTTTAGGCGTATACGCAATCGATCCTAAAATCGGCATGAGCATTCCTTTGCTTGAAGAAATGCACATTAAAAGCCAAATGATTAAAAGTGCGAGTGAAGTAGCGGCTATTGTAACAGCTAAAAAACTCAATACATCGTCAACGTACACGTTCAGTTCAGCCAACTCACTAGATTGGCTCATTACAGAAGAACATGTGAACGAAACCGTGTTAAATGCTTACCGCGAAATCGGCATTGAAGTAATCACAAATAAATAGTCGTTTTAGTAAGGAAGTATATGGTAATGTAGAGTAAAAAGGAGCTTGAGCGATGAGCGAACAAATAGATGTTACGCAGGAACTAGCGAAGCTTCAGCAAAGAGTCGAACACCTAGAGGAAAGAGTGGAAAAAGCAGAGTCTAAGCAAGGTCCTTTGCGGTCATTATGGGAAGCCATACGATCGATTTTAATTGGACTATTCATTGTAGGGCCTGCAGCAGCAATCATTTTTGGCGTTTTAGCGGCACTAGCGGGAAAATGAAAAAGGTTGAGACATAACTAAATCAATATAATCTCAAGGCGAACAAATTGGATAGATGAGCTATTGTGTTCGCTTGTTACAGCACTGTTGATTTCCGTGCAAGACTTCGCTTTCCGCGGGCGGCTGGTGAGCCTCCTCGTCGCTTTCACTCCTGCGGGGTCTCACTTAGCCCGCTTTTCCCGCAGGAGTCTTCGTCTTGCCCTCCAATCAACAGCTAGAAGCTGCTATATATATGAACGTTCACTATACTAATAAAAATCCGAACAAATTTGATTCTCAATCAAGAATCAAACTCGTTCGGATTTTCCTTTGACTAAAATACTTTTATCCCAGCCTCGGTTTATTATTATTTTTCTGAATCAGAGTGAAACTTCGTGCTGACAAAAATGATAATGGCTAACAAAATCACAATGGGCAGCCAAATAATTTCAAATTTATAAGCAGGCTCTGCAAGCGCGGCGATAACAGCGCCAAAGCAGTAAAGCACAAGAGACAGCGCGCGAAGAATAGCATCGGTGTTAAACGTTTTGCGGTAGCGAGAACTGCGAAAACGTGCCGTTACGTCTTCAAAAAAGTTAGCAAGCGTCCCTGTCAATACAGTTGTGGAAATGCCGGCTACGCCAAGCTTTCGAGCCGCCGTTGTTTGAAGACCCATCGCTGAGCTTAATAAGAAAATAAATAAGTAAGTTAAGTGTAAAGAAGGAGAAAACGAAGATAAAAGTGCAAAAACAAGTAAAATTAATCCTTCTATTCCAAGCGCGATCGTTACGGCTTTAGGCCAAAACGTTTTTTCTTTGTTTCCAACAAGGATTGCAGCGCCTACAACTCCTATAATAAAGCCTCCTAAAGCTGTCAGAGAGTGAAAAACAGTTGTTTCAAGCGAGTTTCCGATTGCTAACCCGAGCAGCACGATGTTTCCGGTCATGTTTGCAGTAAAGATATGGCCAAGGCTTAAGTAGCCAATCACATCGACGATACCCGCTGTGACACAAAGAACCAGCAAAATAATGTTTCGATAAGTAGAATTCGTCACGGTAAGTCATCCTTTCTTTTATACCAACTAAACAGTTTACCGTGAAGAAAAAAATCTGTCCAGAGAGTTGTCTTACAAATTTTTAAGCGTGTCCCATCCAAAAGCCACTTCAGATAGGGAGGTCCCCTCAATAACAACCTCAGCACGATCGATTTTTTTTCCGCCAAGCGCTTCGTAAAACTGACAGGCGCCGTTTTGTTCAAAAGCCCATGTGAGCATCGTATGTATATGTTGGTTTGCCAACTCTTGCGCTATTTTATGCATAAGCGCTTTTCCGATTCCTTTTCGCTGATGCTCTGCGAGTAAATACATGGCATACAGTTCTCCTTTATAGAAAGGATGCTTGCTGGTTCTTTCTTTGCCATAAGAAGCAAAGCCTACGATTTGACCGTTTTCTTCTGCAACAAAAATAGAATTTGATTCCAGCTGCTTTTTCCAGACGGGCTTTCGCTTTTCAGCGCTCAAAGAATCTAAAAAAGAATCCGGAACAAGTCCTTTATAAGTTGATTTCCAGCTTTCTACGTGTACATTTGCAATGCCTGCTTCATCGCCAATTCTGCCTGGACGTATCATATGCTCACCTCATTTTTTCTATATTTTAACATAATTTTAAAACGGGCATCCCCGTTTTTTCATTTTCTTTGTATATATATAGTAGCTATTTTACATAACAAAGGAGATGATATAATGAGTAAATTATTATTAAAAGATCAGCCGTTAATTGTACTACCGGCGCTGGCAGTCAAAGTAGGAGTGAACGGAGCCCTGTTTCTTCAGCAGCTTCACTACTGGCTTGAAAAAAGCGTAAACGTGCAGGACGGATATACGTGGGTATACAACACCAATCAGCAGTGGCTGCAGCAGTTTCCATTTTGGTCGCTTTCAACGATTCAACGCATCATTTCAAAGCTTGAAAAAGAAGGCCTGATTGTAAAAGGAAAGTACAACCGCTCTAAATTTAACAACACGGTCTGGTACCGGATTGATTATAAGAAACTAGAAGAGCTTATGCCAAGCGATGAATTTGAAGAGCTCGAAGATGTCAATTTGACAGAAGGAGAGAGTCAAATTGAAGCAGCGGATTCACTCACTGTGACGGCGTCATTAACAGAGACTACAGCAGAAAATACAAATCAAATAAAAAGAGAAGAAGCCGCGCATGACGCTTACGTACAAACGTTAGAAGCCGCTTTTATTGCTAGAAGAAACCGAGGAGTGTATCCTTCAGCGAGTGACTTGAAGCATATGTACGAAGTCGCCAAAAGCGAAATACCTATAGAAGAGGCGCTAGCTGGACTGCATGAAGCATTTGATCACTACGTGCCTAACTACAGCGGAGATACCATTCGAGCATTTGCCTACATTAAACAGCATCTTTTTCATAAGCATTATGTAACATCACAGCGCACGCTAGCGAGTCAGCAGACTGAAAAGCCGCTTTCCTACGCTACTAAAAAGCGCGTTGTTCGCAAGGAATTGACGCCGGATTGGCTAAGAGAAAATGAAGAGCTAGAACCTTCAGCTCCTGCTTTTAAAAACGATGCCCACTTTGAAGAAGAAAAGAAAAAGCTTGCTGAAAGTCTTCGTGAGCTGGAGCAGGAATTAAAAAATAATTGAAAATACCCCCGGACTTTTATAAGATAAAAGATAGTAAACCTTTTGAATACGAAAGGTTTACTAGGTAAAAGAAAAGCGTCTCTTAAAGAAGGTGCGCCATAAACGTGATAAAATTTTTGTTTTTGCTGTTTATGCCAACAATCTTTGTTTTTTTCGGTTTGTGGCTTATCCAAAATGTGTTGGTAACATTTGTTTGCTTTTACGGCTGGATGTTTATGATTTTATATGCGAATAATAAAATTAACTTGAAGGTAGCGCTTACAAAAAAATCTCTGTATGTGGGAACTCTGAGCGGAGTTCTATGTGCCGCTGTGATAATTGGAAGCAGCCTGTTTTTTTCTGGTAAAATCTTTCATGCAGAAGATATGCAAGCGGTTTTGCAAATATGGGGATTTAGCGGATGGAAAGTGATCATTTTAGCCGTCATTTTGATTTTTATTAACCCTTATTTAGAAGAAATGTATTGGCGCGTCTATATACAGAATAAAGTGAAGAAGCATCTGTCCTTACCCGCTTCAACCATTGTTACATCAAGCTTTTATACGCTTTATCACCTGTTTATTATTCTGCCCGTTTTTGCGTTTCCTTTTAATTGGATCTCGGCTGCAGGCGTTTTTTTAGCAGGTATAACGTGGGCGTGTATAAGGGAGCGATATGGTGCCGAAGCGGCAATTATTAGTCATGCGTTAGCGGACGCGGCGATTATGATTGTATACGGATTATATGTAAGATAGTGGTATTATGTCAAAAAACCATGAATCGTTATTCATTTATAACTTGTTTTCATGGTATAATAACAATAATAGTAAAATTTTATCAACACATTTGAATTGAAATAATGTATACTTGTAATACAAAGATTGAAGCGTTTACATAAATCGGAATACACATAGTTAATCTGGGTCCGATGAAAACTAAAAAAAAGAGAGAGATAATTACTTGGAGGAGGAATAGAAGTATGTTTGTACCTATTGAGCGTAAAAAAGTATCTAGTCAAGTGCTTGATCAATTAAAAAAGATGATTAAAGAGAAAACGTTCCCGCCAGAGTCTCGTTTGCCGTCGGAACATGAGTTATCCAAAATGTTTGGAGTGAGCCGCGCACCAATTCGTGAAGCGCTAAGCGTTCTTTCTGCCAGCGGATTAATTGAATCACGACAAGGCGGAGGAAGCTACGTAAAACGTGTAAACTTAGTGGGTATGCTTGATCCAATGACGTTTGAAATGGTTGAAGCAGATCAGGTTCTTGAATTAATTGAAATGCGTATTATCATCGAGTCGCAGGCAGCAAGCTTAGCCGCGCTGCGCCGTACGGATGAAGAACTGATTGAAATTAAAGAATCGTTAGAAGCATTTAAAAAGACGGTTCACAACAGTGAAGAAATTGGACATGAAGCGGACTATCGCTTTCACCATGATATCGTGAAAGCAGCTCATAACTCATTCCTTCTTCATGCTGTAGAAGATTTAGGCCATTTGTATCGAAAAGCGCTTGCTTATTCGTTAAATAAAAGCCAAAAAGAAAATCGCAAGCAAACGGATGCCGACCATGAGCGTATTTTTGAAGCGATTAAAAATGGTGAGCCAGAAGAAGCAGCAGAAGCGGTTCGTGATCACTTAGAGCACGTTCGCCAAAAAGTAATGGTATCTCAATAATAAAAAAAACGATAGTCTCAAGGGCTATCGTTTTTTTATATTTCGTTCATGTGAGGAAATAAAACATGTTGAAAACGAAAATTTACGCTTAAGCCGGTGCGAATGTGCCGGCTTTTTGTATATAAAAAGAGAAAATATCTAATTATACTCTTTAATAATCAGAAAATACAGTATTGTTAATAATTTTATGGCGTGGTATTTTATTAACAAATGTTACTTTTATTTACATATTAATGTTAGTAAATCTAACATTAATAGGAGGAGGAGGGAGAAGATGCTTTCATCAAGCGTCGGGTATTTGATTTTACTGATTTTTGGAGGAGGCTTTACGGCCGTTACAATCATGATGCAGCGCCGCCAAGGAAAGGAAATGACGGCTGAGCAGTTTAGTACAGCCGGAAGAAATGTAAGCGTTGGGCTGGCGAGTGCATCCATTATTGCTGCATGGACGTGGGCCGCTACGTTAATGATGTCTTCTTCCACAGGCTATCAGTACGGCATTAGCGGACCGTATTGGTACGCAGCGGGAGCAAGCATTCAAATTTTGCTGTTTGCCATTGTCGCGATTAACCTGAAGAAAAAAGCACCGAATGCTCATACGTTTTTAGAATTTATTGCACAGCGTTTCGACGTGAAAAATCATCGTTTAATGCTTGGCTTTGCTCTTATGACAAATATTATTGTGACCGCCATGGTTATTTTAGGAGGAGCCATTGCTTTAAACTCTCTTACCGGGATGAATATTTTTATTGCTGCTTTTTTAATTCCTCTTACGTTTACCATCTACACCATGATTGGCGGTTTAAAAGCCTCATTTGTTGCTGATTATTTTAACACCGTTTTTATTTTCATTATTTTATTTATTTTTGCTGCTGCCGTTTATTATAAGTTCGGCATAACAAGCGTGTACGAAGGGCTGAAAAATCTGCCTTCGTCACAGCATATGCTTACGATGGCATCGGTGCCGGGTCTTTTGTTTGGGATGATTAATATTATCGGGAACTTCGGTACGGTCTTTGTGGATCAAGCATACTGGCAGCGTGCCATCGCAAGTAAAAACAGCGCTGCTTCAAAAGCGTATATTTACGGCGGAATTGCCTGGTTTTCGATTCCCTTTGCCGTTGCCACTTTCCTAGGTGTAAGTGCGGCTGGGCTTGGAATTGCCGTAGATTCACCGGATTCTATCGCGCCCGTTATGGCGTCACACGTGCTTGGAAATCTAGGTTCTATTTTGTTTTTAACGATGCTGTTTATGGCGGTAATGTCGACAGGAGCGGCTGAATTAACAGCGATCACAAATATTATCGTAACGGACATTTACCTGCGTTCTATTAATCCAAAAGCAAGCAGTAAAAAAATCTTAAGCACGTCGCGAAAAGTGACGCTTGGCTTTGGGTTTGCGATGGGTGTGTTTTCCATTTTACTGTTTTACTTAGGAATTAGCCTTGGGTTTGTGTATATGGCTATGGGCATTTTCGTCAGCGGAGCCGTTATTCCCGTTACGCTTGGACTGATGTGGAAAAAAGCGACGAATACAGGTGCATTTTACGGAGCGCTTTTAGGGATGATTGGCGGCGTTGTCGCATGGAACACATCTGCTTACTTGATTAACGGTCACATTAATGTAGAAGCCCTTGGCGGACTGTATCCAATGCTTATTGGAAATTCTACCGTTTTTATTATCAGCGGAATCATATCAATTGGACACGGCTTGCTTGCTAAAAAAGAATTTGACTTTGATGAACTAAAAGACAAATTCAAAAGCTTTGATGAACATGGAGATGAACCATTAAGGGAGGAAGTGGCGTATGGATCCACAACAACAGTTAAATAAAGACGCAAAGCTATGTGCGCGCTGGGCGCTGGGACTTACATTTTTGTTTGTCCTCTTGTTTCCAGGCGTGATGTTTTTAACGGGCTATCAATACACGCTTTCCTTTTTTAAAGGCTGGACGTATTTTGCGTTTGGCTGGCTGATTATCGCGGGAATTTGTATTATTGTGGGGCCTGTGGTGGAGTTTGTGAGGGAGAAGAAGGAGAGAGATACCGTTTAATTTGTTAAAACGCTACGAATTTCAAATGTGTTAGTTATAAAAAAAATCACAAATCATATTCTAGTGAATATGGTTTGTGATTTTTTTGTAAAGATATTTAAAGTTATGTTAATTTTTGGTAAACTGGACTTAGTTCCATAAAATCACATTATGGTTTTAAATAGATTTTCCTATTTTATTTGGTTGTCTTTTAACATAAATGAAAGGAGGTTAAGTGATTGTACATCGTCTCTTTAGAAAAAGCATGTTATGCAGAACTTCAAGCAGTAGGTTCAAAAGCTTACAATCTCTCAAAAATGATTCAGCACGTTTCTCATATCCCTACAGGATTTGTTTTAACATCTCACGCATTACATTCCTTTTTAACGTTTAACCAAATAGAAATAAAAGCAAAAGATAGCAGCGTCATAGAAAAGAAGATTCAAAGCGGCACGTTTCCTTTAGCTTTGCAAAAAGAAATTGTTTCTTCGTATGCCAATATTCAAGGTGCTGGTGTAAAAGCCGTAGCCGTAAGATCTTCTTCCGCACTTGAAGATTTGGAGAATGCGTCTTTTGCCGGACAGTATGAAACGATATTAAACGTAAGAAACAGAGAAGAACTTTTGACAAGTATAAAAAAATGCTGGGCTTCTTATTTTTCATCCGTTGTTCAAGCGTACGCCGAAGATAAAGAAATTTCGCTTTCTAATCCCCAGATGGGTGTCCTTGTACAAGGAATGGTTGAAGCCGATGTATCCGGAGTGATTTTTAGCGTAAATCCTATTACAGAAAGTGAAGATGAAGTAGTCATTAACGTGGCGTACGGCTTAGGAGAGGGAATCGTATCAGGTGGTGTTACGCCAGATTTATTTATTATTCATAAACAGACAAAAAGTATAGTGAAAGAACTAGGATTAAAAGAGTATAAGCTAGTGTCAGGTTTTACAGGAATAACAAAAGCTGTGACAACGGATAAAGAAAAAAATGAATTTTCCATATCAGATGAAACAGCACTACAGCTGCTTTGTTTAACGAATCAAGTAGAGCAGTATTGTCAGTACGCTGTAGACATTGAATTTGCCATAAAAAATGAACATATTTATTTGCTTCAAGTGAGACCTGTTACTACATAATGAAAAGGAAAGGGGAAATCAAATGAAGGTATTATCTGCATTTCAAAACGACCTATTTTTAAGTGAGGAAGAAAAACAAACAGGATTTTGGGTGCAAGACAACCTACATATCGCACATGCGCTAAGTCCTTTATACGCTTCCTTTCAGCTTCCGGCAATGACTTATGGGACAAAGCAAGGTTTTGAAACGTTAAAACTGCCTATCTATCAATTTGTAGTGAAATTAGCTGATGGAAAAATGTATCAGCAAAATATCCCGTTTCCCGGTGACGTAAACGATCGCTTAAAGGAGCACCAAGAAGCAGTGAAGCCGCTGTTACCTCGACTTAAACCTAGATTATACGAGTACGTTAATGAGGTGTTTTTACCTTTTTATACGGAAGTTAAAAGAAATGCAGAACGTCCCTTATCTTTAAAAGAAGCAGAAGAAAAAGTAAAAGAACTGCATGATTTTTATAAAAAAGCTTGGCAGCTTCACTTTGAAATTGTCATGCCAAGAAGTGATTTAGGAATGATTTTAGAAGAGCTATATGGAGCCTTGACGGGAGATGAGAATACCGCTTACGTATATGATCTGCTAGAAGGCGTAATGAACAAGTCACTTGAAACGGATCAAGCACTTTGGGAACTAACTGACAAGGTAAAGCGTTCTGGCCCGTTAAAACAAGCTTTTACGGACCAGAAGTCAGAAGACATAGAAGCAAATCTATTAGGCACAGCTGAAGGCAGAGAATTTTTAAAGAATCTGCAAAACTTTTTGGATGAGTATGGCTATCGTTCTGCAAATTCGCACGAGTTTATTGATGAGACGTGGGTAGAGAATCCTTTACATGCGCTATCGATTATTGCTGGCTATGTGCGTAAAGATTACGACTTCAAGAAAAATTATGAAGATGTCGTAAAAAAAAGAGAAGAAAGCTATCATGATGTACTCGCAAAAATGCCAGAGTGCCAAGAAAAAGAGCAGTTTAAGCTGTTTTATGGATGGGCCCTAGACGCGTGGGGGTTGGATGAAGATCATCATTTTTATATCGATGCGATGCTGCCTGCTACAGCAAGACTGTTTTTGCTGAATGTAGGAACTCTTTTAGCTGATCACCAAGTGATTCATCAGCCTCAAGATATCTTTTATTTCTATTACGATGAATTGCTGGAAGTATTAAAAACGCCCGTGGCATCTCATGAACTGATCGTCAATAGAAAGCAGGAGTTTGAAGAAAATCGTCATAAAAAAACGCCGCCTGCTTATGGCACGCCTCCTCAAACAGGAGAAGATCCTTTATTAGAGCGTATATTCGGGAAAATGGGGCCTCCAGAAGTAGATGAAACGCAAAAAATCTTTAAAGGAAGTGCCGCTTCAAGAGGCGTTTATACGGGAGTAGTAAAAATCATTTCAGATCCAAGTCAATTTTCTAAACTTAAACAAGGAGAGGTTCTTGTGTGTGAAACAACAGCACCGGCTTGGACCACGTTATTTTCGCTTGCAGGCGCAATTGTAACCAATGCAGGAGGGATTTTATCTCATGCAGGAACAGTGGCTCGTGAATATAAACTTCCAGCGGTTCTTGGCACAAAAGTAGCCGTGGATCTACTAAAAGACGGAGATGTTGTTACCGTAGACGGAACTAACGGAGTGGTGACGATTGAACAGCAGTAAGCCGTCTTTGATTATCTTTTCTATTTTAACGGGAACTTTTTTAATTCCCGTTAATTCCACTATGATTGCAGTAGGCTTACCGTCTATTGCCAAAGCGCTTCATCTTTCCATCGTACATGTATCAGTAGTGGTAACTATCTACTTAATTGTGATGGCAGTTGCTCAGCCCATCGCGGGGAAACTTGGCGATTTATATGGAAATAAAACGATGTTCGTAGCTGGAATGATTATTTTTTTAGTGGGATCTGCCGCCTGTGTGTTTTCATATAACTTACTTTCGCTCACCGTTTTTCGAACGCTGCAAGCATTAGGAGGCGCACTAGCTACGCCTAACGCAACAGCCATTATGAGACACAGTTTGCCAAAAGAAAAGCTTGGAAGAACACTTGGGTTATTTGGCTTATCAATGGGGCTGGGAGCAGCTGTAGGTCCTGTATTAGGTGCCTTTTTAATTAAGTATCTTGGGTGGACGTCGATTTTTTGGTTTAACGTTCCTTTTGCTGTTCTATCGTTGATTTGCTCATTTATATACGTGCCGTCTAACGTAAAACAAAAAGCAAAAATGCTGGATATAGGGGGCGCTTTTTTACTTGGAGTAAGCATGACGAGCTTTACGCTAATGCTGACGCACCGTGATTTGTTTAATGCTTGGACTATTTTTATATGCATAGCGTCTATCGTTCTTTTCATTGTGCAAGAACGCAAAGTCCAAGAGCCGCTGATTGATTTTAAGCTTTTTAAGGTTCGTCCTTTTTTTTCTTCAAATCTTTCCATTCTATGCAGTAATTTTATGATGTATAGTACCATTTTGTTTGTTCCGCTTTTGCTAGAGAAGCAGTATGATATTCGGTTAATTGGTTTGCTTCTTTTCTTTTTTTCATTAGCCATGTCTATTTCTTCTTGGCTGGGAGGATTGTTAGCAGAAAAGGTAGGGAAAGAACATCCGATACGGCTATCATTTCTTATTTCACTGCTTGCGGCGATGCTTTATTTCCACTTAGCAAATGCCTCCATTTCTTATACCATTGTATCTTTATTAGTAGGAGGAGTGGGAGCAGGGATCGGTGTTTCATCTATGCAGGCTATGAATATTCAATCCGTCAAAAAAGAGCAATCAGGCACTGCATCGGGCATTTATTCTACTTTTCGCTATATTGGAGGAATGTTAGCGTCAGCTGCGGTGAGCTTGTTAGTAGGCACTACTGGTCTATTAGTGGTTCTATGTATAGCCGGAATAGCAGGATTCCTTGTGTCGTTAGTTGGAAAAGAAAAAGAAAAGCAAGTTTCCTTGTCTAAAGACGTTTTTAAATAAAAAAGAATAGCCAGCGGAGAAGCAGACACTCATTTTATTGCAGGTCCTGAAACTGATGATGTGCTGATCCAAAGGCTATTCTATTTTTAAGTGATCGCTCTTTTTTCAATTTTACACACCCACCGGTAATACTGCACCACCATCCAAAACAACAGCGGATTTAGCAGGAGCGAATACCACCATGTCCACCATCCGTAGTGAAAATAACCCCAAGGAGCAGGGAGAAGGGCCACTACTTCATAAAGTAAAACAGCAACCGACCAAAGTAAAATATAGGCGGCTTTTTTTGTGAGCTTTCCGGCAAAAGGATAGTAGGTAAGAAAAAGCATGTTCACAGGCGGAATGAGAACAGTATAGGCAAAAATACCTTGCCAGTCTGTCTCTTGTGTAAAATACCAGTAGCCGTGAAATTTGAAATTAATGAAGACGTCAAAGATATGCTGAGCAGCAATGGTGAACATCCAAATGTGAACAATTTGATTTGCTGTGAAGCGCTTGTTTGTTTTAAAAGCAAGAATGTTAAATATTAAAATAGAAAGAATTAATCCAATCATATTGGTTCTCCTTTTGGCTTCTTGATTATATTGTATAATTTTAGGAGATTAAATCCAATAGAGAAATGGACATACTACGAATTTTCTGCGGTATTTTTCACAGGGACGGACTGTACTTTTTTTCGATTTCTTAAAAATGCGATCACGAGTAAAAGAGCAGGAATGACAATTTGAAACGGAAGATGTAAAGTGAGCGGAATGATTTTTAACCCTTCATATACGTGTTCGAAATAGTTTTGAGCAATAGACAATGAATAAAACAAAGCGACTAAGCTGATTGGAAATACAAGCGGTGACGGGTTTTTAAGCTTAAACACGTGGGAAAGCCCCAGCAAAGTGGCATAGAAAAACAGACCGATTTTAAAGAAGCCGCCAGTGATTAAAGCCAGCATAAAAAACACATCAAGCCGTTCTAAAAAACCTGCGAATTGAATGCTTTGAACCGTGCCTAAAAGCGGAAAAGCAGACCTCGATGTTAAGGTAACGCCCAGCACACCTATATTCACAATTATTGTAATCATAAGGTTAATACCGTTTAACGTAATGGCGCTGAATACAATCAAAGCGGTCTTTTTCACATTCTTTGTGTATGGAAAGATCATTGCAAATACAATCACTTCACCAAAAGGAAAATAGATCGTTTGGCTGTACGCAACGCGCAGCACCGGAGCAATGCCTTTTTCAAGAATCGGACGCAGACTTGTAAAATCAATAAGGCCGGAAACAAAGATAAGAATAAAGCCAGCAACGGCGAGAACATAGATGAAAATAAAGAGCAGTTCTGCTGAACGTGCCATCACTTCAATTCCTTGACGAAGGGTATAGATAATCCCAAGCATTAGCAAAGCGTTCACCATAAAAAGCGGCGTATCGGGATAGACGAAGGTGAGAAGCATTGCTCCGAAATCACGCAGCACCCGCGCGGCTCCGTTAGCAAAATATAAGACATAAAGAAAAGCAAGCATGCGTCCCGGCACTTTTCCAATGATTTTTTCAATATACTCCGTCAGCGCTAAATGCGGATAATAGCGGTGCAAGCGATAATATATATAAATGAGTGCGTAGTTGCTGATCATACCAACTAAAATGGCAATCCAAGCATCTTGCTTAGCGTCCATCGCTAAGCCGACCAAAAAGGCGCTGCCAATCTCAAAGAGCGTAATTAACACAAACAGCTGCCATCCGCTAATTCGAGCATTTTCCACTGCCTATCCGCCTCCTTTTCTACAGCTAGTATGCGCTTTTTAACGTGGAGCATATGCATCATGTAAGTAAAGAGTTGGAAAGAAAATAGGGGTATTTTGTTAAAAAATAAGGGCGCTAGCCGAAGATATAAGAGAGAAGTACGTAAAAGGAGAGAACGCGTTGGATTTATTTGAAGTTATATTAAGTATCCATATTGGACTAGGCATGATTTGCTTGCTTTCAGGAATGGTGTCTATGCTAGCGGCTAAGAAAAAAGGACGGCATACCAAATGGGGAGAAGTGTATCACGCTTCTTATGCAGCACTAGCTGCCACAGCTATCATGTTAGCGATTTGGAAATGGAACGAAATTGCTTATTTATTTTATATTGCCGTGTTTTCATACGGATTAGCGATTTATGGCTATGCAGCACGCAAGCGAAAATGGAAGAACTGGCTTCAGCATCATATTCGCGGTATGCTAGGGTCTTATATCGGAGCGGTTACCGCACTGCTTGTAAATGTTGGAGACAGTATTCCGCTGTTAAACAAGCTTCCGGCACTTTCTTATTGGTTTTTGCCGACGATTATTGGCAGTCCGCTTATTTACATAGTCGCAAGACGCTATAGAAAAAATGCTTCTGTTTCTAAAAAAATATCATACTAGGCAAAAAAGCCTTTTACCGAAAAGGCTTTTTTCTATTGCGAACATTTGTGCTATGATAGAGAAGCAAGGAGGATGCAGCATGAAAGAAAATCATCAGTTTACGATACATACGAATAAAGAAAAGCTTGATATAGATGTCATCTACTCGTACCTTCATTATGAGTCATACTGGGCAAAAGGAATTCCGCTTCACCTTGTTCAAACGTCCATTGAACACTCCGTTTGTTTTGGCGTGTATGATGAGTGCGATAAACAAGTAGGATTCGGACGAATTATTTCTGATTTTGCCACGTTTGCTTATTTGGCGGATGTGTTTATTCTTCCGCACGCACGGGGCAACGGGCTTGGAAAAGCGCTGGTACAAGAAATGATTGGCTATCAGCCGATTCAACACGTACGAAAAATTTTATTGGCAACAAAAGATGCTCACGGTTTGTACAGTCAGTACGGATTTAAAGAAGTTAAAAATAAGCAGCTGTTTATGCAAATTTTTAAAAAAGGCATGTACGAGCGGGCGCTTTATTCAAAAGAAAATAAAATACTGCCTGGAAAAGAGGGATAAGTATGGCTGAAGAGTTACGTAAAAGCGTATTTAATGAAGAGTTGATTACGCACTTGAGCGACGCTTTTTCACGTGAAATGAGTTCATTTGATAAACAAGTATTTCATGAGCTGGTTTTTCAACAGGACTGGGAAGACTTAGGGCTGAAAGAGCGCATGAGAAGAATTACGCTTTCCATGCATGAAGTGCTGCCGGGGGATTATGAAGAAGCACTTCATATCCTTTATAAAGTGGCTCCAACGGTAGGAGGACTTCAAGGCACGATTTTTCCAGATTACGTTGAACTGTACGGATTGAACGCTTGGAAAGCTTCAATAAAAGCACTCGCGTTTTTTACGCCGTTTTCCACATCAGAATTTGCGGTGCGTCCGTTTTTAATTCAAGATAAAAATCGAATGCTCCAGCAAATGATTGAATGGGCAGGAGATGAAAATCATCATATTCGCAGATTAGCAAGCGAAGGAAGCCGGCCTAGACTTCCGTGGGGACAATCAGTACCTGCGTTAAAGCAAGATCCGAAACAAACGCTGCCGATTTTAGAGCAGTTAAAATGCGATGAATCGCTCTATGTCCGAAAAAGCGTAGCCAATCATTTAAATGATATTTCTTACATAGAAAAAGACTGGATGCTTGATGTGGTGAAAAGCTGGTACGGAAAAGACGTTAAAACCGATTGGATCGTTAAACATGCGTGCCGCTCACTGTTGAAAAAAGGAGATCCTGAAGCTCTGTCTCTTTTTGGCTATGGAGATGATCCGGGCGTGACTGTCACAGAACTTAGCGTACATCCGCATACTATTACAATCGGTGATAGCATTGACTTTTCTTTCCCATTATCGGTGAAAAAAAACATGCCCCTTCGCATAGAGTATGGAATTCATTACGTAAAAGCAAAAGGAAACCGCAGGCAAAAAGTGTTTATGCTAAAAAATGTTCAAGCAAAAGCAGGCCAAACGCTGACAGTCACAAAAAAGCATGCGTTTAAAGATTTAAGTACAAGAAAACATTACAGCGGTACGCATACGCTTTCTGTTATTGTAAACGGAGTGGTAAAAGCAGAAGCGGACTTTGTGATAGAGTAGCTCTTTCCTCATGGAGAGAGCTTTTTATGTTTTTATAGAGCTGGTGAGGAAACTTAAGTCAATAGGTTGGTTGCTGCCTCTGTACTTATTTACAAAATCGACTGATAAACATCCAATTAAATTCCTTTTATGGTATATTAATCCTTGAGGAGTGGTGAAGTGAAGAAATTTATGGTGGGCACATTGAGTGCTTTTTTGGCAATGTCATTGGTAGCGTGCTCAAACTTTGCTAGTAAAGAAGAGAGCGGCTATAGCATTCAAAAAGTGAAAGTCAAGATAACGGATGCTGCTGATTTAATTGGAAAAGTTGGTATACAAGATAGCAAAGGGAAAATGGTGGACGTAAAACCAAAAGCGCTGTATTACGAGTTTAAAATGAAGCAGCAAGGCAAGCGTAAATTCTATCAAAATGATAAAGACGAAATAGAAGCTAAAATTATACCGAATGAAGATTTAAAGAAAGCATCTATCAATACAGTAGGTGTTAATGTATTTGATGAAGGGCATGAGCAGTTCGGTACAGGTATGGGAATTGAAGAGTTTAACTATATGAAAAAAGGAAAAGTCGATGTGCACTACGATTTGGGCGCGACTGTTAAAAACAAAGAAATGCCTATGGCTCCGTCCGATCAGGAATTAAAAAAACTCCAAAAGGTGGCGAGGCATGGAACACTCGTCATTACGAGAAATAACAAAGAAATTGGCCGATATGATTTAGAAACGCTAGAATCCGTAAAGAAATGAACATAGGAGAGATAGCTGCATGGACTATGAAACAGCTAGACTAGCTCAATCCAAGCTCAAGGGAATCCTGATTTTTATAGCAGTTCATACATAAAAAAGAGGCTGGAACAAACGTATGTTAGCTGAAATGAAAAATGAACCATTGATCAACATGTTTGATTAGAGGTACATTTTTTTGTTATGGCGAACGGAGATTTCATTTGTTTCATTCCTTCTAGCAGTTGATTGAAGGGGAAGGATCCTGCGGGAAAAGCGGTTTAGATCATTTACCTTGATTGGTCGTCTTCATATTGAGTTGGTTTTGCTATGTCCTAATCTCTTTGTTATAAAACCGCACTCGTCTCCTACATTAAAATAGTCAAAAAGGTTCAGCTCCCTTATCTTGAAGTTATTTCCTTAAACGGTATAATTATTTATGTAACATTTTAAATATTTTAAAAATTTAAAATGTCTAACCAAGGGGATGGGGAGGAGTAAATGAATGAAAAAAACAGTAAAACGAACGGCCGTGCCAGCTCTTTTGTCGATTGGATTATTGCTGTCGCCGCTTGCGGTACAAGCTGAGATGCCTTATTACGGAAAAGACTATAGCCAGCCGGAAAAAATTAAAGCGCTTTATCCGGAAATAAAGGTGAATGAAGCCACGCCGGCATTTCTGAAAGGACAAGAAGCCTTTACGACTCAAGAAGAAATGATGAGCTATGTTCAAAAGCTTGCTCATAAAAGTCCGTACGTAAAGCTGAAGATTATCGGTAAATCACAGCAAGGACGAGACATTCCGGCTCTGTATTTTTCAAAGGAAAAGAAATTTGCGGATGGAAAAATATCCAAAAAACCAACGATTTGGCTTCAAAGTCAGATTCATGGTAATGAACCGGCAAGCGGTGAATCCGTACTCGCCGTTGCGACGCGTTTGACAGAAGACTTTGGAAAAGATGTGCTAAATAAAGTGAACATCGTCATTGTGCCGCGCATTAATCCAGACGGATCTTATGCATTCAAGCGTCAGCTAGCAAATAATTTAGATGGAAACCGCGACTACATAAAGCTTGAAAGCCCGGAAGTGCAGAGCGTACGAGCTGAATTTAACCGTTTTTCACCAGAAGTTGTCATCGACGCTCATGAATATACGCCTTACAGCAGCGGGCTTAAAAATATCGGTAAAGAAGGCGTGTGGAAGTATCACGATATTTTACTGCAGTCCGGTCGAAACTTAAATATTCCGCAGAACATTCGAGACGTGTCTGATGAGCTGTTTGTGAACAGCACGCTTACAGCCATTGAAAAGCAAGGATATTCAGGAGAAGTATACTATACGTCTCAAGTGAACAAACAAGGGCAGCTTGAAGTGGAAGAAGGCTCAGTTGAACCGCGGATCGGACGAAATTCACTAGGCTTGTATCCATCGTTTTCATTTTTAGTCGAAAGCAGAGGGATCGGTATTGGACGAGAAGATTTTCCGCGGCGAGTGAGTGCCCAAATTGCTACGCAAGAAAAGCTGATTACGCAAACAGCCGCTTATGCGAAACAAATTAAAGCGCTGATTGCAAAAGAAAAAGCGGCGCTTGTCAAAAAAGGAAAAAATGCAAATGACCGTGATCCAATTGTTGTGAACAGTGAAAATAAAAAAATACCAAACTCGACGTTAGAAATGGTTGATGTGGAAAGCGCGTCTGTTAAAGACATTCCTGTGACGTACTACAGTGCAAAGAAAGCTACGCCGACGCTTGTCCGCGAACGTCCGACTGCTTATATTTTAAAGCCAGGACATGAAGAGTTAGCAGCGAAATTGCAGGGACAAGGAGTAAAGGGCTTCAAGTTAACGAAAGAAACGGTTCTTTCAGTAGAAGCGTATAGTGTTAGCAGCCGCATTGAAAATGAAGCCTACGAAAACAAACCAAATGTAGACGTGCAAACAATCGTGAAGAAAAAAACGGTGACGTTCCCAAAAGGAAGCTACGTCTTTTTAACATCTCAGCCGCAAAACAATTTATTGTCTCTATCACTTGAGCCGGAATCTGTGGACAGCTTCACAACGTTTGGGTATTTGCCTTCAGAGGTAGGACAAGAACTTGATGTTTACCGCTTTACGCGTTCTATTGAAAAATCGCCTTTGCAAAAAGAATCCCGTAAATAATGAAAAAGCGTGGAGCTTGGCTTCACGCTTTTTATATTGAGATTTTTAAGAAGAAACCCACTCTCCGCCGTTTACATGCAGCGTCTGCCCCGTGACAAACCGTGAGTCGTCGCTTGCGAGGTACACGTAGGTTGGAGCAAGTTCAAACGGCTGCCCTTGGCGCTCCATCGGATTGTCCACTTGCGTTACATGATCAGCTGAAAAGCTTGCTGGAATGAGCGGTGTCCAAATGCGTCCCGGCGCTACGGCGTTTACGCGAATGCCGTCTTTAATCACGCTATTGGAAAGCGCACGAGTAAAGCCAACAATGGCTCCTTTAGTTGCCGTATAGTCAATTAACTGTTCATAGCCTTTATACGTCAAAATTGAAGCGGTATTAATAATGGATCTGCCGCTTTTAGAACCTCGTCCTCCTTTTTATGTAAACCCTCGCTATGAAAAGTGTCTGCCTGTTTTATAGTACAGAGAGCCCTTTTGCATGAAGGGCTTTTAAATTGGCATTCTCTTTTATTTTCCTCGTGATTGCTCACGTGATTCATGACGGTTTTTTCTTCTTCTAGAGAGGAAATAAATAAAAAAGCCGATTAATACAAGAAACGTGATAAGCAAAATACTAGTAGGAAAATAAAGAGAGCCTATCTGAATTCCCAAATAATTTAACATCGTTATAACTTCCTTTCTTGATAGACAATGGTTTATTTTACTAAATACCCTTATAAGCTGATAAAAAACGTTTTCGCTATTTTAGTAGGGAATTGATTGACTCTGTGCGCCAATAACCACGATATGTCCTTGTTTCATTTCTTCTTTATAGCGGTTTGCTTCTTGATTGGATAAGCCGAGCGAAGCCATCTTTGAAAGAAGCTCATCTTCTCTTGAAAGAAGTTTATTTACCGCCGTTTCAAACATACCTTGCTCTGCCATTCTGTACTTTTTTGTATGTGTTGCCTCCGTTAAATTCTGAGCCCATTCTTTATCGTAGGCCAGCAAATAAATATCTTTGCTTGTAAATCCTTTCTTTAAAAAAGAACGGATGACGCAGGCTGCCTCCTCTTGGTTTTCTGCTACTTGAATGTGTTTCATACACGAACCAAACCTCCTGATAAAAGATATTTCTGAAATACATCTTCTACTCATTCTGTAGCCTTTGTTTCCAACTTTAAACTTGTTTTCTATGAATTTTCTAAGATAGTAAAAGAGAATAGAAACATCATAAATTTTTAAAAAAAGATGTTTGAACTTCAAAACAGAAGGCTAAACCTAGACTATACTAAAAAGTTCCATCAAAAATAGGAGGAGATTAAAATGAATTTACAAGATCAACAAACACAAGGCCAGCCCCAACAAACGCAAGACCGCCAGCCGGGTATCGAAAGTGAGATGAATCCTCTCCCTATTTATGAGGATGACAATTACATTGGTACAGGAAAATTAAAAGGAAAGGTAGCGCTAGTTACCGGGGGAGACAGCGGAATTGGACGAGCTGTATCCATTGCTTATGCGAAAGAAGGAGCGGACGTAGCCATCGTTTACTTAAACGAACATAGCGACGCCGAGGAAACAAAAGCCCGCATTGAAGAAGAAGGTGTAAGATGCTTGCTGATTGCAGGAGACGTAGGAGACGAATCGTTCTGTAACGAAGCGGTAGAAAAAACAGTAAGTGAGCTTGGAAAGCTTGATATCCTTGTGAACAATGCAGGAGAGCAGCATCCAAAAGAAAGCATTAAAGAAATTACAAGTGAACAGCTTGAACGAACGTTCAAAACGAACTTTTATTCATACTTTTATTTTACGAAAAAAGCGCTTGATTATTTAGGAAAAGGCAGTGCGATTATTAATACAACGTCAATTAATCCTTACCGCGGAAATCCTCAGCTGATTGATTATACGGCGACAAAAGGTGCAATCAACGGCTTTACGCGCAGTATGGCGCAAGCGCTTGTCAAAGATGGCATTCGCGTTAACGCTGTAGCGCCGGGTCCGATCTGGACACCGCTTATCCCGTCTACTTTCTCAGGTGATAAAGTAGGAGAATTCGGTACAGATACGCCGATGGGCAGACCTGGGCATCCTGTGGAGCACGTAGGCTGCTATGTGCTGCTAGCTTCAAATGATTCATCTTATATGACAGGTCAAACGCTTCATGTCAACGGCGGAGATTTTATGAACACATAATTGCTTCACCTATAGTAGAGGAGGAGAAAAAATGGGAGAACGCCAGAAAAGATCTATTTCAAATACACCAAAAAAAAGAGATGAAACGGAACAGCGTGTAACAGATCAAGACGAAACGTTATTTGAACGTTTCAAAGAAGAAGAAACGGTCGATCCTATGCCGTTGGAAGATATAAGACTTGAACAAAAAGAAGAGAAAAATAAAACGAAAACGAAAGATGAATCAGGTTCTGAAAACATTCATCATAGAAAATAAAAAACAGCCTTTCGGGGCTGTTTTTTGTTTGTATCCCTATATTAATGAGTGCTAGAAGCAATTACAATTTTTGAATCATCTTCCAATGCCTGAGCAAGGTTCGATTTAATTCGTATATGCTCAAAATTTAAACCAAGCTGCATCGCAGTAGTGGCTAATTCAGGACGAATGCCCGATAAAATCGATTTAACGCCGATTAAATCAAGCGCATTTATCAGCTGAAACAGCTCGTGCGCGACCATTGTATCGATCATCACAACTCCTGACAAATCAATATACAAATGAGCGATTTGTTTTTCTGCACACTGTTTTAACGTGCTTTCTAGGATCATTTTGGCTCTTGCTGTATCAATATCGCCGACTAACGGTAAAAGAGCAACGTCTTTTTTAATCACAATAACAGGTGAACTTAATTCATGAATCATTTCCTGCTGAGAGCGGAGGCGGTTTGAGGCATATTCCTGCGCTTCTGTAATGAATTTCAAAATAATAATATCAAATACCCTTATTACTTTTTCATTCCATACATCGAGGTGCTGCTGAGTAATGTCATCATGAAGTTCTGCAAACCGGCTAATATACTCACAGTATTGTTTGCGGACGTTCATAAATTCTTTAATAATACTTTGAATGGAGGTTCTGAGATGCTGTTGGTCTTTGGCAACTTTATTTAGCCACGTGTTAAAAGATTCAAAAAAGCTTTTTTCATCTTCTATAAAGACGTTGCTAATATATAAATGAAATTCATAGTTTTGCGCTTTTAAGCGTTGAATGACGTCAGGGTCATTAGAGGTATATACGCCTTCAGACGATTTTTTGTCCAAAGATTCATACCATTCTTCCGTCATATTAGGTGCACTTTCTAGCAGATAAGAACGTAAAGCGATATCTTTCTTCACTGTTATTCTCCTCTCAAACTGATAAAGCATCGCGCAGGTGCGCAACGTATTTATTATAGCACCTTTTTTATAAAGATGTATATGAAATGTATGTTTATTTTGTATGTTAGGTTTTAAATGATTGTATATAGGGAAAAATTCTAATAAAAGGGGAAAGAGGGAAAGTATGAATACTGTGACGAACGATCAGTGGAAATGGTATCAGTTTGATTTAGAAGAAGCAGACGGAATAGCTGATATAATCAAAGAATATCAGTATCCAAGAGATGAATGGTTTTGTCAGCAGCTTCAAAAGAAAAATTCTAATCATATTCAAGTAGATGTAATAGGAGAAAGTGAGCTCATTTATGGTTCACTGATTTATCATAAGGAGTCGTTTGATCAAAAAAATTACGATTCGTTTCATTTTTATATTACCGAGGAGTTTATTATAACGGCAGGAATCGATTTGAAAATCCTCGAGAACACCAATCATGAACGAATGATTGAACGCATGAAGCAGTCTGCTAACACGGCGGAAAGTTTTTTTATTCTTTTAGGCGAAATTATGAAAAAACATTTAAATGGGTTTGATCAGTTTGAAAGTCATTTCAGAGAGCTTCTGTGGGAAGTGCGCCATAATAATAACATCGACGTGTTAGATGAAATTCACAAAGCGCGGTATGACCTGCTTATATGGACAAATTTAATCAGTTCTGTTCGAGAAGTCACCATGGGAATAGAAGAAGCGTTTCATAAAAAAATTAACCAAACGGTCGAATATCAGCGGATGTGTAAAAAAATTGAAATTGGCTTAACGCTGATTGAACAATATCAAAAAGAATTTGATGCGTTAATTAAATTAGAAGAAGTTGTGTCTACTCATCGAGGAAATGAGATTATGAAAGCTTTAACGCTGCTGACGGCAATCAGTACGCCTTTAACGGCTTTTGGAGCTCTTTGGGGAATGAACTTTAAAGGGATGCCGGAGCTTGATTTGAAGTTTGGCTATATCTATGCACTCATTTTAATTGTCCTTTCGACCGTGGCCATTTATCTCTATTTACGAATGAAAGGGTGGACGGGCGATCTGTTAAAAGGAAGAAAAAAGAATTCATTTTTTAAATAAGCTTTAATAAAAGCAGCCGCTTAATAAGCGGCTGCTTTGTTGTCTGTTATCCTCGCCTCCACGTCGTAGGCTCACCTGAACGAAGGCATCTTGGAAATAAATCGTTTTCTTTTAGCTTTACTTGATTGCCGTTTTCGTCGGTATAGCGACCGGTTTGCGGAACCAATTCTCCGGTTGAAAAGGCGTCATCTACAGGCTTCCACGTCGTTGATTCACGTGTGTGCGGGCAAGGTGTAAAAAGATCATCTTTTTGAAAGAGTTTAATTTCACCTTCTGCACAAACGTAAGCGCCCGATTCTGGTACAGCTTCACTCGTTCGATAAATGTTCTGTACGGTCTTCACACGCATCCAACCTTTCTTTTTGATTAGTTGTATTTTAGTGTTCCGGTCGTGGCGTCCATGTACGTACGGTCTTCTATAATATCTGAGTCGTCTAGCTTTCTAAAAGGAGCGCAGTAGCATACAACACCCGTCTCAATTTCAATTTCTTGAAATCCGTACGCACGGCAAAGGTATTCACCGACAGCGCTTGGAGATGGATGCGTATCCAACTCATCTAATGCTTCATTAAACATTTCTAAAAATTCTTTTTTCGAAAATTGCTTCTCATGGTGCAGTGTTACTGGATCTCCAGAATCTGTTCCTTGTGCTAACGCGTAAAAATACATCGTCCTCACTCCTTGCATATATATAGTCGAGCTTTTTCTAAAATGTGTAAACAATGATTGTTAGTAAGTAAATTCCCTTAAATAAAAGAAATAAACGCATTTGGAAGAAAACGGTTTCTTCATGATCATTCTCTCAAAGAGAATTCAGTGCTATCAGCGTTTGATAGCAAGCTGCCACAGGGTGATAATCGGCTTTAGGAGCCGGGCTTTTTTTCGAGCTGTAGCGTTCGTTTTGCTGATTTAACAGCTGATACCAGCCTCCATATGTGTGATCGATAAAGTGTTTCTGACAGTAGGAGAACAGGGCATCGTATGCTTTCCAATATCCGCTGTCTCCGGTTTTCACCCCGAGCAGTGAAGCCGCAGAAATGGCTTCAGCCATCACCCAGTAGTTTTTATCCCGGTCAATGACCTCTTCTTGAGGCGACAGCGCAAAGTAAAGACCTCCGTACTTAGCATCCCAGCCTAGGTTCCAGCCCTTATCAAACAAATCTTTTGCACGTTCTGTCATCCAGTTTTCCGAACGGTGCCGATCAAGCCATAAAAGCAGCTTGCTCCATTCAAACTGATGTCCTGGTATAAAGCCGTACGGACGAAATTCATCTTTTGTATTGTTTTTATTGTAGTCCCAATCTGGCTGCCAGTCTGTATCATAGTGCTCCCAAACCATGCCACCAGATCGTTCAGCAAGCTGCTGAGTAACGCCTTTTGCAAGCATGTACGCTCGGTCTAAGTATTTTTTATCTCTTGTTGCTTCAAAGGCAGAAAGCATCGCTTCACACATATGCATATTTGCATTTTGGCCGCGATATAAAGAAGAAGCCGACCACGATGCGTCCCATTCGTCTCGGTAAAAGCCGTGCGCATCTTCCCAAAAATATTTTTCCGTCACGTCATATACCTGTTCAATTGTTTCTTTTGCTTCTGGAATGCCGGCTTGATACGCGATGGAAGAAGCTAAAAGAGCAAAAGCGTGCCCATATGCTTGTTTAGAATGATCTTTTACTTCTCCGTCATCGGCTATTTCAAAAAAATACCCGCCGTGCTCTCTATCATAATGGCTGTTTTGTAGAAAACGAATGCCGTGCTGAGCTGCTTCTTTGCACCAATCCGGTCCGTCTAAAAGAGCCCCTACACTGAAGATATAAATAAAGCGCGCCGTACTTACCAAGTGCTTTGAATGCGTGTTGTTGACGGTACCGTCGTCGTAGTATTCATGGATATACCCGCCGTTTTTCTTGTCAATACAAGCGGGATAGTAGAAATGAAGCGTATCAAAAATATGCTGTTTTAATGTGTGAGGTTCTCGAAACGCAGTTGAGGAAAAATCCGTTGCCGTGTCCATTTTATCACCATCTCAATCTTTGTTTTTAGTTGTTTTTTACCCTAAGCAGTTGGGCGTAAACGTAAGGGTTTTTTTGCTGTTTCTGCTCTATTATTCTATTTTTGTTGAAAATGTATCAGTTTGGAAACAAGTTTGAAATATTTTGATATACTTTTGATACGATTATCCGGTATTCTAAAAGTACGTGCTAGCTGGAACGAAGTAATGATAAGCCTCTAGACGTCGAATAAATTTACTTAATGTTGTTTAGTTAAGGTTGAACTTAAACATCGGATCCTGTTTTCACTTAACCTATTAAACTAGCAGCATATATTTCTATTATATTTTGCAAATGAGGTATAAAAAATGACAGAAGTGAACAAACAAAGATTTTACAAAAAATTAGCGGTAACAGGTCTTGCTTTTACACTTGTAGGGGCAGGAACTCTAGGTCTTCATTCTTCACATTTTACGGGTGAGCCAACTGTAGCAAGCGCAGCGGCGGAAACATATACAACAACGGCGAATTTAAATATTCGAAGCGGCCCATCGACGTCCAACGCGATTATTGCAACGGTCAAACAAGGCACGCAGCTAACGGTAGTTGGACAAGCAGCAAGCGGCTGGCTGAAAGTAAGCTATCAAGGCAAAACGGGTTACGTAAGCAGTGAGTATGTTAAAAAGTCAGCGAGTTCAACGACCAAAACCTATGTAACAACAGCAAATTTAAATATTCGAAGCGCTCCCTCAACGTCAAGCGCGATTGTTGTAACGGTCAAACAAGGCACGCAGCTAACGTCGACAGCACAAGCAGCGAACGGCTGGCTAAAAGTAAGCTATCAAGGCAAAACGGGTTACGTGAGCACGCAGTACGTAAAGGAATCAACGGGTTCTTCTGAACCGGCTCCAGCTCCGGAGGCTTCTGTCTATGTGGCAACGGCGAATTTAAATGTTCGAACAACTGCTTCAACTTCTGGTGCGGTTATCGCAACACTTAAAGCCGGCACACAGCTAGACGTAACGGCTAAAGCAGCAAACGGCTGGCTGAAAATTACGTATCAAGGTAAGGTTGGCTATGTAAGCGGTCAATACGTACGAGCATTAGCTGGTATGAAAGTGGTTTCGAACCCTGAAAGCATACAAGTTGTTGTGAATAAACAAAACAAGCTTCCGGAAAACTACGTTCCGAAAGATTTAGTATATACAACGATTCCATTTACATTCAAAGAACAAACGGAAAAGAAAAAAATGCGCAGTGAAGCAGCCGCTGCTATTGCACAGTTATTTGCAGGTGCGAAAAAACAAGGCGTTACGCTTCTTGGCGTATCAGCTTACCGTTCACATGCAACGCAAAGCGCGCTTTTTAGTTCGTATGTTCAAAGAGACGGTTATGATAAAGCGGCAACTTATAGCGCATTGCCAGGCACGAGTGAACACGAAACGGGTCTTGGAATTGATGTAACAAAAGGAGACGGCACATGTGCTGCTCAAGACTGCTTTGGCGGAACTAAAGAAGCAACTTGGCTCGATGCCCACGCAGCAGAATACGGATTTATTATTCGTTATCCAAAAGGAAAAGATGCGGTGACCGGCTACAAATATGAACCGTGGCATTTGCGATATGTAGGCAAACCAGTGGCGCAGGCGATTAAGAGTAAAGGCATTACGCTTGAAGAATATTACGGAATTAAGTAGTTTAAAAAAGAGGCTAGAATAAAAGCAGTTTAGTTGAAGGAAGATCCGAACGCGTTTGATTCTTGATAGAGAATCAAACGCGTTCGGATTTTTTATTGTTTTGATGAAGGTAGGTTTCATATATGCAGGGACTTCTAAGTGCTGAATAGAGGGCAAGGCTCATCGGCCGCCAGCAAAAAAATTAACAGCGTTGGAACAAGTGATTCATACTAGCTGCTTTATCCCATTTGTTCGTTTTTAGATTGGATGGATGTAGGTATGCCTCAATCTCTTTTATTTTTGTTCACCATGTTTACCCTTCTTGTAAAGGAGGGTAGGTAATGATACAAAAGAACTACTGTTTGTACATTTAAAGTTGTGTTTGCGTGTGAAAAGATCTAGTGTATATTTCATACAGAAGTGTAAAGTACAGGGGGCGTTCATCTGTGAAAAAACGAAGGAGATCCATCCTACCATGTTGAAAGATCATATGTTTGAATTTTATTTTGATCAAATGAATGAGCTGGTTTTTTTAGCGGAAGTAAAGAACCAACATCTTTATTATAAAAAAATGAATAAAGCGGCTGCTAAGCTTATACGGTGCCAAGGAGAAGCGGGCATGCGGCTAGAAAGCGTACTCCCTGAGCGAACGTATCGCTCCCTTTACCCTTACTATATGAAAGCAATGGAAACAAAAAAGCCAGTTACCTACCATGACATAAATACCTTCTTAGATGAAGCTGAAGCGTTTGAAACAACGCTTACTCCAATTTTTGATGATGCCGACAATAGTACGCACCTATTAGTGATGAGTAAAAATATCCAGAAGTTAAAAAAAGAATTAGCCCAAAGCATGGAGCAGTATAAATCGCTTTTTATGAACCATGAAAACGCTATATGCATGATGGATTTAAGCGGTAAAATTGTTCAAGCAAATCCTGCCTGTGAGCAAATGTTCGGCTACGATGCGCAGGAGATCATCAACAGTTCTTACAGGCAGCTTCTAGAAAAACTGAAGATTGACGCCCGTGCTTTGCCTTTTCATCACATCATATACGACCAAAGCTACAGCAAAGAAATCCAAGCGTGGCACAAAGAAAAAGGAAAGATTTATTTATATGTTACAAACGTGCCCATCATAGTGGAAAATGAATGGATTGGTATTTACTTGATTGCTCAGGACATTACACAGGAAAAGACAGCTGAAATAAAGTTGGAAAACACGGTGAAAGATTTAGCAAACATGAAGTATGCCCTTGATGAGTCTGCTATCGTAAGCGTCCTGGATCCGTATGGAACGATTATGTATGTAAACGATATGTTCTGTACGATATTCGGCTATGAAAAAGAAGAGCTAATTGGACAATCATATGAACTGTTTGATGTAAGCTATGACCCTCGGATTCTTGAAAGTATTGGACAAGGAAAGGTTTGGAGAGGGCAAGTCAAAAGCATAACAAAAGAAGGCGTCATCGTGTGGAGCCATAAGACGATTGTTCCGCTGACCGATATTCATCATCGCATCTCAAGCTACGTGTTGATTCAAACCGATATTACTGCGCAAAAAAAGCTGGAAAATCAGCTGAAGTTTAAGGCATTTCATGACAGTTTAACGGGGGTGCCGAATCGAATGATGCTGCAAAAACAAGTACAGGCTGCGATTGAGCAAAAAGAAAGGTTTGGCCTGCTGTTTTTAGACTGCGATAATTTTAAAGAAGTGAACGATCAATTTGGCCATGATATTGGCGATGCATTTTTAATTCAGTACGCACATCGTTTAACGTCTTGCATTCGCGCATGTGACGAAGTATATCGCCTTGGAGGCGATGAATTTGTTATCTTGCTTCGGCAGATTGAAAGGTGCGAGGAAATACAGCAAATCATTGAACGAATTCACGGAGAGCTTCAAAAAGAATGGAGTATTGAATCCTGCATCTTTACAGCTACATCGACCATTGGAGCCGCTTATTATCCAGAAAACGGAGAATCGTTTCAAGAGCTGTTAAAACAGGCGGATCAAGCGCTGTATGAAGGAAAACGACAGGGAAAAAATAACGTGAATTTCTATAAAAAAAACCAATCTGCAGCCGATTCTATAGATAAAGGAAGTATTGTCTAATCTAGAAAGGGATAAACATGAATAAACATAAATTAATGGTTGTTTTATCAAGCGGAGCAGTGACACTTTCTCTGCTCATACATATCATTCATCGTATTTGGCCGATGGGTATGTCCGGCATGTCCATGGAACATAATTCAACGCCAGGCGAAGTGTCCATGATCTTTTTGATGCTTCCTATTCTTTTTCTTGGTGTGCTGCTTGTGCTGTACGTTAAAAAGCATGAGCTAGTACCTGCGTTTGTGACGCTAACGCTGACGTTTTCAAGTATCAGCACGGTTGTAGGGGGAGGAGGAATGGTCGAGTATCACTTTTCAATTTTTATGGTGATAGCTATTCTTTCCTACTATGAAAATGTAAAGCTGTTATTGTTAATGACGGGTATTTTTGTCATCGAGCATCTAGCTGGATTTTTCGTGCCATTTTTTACGCCGATTATTTTCGGAACGTCTTCTTATTCCTTTTCGATGCTTTGCCTTCACGCGGCTTATCTGCTTTTTACATCAGGGGCAACCGCTTGGCAAATTACTTCAAAGAAAAAATACACAGAACAGCTTCAGCAGGAAAATGAACAAAAGCAGCATATCATTTATGACATGATGAAAAAACTGCATGAAACGAATGGGCAGGTAAGACAAACGGTTGACAACTTAAAGGGGAATTTAGAAGAATCAAAAACGGCTAGTCACCATACGTCTGCTTCAATGCAAGAGCTAGCCGCAGGAGCTGAGCAGCAGGTAATAATGGCTCAAAAAAGCAGTGAGTTTCTAGAAGAGATGACACAAGGCGTAACCAAAATAGCTGAGGCTTCAGCGGCAGTCAGCGAAGCTTCTGATCAAACAGCAAATGAAGCCGTGCAGGGAAAAGAAAAAATTCAAGAAGCAATTCAACAAATTCATACAATCGATTCTTCTGTTCAGCATGCAGCTAGCGTTATTCATCAGTTAAAAGAACGTTCTGCGGAAATCAACGATATTATGAGTGTGATTTCAGGCATTGCTGCACAAACAAATCTACTGGCGCTAAATGCTGCAATTGAAGCAGCGCGCGCAGGCGAACATGGTAAAGGGTTTGCGGTCGTAGCAGCGGAAGTTCGCAAACTTGCCGAACAATCCAATCAGTCAGCTGAACAAGTAGCAAGGCTCATTCAGCATATTCAGCAAGAAACGTCTCAAGCCGTAGCATTCATTCAATCAGGAACAGCCGATGTGAAAAACGGTATTTTACTAGCCAACGAAGCGGAAAATGTTTTTAATCGAATCGCCGACGCATCTGCCTACGTTCACGAGCAAATTGAGCAAACGGCTGCTTCTGCTCAGCAAATAGCAGCCGGATCTACGCAGGTGCTCCATGCCGTCAGCGACATGACCGCTTTTGCCAACCAATCGGCTGCAAGCAGCAGGGGCATTTCTTCTGCTTCCGTGCGTCAGCTGCAATCGCTGCAGATCATTGGCCAGACGGCGGAATTTTTAAGTGGGTTAGTTGAAGAGCTTGGCAGCGTAACGGAAAAGTTAGCGAAGCAAGCGTGAGTGAGGCAGCAGACTACATAGAAGTACATGATTTGATACACTGGATTAATGCTATACATCTACTAAATAATTATGTACATACAAACGCTTAAAAAGTTTCTATGGACCTTTAGATCACTAATGTTCATATCAATCCCTTCCTTTAGAAAGATGAAGCCATCTAAAAAGAGGGGATTGATGCTTTTGTCTAAAAGCTAGTGTTAGTTATTTGTTGGAGAAGGAAATCTCGCTGCTTCAAAATGCGAGCCATTTTCTGATGTGACGATTGTACCAGCTATGCTGCTTTGAACAAAAACTTCAACGCGATCTCCAGCTTCTAAATTGTAAATAGTAGACACGGATACCGCATTAACAAACGGTGTGTCCCCGCCAAAGAAATCGTTATCGATAGCGATAGCGGTTGTCCCATTTACACGTATTTCTATACGAGTTCTATAATCTAGCATCTGGTCGTTAGGAGAGAATCCAATTGTAGCAATGATGGAATATACGCCATCTTTTTTGGGGCGGAAGGTAGAAGTAATCGGATTATATTCATTTGCTAAATCAAATTGTTCAGTTGGAAAAACTGCTTTCACAAACGTATTTGCAGGAACATTTTGAGGCATCGTTAAATTAAGCGCTCTAAATGCTGACTCCCGCGTGCTTCCTTTTTTGCCTTTATCTTCTTTATATCTAGAAGCCCCATCATGTGATTCCTCATAGAAATCTTCTTCGCGTTCATACATCCAAACTTGTGATTCTTCAGAGCTATCTTCTTCACGTCCATAAGCCCAGCCGCGTGCTTCCTCAGGGGCATCTTCTTGAAGCTGCTCTTTCTTATTGTTAAGGGAAGCTTCGCGAGATTTCTTCTTGTAAGGATAAGATTTTTCTACATAATATTTGTCATCTTTATCATTGTAATTGAAATAATACTTTTTTATAATAATCACCCTTTCTTTGCAGTACTCTATACTGTATTCACTCGTAGAGGAAATGTTTGGATACTTGTCCGCCAACTTTAGAACTGTTTTTTTAAAATAGCTAATAGTAACTAATTTTGAATGTAGAATTAGTTGCATTATACAAAAAAACACCTCTTTCGAACAAAAGGCGAAGAGGTGTTTTTGAGTTCGAAAAGTATTTGATTCGACAGTCTACCCATAACCTGTATGTAAATGTCACTCTATCAGTCAACTGGGTGTACTTTTATAGCGCTGGGTCCTTTAGCTCCTTCTTGGATTTCAAACTCTACTTTTTGTCCTTCTGCCAGGTTTTTATATTCCTCACGGTCGATCGCATTGGAGTGAACGAACACTTCTTTTGATCCGTCTTCGGGTGTAATAAATCCAGATCCTTTTGATTCGTTGAAAGATTTAACGGTTCCTTTATGTTTGCTCATTGAAAAAGCCCCCTTATAAGTATAGAAATAAATTCATAGTAGTTTTTTACCCAAACCCTGAAATTTCAATCCCATTATGGCAGGTATACTGATTAGAAGAATAGGGGTGAAAGTAAATAGGGAGGGCCTAACAATTTTTTTATTTCGGTTATATTTTTATATTGTATGTGATATAACTATTGTTATAAAATGTAATCGTTAATTCTGCTAACTAAAGGAGATAAAGAAAAAAATGAGGGATGAGTTGTTATATATAGGGAAGAAAATTATCGATAATAAGCAGGAATTAGCGATACAATTTTCTGATCTGATGGACTCTGAATATAAGCGGAAGCTGGTTTACCACGAAGAAAGCGAAGTTTTAAAATGGAGAGCAGAACTCATTGAGTATTTAGGCGAGTCGTTATTCGAGGAGCGCTCGGTCGTTTTAAAGAAAATCGTTCAGTGGGGTACAGATATAGGAAAAGTGGCTGTGGAAAACGGACTTTCTTTGAGTCAAACGTTAAAATCACTTGCGCTGTTTCGAACAGTGATATGGGGTGTTTTTACAGAAGAGCTGCAGCAGAAGCAGTTTGCTCCTATTACGATGCTTGATGTAAGTAAAAAAATTGATCCGATGCTTGATCAGCTTAATCATATATTTGTCGAAATCTATGAAGAACATAATACGGAGACCATAAAACGCGCTTATGCAGCGCTAGAAGAATTATCAGTTCCCATCGTTCCTCTTTCTGAAGGAATCGCTGTGATGCCAATCGTTGGACAAATTGATACGCATCGTTCGCAGCTTATTATGGAAACGGCTTTAGAAAAAAGCGCTCAGCTGCAGCTGAGTTATTTAATATTTGATATTTCAGGTGTTCTTATCGTCGATACGATGGTAGCGGACAATATTTTTCAAATTGTAAAAGCCTTACAGCTTATCGGCACTAAAACGATGATTACCGGAATACGTCCGGAAATCGCGCAAACCGTTGTGGATTTAGGCGTGGATTTTGGAACAATCAAAACAAGAGCGACGTTAGAAAAAGGTCTTGAAGAAATAGGCTTTAGTAAACTGCCAGAAAATCCGCAAAGAAAAAAAGACAAATGGCGTTATTAATAAATAAAAAAGCCCAGAGGCTGAGACAAAAATATTTTAGTTAACGTTAAATCCGAACTATTAATCTGAGTGATGGTTCGGGTTTTGTTGTTGTTAGGGTGAACATAGGTTTCATGTATGTGGCTGCTTCTAGCTGGTGATTGAAGGGCTTATATTGCAAAAAAAATAAGGGAAAGTCACAGCGTCACATGTTACATTCCTTGTAAAAAGGGGTACTGGTAAAAAGAAGCATTCCAAGTGCTTTTCAATTACATTAGCCGTCTAAAATTAATTAATTGTCAATTTCGAATAACATAAATTATTTAAATACTTAGACAAACAAATGAGGAAAATATATACTTATTAGTGTTGTCACGAAAAGATAAAGGGGAGAAACAAGGATGGATATCAAACGTCAAAACGTTGATTTTGGTAACTCAATTTTTCAAACGCTAGTGGATGGTTATTACTATGAAATTCCTACAAACGTAGTAGAAATCACAAAAGATCAGGCAGAGGGTCATTTTCCTTCAAGTGTAAATGAACCGGAATTACTTCTTCAAAATTTACTGATTTCTACAACAATCGAAGGAGTAGAAAAGTATTATTTAGTAGGAGACGCAGCAGAGAAACACGTGCTAGGCAATATCCATATTAATAAGTTACATAATAAAACTGAATCCGATATTCCTTATGTGATGTTTTTAGCTTCAGTTGCTTATTACAACATACTTAAAGGAAAAGACAAAGAGGATAATCATGTGACGATTAATTATTTCTCGACTATGCTTCCGATTTGGCTGCTTAAGAAAACAAATAAATTCAGTGAAATGCAGCAGAAGATGGCCGAACGTTTTCAAGGAGAGCACACGGTTACGGTATTGACTCCTGGATTAGAAAAAACGCTCACTGTGAACATTGAAACGAGCAAATGCCGTATTGAAAGTGAAGTTGCTCGCTGGGCGATCAAAAAAGATTTTGAATTACAAGATAGAGAAGAAGCAAATGCATTCAAACATTTTGAAACGCTAATTGTAGATTTGGGCGGAGGCACGGTTGACCTTGCGCTTCTTCCTGCAGGACTTCAAGCTCCTAAAAGCAGAAATTCGCTGAAGTGTCTTACGGATATTTCATATTTGAAGCATATTGAAAAGCTAAGAAATGAAAAACTGCTTGAGTATTTTGATGATGTTCGTTCATTAGAAGAGTTTATTATTGCTAATATCCATAAAGCAAAAATGGAGCAAAGAGACGGCAATAGCGGGAAAAAAGTAGATCTCACGGAGCCTATTCACGCTTCGCTTAGAGAATACACGCAAATTTTATTAACGAAAATTGAAAATCTATTTCCATCGCCAAAAGATAAAGTCTATAAATATATTTATATTGGAGGACTGGCTCCTATCCTTCAACAGTTTATTGCAGAGCAGATTGATAACATGTACGGGGAAGAAATCAGAGAAGAAAATCATCTTTTCTTGCCGGAGACGCGCAAATTAAATTTATACGGTCTTGAAATTTTAAGCAGACATGAAACAAACGCAGTTCACGTTTAAAAAGGGGGAGCATATATGAGTCATCAAAACACTCGCCTTAAGGAAGCACTAGATGATTGGTACGGTCAGCTAAGCTCCCAAATGGCTGCACCGTTTTACTTACTATCAAATGCGTTTCTGACAGCTGGCAATCTATCAGCAGATATGATGGGAGCAAGGGAAAAGACCGTAAGTAATAGAGATGAAGGTGCAAATTTCACAATCGACACTGCTGACATTCCGTCAGAAGTGTCTTCATTTCTGAAAGAAAAACAGCAGGCAAACGAGCTGCAGGACTATGTAGTAAGACTCATCCAGCAAGACTTGCAAAAAATGAGCAAAGAAAATGAAGTGGAGACGTTAGTTTATTCACTTCGAAAAGAGCTGTTGGGCGAAATTGACTTACTAAAAAAAGAAATGAATTCACGTCTTGCTGCAAATCGTGAGGAGTATGAGGCCTCGCAGGCAAAGGAACTTCAGGATTATGTAGCGAAGCTTGTGGAACAAAACGGGCAGAAAGACAGCCGGGAAGAAGATTTTCAATCGTTAATTCATTCATTGAGAGCCGAGCTGTTAGGCGAAATTCATTTGCTTAAAAAAGAGCTGGGCTCTGCGTCAGCTCCTTCCTATAAGCAGCTGAAACCCGTTGAAAATGAGGAAGAAGAAACATTTAAAGAAGGTCAATTAATTAAAAGTGAAAAAGTGACCGGAACCATTCAAGAAGATATCGATGTAGATTTCTAAACAGAAAGTAGAGGTGTAATATGCCTCTACTTTTATTATTTTTCTATTAAACATGAGGACGGAACAAAAGTGTTTTAGGTGAAGGAAGGTCCGAACGAGTTTGATTCTTGATTGTGAATCCAACTTGTTCGGCTTTTTATTGGTATGCTGAATGTAGGTTTCATGTGTTTAAATGCTTCTAGCTGTTGATTGGAGGGCAAGGCGAAGACTCCTGCGGGAAAAGCGGAACAGGTGAGACCCCGCAGGAGCGCAAGCGACGAGGAGGCTCATCGACCGCCCGCGGAAAGCGAAGCCTTGCACGGAAATTAACAGCGGTCCAATGTAAAAGCTTTAGCGTATAAATCATAAAACTCTTTTGTTTCTTTTTAGCTTTTTTCGAAAGTATAAGCACATATCAAATGTAGCGATGGTACAAATACTGCACTTTATCATAAACCAAAATAGTGATTCGTTTATGCCAAATCCGCCAATGGAAGCTTTTAGTTCATTTAGCTGCCTGAGAATTAAATTTGTATCGTTTTCATAGGCCACAGTAAAAGATTTAATCACAAGCATGGTCATAATGACTGCTTCTACAGATATATATAGAATTTTTCTTGCTAGTTTAAGAGAAGGATGTACGTTTGATTTGGGAATTTTATAAAAAATTTTCATCGCCTGTTTGCCTTTCAGTTATTTTAAGCGGTTTAAAAAGATTAGTTTATTCTATAATTCTTTCCTTGGCTATAAAATCCTGTATGTATAGCAAGTTTAAAAAAAGCCCGCTAGAAAAGGTCATACACCGATTTTCTAGCGGGCTTCTTTAGTCAACATCCGTCTATTCACTTAGTATTGATCCTGAACAAGCGTTCCAATCCTGCATAACGCTCTGCTCATCTTTAATGTTCTTCAGCCAGGGCGTTTGCTTTTGTCACATGAACCGTACCAAATGGGTGGTTTGGGGGAGCGTATATGGAGTAAAGCTTTAGCGGAGTGGTACCCGTATTGGTGACATCATGCCACGTTCCGGCAGGGATAAATATCGCATCGTCATCGTAGACTTTTCGTTTAAAGGTTAGATTGTTTTTACTTTTGCCCATTTGAACAACGCCTTGCCCTTGTTCAATGCGCAGGAATTGATCAACGTTAGGGTGGATTTCTAAGCCGATATCTTCACCGGGCTTAAGACTCATTAGCGTCACTTGTAAATGTGTTCCCGTCCATAAAGCAGTGCGGTACGTATTGTTTTGCTTTGATGCTTCATTAATGTTAATAACAAACGGCCTTGGTCCGTAGTCCTTTAATTTACCGTTTCTTTGCTGAAACTGTTCGCTGGTGTGATAGTGATTCGGCACATAATAACTATATGGCTGCCAGCCGTAATACACTGGAGTCTGCCACTGATGATAATAAGGTGTATAGTGCATACTCATTCTCCTTTTCTCGTTTAATTTTTCTTTTCATCCTATGCTTTTGTCAAAACGGTTGATACCATTTGCTTTTTTGTCCGCGGTCTTTATCTACTTATTTTTTACTAAAATCATGTGATTAATGATTTATCTGAGCTCTTTGTCTGTTTTTTCGGTCGTTAAAAAATACTTTCATCACTTTAATACGATAATTCAGTAAAAAATATATCGTATGAAAACGTTTTATTTGATATAATTTTAGAAGATGAAAATTATTTTAAAGGGTGACGTTCATTGAAAGAAAAAAAACTTCAAGAATTAACTGAACATCTTAATAATTTATTCAACAATTTAATTCATGGATCTATCACAGAAGGTGAATTTAATGAGCTGTCCGAAGAGCTTTACAGAAAGCAAACTAGGCTGCGCTATGAGATAGAGTGTGAGAAAGGTTCGTATTATAGAGAATATTTTAGAGGCTAAGGCTTTGTATTAGACTGTTTTATAAGAAATAAGAAAAGGCCTCCATTAGGAGGCCTTTTTTAAACTTCTAACAGAAAGTGGAGTGATACTTTCTATTTCAATAAGTATATTAGTATATTTACTTCATAAAAAATACAACTGTTGAAGCTATAAAACTCGCTATTCACCCCCAAAAACCTGTATGATAGGTTTAAGATTACCGCATATGAGATATATGTATAGTAAAAAGGGGTGATGAGCTGTGAAGTGGTATAAAGGAGTTGTCATGCAAGTCTTAATGACAGAAATCGAAACAGCAAGAGAGCACATGGTTATGTTAGGACTTACAGAAGGTCTTACAAGTCGTAATACAGTTCGAATCAGTCAAACCCTTGATTATTTATTAAATGAACTAAGTAAAGTGATGGCCGCAGATTAATCGTATTTTATATAAAAATGAAAAGAGCTGCTGACTTCACGGCAGCTCTTTATAAGTTGCCTTAACGTTTACTTTAATGTTTATGATACTATTTATACAGTTACCTCATAGTAAAGAAAATAGCGGAATCTCTTATATATATTGTATAGTAGAAACCTAGAAAAAGAGTTGAAAGCACCCGTAAAAAGGGAAGCTTAGATACATAAAGCAAACGCCGCACTAAGAATGGCGATGGAGGGTATAGTGGAATGGAATATCATATTAAAGAGGCCGCTGCAAAGGTAGGGCTGCCTACGCATACGCTTCGATACTACGAACAGCAAGGGCTTTTACCTTTTATAAAAAGAGATGAGAACGGAAATCGTATTTTTAGCGAGTCCGATATCGAGTGGTTAGAATTTATTATTTGCTTACGAAAAACGGATATTGCCCTTTTAGAATTACGTAAAATTGTTGAATTAACACAAGAAGGCGATGATACAATCGGTTTGCGCAAGCAGATATTTGAAAAGCATAGAGAGAAAATGATGGAAAAACAAAGAGAGCTGGACGCAGCTTTTAGAAAAGTGGAAACGAAAATTGATTACTATGATAAATTAGAACAAAAGTATCAGGAAGAGCTTTCATCTAAAGCCTAATTTACCGGTTGTTTTTCGTATTTTATAAAGAAATAAAAAGCGGGCAGCTCATCCAATTAGCTGCCCGCTTTTTTCTAAATTTACAGTGTAGAAATGTCAATAACAAATCGATAGCGAACATCGCTGCGAAGAACGCGCTCATACGCTTCATCTACTTGCTTAGCATCGATAACTTCAATCATAGGAGCAACGCCGTGTTCAGCCGCAAAATCAAGCATTTCTTGTGTTTCACGAATGCCGCCTACAAGTGAACCAGCAATGCTGCGACGTCCCGTGATAAGTGAGAATACGCTGTACTGATCTGGGTTAGCCGGTGCGCCAACGTTAACAAGCGTTCCATCTACGCGAAGTAATGATAAATATTGATCCACATTCAGGTTAGCCGATACTGTGTTTAAGATAAGGTCAAAGCGACCCGCTAACTCAGTGAATGTTGTCTCATCACTTGTTGCAAAATAGTGATCTGCGCCAAAGCTTAGAGCTTCTTCTTTTTTATTGTTAGAACGGCTCAATACCGTCACTTCAGCACCCATTGCATGTGCAAATTGAATCGCTACATGTCCAAGACCGCCCATTCCCACGATCGCCACTTTTTTGCCAGGGCCAGCATTCCAGTGCTTTAACGGAGAAAATGTTGTAATACCTGCACATAGAAGGGGACTTGCTGCATCCATACTTAACTTATCAGGAATACGAACAACGAATCCTTCTTTTACGACGATTTTTTGGCTGTAGCCGCCGTATGTAGGATTTCCGTCATAATCCAACGAATTATACGTTTGAACAACGCCTTTTGTACAGTATTGCTCGTCACCGTTCACACAGTACTCGCACTCTCCGCAAGAGTCAACGAAACATCCCACGCCAACGCGATCGCCAACCTTGTATTTTGTTACGCTTTCTCCAACCGCTTCAACTACTCCCGCGATTTCGTGACCAGGAACCATTGGGAATATTCCGCCGCCCCACTCATTAAATGCACTATGAATATCAGAGTGACAGATACCGCTAAACTTAATATCAATTAAAACGTCGTCTGCTCGCAGTTCTCTGCGTTCGATTGTCGTGTTCTCGAATTTTGCCTTTGCATGCGGCGCACTTAAAACACGTGATGTTGTTGTATGTTGATTACACATAAGTAAAAACACAATCCTTTCGTCATTTGATGTATTTAAAAGCTACAACACTAGCTTAAACGTTAAAGTCGACTTTAAAGCAAGAGTTTTTTTAAAAAAATTTTACTTTCTATGATTTTATGAAAAAAGGAGAGTAAGAGATAGCATAGCAGCTTTTTATCTCTATTTAGTCAAAAGAAATTCTTCAAGGGTGCGAGCGGCGGCGTGTTCATCCGCTCCATTTGTCAGTAACGTTATTTCATCTCCTTTTTTAACAGCTAAAGCCATGACCTTCATGATGCTTTTTCCACTTACACACTTTCCATCTTTCGAAATAAAAATGTCACTTTGAAACGAACAAGCTTCACGTGCAAATAAAGCTGTATGTCTAGCTTGAAGTCCTTCAGAAAGCTGCACCGTTATTCTTTTAATCAGCATTGTATTTCCCCTTTTTTGTATTTTAAAAACTGTAAAACTAGCTTAAACGTTAAAGTTAACTTTAAGGCAAGAGGTAATTTGGATAAAAAATGGAAAGGGAACAAAAGGTAAGGCTAATGTTAATGCACATAGTGATCCTGCTGTTAGTACGAGGGAATGTAAACGAAGTGTAAAGCCGATTATAAAAGAAAGTTCTCATAAATTCTTTTAGTGGATGACCAAAACACGTAAGAAGAGACCCTAAAAAAGAAAGGAAAATGATGAAATACTAAGCAAATGAGAAGATTCTCCTCTTTTAACAGATATGTCTACGTTTTCATGCGGAATGTTTCCGTTTCCACTGACTTTGTCAAACAGCAGACAATTGTTGATAATAGAGCTATATAAGAGGCAAAGGGGACGATGAAATGAAAAAATCTATTTCAAAAGTAGAGAAGTTCATAACTGAATTTAAAACGTCAATGACAAGCTACGGAGAAGCTATTATAAAAGTAAAAGGAAACTGATTATAAAAAGGTGGAGGCTATTTTTTTATAAATCTATTCCATAAATTCATACTAAATAATCATACTATCAAAATAAGAAATATAACTTTACTCATAAAAGCTTTATCTGTTGCTGAAATAACAGTAGATAAAGCTTTTTTGTTTGGTTATATAAGCGGATATGATCTCTTTTATAACTAGCATTTTTAGAAGGAATAAGCTTTTAGGCAGATGCAGTGTATAAAAAATTCTGAAATTTTATTATTGACTGAAAGCGTTTTTAATATTAATATTAATTCAAACTTAACCAATATTTAACCAACACATAACAAACGAGTTTTTTTATTTACAAATGAAATCGATTTCATTTGTAGAGTTATAGGATTGGTAAGTTTTATCACTATCTATTGCTAGTGAGGCAGCATTACACAATAAGGGGAAAAGAGGAATCAAAATGGGAGAAGAAAATATTCTGTGGGGAATTGCTCCAATCGGCTGGAGAAATGACGATATTCCTGAAATTGGTGCAGAAAACACATTGCAGCATCTGTTAAGCGATATCGTCGTAGCCGGCTTTCAAGGAACGGAAGTGGGAGGTTTTTTTCCTGAACCAAGCATATTAAACAAAGAGCTTGAGCTTCGAAATTTAAGAATTGCAGGTCAATGGTTTAGCAGTTTTATCATTCGTGATGGGATAGAGGAGACGTCAAATTTATTTCACAAACATTGTCAGTATCTGCAGGAAGTGCATGCTGATGTGGCGGTCGTATCTGAGCAAACCTACAGTGTTCAAGGGATTGAAAGAAATGTTTTTGCTGAAAAACCTTATTTCAGTGATCAAGAATGGGAAGCATTATGTGCAGGATTAAATGAGCTGGGAAAAATCGCAGCAGAATACGGTTTACGCCTTGTCTATCATCACCATATGGGGACAGGTGTACAGACATTAGCTGAAATTGATCGATTAATGGAAGGAACCGACGCAAATCATGTTCATCTTTTATATGATACGGGACATATTTACGTTTCTGACGGAGACTATATGGAGCTATTACATAAACATATAGATCGTATTAAACACGTTCATTTTAAGGATGCAAGAAGAAACGTGCTGGAGCAGTGCAAAAAAGAAGGAAAGTCATTTTTGCAGTCGTTTCTAGCCGGTATGTTTACCGTTCCTGGTGATGGATGTGTAGATTTTACAAACGTGTATAAAGCGTTAGTTGATTACAATTACAAAGGATGGATTGTAGTGGAGGCGGAACAAGACCCTTCTATTGCGCATCCATTGGAATATGCTTTAATGGCCCGAAAGTACATTAACGAAAAGTTAGTTATTCATTCTTAAAATAAGACGGGGGAATTAGCATGGGTAAACAGGGAAATCAATATTCATTTTTACGTACGATCATTTTAGTTTCTACGTTTGGTGGACTGCTTTTTGGATATGACACGGGAGTTATCAACGGGGCATTGCCTTATATGTCTGAATCTGATCAATTGAATCTCAACTCTTTTACTCAAGGTCTTGTGACGAGTGCTCTGTTATTTGGTGCTGCATTTGGTGCGGTAGTAGGCGGCAGACTAGCAGATTATAACGGGCGGCGTAAAACGATTCTGTATCTCGCCATTCTATTTTTTGTTTCCACAATTGGATGTACAATTTCGCCAAACGCAGCCGTTATGATTCTTTGCCGTTTCCTATTAGGACTTGCTGTAGGGGGCGCATCTGTTACCGTACCGACATACTTAGCAGAAATGTCACCAGCTGAAAGCCGGGGGAAAATGGTAACTCAAAATGAACTTATGATTGTTACTGGTCAACTTCTTGCCTTTACGTTTAACGCGATTATCGGAAATATGCTAGGAGAAAATCCTCACGTTTGGCGATATATGCTGCCAATCGCTGCCATTCCAGCTGTCTTTTTATTCTTTGGTATGCTTAGAGTACCAGAAAGTCCGCGCTGGCTTGTGTCAAAAGGGAAAAATAACGAAGCGCTAACGGTTCTTCAAAAGATACGGGAAAGTAAAAGAGCCAAATCAGAGCTGCAGGAGATTGAGAGCGCTTACGAGCAAGAAGCAAAAATGGAAAAAGCAACGTTTAAAGACTTAACAACTCCGTGGGTTCGAAGAGTCGTTTTCCTTGGTATTGGAATTGCTGTCGTACAGCAAATTACCGGTGTAAACTCCATCATGTATTACGGCACTGAAATTTTAAAAGACGCAGGTTTTCAAACAGAAGCTGCCCTTATTGGAAATATCGGAAATGGGGTCATCTCCGTTTTAGCCACGTTTGTAGGCATTTGGCTGCTAGGTAAAGTTGGACGCAGACCAATGCTTATAACAGGATTGGTAGGAACGACTACTGCCCTGCTGCTGATTGGTATATTTTCTCTTGTATTTGAAGGGTCCGCGGCACTCCCATATATCGTATTAGCACTAACAATTACGTTCCTCGCATTTCAGCAAGGAGCTATATCTCCGGTAACGTGGCTAATGCTTTCAGAAATTTTCCCTTTACGATTAAGAGGCTTAGGGATGGGTGTTACCGTATTTTGTCTGTGGGGAATTAACTTCCTTGTAGGTTTAACGTTTCCTGTTTTACTGGCAAGCATTGGCTTATCCACTACGTTTTTTGTCTTTGTTGTATTCGGGATCGGAGCGATTTTATTTGTTAAAAAGTTTTTACCGGAAACAAAAGGGCTTACGCTTGAAGAACTGGAGCAAAGGTTCCGCAGCTATGATAATGAAGACGCTGACGTCATGAATGACAATAAAATTATTTAAGTAAAGAATGGAGAGAATCATTATGAAACTATGTTTTAACGAAGCAACAACATTAGAAAATTCAAATCTTGTAAAGGACCTTGAATATTGCAGCAAGCACGGATATGATTATATCGAAATTCGCACGATGGATAAACTCCCTGAGTATTTAGAAAGTAACTCAATGGATGATTTAGCGCAGTTTTTTAATACAAATCATATTAAACCGCTAGCGCTGAACGCTTTAGTTTTCTTTAATAACCGCAGTGAAAAAGAGTACCAGGAAGTGATAGAAGAGTTTAAGAGTATGCTAGAAACCGCTCAAAAGATAGGTGCTCCCTATATCGTAGCCGTTCCTTTAGTAACGGAACAAAAAATCGTAAAAGCAGAGATTAAAAATAGCTGCGTACAAGTGCTGAATGAATTATCGGAATTGGCTGAACCTTACGGAGTTAAAATCGCCGTTGAGTTTGTAGGACACCCTCAGTGTACGGTTAATACGTTTGATCAAGCGTATGACATTGTGCAAACGGTGAACCGAGATAACGTAGGATTAGTACTTGACTGCTTCCACTTCCATGCGATGGGATCAAAGTTGGAAGACTTAAAACAAGCGGATATTTCTAAAATATTTATCGTTCATATTGATGACACGGAAGATTTTCCTATTGGCTTCTTAACAGATGAAGACCGAGTATGGCCAGGTCTAGGAGCAATTGATTTAGATGCTATTTTCTCAACATTAAAAGAAAAAGGCTATAATGACGCGGTATCTGTAGAGCTATTCCGACCTGAATATTATCAATTAAACGCGGAAGAAGCAATTAAGACGGCTAAAGAGACAACCGTTAAGGCTATCTCGGAATACTACAGCTTTCAAACAACAAAATCATATTCATGATAAGGAGTGTCAGTCAGTGACGTTAGTATCTTCAAAACTAGTATCAATGAAAGATATGCTTCATGCCGCTAAAAAAGGAAACTATGCGGTTGGTCAGTATAATATTAACAGCCTGCAGTGGGCACAGGCTATTTTACAAGCTGCCGAAGAGGAAAAAGCGCCTGTCATTGCAGCCGTTTCAGACAGGCTTGTGGACTATTTAGGCGGATTTAAAACCATTGTAGGCATGATTGAAGGTTTGTTAGAAGAAATGAATATTACTGTTCCTGTCGCGCTTCACTTAGATCACGGTATGAGTGTAGAAAGATGTAAAAAAGCTATCGACGCTGGGTTTAGCTCGGTCATGTTTGACGGTTCTCATTACTCAATTGATGAAAATATTGCCATGACTAAGCAAGTAGTAGACTATGCTGGTGCTCAATATGTCTCAGTTGAAGCTGAAGTCGGAACAGTCGGAGGAATGGAAGACGGGCTTGTTGGCAACATCGTGTACGCTGATCCCGCTGAATGTCTGCGTCTTGTAAAAGAAACGGGAGTCGATGCGTTGGCAGCTGCTTTAGGTTCCGTTCACGGACAGTACCAAGGCGAACCTCAGCTGGGCTTTGACGAAATGAAAGAAATAGCTGACTTAACAGATGTGCCGCTGGTGTTACACGGAGGTTCTGGTATACCAAACTACCAAATTCAAAAAGCAATAGCTCTTGGACATGCAAAGATTAATGTGAACACCGAGTGCCTTCAGGCCTGGACGCGCGCGATCCGTCACACGTTGGAAAGCGACAGTGACGTGTATGATCCGCGAACCATTCTTACACCGGGAAAAGAAGCGGTGATGGCGACTGTAAAAGAGAAAATGAGAGAGTTTCATACAAGTCATAAAGCTTAATAAAAAAGAGGCTGAGACAAAAGAATTACAGTTGAAGCAAGATCCGAACGATGAATGGAGATTCTTGATAGAAAATCCAGCTCGTTCGGATTTTTTCTTTGGTAGGATTTTAATCGATTGAGTTGCTTCTAGCTTATGTTATGTATCTAACTTGTTTGTCTTTAGCTGGAAATAATGGAGTTATGTCTCAATCTCTCTTTGTTTTAGCAGTTACTCTTCTAGAAAATGCCTTTTGTAAAGGTTATAATAGTAAGTAATAAAAAAGCGAAAAGAAAGATAAACGGGAGAGGTAGAAATGTTAAAAACGAAGCGGATTCAACAAATTCAAGAGTATGTTTTTGAACATGAATCTGTCTCATTAGATGATTTGGTTTCGGTGTTTGAAGTCTCCAAAAACACGATTCGACGCGACGTTCAAAAGTTAGTGGATGAAGGGCATATTAAAAAAGTATACGGCGGAGTAGCCGTTAATCATGTGAAGCTTGAATCATTTAATGAAAGACAAACAAGAAATCAGTTTCAAAAGCGTTTAATTGCCAAAACGGCAGCTCAGTACGTAGAAGACGGAGACGTCATCTTTATTGATTCAGGAACTACCACGTTAGAAATGATTGAATTTCTAAAGAACAAATCAATAACGATTGTTACAAATAGTTTAGATGTTATAGTAAAAGCCTTGCCTTTTGATGCGTTAAAAGTAATTTCTACGGGCGGCTATCTTGAGCGTGAAACTCAATCATTTTCAAGCTTTAACCATGCCAATCCTGTAAAGAATTACAACTTTGATAAAGTATTTATGGCTTCTACGGGTATTTCCATATCAAATGGCGTTACCAATTCATCGCCCGTTGAAAGTGAAATCAAAGAAACGGTCATAAAAAGAAGCACAAAAGTGTTTTTATTAGCAGATCATACAAAATTTGATAAGTATGCAATGATTACGTATTGTCAGCTGCATGAAGTGGATTATTTAATTACAGATAAAGTGGACGTCAGCTATCAGCACTATGCAAAAGAAAATGAGATTACGTTTGTCCTTGCAGAAGAATAAGTGTTTTTGAGTGATTATACATATGCTTAGACTTAGAGCCCGTAGGCATACTAAAGAAGTATGCCTTTTCTTTTTTCTTCACATTGAGCTTCTTTAGAAAGCGATTACAGTGAATAAAAAGATAAACTAACAAAATTTTTAAAAAAGTATTTACAAAGTAAACTGAATATTATAAACTAGGTTCATAGATAAGAAAGCGCTTCTAAAACTAGATGAAATCGATTTCATTGAACAGAGCTACATGTACAATAAGATTGGTTTTCCAGGTAAGACAAAGCATAGAAAAATGATGGGGAAGTTAAGGATGGAGTTTGGAAAATATTTTTTTAACATCAAATGAAATCGATTTCATTTGAAAGTGGAATTTATGATGAATTTTCGAGCTTTTCTCCATCTTCAAGCGTTAAAAAGTACAGGGGATGAAAGTGTTTGTCTCATCGCTAAATAGTAGCTGAAACAAAGGAAAGAGCTAGGAAGTAAAAGGGTAGAACCTCATTTATTACATTAAATGAAATCGATTTCATTTAAAAATGTGAAAAAAGGGTAGAAAAATCAATCTGATGGTGATCAATTTCAGAAGATAAGGTAGGAAGGTATATGAAAACGATAAGATTAACAACGAGTCAAGCTTTAGTGAAATTTCTAAATCAGCAATATGTAGAGTTTGATGGAAAAAAAGAGCGTTTTATCAAAGGAGTATTCACCATTTTTGGACATGGAAATGTAGTGGGGATCGGGCAAGCGCTGCAGGAAAACCCAGGCGACCTTGAAGTATATCAAGGCAGAAACGAGCAGGGAATGGCTCATGCTGCAGTAGCCTTTGCCAAACAAAAACATCGAAAGCAAATCATGGCCTGCTCTTCTTCCGTTGGTCCAGGTTCAGCGAATATGGTTACATCGGCTGCGACAGCTACTGCAAACAATATTCCGGTGCTGCTTTTGCCAAGCGATGTGTTTGCCACTCGCCAGCCGGACCCGGTTCTTCAACAAATTGAACAGACGCATGATTTATCTCTTTCTACAAATGATGCTTTCCGGTCCGTCAGCAAGTACTGGGATCGAGTAAGCCGTCCAGAACAGCTGATGTCGGCTATGATCAATGCGATGCGTGTATTAACAGATCCGGCAGATACAGGAGCCGTTACAATTGCGCTGCCGCAGGATGTACAAGGGGAAGCGTGGGATTTTCCAGAAAGTTTCTTCCGTGAGCGTACCCACCTGATCGAACGCCGCGAGCCTTCGCAAGAAAGTATCAGAAATGCAGTGGAGCTGATTAAATCAAAGAAAAAGCCTCTTCTTATTTTAGGCGGCGGCGTTCGTTATTCAGAGGCTGCGAATGCATTTGCTGCATTTGCTGAAAAGTTTCATATTCCATTTAGCGAAACGCAAGCTGGAAAAAGCGGACTTGAAAGCAATCATCCTTTAAATCTAGGAGGAGTTGGCGTAACAGGTAACAGCGCTGCTAATAAAATAGCGCAATCTGCGGATTTAATTATTGGCGTGGGGACACGTTTTACAGATTTCACAACTTCTTCAAAGCTGTTTTACGCTGAGACGGATGTATTAACCATTAACATTTCTGAATTTCACGCATCAAAATTGGAGGCTACTAAAATTGTCGCGGATGCCAAAGTGGGTCTTGAAGCTCTTTCGTCTGCATTAGAAGGTTATAAATCAGGCTATGAAACTGAAATTGAAGAAGCCAAATTAAAGTGGAATCAAGAGCTGACTCGTTTAAAAAATATTGCATACACAGGCAAAGAATTTATTCCGGAAATTAAAGGGCATTTTGATCACAGCCTGTCGGAGTATAAAGATAGCCTAAGCACCGAACTTGTCCAAACGACTGTGCTTGGCAAAGTAAACGAACTAATTGCACCTGATTCTATTATTACATGTGCAGCGGGAAGCCTCCCGGGTGACCTTCAGCGTATGTGGATCTCAAATGAACGTAATACGTATCACCTTGAATACGGATATTCATGTATGGGCTATGAAATTGCTTCTGCCTTAGGCGCTAAGATGGCTGAGCCGGATAAAGAAGTGTATGCAATGGTAGGAGACGGAAGCTACTTAATGCTTCATAGTGAGCTGGTAACGAGCATTCAAGAAGGAATTAAAATAAATATTGTTCTTTTTGATAATTCCGGCTTTGGCTGCATCAACAACTTGCAGATGGATAATGGAATTGAAAGCTTCGGCACAGAGTTCCGCGTTCGTAACCCGCGGACGGGGCAGCTTGATGGAGATATTATGCGCATCAACTTTGCTCAATCTGGAGCTGCGTACGGAGCCAAAACATACGAAGTGTATACGATGGAAGAACTTGAATATGCCATTGAAGATTCAAAAAAACAAAGTGTTAGTACACTGATTGACATTAAAGTTCTTCCAAAAACAATGACGGACGGCTACGATTCTTGGTGGCATGTAGGAGTAGCAGCCGTATCTGAAAGCTCAAACGTTCAAACGGCGTTTGAAGGCAAAGAAAGCCAGTTACAAAAGGCAAGAAAATATTAATCTTTTAAAAAGCTAGAATATCCAGTTTGCTTGATTAAAGAGTGTCCCTAGCATAAACACGTTAAAAAATAAGAAATAGAAAGGTGTGGAAAGGAATGGCTGATTTAATCGTACCAACACAAACAGCTGACAGTGATGGAAACGTACTAAGCATCACCCCACAATCTGCAGGATGGGAGTACATTGGCTTTGACGTTTACTCATTAAAAAAAGGCCAAAAGCTTAAAAAAAATACGGAAAATCAAGAGATTTGTATTGTGATTTTAACCGGTAAGTCCAACATTTCTACAAAAGAAGAGAAATGGGAAAACATCGGACAGCGAATGAATATCTTTGAAAAAATCCCTCCGTACTCCGTATATGTATCGAATGATGATCACTATGAAGTAGAAGCTGTAACCGACTTAGAAATTGCGGTTTGCGCAGCGCCTGGAAAAGGTACATACCCTGCTCGTTTAATTACGCCGCAAGATGTAGGCGTAGAGCATCGCGGAGCAGGAAATATCGCGAGACAAGTCCATAATATTCTTCCTGAACAAAAGCCGGCCGATAGTCTGCTGGTAGTGGAAGTGTTTACGCCGGAAGGAAACTGGTCAAGCTATCCTCCTCATAAGCACGATCAAGACAACTTGCCGCATGAATCGTATTTAGAGGAAACGTATTACCATAAAGTCAACCCGGGACATGGATTTGCGATTCAACGAGTATATACGGACGATCAATCTCTAGATGAAACAATGGTCCTTAAAGATGGAGATGCAGTCTTGGTTCCTAAAGGGTATCATCCGGTATCTGCTCCTCCAGGTTATGAAGTTTATTATTTAAACGTCATGGCTGGCCCTGTGCGAACATGGAAATTTAATAATAGCAAAGACCATGAATGGATTATGGAAGAAAAATTAGCATTAAAGTAAGGAGACGACGTGACTATGAGTTATTTAACATTTGATTCACAAAAGCGATTTGACCTTCTTGCAGTAGGAAGGCTTTGCATCGACTTGAATGCAAATGAATTTAATCGCCCGATGGAAGAAACGATGACGTTTACAAAATACGTAGGAGGATCTCCTGCTAACATCGCTATTGGTCTTTCAAGGCTTGGAATGAAGACAGGCTTTATTGGAAAAGTGTCAAATGATCAAATGGGCCGCTTCAGCACCAGATATTTAAATCAAAATAACATTAACACGGAAGGCATTGTAGTTGATCAAACAGGAGCCGTAACGGGACTGGCCTTTACTGAAATTAAAAGTCCTGAAGAGTGCAGCATCCTGATGTACCGTGATAACGTGGCAGACTTAAAGCTCCATCCAACAGAAGTTTCTGAAGAGTATATTAAGCAATCAAAAGCGCTGCTTATCTCTGGAACAGCTCTTGCTAAAAGTCCTTCAAGAGAAGCCGTGTTTCTTGCTCTTGAATATGCGAGAAAACATAGCGTAGTCGTATTCTTTGATGTCGACTACCGGCCGTATACGTGGGAATCAGAAGCTGAGACTGCCGTCTACTATAATTTAGCGGCAGAAAAATCAGACGTGATTATCGGTACGCGAGAAGAATTCGATATGATGGAAAAGCTTTTAAATTATGAAGAATCAAATGATCAAGTTACAGCTGAACGATGGTTTTCCCATCATGCTAAGATTGTCGTAATCAAGCATGGAGGAGAAGGGTCGATTGCTTATACAAAAGACGGCCAGTCTCATCGAGGCGGCATCTTTAAAACGAAAGTGCTTAAAACATTTGGAGCTGGCGACTCTTACGCATCTGCTTTTATCTACGGGTTAATGCGAGGGTTTACAATTCCTGAAGCGATGAGATTTGGCGGTGCTTCTGCTTCCATCGTTATTTCAAAACACAGTTCTTCAGATGCAATGCCAACTGTAGAAGAAATTAAGCAGTTTATGGATACAGCCGAAGAAGTTCTGCAACAAGCGTAATCAAAAATTGAGAGGAGAATGAACATGACACAAACAACAGTAAAAACAGTAAAAAACTATATTGGCGGCGAATGGGTGGATTCATCTACAAGTCTGACAGAACCAGTTTATAACCCTGCAACGGGTGAAGTCATTGCAGAGGTACCTCTTTCCACAAAAGCAGATGTAGATCAAGCGGTACAGGCTGCAAATGAAGCCTTCAAAGGATGGGCAAAAACTGCGGTGCCAAAACGTGCACGTATTCTATTTAAATATCAGCAGCTATTAGTAGATAACTGGGACGAGTTAGCGAAGCTTGTGACGCTTGAAAACGGAAAAAGCTTTAATGAAGCGCGCGGAGAAGTACAGCGCGGAATTGAATGTGTAGAATTCGCAGCGGGTGCTCCTACGTTAATGATGGGAAAACAGCTTCCTGATATTGCAACGGGCATTGAGTCTGGCATGTATCGCTATCCAATCGGTGTTATTGGCGGGATCACGCCGTTCAACTTCCCGATGATGGTTCCTTGCTGGATGTTCCCTCTTGCAATTGCTTGCGGTAATACATTTGTATTAAAGCCGTCTGAGCGCACGCCGCTTTTAGCAGCAAGATTAGTAGAATTATTTGAAGAAGCTGGATTGCCAAAAGGCGTATTAAACATTGTAAACGGCGCGCATGATGTGGTAAACGGCCTTCTTGAACATAAATTAGTGAAAGCAATTTCGTTTGTAGGTTCACAGCCAGTAGCTGAATATGTGTATAAAAAAGGTACAGAAAACTTAAAGCGTGTTCAAGCATTAGCGGGTGCTAAAAACCACTCAATCGTATTAAACGATGCAGATTTAAACGTAGCAACAAAACAAATTATCGGAGCTGCTTTCGGTTCAGCAGGTGAACGCTGCATGGCAGCATCTGTCGTGACGGTGCAAGAAGACGTGGCAGATGAATTAATCTCACGACTTGTTCAAGAATCAAACAATATTGTCATTGGAAACGGATTAGAAAAAGATGTTTTCTTAGGGCCGGTTATTCGTGAAAACCATAAAGAACGTACGCTTAGCTATATTGAAGCTGGCGTAGAAGAAGGAGCTCGCTTAGTTCGTGACGGCCGTGAAGATCACGCGGTAAAAGAGAACGGCTATTTTGTTGGACCCACTATTTTTGATAACGTTACACAAGAAATGAAAATCTGGCAAGACGAAATCTTTGCACCGGTGCTTTCTATCGTGCGTGTAAAAACATTAGGAGAAGCAATTGACATTGCTAATAATTCTCGATTCGCAAACGGAGCTTGTATCTATACAGACAGCGGCGCAAGCGTACGTGAGTTCCGTGAAAATATTGATTCAGGCATGCTAGGAGTGAACGTAGGGGTGCCGGCACCTATGGCGTTCTTCCCATTCTCAGGCTGGAAAGACTCTTTCTATGGCGATCTTCATGCCAACGGTACGGACGGCGTAGAGTTTTATACAAGAAAGAAAATGGTTACGGCACGCTACTAAGAATTTACTTATCGTACGATGGGATACTAGCGACATTTGCTAGTACCCTGTAGTACAATCGTATAAAAAAATAAAAGTCGGTTTTTTCGTCGCAACAAAATGGAAGTGATTAGTTGAGTGCTATAAGTACCGTCAAAGATAAGTATCTTTTTGCAGCCGTTTCATTTATCTTTTGGTTCTCGCAGTTTATTTACGTACCTATTTTGTCTCCTTATATGGAAGGGCTGGGAGGCAAGTATGCCTTTATTGGTGTAGTGTTAAGCAGCTATGGACTCATGCAGCTATTATGTCGCCTTCCGCTCGGGATCTTTTCAGACTTTGTGAAAGTGAGAAAACCGTTTGTTATCTTCGGCATGATAGCCAGCATGTCAAGCTGCCTGCTATTTTCGTTGACCGATAGCTTAATAGGCGTGTTTATATCACGCTGCTTGGCTGGATTGGCAGCAGCAACGTGGGTTGCCTTTACGATTTTATATTCAAGCTACTTTGAACGTGAAAAAACTACTCGTGCTATGAATATCATTTCGTTTATAGTGGTTTTGGCTCAGCTTTTGGGTATGAGTTTAAGCGGTTACATTGTAAATGAGTGGGGATGGCATGCTCCGTTTTGGATAGGAACAATCTTGAGTGTAATAGGCGCTATTCTTTCTCTTTTCATTTACGAGCCCAAAGAGAACGTAAAGAGATCACCTATAAAGCTTAAAGAATTAATGAGCGTAATAAAAGAGCCGTCGCTATTAAAAATTTCGCTTCTATCTATTCTAGCACACAGTATTATTTTCACGACCATGTTTGGTTTTACTCCTGCGTACGCATTAAGCGCAGGATTTAAAGAGAGCGAGCTGAGTTTGATTGTCTTTTCCTTTATGATCCCTCATGCGGCTGCTCCTCTTATTATGGAAAAGCTATTTGTTTGGCGCTTCGGAAAATGGAGCATCTTGAAGGCCGCCTTTTTTCTGGCTGCATTCTTTACCTGTATGATTCCTATGACGGAAAATAAACTTTTGCTTTGTATCATTCAAAGCGTGAACGGGTTTTCATTAGGATTAGTGTTTCCTCTTATGCTAGGAATGTCTATTGAAAGAATAGCTGCAGAAAAGAGAGCTACGGCGATGGGAGGCTACCAAGCGCTGTATGCGTTAGGAATATTCGGAGGTCCTTTTGCTGCAGGAATATTAAATTCTTGGACGGGACTTAAAGCAGGCTTCTTTTTTGCAGCAGCCTTAGGGTTAACCGCTACTGCTTTTGCAGCGGCATGGGATAAGAAAGAAGCGTCATATAAAGTTTTTAAAGCAAAATAAAACGTGGAACCAAGCATTTATTTCTATTTTTAAAGCTCACATATTAAAGGAGGCCATAGATTATGGTGTTGAAAATTGGTGTTATTGGAACAGGAGCAATCGGACAAGATCATATTAGAAGAATTACAAATACGTTATCAGGCGGAAAAATTGTTGCGGTTACGGATGTAAATCAAGAACAAGCAAAAGCTGTTGTAAAAAATCAAAACTTGGATGCCGTTATTTACAATGATGGACATGAGTTAATTAAATCAGAAGAAGTAGATGCAGTTGTTGTGACTTCTTGGGGGCCGACGCACGAGGAGTTTGTGCTGGCAGCGATTCAAGCTGGAAAACCTGTATTTTGCGAAAAGCCGCTTGCTACAACGGCAGAAGGCTGTAAAAGAATCGTTGACGCTGAAATTACACACGGCAAGCCGTTGGTGCAAGTTGGTTATATGCGCCGCTACGATACAGGGTATCGCGCTTTAAAGAAAGTGATTGAAAGCGGGCAAATTGGTGAAGCATTAATGGTTCACTGCGCACACAGAAATCCTACGGTACCTGATACATACACGGGCGATATGTCAATCGTTGATACATTCATCCATGAAATTGACGTTTTGCGCTGGTTATTAAATGACGATTATGTATCTGTTCAAATCGTGGCACCGCGAAAAACGAGCAAGGCACTTGAACATCTGCAAGATCCAATTATGGTGCTGCTTGAAACAAAGCAAGGCGTTCGAATTGATGCTGAGGTTTTTGTAAACTGCCAGTACGGCTATGATATTCAATGTCAAGTAGTAGGAGAAACAGGAATCGCTAATTTACCTGAGCCTTCAAGCGTCGTGTTGCGCAGTGAAGCAAAAAAATCAACTGAAATTTTAGTAGATTGGAAAGATCGATTCATTGACTCTTATGATACAGAGCTGCAAGACTGGATTAACTCAACGCTTAAAGGCGAAGTGAATGGACCCACTGCTTGGGACGGTTACGTTGCGGCCGTTACTTCAGATGCTTGCTTAGAAGCAAAAAAATCAGGAAACATTGTTCCTATTTCGTTAGGTGAACGTCCTGATTTCTACCATAAAACGTTAACTGCAGCAGGCAAACTGTAATTGTAAAAACGGTTTGCTTACAAAACAGCTTAATTAAAACTTAGGGGATGGACACGTCTGGTGTGCATAAAAGAAAGGGGAGCCTTACATTGCGTTTAGCATATGATCCGTCACATTACCGTGACAATACAAGTTTAAAAGATACGATTGATACAGTTGCAAGATTAGGCTATGAATACGTAGAGTTATCTCCGCGCAAAGATTTTATTTGGTTTTATGAATATCCAAAAGTTGATAGACAGCGTATAAAAGACTTAAAAAGATACTGTGCCGATGCGGGGGTAAAGATTTCGTCTGTGCTTCCGGTACAGCAGTGGTCTTCACCAAATGAGCAGGAACGTGAAGCGGCAGTAAGGAACTGGAAGCGTACAATCGAAATTACTTCTGAGCTGGAAGTAGATTTAATGAACAGTGAGTTCAGCGGCGACAAGAGCCGCCCTGTTGAAAGCGAAGCGGCTTTTGTTAAATCGATGGAAGAGCTGATGCCGATTTTTGAAAAAGAAGGAATTAAGCTTAACCTTCAATCGCATCCAAATGATTTTATTGAGTTAAACACAGAAGCTATTGCAATGATTCGTGCGCTGGACAAAGACTGGATTAAATTAGTTTATTCTGTCCCTCATGCTTTCTTTTATGACGATGGCATTGGCGATGTAGCAAAGCATATTGATGAAGCAGGTGATTTGCTTGCACACGTTCTGATTGCCGATACTCTTAACCATAAAGCAGCGTTTGGACTGCGCTATATTGTAAATCCACCTGATGCGAAAGTAACGATTCACCAGCATTTAAATCCTGGTGAAGGAGAAATTGATTTTGACGCACTGTATCGCAAATTAAGAGAAATTAAATTTGACGGCATCGTAACAAACTCTGTATTTGCTTACCCTGATCGACCGGAATGGTCAAACGAAGTAACGTTAAAGTCAATTAGAGAAGGATTAAATATTAAAGAAGGCCTAAACATTTAACGTGATTGACTGAAGTGATGCGAAGCATAACGAGATATGTTTTGCATCACTTTTCATGGTTTATGCTTGAAAGAAGATCAGAACTTGTGGGCATAGCTAGTTTAAAATAGTCTTAATTGTTCTATTCGGACTCCATCATGATGATAAAGAGAGGCTTTATTATGCTAGTAATGTATAATAAAGATAGATGCAAAACGGATAGAACTTTTTATTATAAAATGTTAATTACTACAGATAAAGGTGAGTGAACGTATGTCAGTTAAAATGAGTGATGTGGCCAAACTAGCTAATGTAGCTCCAGCTACTGTCTCGCGAGTTCTTAGTCAGCCCCACCTAGTAAGCAAAGAAACGCAGGAAAAAGTTTTAAAAGCCATTGAAGAATTAAATTATCAGCCCCATATCATCGCAAGACAGTTTAGAAAAAAAGAAACAAAAACCATTTTAGTAGTTGTTCCTGATATTACCCATCCGTTTTTTTCTGAAGTTCTTAAAGGAATTCAGCATACGGCGATTAACAGCGGTTACCGAGTAATTTTAGGAGATACAGAAAATGACATTGAGCGAGAAGGAGAGTTTGTTGATTTATTATTCCAAAAGCAAGCGGACGGCATGATCCTTCTAACAGCCCGCATGGATAAAGACAGAATTGAACAAGTCTCCAGACAGTTCCCTACGGTTCTTGCGTGTGAGTACATTGATGGCTTAGATATTTCTACCGTATCTATTGATAATATTAGCGGGGCGCGAAAAATAACGGAGCATTTAATAAGCCTTGGGCATACCAAAATTGCGCATATCACTGGTCCTATGAATGTTATCTTAAGCCGTGATCGATTAAAAGGATACCGCCAAGCGATGATTAGCCACGATTTATCTGTGGATTCCGCTTTTATTCAAGAAGGAGATTTTAGCCTAGAGTCCGGTTATCATCAAATGATTCGCTTATTATCGTTAGAACAACGGCCAACTTCCGTATTTGTTTTTAACGATGAAATGGCGATCGGAGCGATAAAAGCCGCAAAAGACAGCGGGTTAAAAGTGCCTGAAGATATAGCTGTAGTAGGATTTGATAACTCAAAAATGTCGGATATCATTGAACCGCATATTACAACAATTGAGCAGCCTAAATATGAAATTGGAAAAAAAGCGATGGAATTACTGCTTGGATTAATGAGCGGAAAAGCCTTAGAACAAAAAAAGTTTGTATTAAAAGATGAACTAATCGTACGCGAGTCTTGCGGAAGTAAAGCTACAGTGAAAAATTTTATCCAGCTTGAAGGCTCAGCTAAGAAAATTAACTAGTGCTGTTTACATGCTATGATGTTTTTTGCTAAGAAGTAAACAAGAAAGACCATCATCTTTGTCTTCTCTTGTTTACAGCAAAGCGGAAGGAATACTCTGATAAAAAAGAGAAGGTGACTTTAGTGAGGATTAAGGGAACAGTATTCAAAAAAAGAACATATCCAAAGCATCACTATAAAAGAATGGATCATCTTTCTTTTTTAGAGGTGAAAGATAACATCTCCTTTGATGGCGATGCACTGAAAATTCTTCCTGTTCTTAGCCAAAAATCAATGGAATGCTGGAGTATCGGAGATGAAATTGATGTGGAAGGTGAAATGAAGTATATTCGCATCATTACTTCATTAGGAAAACTCAGCCTGCTGCCTGTTCCGGTGTTTATCGTCAAAACAATTAAAGAAATAAAACCATCTTCTGTAACTAGTTAAGCTGTCAGGCATAAAACGGCTAATCATCGTCATCAATCATGTTCACATTTTAACGGAATTTAAATTCTGAAATTTCTTATAAATTACAGATTCCTTCAGATAAGAAGGGGGTGAAGCATATGACAGCTAATCTTATCGCGGGGAAAATTTCTTTAAATGAACGTGTCCATCGTACACAAGGAAACGGAGCGTCTTTTCACGTTCACTATTGGGGAGTTATGCCCAAGCACTATGATAATGTCCCTCATAAGCACTCTTTCTTTGAGGTGTGTTACGTGCTTGAAGGGAAAGGAATTTATATAGACGACGGGCGTCCCTATCCGGTAAAAGAAAATACACTATTTCTTTCAAAGCCCGGCGTATTACACCACATAAAAAGCGATAAGAGTCTTTTTCTCTTGTATGTAGGCTTTGAACTGGTTGAATCAGAATCAACTGAAAAGTGCATCAAGCTAATAGAAGAAGCTAAACGATGTTCTAAAGTAGTAATAGATGTAAAAGAAGATGGAACGGCTCCGTTCATTTGGAAGTTTCTTTTGAACCATGCCGCAAAAGGAGAAGATGTCTTTTTTGAAGAAATACTAACAAATTTAGCTCATTCTCTTATTCTTTCGCTCATAAATACTTTTGTTTTTCCTTTAAATTACCATTATCAGAAAGCTGTTCAAAAGACATCTTCTTTAACCCTTAATCTTGCAAAATTATACATTAAAGATAATCTAGCCAATTCTATTAAACTTACGGATACAGCGACTCATTTACACCTATCTAGCCGGCATCTGTCTCGTCTCTTTAAAACTGAATTAGGTGTCAGCTACTCGGAATATGTACAAAATGAAAGAATTAAAAGAGCTGTGATACTGCTCAAAACAACTGATTTATCGATTAGAGATATTGCTCAAGAAACAGGATTTCCAGATGTTCACTACTTTACGCGGGTTTTTACAGCTTCAATGCGCAGTTCACCAGGACGTTTTCGTAATCTATATACAAAATTAAAAACAACTGCATATAAAGATTAGCCAACTCTTCTTTGCTTACATGTGTCCCAAGCAGAGGAGAGTTATTTTTATGGAATAAAACTAATAAGGGTTCAAAAATGTCCTGAAAAGATAAAAAGTAGTCTTCTTAAAGCAAAGACGATTAAGATTCGGAATTATATAATAATAGCTATACTTTATTAAAATTAAATAAAAACGTTTACAATCAGTGTTTTTAGCTTATTGAGATTAAAAGCTGCGGACGAAATTTTTAGGAGGAGAAGACAATGAAATTATCTTATGTAACAGACAGTTTAGGACATTTGCCTTTTGAAGAAATGTTAGATGTAATCACAGAGATGGGAATCAATACAATCGAAATGACCACAGGGGGTTGGTCTCCGGCACCTCATTTAAAACTAAATGAATTAGTAGAAAGTGATGATAAGAGAAGTGAATTTTTACATGCATTAGAAAAGCGTAACATCAAGCTTTGTGCGTTAAACTGTTCTGGAAATCCTTTAGATCCAGGTGAACTGGGAAGAGAACATCGGGAAGTAACGGATAAAACGTTTGAACTGGCAAAGTTATTAGGTGTAAAGAAAGTGATCATGATGAGCGGATTACCAGCCGGAAGTCCTGAAGACAAGATTCCAAACTGGATTACGTATACAGTAAGCTGGCCTCCAGTGTTAAAAGAGATTTTAGATTACCAGTGGAATGAAGTAGCCATCCCCTACTGGAAAGAGCTCGTTAAGAAAGCTGAAGCCTGCGATATTGAAAAAATCGCTCTTGAAAACTTCAGCTCTCAACTAGTCTATAACCCTGAAACGTTATTTAAACTTCGTAATGCGGTAGGACCTATCGTAGGATTAAATTTAGATCCAAGCCACTTAATCTGGATGGGCGCAGATCCTATTTTGTCAGCTAGAGAATTAGGAGCAGCCATTCACCATGTTCATGGAAAAGACGTGCGCCTTGAGAGACATCTATCAGGAGTGAACGGAGTGATGGAAACAAAAGAAGTGACGGATGTAGCAAATAGAGCCTGGAATTACGTGGCCGTAGGCTGTGGTCAAGATTTACAGTGGTGGAAAGAGTTTTTCTCTGTTGTTAAGATGATGGGCTACGATGAAGAAGTTTCTTTAGAAATGGAAGATTTAACAATGTCAGTTGAAGCAGGGGTTCGAACTTCTATTGAGGCATTAAAACAAACGCTTAGCTTTTAATTTAAAGGAATTTCCACGTTCTAACCAGAAAAACCATATATATTGTTTTCTGGAGGAATACGATGAAAGAGCTAAAAAGGTTAGAACCGCTGCAAGCAGCTACACAATTCATTTTTAAACATTACCCTAACTGTCAAGGCGCATTACTCGCCGGGAGCGTGGTGAGAGGAGAAGCTACCCACAAGTCTGACCTTGATCTTGTTATTTTTGATGATAATTTTACTTCTTCTTTTAGAGAGTCCCTCATTGAATTTGGATGGGCAATTGAAGTTTTTGCTCATAATCTGACTTCATACCAAGCCTTTTTTAAAAGCGATTGTAAGAGGGCCAGACCTTCACTCCTAAGAATGATTTCCGAGGGAATTATTTTAGCGGATAAAGGAGTGATGCAGGCTATAAAAAAAGAAGCTGCACAATTACTAGAAAAAGGCCCAGAAAAATGGCCGGAAGAGACGATTAAACTAAAAAGGTATTTTATAAGTGATGCCTTAGATGATTTAATCGGTTCTTCAAATAAAGGTGAATCACTTTTTATCGCCAATACGCTCGCTTACATAACGCATGAATTTGTTTTAAGAACAAACGGTCATTGGATCGGGGATTCTAAATGGATTGTCCGGTCTTTGAATCTCTATAATGAAGGCTTTAGTAAAGAGTTTGTAGAGGCATTTGATACCTTTTATAAAACAGGGAATAAAGATAAAGTAATTCAACTAGTGGATAAATTGTTAGCACCACATGGAGGCCGGCTGTTTGAAGGGTTTTCACTGGGGAAATAGAGGTTGAATCAGTAGCCTTGTTAGAACCCCGCTACTATTGCTTGCTAGTAGTGGGGTTATTTTTTAGGAATATTCACGTATGCTTAAAGAGTTTGCCCGTTATCAATCGTAAATACTTGGCCCGTCACGGACTCTTGCTTTAACTGAAACAGAATAGCATCTGCGATATCTTCAGGAGAAGAAATGCGCTGAAGAGGTAGATTTCCTGCAAGCTGATACATTTTATCTTCGTTGCCAGACCACCATCTTGTGTCGACTGCACCAGGAGAGATGCAGTTTACTCGAATATGTGGTGCCAGTGCAATCGCTAACGACTTAGTCATCGTATGAATCGCTGCTTTTGTTGCTGCATAGGGAATAGAGGAGCCGATTCCAGTTGTACCCGCAACGCTTCCTACATTAACAATCGCCCCTGACTTTTGCTTTTTCATATGTGGAACGGCTGCTTTTACACAGTGAAACATGCCTTTTACGTTTACATCATATAAAGAGTTCCATATGTCATCCGTGACAGACTCTAAGTCATTCATAGGGATTTGAGCTGTAATACTAGCGTTATTCACTAATCCATCTAACCGTCCGAATTGTGTAATGGTTTGATGAATCATTGCATTTACTTCTTGCTCGTTGGCTACATTCGCTTTAAAAGCAAACGCTATGCCTCCTTTTTCAGCAATCTCCTCTACACCTTTTTTCGCTTCTGTTTCTGAGTTGCTGTAGTTTATAACAAGTTTCGCGCCCATGTCAGCTAACTTTAAAGCCGTTGCTTTGCCTATACCAGTGCCGCCGCCCGTAATAATAAATACTTTATTTTTAAAATTGTTCACTTCTATAAACCTTCCTTTCTCTTAACATCTTTTATTATATCTTCGATGGAAAAAAGGATATAATAGGTAATACTAAGAGAGGTATCATTTAAAATGATAGCAACGGAGGAATTAAAATTGGAAAGCCAAGACTTACGAATGTTCAAATGTGTCGCAGAAGCAAAGTCACTATCAAAAGCTGCGGAGGTATTAGGATATGTGCAGCCGCATATCAGCCAGCGGATTAAAAATCTAGAGGAAGAATTAGACACCAAATTATTGATACGTACGAATCGAGGAGTTACGTTAACAAACGAAGGGGAAGCTTTGTTTGACTACGCACAGCGTATTTTACGTTTAATGGAGGAAGCTAAAGCAGAAGTTAATCCGAATAAGTTTAAAAGATCCTTGATTATTGGTGCCTCGCAGACGATTTCCGCTATTAAAATTCCTTCTTTATTCTCATCTTTTCTGAAAGAACAACAAAATATTGAAGTTAAAATAAAAACAGATAGAAAACAAGTCTTACAAGAAATGCTCTCGTACGGAGAAATTGACGGACTTTTTCTTAGCGGTATCTATAATGATGCTCAGTTTGAAACGGTTTATCACTATGCAGAAAAAATGGTGCTTATTTCACCTCTATCCGCAGAGAGAGCAGAAACAGGTCAACTAACGTTACTCATTAATAGTGATGTAAACTGCATCTATAGAAACAGACTATTAGAGTTTTCAAAAGAACATCATATACATAAAGCCAATATTATGGAATTTGATTCATTAGAAGCTATTTTACAAGGCGTTCGTGATGGAATAGGCATGAGTGTAGTCCCGGCTAGCGTAGTAAATTCTCGTGGTGATATGAAAAGCATTGAATATCAAGAGCTTTCAGAAGACGTTCATATTGATTTTGTAGTAAAGAAAGGGAAGCAGCGCTCTCAAAGTCTTAAAAAGTTTATTCATTTTTTAGGGAGTCTATAGATTCTGTCCTGAGGTGGCGTGATGTCTTCTCTTTTCCAATACATTAAAAAGAACCCTTAATGCCTGAAATGCGCTTCAAGGGTTCTAGCTTTCTTATGTTCCAAAGATTATGCAGCTAATTTTCTACACTCATCCGCGCATTTCAAGCAAGCTTCCGCACATTTTTGACAGTGGTCATGATCGTGTTTCTTACACTCATTTCCACATTTTTCGCAAATTTCGGCGCAAACCCCAGCCAGTTCAGCAACGAAAGGAGTTCCTCTTTCTAGAGCTTGTTCTAAATATCCGCAAATATCTGCACATTCTCGATCAAAACGGATACAGTCCACCATCATACCCACATTTTCTTCTTTTAGACAAGCATCAAAACAATGGTTGCAGGCACTCATACAGTCATGCAGCGTTTGAATAACAGTTTGATAATTTTCGTTAGACATTGTAAAATTCCTCCTTATTTTTTCTTCTCTCTATTACATTAGACTATCGTTTGGTTTATTAAACATAATAAAAATGAGCAGGTGGTCTTTTATGTTTAAATATAGGGGTGGAGGGTATGTAGTTGATAGATAAATCTTAAAGGAGTGTAGTACATGAGCTGGCTAGAAATACTTTCTTATATAGCTATTGCAATTGGAATTATTCAATTTTTAGTTATTACAATCGACGTGATCAGGCATCCGCAGATGATGTTTGTGATGAATATTGTGTGGCCTATTACGGGTCTCTATTTTCCTGTCGCCGGGATATGGTTTTACTTTAAATTAGGGCGTAAAGATCGAAAAAAACAGAATCACGCTCATCATTCCTCTGAACATATGCACGGTAACCATGAAGATCATCATGAGCACCATCATAGTGAAAAGCCTTTTTGGCAAAGTGTTTTTGTATCGACTACGCACTGCAGCAGCGGGTGCTCGATTGGAGATTTAATTGGTGCACCGATTGTATTTTTAACAGGATGGACGATTGCTGGAAGCGTACTTTTTGCGGATTACGTAGCAGAATTTATTCTTGCTTATATAGCGGGAATTGCTTTTCAATACTACGGCATGAGTATGAAAGATACTAGCTCAAAAGAGGAGTTGAAAAATGCGGTAAAAGCGGATACGTGGTCTCTTATTGCCTTTGAAATCGGGATGTTCGGCTGGATGGCTCTATCACATTATGTCTTTTTTGCACAGGCACCTAAACCAGACAGCGCGGTCTTTTGGTTTATGATGCAAATCGCCATGATCATTGGCTTTTGTACAAGCTATCCAGCTAACTGGGTACTTGTTAAAAAAGGTGTAAAACATGCGATGTAGATTTTACTTGGGGCTGCTGCCGTTGATATCAGGTTTAAAGCTACTGGATGGGGCAGAATAGTATCAACTCCCAGTTTCCTGTGAAAAAGGAAATCATTTTAATTTAACAGGAGGAGATTTGATGTTTGATTACACGGTGAAAACACCGAAAAGCTTAGAAGAAGCGATTAGTTCTCTAGAAGAAAACTTAAAAAGCGAAGGGTTCGGTGTGTTGTGGAATTTCGATTTAACTGCAAAGCTACAGGAAAAAGGGCAGGACTTTCATACACCGTTTACAGTATTAGAAGTGTGCAATCCGAAAGAAGCTCAGCGAGTTCTATCGCAAAATCTCTTAGTAGGATACTTTCTGCCTTGTAAAATGGTTGTATATCAAGATGGAAGTGAAACGAAGATTGGCATGCCTAGGCCTACGGCGATGATTAATATGCTTCATAATGAAGAGCTTCAACGACTGGCAGAAGATATTGAAGCAAGGTTAATCCGCTGTATTGATCAATCGGTGTAAATGTCACTCAGAGAAAAAATATCAAAACAAAAAGATACCTCAACGGTATCTTTTTGTTTTTTAAACTTATTAAGATATGAGAAGTGGAAACGAAATTTTTAATACATGAATAATTTGCTTTCAGTTGCCTACTCTAAAAGCAAACTGTAGTAAAAAGGATGATATTATGAATTTTATCTGGCAATCTGCAATCTTAATTTTATCGGGAATATTATTACTAAGAATAGCGGGGAGAAAATCGATTGCTCAAATGACGCTCGCTCAAACGGTCGTTATGCTTTCTCTAGGTACCATCATCGTGCAACCCATTGTTGAAAAAAGTATGTTAAAAGCGATTGGCGGGGCAGCTATCTTTGTTCTTGCTATTTTAGTTTTAGAGTATTTACAATTAAAATTTAATGGGTTTGAAAAATTTCTGACAGGTAAGTCTAAAATCGTTATAAATAATGGTCAATTAGATACTAAGCAGCTTAAAAAATTACGTTTAACCGCCGATCAATTAGAAATGAGATTACGAAATGCAGGCATATCAACTATAAAAGATGTTAAAACCGCAACAATTGAACCAAATGGACAGCTAGGGTACGAACTTCAAGAAGATGCAAAACCATTGACTGTAGGTGATTTTAAACAGTTAATGGAATTATATATGCCATCCTTTTCTCAAACCAGCGTCCCTGCCCAAACTTTACATAACAAAGTGTCGTCTAACCCTTCTTCAGATATATTTGAAGAAATTGATCACGGTTCTAAACCAAACCCTAAATACCTTCAGTGATACAGTCACTAAAAAAGACGGCCTTTTATCCGATAAAAGACCGTCTTTTTTGCATGTGTTTTTACTGCTTCAGTTATCTAAGTAACGGTATAAAGTCGTCTTGCTTATACCTGTAGCTTCTGTAATTTGAGCAATTGTATAGTTTTTACTCCAGTACATGTCAAGCGCTCGATGGACGTTATAGTCAGGCTTTTTTGGACGGCCGCCGCTTTTTCCTTTTGATTTTGCTTCTTGAAGACCGGCTTTTGTGCGCTCGCTGATGACGTCATGCTGAAATTCTCCAATACGTTTAATGGTACTGAAAAAGGTTTTTCCTTGTGGCGTGGACGTATCAACGTCATCCAAAATGGATACAAAGTGAACGCCATTGTCAAAAAGATATTCAATTAATTCAATGAGGTGCCGAGTAGAGTCTGCAATACAGTAAAATTTATACACAACGACTGTATCGCCCGGCTGAAGCGAGGCTACCATCTCATCAAATTCTACTCTTTTCTTTATGGAGTTTGTTTTTTCTTGATAAATTTTATCGCAATTAAAAGGCTGCAATGCCTGTAACTGTTTGTCCACATTTTCATCTTCGCTGTATGGACGGGTATAACCAATAATCACTACACCATCTCCTGCACGGATTGTTTATTTATATTTACCTATTGTACCAAATTCCTTCCACCCATAACATTTCTTTTCAGTATAGAAAGGAGCGTAGTTCCGAAAAAGATCGTTTTTGGTACAAAAAATGATAGACATTTTGAATTAGGTCTGCTAGAGTTTTAGTTGTTAACAACGTCTCGGCTTCTATGAGAGTTGGAAGCCACTTATAAAAGAAAAGCGAGGTGTAATATGGATAAAGAGACCATTAAACTGATTCGAATAAGCTACAATTTAAATCAGCAAAATTTTGCTAAAATGGTAAACTGCAGCTTTTCACTCATTGCGTTAGTGGAAGTTGGGAAGAGAAGAATTACAGAGGACTTAGAGAATAAAGTGAAAGAAGCGTTTGGATTAAATGAGGAAAAAATAGAGGCGCTGATTTCTTCTTAATCATGTTCTAGTTAAAAACGTAGTGGAACTGTATATGAATGCAACTTTTCAGTAAAGCGGAACATAATAGAAATAAACAAACCGCCTTTACGCATTTTTATATATCCTAAGTACCATAAACGTTCTATTTTGGTTCTTTATTTTATCATTTCCGCTATTCGAAAGCTAGAAAAGTTGTTATAAATGCTTTTTAGTATAGAAAGAAAGGTGTTTTTGGTTATCATGTTCAATAAATTAAAAATGGAGTGGTTTGGCAACGTAAAAGGAGATATCCTTTCAGGTATTGTCGTAGCGCTTGCCCTCATTCCAGAAGCCATTGCTTTTTCCATTATTGCAGGAGTAGATCCGATGGTAGGTTTACACGCATCTTTTTGTATCGCAGTTGTGATGGCCTTTGTAGGAGGGCGTCCTGCCATGATTTCAGCAGCTACCGGTGCGATGGCTCTGCTGATGGTGACGCTAGTAAAAGAACATGGAATGGAGTATTTATGGGCAACGACTATTTTAACGGGTGTGATTCAACTCCTGTTTGGCATTTTTAAAATTGCTCGCTTTATGAAATTTATTCCTCGCTCCGTGATGGTTGGGTTTGTGAACGCATTAGCTATTTTAATTTTTATGGCACAAGTTCCGCACTTTGTAGGAATTTCAACAATGACGTATGTGTTTGTTGCGCTAACACTTGTCATTATTTACGTATTACCCCGATTTACAAAAGCGGTGCCTTCTCCATTAGTAGCGATTGTCGTTATGACAATTGCAGCTATTTTCGGAGGATTCAATTTGCGTACAGTAGGAGACTTGGGAGAGATTACAAAATCGCTGCCGATCTTTTCTATTCCTAACGTTCCTTGGAATATGGAAACATTGTCCATCATCTTTCCAACAGCGCTAGGGCTGTCTATTGTTGGATTAACAGAATCGCTGCTAACAGCATCGATTGTGGATGATATGACAGATACGTCTAGTAATAAAAATCAAGAAAGCAGAGGGCAAGGAATTGCGAATATCGTCGTTGGTTTCTTTGGCGGTATGGCCGGCTGTGCGATGATTGGTCAAACCGTTATTAATGTAAAATCAGGAGGACGCGGTCGTTTATCAACGTTTGTAGCGGGTCTATTTCTAATGTTTCTCATTTTGGTGCGCGGCGACTGGGTTGTCAAAATTCCAATGGCTGCACTAGCCGGGGTCATGATTATGGTATCAATCGGAACATTTGACTGGTCTTCACTTCGTACACTAACCAAAGTCCCTTTAACAGATACAGTCGTGATGCTTGTGACCGTGATTACCGTTGTAGCAACCCATGATTTATCAAAAGGAGTTATTGCGGGTGTTATTTTAAGCGCAGTTTTCTTTGCGGCTAAAATTTCAAAGCTAGACGTGTCAGCAAAAGAATCGGAGCACCGAACGGTTTACAAAGTAAAAGGTCAGCTGTTCTTTGCCTCTGTAGAAGACTTTGTAAACTCATTTGCGTTTACAGAAAAACAAGATCAAATTTTAATTGATTTTTCAGAAGCGCATATTTGGGATGACTCAGCCGTAGCGGCTATCGACAAAATCGTACTGAAGCTAAAAGAACAAACGTCTGCTGAGGTGAAGCTGACAGGTTTAAATGATGTAAGTGAAGAGTTGCTTCAAAGGTTAGCGACTTACAATAAGCCGAGCGCAAGAGCATCAGCTCATTGATAGGGGGACAATGAATGTATCAAAAAATCTTGTTAGCTGTAGATGGGTCGGAACATTCAAAAAGAGCCGCGGAGCATGCGATACAAGTTGCTTCTTTCATACCGCAATCACAAGTAGAAATTATTTCGGTTATTGACTTATCAAAAGCGAAAACCGAGATTTTACATGGAGAGCTGAAACAAAAAAGACAGCAAGCGCTCGAAGAAATAAAGAGCTGCTTTGAAAAGAAGCAGATAGCGTATCAGCTTAAAATAGAACGCGGCGATCCTGGGCCAACCATTGTAGACTACGCCAATAAAAACAACTTTAATCTTGTTGTAATAGGAAGCCGCGGCTTAAATTCTCTTCAAGAAATGGTGCTAGGCAGCGTCAGTCATAAAGTAGCTAAACGAGTACACTGTCCGGTTATGATTATTAAGTAAATGAACGTAGGTATTGTAGGTACAAATCGTAGACGATTTGTACCTTTTTTGCGTTTGAATATAGCAGTTGACGTTTATAAATCATTACTAACATGTATGATACTTTTTATCGTATACACATACTCGTAATAATCTGCCAAGGACTTTTGTTTTTGAAAAAAGAAATAGTTTATATAAAAATAAAAGGAGGAGGTTCCATGAAGATTTCCCTTTCAAATTCTATAGAAAATGTTGAGTGGTCGAGAATGAAAGAAATTTATCACTCGGTAGGATGGACGAACCATAATGAAGAAAAAATTAAAAAAGTATTTCAATCAAGCAACGTAGTAGCTATCGCTTATGATGAAGATAATATAGCAGGGTTTGGGAGAGCTCTTTCAGACGGTGTGTTTAATGCTGCCATTTATGATGTTGTGGTTGACGAGCAGTATCAAAACAAAGGCATTGGACAGAAAGTTATAAAAAACTTACTTGCTCAGCTTGACGATATTTCCTGCGTTCATCTTGTTTCTACAGCAGGTAATGAAGAGTTTTATAGAAAAGCAGGATTTCGGAAAATGAAAACCGGGATGGCTCGTTATTTAAATCGAACCCTAGCAGAAGAATATCTGGAATGAGTTATGTGTTAGATTTTAAACCAAGGGACATTTTAGATTATGTACCAAATGAATAAGAGGACGTAGAAAAATCTAATGTGTTCCCTTTTGAAGTGCAAATATTTCAAATTGCATCACACTTTTTGTTACCAATATTAATATAATTCTCAATCGAGTGCTCTAATTAAATAAATCAATAAAAGCAGAGAAGGGACAGCAATTAAGCTGCCCCTTCATTTTAATTTCACTACCTCATCATCATGGTTGAAGAAATTTGATGTCTTTTATTATTGATTGTCTTCGTCACTTTTGTACTCCAAAATATCACCTGGCTGACAATCCAAAGTCTTACATATCGCTTCTAATGTTGAAAAACGAACCGCTTTTGCTTTCCCATTTTTCAGGATGGAGAGATTCGCCATAGTAATTCCAACCCTCTCTGAAAGCTCCGTTACGCTCATTTTTCGTTTTGCTAACATCACATCAATATTAATAATAATTGCCATATCCTCCACCTCAGACCGTTAAATCATTTTCTGATTTTATGTTAATCGCTTCTTGCAAAAGCCTTTGGAGAACAGCAGCAAAAACTGCGATAACCAACGAAGCAAAAGGAATGACCATTCCAACAAATATGAGACCTGGGGCATCATCTTTATCTGCCACGAGATAATAGACGGGCAAACCTAAGACATGCAAACTACAGATGGAAATGGCGCAGTATTTGATGCTCATTAAAATTCGAACAGACAATTCGGAGAAAGCAATGTTCTTGTCAATATAACTCAACAGTTTAACAGCTTGATAAAGGGCCAAGTAAAAAGGTAATGTTCCTCCATATAAAAGGATGAAAATGATATATTTTATGGAATGAATACCTAAGAACTCCGCTACCGCATCTGCCAGTTCAGGAACTAGAAATATGCACAAAGTAAGAACCAAAATTCCAATGAGAATAACTGCTATCTTTAAAAATAATGTGGTTGCTATCTTCATAAAAAACACCTCTTCTATATTTCGAAATATTAATTGTTTTTTTTGTGTGAATCCAGGAGATTCTTTATAGGTTTTTGAAACACGTCCACAATGGCTGCGATGATACTTGTTGCCAAGATACTCATTAGACCTAGAGATATTGGACCTGCTGCATCATCACCTGTGAATTGAGCATGCACCCTTAAATAAACTATTGCTAACAAAATAAACAAAATGACAGTAAAAGTGCATTTTTTTATTACCTTTAAAGATTGAAGAGATAACTCAGAGAAAGCGTTATTCTTCTCGATATAGGTTAAAAGTTTAACAGCTTGATAACACGCCAAAGAAAATGTAATACATATTCCATATGTACATACCAACAGTGGATATAACGAATAATCACCAGGACGCTCTACAGCATCTCTTCTGGCTGCGTCAGGCAACAACAATATGCATGCGGCAAGCACTGCAATTCCAATCAGAAAAATTATTACCTTTAAGAAAGTGGTAGAATCTCGTTTAACATTCATAAAAAACACCTCACTTATTTAATAATAATATGAATTTAACACACGATTTATCGTTTTACAATAAAATATTATCGTTTTTTATTATATTATTGTTGTTATTGAAATATCCTTTTAATTTTAAACAAAATAAAAAGCATTTCTCATTACAAAGAAATGTTCTTACTTTAGAAGGCTGAATTTACAAATTTTTCAACAAAGCTTCCAAAATCAACAACGAAAGATATCAGAACCTACTTAAAATAAATAATATCCTTAAAACTCACTAAATAATTCATGGTTAAATTCAAATAATTATTCCATAGTGGAGAAGTTTTATGCGAATTCCTGCTTGAATTTGAGGGGGAATAGCAAATATAGAAGTAATACCAAGCAAATAAAAAACGTAAATTCATGTGTGACTTCATGCTAAAAATGCATTATGAAATTAAATTTTGCACCTCAAAAAAGAACCTGTTAATAAAAATCTATGTCCTTTTTTTTTTTTGATATTGAGACTATAGAATCTGTATATTTCTATTTAATAATGTATGGTATTATTTTCTTTAGTTAGGAGGTATTTGAAATTAGTATTCCAAAGGAAAATAAGCCAATTTTACTGACAGTTATTTTGCTGGCGGCTGCGTTTATTGTATTTTTTGCAAATCAGCTGCTTCCCCAAAATTCAATTTTCCCAAGTGAAACCGGTGATTTGACCATTCTGCTGTGGCTGTTTTTTGCGATAGACGTTGGCTTTATTGTGGCATTAGTTTTGGGAGTTCGAACAAAGAGGCCAAGCGTTGTGTGGTTTAGCATTATCGCAAACAGTATCTTTTTTGTTTTGCTTTCTGCTTTGATTTTTTTATTAGCAATTGCAAATGGTATTTCCGAGCCGTAAGCTTATTATTTTTATTATAGGTGAATGATAAGGATTTAGAGAGGTTGATAGATTATGATGATAGGCGGTCCTTTGCTGATTGCACTGCTGCCAGTTGTGCTTTTACTCCTTGTAACTTGGCTGTTCAGAAAGATGAAATGGAACAAAGTCGTTAGAACGCTTCCTTCAATGCTAACCGTTATTGCTGCTGTCGTTCTTATTTATATTGGCTATGTAGAGGTAAGAGGTTTTGAAGGTGCGGGCTATTTGTTTTTATCCGTGTTTTTGCTTTTATTCGCGCTTGTATCCTATATCGTAGCTAAAAAGCCTGTACAATAATTTTTATAAACTTTATAAATCCCCTCTACACGTAGTATAGGAGGGATTTAATATGAAAAATATTATTTTAGATGTAAAAAGCGTTTCGAAAAAAGTAAGATGTCGTCACCTAGTGAAAGAAGTACTTGATATTGTGGGATTAACCGGCAGAGAAAACGATAAAGTTCGAACGTATTCTCTTGGAATGAAGCAAAGGCTCGGAATTGCCCAAGCGCTCTTAGGCGACCCGGACTTGTTGATACTAGATGAGCCGGCCAACGGCTTAGATCCAATGGGCGTACGTGAACTGGGCGAGCTGCTTTTTACCTTAAAACGGGACTATAACAAAACGATTTTGATTTCTAGTCATTTGCTGGATGAATTACAGCGAGTATGTGATCAAATTGTTGTGATGAGAGAAGGAGAGTTAATATGGGACGGCGCTCTAGACCAGTTAGCATCCGGTGAAAATCTGGAAGATGCATCGAGAACAAGCGGTCACGGAAACTTGGGTCTAGGTCTTTATATTGCTCATTCCATTGTGAAAAACCACGGGGGAAGCATCACAGCCGATAATAAAGAGACGGGAGGAGCGTTGTTTAAGATTGTTCTTCCGATGGGAAAAGAGTAAAACCATAAAAAGAACCCTCAAAAAAGACAGTTCCAAAAAGGGTAAGTAAGAAAGAAATGTACATGTTCCTTTGGGGGGGACTGCATCTGTACAGTAAAATTTATATCACGTATACCTCCATTAAAACGTTGAAAAATAATCCAATAATAGAAATGAATAGTTGGTAATATGCTTTATAATCTATAAAAAAGACTGCAAAGCGGTTGTATACCGTACTTTGCAGTCTTTTTCGGTTCTATTTGCGTAAGAAGTCTCTTATAAATTCATTCACCTTTTGGGGCTGCTCATGCTGAGGGGCATGTCCTACACCGTCTAAGCGGTGGATCGTTACATTTGGAACGTACTCTTCAATGCCATCTAAATTACTGTTTTCAAACGCTTCGTCCGCATTTCCCCATACAATTAAAGTCGGAGACTGAAATACTTTATGCGGCAGGGCTACAGGTTTATGAACGCGCTCTTCAAATGGATAAAGAGAAGACGCACGGTAGTAGTTAAGCATGGATTTCATTGCATTCGGCTGGTTCCACGCCTCTACATATTTAGCTTCTTCTTCTTTTGTTAAATAGCCTTTTTTAATTCCTGGCTCTGTCAGCATGTTTCTTAGCTTTTCGCTATTATTTGCGAGTAGCTCATCTTGAGAATTTGGCTGTTGGAAAAAGCTCATATAGCTGCTTGCTTCCCGTTGAGCAGGATTTTCAGCAAGCTCTCTTATAAATGTGTAAGGGTGCGGTGCATCGAACATTACTAACTTTTTGACATACTGCGGATATGTATAAGCAAATGCCCATGCAACAGCGCCGCCCCAATCGTGTGCCACTAACACACATTCTTTTTCACCAAACGCTTCAATCAACTGTTTTACATCTTCCATGAGAAGGGGCATGCTGTAAGAAGAAATATCTTCCGGCTTATCTGATAAGTTATAGCCTCGCATATCTACAGCTACCACGCGGTAATCTTTCGAAAACTCTTCCAACTGATGGTGCCACGTATACCAAAAGTAAGGGAATCCGTGTAAAAACAGCATAAGCTCGCCTTCACCTTTTGTCACGTAATGAAGATTTACATTATTCACTTTTACATAACCGTCTTTAAACATGTTACTCATCCTTTCGCTTTTAACCTTTATTATAGAAAAACTTTACTCTTTATTAGTTGATGCATCAAATAATAAGGTTTCTTTACGCGATAAATGAGCTATAAAGCTCTTTTAAAACCCTTATTTTGGTTATTGTTTGTGAAATATAACACCGATATCCCCAGGTTATATGTGATGCTTCGCTTGACTTAGAAAAAACGAATATGTACAAAACGTAAGGAGTAAAAACTTGAGCTTGTAATGAATACAGCAAAAAAAGCTCTCTAAAAGTACTTTTAGAGAGCTTTTCTAAAAATCACCGGCCTTGGCGATTCCTAAATTAGATTCAAAGTCGGTAATGTACACACAGGCATTGGTATACTTTTCAGATGCTTTATAGCTGAATTCTCTACTTACACTATAATCTTCACCTATAGGTTTATAAGCTTGAATAGATTTAATTTGGTTGTCTAAAGACAAATCAAAATTATGAGTGGCTTTTTTTAATTGTTCGAGCTGCAGCTTGGTGAAACTATCGCGATGCTTTTGGATTTCGTCTTGCATGAGCTCTATTTTATATTTAGATACGGTGTTAATATGATCAATCGCAGGCCCCACATATTTTTTTATTTGTGCTTCAGAAGAATGGAAGTGTTTATCATTAAATGAATCTGACACGTTATTGCTTTTTTCTGAAATTTTTGTTGCATCTATAACGTCATGCACATTGTTCATGAGCGTAACTTCATAGATAGTCTTGCTTGAATTAAATCTTTTATAGGATTTTACGTATTCTTTTTCTGTTAACGCATCTACATCTCTTTTTAATTGCGCTATGCTTTCTGTTAATTCCCTATCACTTTGTGTTTCTACTTTTGACGTACTATTAATAGACGCAGACAGCAGGTTAAAATCATTTTTGTAGCTTTGAAACGTTTTATCGTCTGATTTTCCATCTTTATTGATTAACCGTTCACACTCGTTTTGCAGAAATTTCAGCTCTATGCCCAGCTCTTTTTTTGCTTCGCTTCCATCTATGCTTTCATTGTTTGAACGTGCGTGACTGCACCCCATTAACCCCAGCGCTAAAGCGATTGTAATGGTTCCCGTTGTTATCTTGCTTATGTTCCTCATGTTGAAACTCCATTTCTATTTGTTTATTACTTACATATAAAAACTATATCATATAAATGGAATATTTATCTAATTATAGTTTTAGCAAATTCTAATTAGGTGTGAAATCCCCTTTAGATAAATCCAAAAAAGTATTATAATGGAATTTGTGAAAAAAATAGTATTAAATGGAGGAATCATCATGAAAGTAAGACTGCTGCTAGGAATACTCCTAGCATTCTTGTTCATTCTGGCTGGATGCAACAAGGAGACGGACACTTCCCAGCATAAGAAAGAGAAAACAAAGGATGAAAAAATAAAAATAGTAGAAGAAAAAAGTTATACACTTGTAGATTCCATCACTCATGATAACGTACTGAGCTATTCTGCGGTTATAAAAAATGAAAGTGACAAAACGCTTAATGTGAATGATACCACTATAAAATATGTAAACAAAACTGGAAAAGTCCTTGATCCGCATATTATTCCAAGTGACCCCGACGTTCATCTTGCTCCCTATGTACTAAAGCCGGGCGAGGAAGGGTACATTTCAGCAGAAGGAATTATTAATAAAGAACCAGATACATATAATGTAAAGGTCAAGATTAATCCGATAAAGCCTGCAAGTAATGTACAGAGCTTGAAAATTAAAGGCGACGCAATGAGTCAGGAAAAAGAGAATCACATCCTACATATCAAAGGAACAGCTACAAACAATACCAAAGAACCTACTGAATACATTCTGGTTGGTGGAGCCTTATATGGAAAACAAAATGAGTTTATAGGAACTATATTTCAATCCGAAGAAGCGCAGCTGACTCCTGGAAAATCCATTCCTTTTGACGCTACTTCATCACAAATCCCTGATAAAGAACTAGCAAAAGTGAAAAAATATAAAGTAGTAGCTTCTACGTATCAAGAGTAAAAGAGTCTTCACATCAGACTCTTTTTGTTATTAATTTGACTTTATTTAAAGGAGGAAATCAATATGTCTAGAATTGCTAAAACCCCCGAACCGCCTTATTATGCCGTTATTTTTGCTTCTGAAAGAACAGAAGGTGAGAAGGGTTATGGAATCATGGCAGACAAAATGGTAGAGCTTGCATCTAAACAAAAAGGCTTTCTAGGAATAGAAAGTGCCAGGGACAAAGACTTAGGCATTACCATTTCATATTGGGATTCCTTAAAATCAATCAAAATGTGGAAAGAAAACTCAGCCCACCGCGCAGCCCAGCACAAAGGAAAAAAAGAATGGTATCAAAAGTTTTCGCTTAGAGTTTGTAAAGTGAAAAGACATAGCTTTTTTGAGATGTAGGGCGTATATGCTTAATTGTTTTAAAAAGGGGAGAAGCCGTTATGTTTTATGGCGTTATAGGATTTATAGCCGTCTTTATCACGTTGTGTTCATTAGAAGCAAAGCTAAAAACAATCGTTAAGCAAAATGATAGAATCATTGATTTACTTGAGAAACAGAATAGAAAGTAAGAAAACACTAATGAACTCAACGTTTATGATATCATCTCCTGACTTTAGCTACGGGAGATGTTTTATTTTAAGAGTGCATAAAAAAAACCTCAGTAGGAGGTCTAATTATTACTTTTAAAAGCACTTATAACAAGCTCATTTACTGTCGGATGTCATCTAGAGGCTGTATTAAAAGCTAATTATAAAGTGAGGTTATATTTATCGTTTCACCAGAAAATATGAGCTCAATTTCTTTATTTCTTACTTGTGATCGTTCATTTAATCACCGTATTTTTTTCTGTACGCGAGAAACGTTATTAAATATATAACTGAAATCATCGTCAGAAATATTAGCGGCGAAATGCCAATGCCATCATAAGAACTTTTCCCTTGAAAAGTCCGATAAATGGACTCTATAACTTCTAAAATCAGCATACCTATAACTACCACAAATGCGTATGATTGAGCCTTCTTGCTGATAAACTTCTTCCTTTCATCACCTTTTGGAGAAGATGATGAAACAAAAATCAAAATTCCGCAAACTAACAGGATGAATGAATACACAATTTTAACCCAATCCATTCTTACTCCTCCTTGTTAAAAATGTAAAAAGTATTTTACATTATCATTGTATCATCAGTTCCGAAAATGTCAAACTCTTTTTACATTGTTAATTATTTGTATATAAGAACCGCTATAGAAGAGTGGATATCTTTAAATGGATTTTATAACACAAAGTCATGTTATGAAGTGACTTAAATCAACTCCATTGGTAAAATGGAAGTAACAGGAATTTTTGTGTTTCGCCAACTAAAAGTGAGGTGGGTTGTTTGGTTCTTCATAAAAAAACAGTTTCTTTTGTCGCTCTTTTCTTACTGCTGTTAGTAATAAGCTCAAATTACGTGCTGTATCATTCTTCTTTTGGACTTCAGTCTTTGTCTGCTAATCTAACCGGAGTGGTAGTAGGTTCTATTTTAGATTTAAGCCTTGTCGCTCCGCTCTTGTTTTTAGCCTGGCAGCGTAGGTTTAGCGTGAAATATTTTATTGTATTAATGGCCACAGGCCTTATTGCGGCGCGTTTTATCATTCCGAGTGAATACTTGGCTTCTTTTCAGTCGGTTATGTGGCTCGGTGTTGGAATAGAAGGAGTACTCATTTTATTTGAACTTTCACTGCTGTTTATGCTAGTTAAAAACGTACCGCCTATTTTGAGAAGGATCAAATCAAGCTCTTTGCCGCTTTTATTTTCTTTTTCGCGGGCTGTAAACGAAAAGTTCCCCAAACAAACTTTTATACACATCCTTTGTTCAGAAATGCTGATGTTTTACTATGCGTTTGGAACGTGGAAGAAGCAGCCGAGTACTGAAGGGAATACGTTTACTCTGTATAAACGCTCAAGTTTTATTACGTTTCAAATTATGATTATTCATGCGATTGTCATTGAAACATTAGGGCTTCACTGGCTGCTGCACAATACGTCTATCATTCTTTCAGTCGTTTTACTGATCCTTAATATTTATAGCATTGTTTTCTTTTTAGGAGACATTCAAGCATTAAGGCTTAACCCTTTACGAGTCGATGATGATCATCTATACATTTCATTTGGTTTAGCTAAGCGTATGGAGCTACCATTTAGAGACATTGCTGAGATAGTAGAAGACGCTAACATTCTTGAGCAAAAAATCCCTAACACCACGATTGAATTTATCGCACGCGATTTTGAAACCGTTCATCCTGATCTTTTACTAACATTAAAGTCTCCAATTGAAGCAACGCTTTTTATGGGAATCAAAAAGAAATACCAGCAGGTCGCTATTCGCGTAGATGATCCTCATGCGTTTAAAAAAATAGTTAAAGAGCATTTGGAGAAAGCTCAGAAGGGCTTAATCTAGGATTCTAGAAAGCCAGGACCTTATAGATATATAAGGTCTTTTTGTTGCTGATCAGCTATTGGACATAAATAGTGAAGTGTTAGCTGTATTTTAGTAAAATGGAAGTAATAGGTAACGTGGTGAAGGAGGATAGAATATGGGGATTTTTTCAAAAGGAAAAGAGAGGTATTTAAACTCTGTGGAGTGGCTATCTAAAAACTCAATCCATTTAAGCGAACCGGCTGACCGGCTGAATGTACGCCTCAAGAGTTTGAATTTCTCCGTCATATAGTAAAAGATAAGAGAATTGTGTGGTTAGGAGAAAACGGTCACAACATAAGAGAACATAATATGATGAAGTCAAAAATAATAGAATTTCTACATAAAGAAATGAATTTTACCGTACTGACATTTGAAAGCGGCTTAGCCGAATGCTTCAGCGCTAATGAGTTAAAGAAGGAGTTTACAGATGAAGACTTTTTAAAAAACGCGATTTATTCTTTATGGGCAACAAAAGAAAATCTGTCTTTGTTTCAGCTAATGAAAAAATCAGATTTAAGTTTAATAGGAATAGATATTAATCCCTCTTCTAATCCTGACCTTTTCCTAAAATTCGTTCAGCAGCTGAGTTCCGTAGTGTCTGAAGACATGATAGAAAAGATAGAATACATTGAAGCAGGCGTGTATAAATGGTATTACCAGCTAGGGCAATATAAAGCGAGAAGAAAAAAAGTTCCAGCAGAAATGCTACGTGAGTTTGCAGAGTTTAAAGAAAAAGCAAGCGTAGTAATAGGAGATTTAGAAGCTTATCTACTTGAAGAATACGTTTTGCATCTTGAAAATCAAGAGCTTGTATGTAAAGTTAAAATAATTATTCGATGCCTGCAAAACCGTTTGTATTTTATCAATTATATTCACCATAATCACCGGACGTATAAAAAACTAAGAGAAAAACGAATGAAGGAAAATTTAGAATGGATTTGTCAAGAACTGTACCCTAATGAAAAGATTATTATCTGGGCACATAACCTTCATATTTTCAAACAATATAAAACGTTTACAGGCTTTGAACCACTAGGAGCAATCGTTTCTAATGAAATAAAAGAACAGTCTTATTACTTAGGGTTATTTATGTATGAAGGTGAAATACATACGGACACGGGACAGCCATATAAAATAGAGAAGCCGCCTAAAAAAAGTCTAGAGGACTATATGCATCAAGTGCAGTCACCAGCTTTATTTACAGATTTTTCACAGCTTGAAAAAACTTCAGGAACCAAGTGGATATTCACTAAAACTATCTTTTTAGAAAGTGGTACCATGCCAACTTTATTTGTACCGCGTGACCAGCTAGACGGTGCTTTACTTGTTGAGTCTGTTTCTCCGCCCGAGTATCTTAAACGCAATAAAAATAAATAAGAAAACGTAATAAACAAAGAGGGTATGTATATTGAAAATCTACAAATTCAGTAAAGAACATGGCAAAAAAGTAGAAAAATATCAGTCGCATTTAGCCACTTACGTAAAAATGAGTCAAACAAATGAAGCAGCTATCATTGGTTTTATGTATATAGACGGAGAAGGAACGGTAGGGTATCATCAAGCTCCTATCTCTCAGCTATTTATCGTAGTCGAAGGTGAAGGGTGGGTAACAGGAGAGAATCAAAAACGAATACCCATTAAACGTGGAGAAGCAGCACTGTGGGAAAAAGGAGAGTGGCATACGTCGGGAAGTGAAACCGGTATGACGGCCATTGTCATTCAATCGGAGGAGCTACATCCTGAAACATTTATGGAAAGAAAAAAGCACGCTTAGATAAGTTGTCTAGGCGTGCCACTTTTCTATAGGACTTTGAATTTTTTAAGGGCAAACTCAATCCCGTCTTCACCCGATTTCTTCGTGACAAAATCAGCGGCGTTTTTTAACTTATCAGATCCGTTGCCCATCGCAATTCCAAGGCCGGCTAATTCTATCATATCGATGTCATTTTCTCCGTCTCCGAATGCGATAGCCTCGGATTGATCGATGTTAAAATAGTCTAAGACCTTCAGGATAGCTACCGATTTTGTAATTTCTTCTTGAAGAACACTTACGGTAAAAGGGTGCCATCTTTTAAATAGTAACTGAGGAAATCGCTGCGTATACTGCTCAACGGTTTTATCATCACCATACAGACACATTAAATAAATATCTTCGTCATAAATACGCTCATTAATTTGAGGATATTCACTGAGCGATAATGTTTCCTTCAGGGCTTTTAAGATGTTATCATCTTTGACACCGTTCATGCTGAGCTCTTTTGTGTAAAATGAAAGTCCGTGCTTTTCTGATGCCGCGTATTCAAAGACTTCGCGCGCGACGTGCTTATCCATGGACAGCTTATGAATGACTTCTTCATTATGTACAGTAAACGCTCCGTTTGCTGTAATGAGGGTATCTATACCTAATTCTTTAACTTCTTCACACAGAGATAAAGGCCTTCCGGTAGCGGCTACGATTTTTAATCCTTTGTGCTTTAAACTTTTTATAATCTCTCGAGTTTTGGTGGAAATAATCCCGTTTTCGTGATGAGTAAGAGTTCCGTCCACGTCAAAGAATAAAATTTTATAGTTCATAGTAATCTCCTTGCTTAAACAGCTCTATCTTTTTTTACATTTACAAGTAATAGCGCACAGATTAAAATAGCACCCACGTATAAAAACGTAGAAACAACCGGTTTATGTAAAAAAGCAGTATGATTGTATGAAGAGTCATACAAATAAAGAACGGCTAAAAATAGAAAAGGCAGTAGTTTCTTCATGTTGTCACCTCCTGGTTTTATTATACATATTTTTCTTGTATTTGTATGTAATCTTAATAAGAGTGATAGAATAATAGTATTTTACATAGGCAAAGAGAAAGCGAAGTGACCAATATGACGATACATCATTATATAGGTTCTCCTTATGAATTGCCTACAGGAAGCTTTGGCACAAAAGAAACGCCGGTGCCTTTATCCGAAGTTTCTCCTTTTAATCAAAATCAAAAGAAAGATAAGCTAATTACAATCTACGAGAAAGAAGAAGATGCGTACGGTATTAGTATCAATCACTTAACCGACGGGTACAGTGACATAGAGCACGCATTCACCTTGCCATATATCTACGAAGTATCTTGTGATGCACATTCTAAATCAATAAGAGAGTTGTTTACTTATATTGAAGAACACCTGATAGAGGGCTGTCACATTGAATTATATTCTTGCTTGGACGGTGATGAAGCGGAAGAAAAAGATTCAAGTCTAGATACGTGTATTAACTTAAAAACGCTTTATTTTGGAAAGCATTATAAATTAGATAAAAAGAAGTACATCTATGAATTAGGAGAAATGTTTACATTTGAAGATAAACAATTTGTAGTGGTGGTTAAGTGAGTTGGTTAGCCTGTAACTTTTGGGTAAGAATTACAGGCTAACCAGTTTAAGCAGACTGATATTTATAAAAAAGGCTTGATATATGGAAGGCTTAAACCGACGTAAATAACAAATGACATAAGCAAGTAGCAGCCGATAACACTTCTTCTAACTGGTTTAGAAGCTTTTTTTAGCCAGCCCCAATGCTTATCATCATGGTCAAAGATGAAGTAATCCAAAATGACGGATAACGTGATAATAGCAGCAATCATTAATAGGCCCATATGTATCCTCGCTTTCAGTTTATGAAGTAATTTCCTATTTATAACAATATACCTTGTTATCCAATTAATTACAAATAGATAAAAGTACTATGAATGGTTTATTGTAACTACTATATTATGGTAAAATTCACAGAGTGTAGCATTATAGTATGATGATTTTTTTAAGAAAGATGTGAAGAAGTTGGACGTAGTAAAAGAAGTAAAGCTATTAAAATATCAAATGAGTTTAATGAAACATATGATTAACGCTGAGGAACATCCTTTTTTTATGTTTGCGATTGATCATGAGTTTGAAGAAAATCAAGTTCAGGCATTTTTAAAAATACTAGGTGTGTTTAGCTGCCGAATAAAAGGTGAAGATATTTCCGTCTGGTATCAAGATGATCAGCTGTTTTCTCCATTTAACCTTGCGTTAGATAAACTATATGTGTCAGAACAACCAACTGTAGAAGAATTAAAATCGGTTGTTGCTAAGATCTTTTATCAGGAATTTGAATTAGAGTATTTATTGTGCAGTTTAAAGAAGCAGTTTATTCAAACTGCAGTTTGCGATTTTTTCTTGCAGTGTTTAAAGCCAGGTTCGAAATAAATGATTTAAGAATGTGGTTAAACGTGAAAGTTTCAAAAGTAGGGGAGGTTAGTTGAAGTGGCACGAGTTATCAATTTTTGGTCATTTATCTTGACACTACTGTGTGTTGCGTTCTTTTTCATCGCATTTTATCATTCATTATTATTGAATATAAATTTATGTTTAGCAATTATTCTATTTTTCATCGGCATCGCAGGTTTCTTCGGCATAAACAATTGGATATCGGCTCTGAGAAGTATTCTAACAGTGGTAATTAGCGGTGTATTAATCCTCGTTACGGGGTTTATTCTCTTTACCGGCTACCTTTTCTCGTAGCACGTATATAAGAAGTACAACGATGAAATTATGAATCGATATGGACAAAAACTCTTGCAGTTTACTTACTCGTACGCAAATGGAGTAGCCGTTGCAGAGGATTTTTAATGATAAATTTTCTTAATAGCATATAAAAAGAACAAACAGCAGCTGCCGTTTGTTCTTTTTGATGTTTATTCTAGTATTATATTTACATGAACTCAATTTAAATACATTGATCTATTAAAAAAAGAGAGCTAGTGCGCCTCTAATTAGTTATTTAGTGTTTTCACTAATTGAATAGCTTCAAATTCAATCTCTTCGTTTTTCTTTTCAATTGCTCCGCCAATCATAAACACATCAATGAAAGCCCAGATTCCGAATCCACCAAGCGTTAAAGTCATTGCAATTGCCATTCCAATGTTTCCTGAATAGTAACGGTGTCCGCCCAGGCCACCTAGAAAGAACCATAAAGCATAAGCAATTCCTTTTGATTTACTTTTTTTATTCATTTCTGATTGAACCATTGCTAGTTGCTCGGCTGTTAAGTCTTTCTTTGCTAATAAGTTATTCAAATTTTACTTCCCCCGAATATTTTTATATGTTTTTTCAACGAGTAATAATATACCACATATAGGTAACTAAAGACTCACTCAATTTCCATATGGTGTATTATGCTCTTCTAATGTAACAATTTGTTCCTATACAAACGCTTTCTTACTATTAAATAGTTTCCGTGTACTTCGTTGTATAAAGGAACAAAAGTTAATGGGGGAAACAGCTGAAAGTTAAGTTATATTCTAAATAGTAAACTAAGTCAATTATCCAAGTCTTTTCTGATAGATGCTATAGACAAATGAATGAACTGCTTTTAGTAACACCCTTAAAAGTTGGTTGGAGAAGTAGTCTACAAGTACATATAAAGTTACTAATACATGTACGGACTTAAACGTTTCTCTTTTTATAAATACTTCTCTATTGAGCAGGCTACAGGAATAAATATTCAGACTAGTAAGCCCGCTCAAAATTACCTTTCGTCCTTCGGTGTAGCTGCTCTGTTTCTCGTATATCTTTTCAATAATCTTATACGTAACTCCAGTTAAAACGGACAGGGTTAGCACCTTTCCTATAAGGTTAAGACCATAGTTATATTTTAACGTATAGAAGAGGGCTAAATCGTTAGCCCTCTTTTAAGTAAGCTTGTTAAGTGACCAGCTGTTTTATAACTCAGTTATTTACATTCAAAAGAATAGTCATTGGTAATTGGATTATGTATTTCTACCATGGCTTCTCCGCCGTTATCATAACATCTTGAGGTCAAAGTTTTTATCTCTGTACTATTAAAATAGCTAGAACAGTTAATCAACACAGAGGTTACTAGTAATAATGTAAGTAAAACAATTACTATTTCTTTTATTTTGGATTCAACGATGGGTTTAATTTTTTATTCTCCTTTGCAATTTACATTAAAAGCTATAGGTGTAGTAACAATAAATCATAATAAATGTTTAGCTTTCAAGAGCTTGATCTTCGGATAGTGGAAAATCAAGCTTTTATTCTTTTATATAGAAATTCCAATAATCCTGTCTAAATCACGATTTTCTTACATTTTTTAATTTACCTGTTTTATTCATAGCCCACCGTCGTTCCCGCAAACATAAACGTAATAATCCCCAATACAAAGAACAGCTGAGAAATTACGCCTACTATACTGCAAATCAGCCCGGCAATCGCGAGTCCTTTACCGCCTTGATTGGAAGCAGCTATTTGATTTGATGCTTTTTTGTAGAGGATAATGCCGATAATACCTGTAATAAACCCGATGATTGGAATAAGAATGGATAGGATACCTAGAGTTAAAGAAACAATAGAGTTGGTGTTTACTTGAGGTTTTGTATTAGTTTCCAATAGATTCACTCCCTATAAATGATATTTTTTTGATTATACCATAAAAAGGAATAATATCCTTTTTGCTAATAAAATTAGAAATTTTTAGAATTATATGTTTCCCGGTATATTTTCTATGCGCCGTTTCGTCAAACGTATGATGACATGTACAAAAAGAAACCTGTTTTTTGACTTCTATAAGGAAATCGATTTTGTGGGCTATCTTAGATTAAATCTGCTTCGCAAAAATAACCCAAAATAAGGAAAATGTGATATAATAATCCATAAGGATGTGAATAAATGGAATTGTTTATACCGGATGCTTTTCTGTATTTATCATTTGCGATTATGACGGCATTCTTTGTGCATGCTGCTATTAAATTAGCTACATTTCAAACAATACATAAGCATGTTTGTCTGCAGCAAAAGGACATGTATCTTATACAAAACGTGAATCTTTTACGCGCTCAGGATCTCATATGCTGCGTGTATTACAAATTTAAATTTATATATTCTGTTCACAGACAAGAAGCAATAGGTCAACAAGATGATGAAGGTCCTCATTCGCCAGTATTTTTTTTCGTTTAACTAAAAAAATACTGGAGGAATACAAATGTTAAAACATAAAAACAAGCTTTTCTTTATTTTTGTTTCCATTTTTCTACTTGCCGGCTGTGATTCATCAAACGTGATTCAAAGTTCGCACACTCACTTTTTTGATCACTATTTTATTTATCCTTTTTCACTGCTCATTTTGTTTATAGGAAATACGTGGCTTCATCAAAGTATTGGTTTTTCAATTATGCTTGTGACGGTTGGCGTACGTATGCTGCTGGCGCCTTTAAACATTCTTCAATATAAAAATCAGCTGAGCAATAAACGCATACAGCCTCAGCTTCAAGAGCTAAAAGAGAAGTACAAAGATAAAGATCCTGAGAGTCAGCAGCAATATCAGCGTGAAATGATGAAACTGCTTAAAGAAAATGGAGCCAATCCTCTTATGGGATGCCTTCCTTTACTTGTTCAGCTTCCTGTCTTTTCAATCGTGTACTACGCGATTAGACGAATAGATGAAATTAGCGCATCATCTTTTTTGTGGCTTGACTTAGGACATGCAGATCCGTATTTTATTCTTCCAATCGCGGCGGCAGTTGCTACGTACTTACAGTCAAAAGTTATGCAAAGTGATGTAGAAGGAATGAATCAATCGCACGTGGTGTTATCTCGAATTCTTTCGCCCCTCATGGTGCTTTCATTTGGAATATTTTCACCGTCCGGTCTCGTTTTATACTGGATGACGGGAAGTTTGTTTATGATTTTTCAGTCTCTTGTATTAAAGAAGTTTTTTCAAGAAAAGGCAGTGTTTGAAGTGGAATAAAGAAACTAAGAGGTTGCTCCGTTGGGATTAGCCTTTTAATGAAAGGAGGGGGTACAGTGAAGAAATACATCATTTCATTCGGCGTAACATTTGGCACGATAGCACTTTTGTTTTTTATCGGAAACACATTTCATATTTCGTTACTGTCAGTTCAGTGGATTTATGTAAATGAACCGGAAAATTTTCAAATGGAAGCAAAAGGCGGTTTAATACCGGTAGCCCTTGGACTTATTCTTGGTTTTATAACCGACTGCGTATTAAGTGAAAAAGAAAAAAAGCAGGGTCATCAATTATAGTGAAGAAAAAAGGATCTTATATAGCAGATCCTTTTTTTTATTTGTGCTTTCAATAAGTGAATATAATAGTACAGGCAGATGTTGTCATACATATTACGGTCATCAAAAACAAACGAAGGGGCAGCAAACCTTTATGTTATCATCGACTTTTTATAGTTTACTAGCTATAATTGGTATTAAATAGTCATTTTTGTAAATAAAAGGTGATTTTGTATGCCGTCAAAATGGCTAAATCAGTTACTTTCTATGATTACACCTAACTACTAATAGAGAAAGTGAAGTGAGCAAATGACAAATCTTTTAGAAGTTAGAAACATGGCAAAATCGTTGGGCCAAAATGAGGTTTTAAAAGATGTTTCATTTCATGTACCTCCTGGATCGATTGTGGGATTTATTGGTGATAACGGAGCAGGGAAATCTACGACGTTTAAAGCAGTATTAGGATTAATTTCGAGAGATAGCGGAACTGTAGAAATATTTGGTGAAGACAATTTGAATACAGATGCCGCGATTAAAGAAGATATTGGCGTCGTGTTTGATGCGATTAATCTGCCGGTTTCTTTGACGATAAAACAGTTAAACAACGTTTTTAAGAAACTATTTAATTCTTGGGAAGAAGCTGATTTTTACCGGTTGATTCATTCTTTTTCACTGCCGGAAGATAAAAAAATACATACGTTTTCACGCGGCATGTCGATGAAATTATCTCTAGCGGTAGCGCTGTCTCATCGTGCTAAATTATTGCTGTTAGATGAAGCGACAGGAGGATTGGATCCTTCGTCTAGAGAGCAAATACTAGATGAATTAAAAGCATTTGTCAGCGATGGAAACAGCGGAATATTGCTTTCGTCTCACATTATGAGCGATGTCGAAAAAATAGCGAGCCACCTTGTTGTGATTAAAAACGGTGAGGTTTTATTAAATGAAGAAAAAGAGAAAGTTTTTCAGGAGTATGCAATTGCCGTTATGAATGAAGAACAGCTGAACTTACTTCCAGAAGATGTAATAGTGGCAAAAAGAACGTATGATACGTCTATCCGCGTATTAGTATCAGATAAGCATCAGCTGCCAAATGAAACTATAACTGAACCGATGTCTATGGAAGAACTAAGTGTGCTTTTAACGAGGAGTGAAACGTAAATGAGAGGTCTATTGTTAACGAACTACTACCTCATTCACCGAAGCTTTTTGACGTACACAGGGCTTGCGATAGTTATTTCTGCGGTCATCTTTTATTTTGCGGATCCTTCATTTTACCGTATTATAGCGATGTTAATTATTTTATTAATGGCAATGCCAGCGCTTGAAGTGATCAAATTAGAAAGTAAGACCGGCTATGACAAATACGTGCTTACTCTTCCGATTAGTCGAAAAAATGTGGTGCAGAGTCACTATGTTTTTTATTTTTTAATTGTCGTCAGCGGAACCATCTTATCCTATGGTGTTTTTTCAATGTATTCGCTTATTTCCCAGAGTGCAGTAGAGGATATAATAAATATCGTTTCGTTTGGTACATTTATCGTACTTTTTGCTGGTGCAATTGCTTATCCGCTTCTTTACCTATTCGGAGCAGAGAAATCTGACGGAATAGTACTTGGAGGGGGCATGGGAGGCCTTTTCGTTGCGATTGCTTTACAGGGAGCTGTTGGCTATTTCGTCGAGATATTAGCGGCATCAAGCTTACCGGTTGCTTCTTCTTTGTATGTTCCTATCTTATATACTCTTTTTGGGATGGTAATGTATATTGCTTCTTACTTTATTGCGCTGTCTATCTACCGGAAGAGAGAATTTTAGTATGAATTGATTTTGAAGTAAAGACTACGAAACGTTCTTTAAGGCTATTTATCAACAAATAATTCAAACAAAAAAACAGCTAGAACATTTGATAAACTAAGTAAACAAGATCTCAAAAATATAACGGATATGATTGGTGATCAAGCTTAAGTGATAAGCACTTTTACAAAAGTTAATTGTGTCCTTTATGCACATGTATTATAGTAAAAGATGCAGTTTTAAAATGAGAAAGGGGATTATATGGGGAATTTGTTTAAACAGGCTTCAAACGTATCAAAAAACGCTTTTATTGCTACACTGATTTTGTATATCATTATTGTAGCATCTTTTATTCCGTCAATTGTATTTGCGGGAGCTTTCTTTGCTATAGTAATTAAAATAGCAGCAGCACTTTTAATCTTAGTAACAATCTTTGGAATGATTTATTCGCTCTTCATTAAAGGCGGTCAAAAATTTCTTTTTTTCCTGTTACATGCCGCTTCTTTATTTATTGTTTTGTTTAGTATCTCTGCTTTTATGCTCGCTAAAAGCGCTGAATTGACATAGTGAAGAGAAATTACATATGCACAAAAGCAGGAGAAATCCTGCTTTTTTTATTTTCGTATGATTTCAAGAGGACTCGTAAGTTCTGGAGAGGCACTGTTGACTATTTGGCTAAACTTGTTTAAGAAGAATATAAGAAGGAAAAGGAAGGAAAAGAAGATGTGATAATTTGGAAATGATCATAACCTTGGAAGCTGGGGGTTTTTCTAACTTTATCCTGTTATAAAAGAGGAGAGATTAATACAATGAAATGGTACAAACATGCGCTCATTCCTTTCGCCATAGGATTTTTAAGTTTTGTATGTTTTATGATTTATAGTAAAGCAGTAGAAAATACGAGTTTTCAGCTGAACCAGGCGCTGTTTATTTCAATTGGTATATGCATTGGTACAGTCCCAGTCTCATTTTTTGTAGAATATCAAAAGAACAAAGAAAATAAAAAGTTTCATAGCTAAGTTATTTACGGAATGGCCCCTAGTTCTTTATTTTGTTGGAAAAGGTGGCGTATTTTATATCTGTCTAGTCCTCATGAACTAACCTATTGATATGTTAGTATTAGATGAAACAACTTTTTTAGGTGTTAAAGCCTGTAATCTATGAAATTCATGTAACTAAGCATCCCATGGATTCGAATGTAATTAAATCAACGGGGATAGTCCTGGAGTTCACTCGTTAATTCTTCTACACTGTCAAATTATGTTGATGGAACTCTGCACAAATCTCGGCTGAATCCTATTAAAGAGCTGAAAAGCCACTAATTACTATCAGTGGCCTAGAGAAATTCTTATTATCGCTGTTCTGATTCAACCAAAATTTTAACTTGGTTTTTTTCCTTAATCAGGCTTTCGAATCCTTCTTCAATTACATCGTCTAGAGCTATCTTTTTCGTTACTAACTTTTCGGCTGAGAAGTATCCTTTTTGCATAAGAGATAATACCGCTGGGAACACGTTACGATAGCCAATGATTCCTTTAACAGTTCGTTCTTTAATTACAATATCATTTGGTAGAATTTCTGCTCCTTTTTCCCATATGCTAACGATAATAGTTTCTCCACCAATTCCTGTAGATTGGATTGCTTGACGTAATACAATAGGTACGCCTGTTACTTCAAAAGATACATCTACGCCACCGTCAGTTAATCTACCAATTTCAGCTACCGTATCTTCAACTTCAGCAGGATTGATGATGATTGCTCCTAATTCTTCTGCTTTCGCTTGTCTTTCTGGAGATAATTCAACTGCATAAATATCGGTTGCACCTGCTGCTTTCAACGCTTCAATGACAAGAAGTCCAATGGGACCACATCCAAATACAGCAACTTTGTCTCCTGCTTTCACTTTACTTGAACGTACTGCATAAAGAGCTACTGCCGCTGGTTCTACTAGAGCACCTTGTTCATAAGATAAATCATCTGGAAGTTTGAATAAAAGTTCTTCGTCTACAGCAACATATTCACTAAGACCTCCACCGCCTCCGGCTAAACCTAAGAATCCCATTTGTTCATCTAGGTTATAAGCACCTTGGTGTCCATGTGTAGCAAAGATTGGCTCAACTACCACACGATCACCCACTTTATAACGAGTTACACCTTCTCCAATCTCTACTACTTCACCTGAGAATTCATGTCCAAGCGTCACTGGAGCAACCTCATTAGTGAGAGGGTGCGGTCTATCAACTGGAATAAAGATGGGACCGCCTAAGTATTCATGCAAATCACTACCGCAAATTCCACACCATTTAACTTTCATTTTTACCTGACCAGCCTGTACAACCGGTTCATTTATTTCTTCAAGACGAATATCTTTTTGATTATGCCATCTTAGCGCCTTCATATACTACATCTCCTTGTGTCATTTCTTTTACTATACCTATAAGTATACAATCAGATATGCTTATGGTAAATTTAGTTAATATTAACGATTGTTAAGTAATACTTAACTAAAAGAAAAAGAGGGCATTATGAATATTGAACAGTTAAAACATATGGTGGAAATAGATAAAACGGGTTCACTAAAAGAAGCAGCTAATAATCTGCATATTACGTTACCTGCACTAAGCCAATCTATAAAAAATTTAGAGAAAGAACTAAATATAATGATTTTTCATCGTTCTAGAAGAGGATCTATTCCAACTGAAGAAGGTCATAGGTTAATTGAAAAGGCCAATTCTGCTTTATTGAAAATTCAAGAATTTATGGATGAAGCAGAAGCGTATACAAATACAATGAATGGTGAAATAAAGATTGCAACCTACCCAGGACCAATGGAGATTCTCGTTCACTTAATAACAGAAATTAAAAGAGAATATCCGAACATAAAGGCTTCTGTCTATGAAAATAGCACCGAGTATATTATAGATAAAGTTCTAGAGGGGGAGGTAGATGTAGGTTTTATTACTTATACAGAAAAAGAAGAAACAAAGTATCGGAACTTGGTATTTAAAAAGTTATTAGATGGCCATATGGTAGCTGCAGTAAATAAGAAGTCGCCATTAGCCAAACAAACACTCATTACTGAAGAGATGTTGCTCAACCAGCCAATTGTTTTATATAACGATAAATATATTCAGGAATTTATGAAAGGTTTTAGTTCATTACCATTTGATATCTTGTTTACTACCAATAATGTAGATACAATTCGTAATACATTGGAAAATAATACGGCAATAAATATAGGATTTGACTACGCATTTAAAACAGATGCCGGCTTATCTAGAAGTGATCAATATGTAGTCGTTAACTTTGCTCCTCCGCATTACAAAACTTATTCTTTTGGCTACTTTTATAACGCTAATAATGGTCTTTCTAGAATAATAAGAGAATTCTTAAAGCGGATTCATAGAACTATAGTAAATAACGAATTATAAAGAATGAAGGTTAAAAAAGAATTATTTCAGAGAGAGGGAAATATGTGAAACGTCATTTAACCTTAATTTTATCGTTATGTAGTAGTTTACTTGTTTTTTTATTGTCACTGTTTCAATGGGATTTAGATGATCGGATAGGGAAATACGTAAGTCCGTATATATGGTTATTCTTTGTCATTCCTTTCTTTTTACTACTAACGCTGTGGACAGGAATTTATCTGTTTAGCAGTAGAAAGTGGCTGCCTTTAGTCATTCAAGTGATAACCGTTGTGCTGTGGTTCTTCATTCCGTTTGAGCAGCTTAATTTAGACATAAACTTTAAACTCCATCAGCAGAAGAGAGAAGAAGTGGCAGCTAAAATACAAAAAGGTATCCTGAAACCGGATGAAGCCAACTACCCATCGTTCAATTTTTTACCCAATGAACCCGACCTCTCATCTCTAGTTGATTTACCGAAAGAGTATGCGAGCGTATCTAGAGGTCGAGATGAGGTCGCAGTAGAAACCAAAGGAGAGGCAACCTCCGTACTTTTCTTTACAAATCTTGGGCTCTTCGGCCATTTCTCAGGTTTTGTGTATGACCCACACAACCGTAAACCTTCATCAGGCGATTTTGGTCTGAAGTTTGATGAAATAGAAAAGATCCACAAGAACTGGTATTATATATCTTTTTAGGATTCCGATAACGTGTTTTATAGTAACTATGATATGTCAACACTAAACGAGACAACTTTTTTAAAGTGTTCAAGTTTGTGATCAATACGACTTATGCAACCAAGCGCCCTATGGATTCGAATATAGTTAAACCAATGGAGGTAGCCCTGTCGTCTATTCGACCTTAAAAATTCTCCCCAACTAAGTACAGTCTAGCCACATCGACTCTATAGCTACTATAGGGTCTAACTGTCTTGGCTGATATATAGAAATATAGGTTTTACCTAATTTCATCTAAAAAATAACTAAAAGAATAAATAACGCGAATTTTTAAGAAAATTTTAATAACTCACTAAGAAACTTCTAATTTCCTCTTTATTTTTTTGTAAGTTGTCTCCTTTAAAATAAAAGTAATCGAGTAGCCCACCTTATTTTGAATGGTTGAAAGATCAATAAGGTTGTATGACGAAAATACGAATGGGTAACCTCACTACTTAAAATGGAGGCTGATGTACACTTATGAATCTAGAGGTTTTTCGAAATTATTCCTTGCAGCATTTGAAGAAAGATATACTATCGGGTATTGTTGTTGGCATTATAGCTATACCTTTAGGGTTAGGATTTGCGATAGCTTCTGGAATATCGCCTGTTACAGGACTTTATACAACGATTGTAGCGGGCTTGCTAATTGCTATTTTAGGTGGATGTAGGTTTCAAATCGCGGGACCTACCGGTGCATTTGTTCCTGTTTTATTAGGGATTGTGTTGCAATATGGCTATGAAAACTTATTAATTGCCGGCTTTATGTCCGGAATTCTCCTCATTATCTTTGCGCTATGTAAAGTAGGAGCTTTAATCAAGTATTTTCCGCCCTCTATTATTATAGGATTTCAGTCGGGAATCGCGCTGATTATCTTTAGCGGGCAGATACCAAACTTCCTTGGGTTGCACGCGATTGACAAATTTCAGTTTTTTCATTTGAATATAAAAGAGATCTTTGGTAATTTACACTTCATCAGCATCTATAGTATCGCTACAGCAGGATTGTGCTTAGCTACGATTTTAATTGTTCTTTACTTTTCACCTAAGTCTCTGGGAATGTCTTATTTACTTGGAATTATTGTATCAACGGGCTTGGCATCTTTTTTCTTTGCAAATCAGTTTGAAACCATTGGTTCCATTTACGGAGAGATACCTCGTCATTTCCCGGCGCCAGCGTTTCCAGATATAACAGTGGAGAGGGTGGTCACTCTTTTACCTTCTGCATTTGTCATTGCTATACTTGTAGGGTTACAATCTTTACTGACAGCTCGCGTTGCAGATGAAATGACAAAATCAAAGCACAGCAGCAAAAAAGAACTGATTGGCCAGGGAATCGTAAACATGGTAACGCCGATGTTTTCAGGTATTCCCGCAGCAGGAGAAATTGCAAGAACGGTTACCAATATTAAAAACGGCGCTTCCTCTCCAATTGCAGGAATCACGCACGCTATCTTTGTGTTGATTGTGCTGCTAGTGCTCGCTCCGTACGCTTCATACGTGGCGCTTGCCAGTCTCGCTCCAGTTTTGATGGTCGTAGCGTGGAATATAAGTAAAAAAGAACAGTTTGCAAAAGTGATAAAAGAAAGATCATTTCATTCGCTGGTTTTACTCACGACTTTTTTGTTAACGGTATTTACAAATTTGACAGTAGGAATAGCCGTTGGATTATGCCTGTGTGGTGTACACTTTATGGTGAAAAAGAGTCAAGAAAAACAAAAGCTATTAAGAAAAACTGGTTAATGTAAGCATATAAAATAATACGCGTAAAAACCCCCGCTGTAGGCTTAGACAGTGGGGGTTTTAGTAGTAATGAAAAAGACTATCTCAATTACTTTCCTTCAAACCAACAGCGGGCGTTATCAAAAAGCATGTGCTGAATCTGCTGTTCGGTTACGCCTTTTCTTTTTAATTCCGGCACGACTTCTTCTAACACAAAGCTCATTGACCATTTTGGAAAACGTTCTTCAATTACGCCTTCTGGAAACCAGTCCATTGTACAGCAGTAGTCTTGTGATAGAAACATGCGGTTTGAGTATCCTTGTTTGGCTAACTCAATGACCGTGTTATTTCTATTTTCAGTTGAACATTCTCTTGTCAAACCGTAGCGGTCCATTCCGATAAAAGCCCCTTGATTTAAAATGTTTGAAATATATTCAAGGTTATCCGTATCTCCCGTATGTCCAATCAGAATTTGATTCGGATTAGCGCCTTCATCCAGTAAGATATCAAGCTGCTTTAAGCCTGTGCCGCTTGCAGGGTGTGAATGGGTCATAATAGGCACGCCCGTTTTTTTATGAGCGCGTGCGACGGCACGCATTACTTTTTCTACATCGGCCGTTACGCCAGGTGCATCTGTAGCGCATTTTAAAAAGCCTGCTTTAATCGACGTGTTTTGAATGCCGACTTCGATATCTCGAACAAACAGATCTGCCATATAGTCAATGCTACGAGTTTGAAAATGGGTAGGGATGTAGTTATACGTATAAATTCCCGTAGCTGCGATGATTTGAGTGTCCGTTTCACGGGCAATTTTTTCAATAAAACGAATATCTCGCCCTTGTTCCATCACCGTAGGATCACAGATGGTTTTGACTCCGAGCTTCTTTGCGCGATTTACTTGTTCGACTGCTTTTGCGATTTCTTGTTTTTCATTATATAAATGAGGAAACTGTGCGTGAACAGATTCAGAACGAACGCGCATATGCTCATGGATTAACGTTAGCCCTAGTTCTGACGCGTTGACTGGGCCTGTTACAGAATTGATAAATGTCATAGTATGATTCCTTTCATAATCTACCTGTAAATCAAACAGTGGATGACCAGGTACATTTTTAATTTAATCTGTTTTATTTTTATATATAGACTACCGTTATAAAAAACACATATTGCATTATACAACATATTTATTGTCTTACACAACAGGCGGTACTTTTACTCCCTATGACAAAAAATCCTTCTTTCCAAGCAGAAAGAAGGACCATTCATATTGATGATTACCCAGCATTTACGCTGTAATTATCACCGTTTAATTTACGAAATTTTAGATAGCTGCCAACTCTCCAAATAACAATATATATAAAGGCTAGCGTCATCGTTAAGACCGCGAAGTCTATCGAATCTAACCCTTTAAAGTACTGGCTCAAAGCCATTCTTATGAAGATAATAGCAATAATCACATATTTAAAATTTTTATTTGGCTTTGAGTAAATGAAGCCGTCTTCTCTTACTTCATAGTCCGTTTGGCTAAGCATAATAAGTCCAAATATAACACCTAATACACCAGCAATCAGCATTTCCCAGTAGGGTGGTAAGTGAAAGGGCTGGCCCGGTATGTGCATCAGCTGACTTAGACTAAGGGAAAATGCAATCAATATGAAAAAAATAGGTGCTAATATACCAAGTCCATTCTTTTTAATGGGCTTATTTTTCTTTTTCATCTTTCTCCAAATAATGAGTCCAATAAGAGCCATAACAAATATATAAATAAGCAGCATTTCCATCGTTATTTTGCCTCCTTTTTTATTTCTACGTTCGTACAATCCACTATTTAGTATAAACAATAAAAGGATGGAGATAAAAGTGCATTCTTTCATTTTTTACACATGAGAATTCTCACTATTTTTTATTACCGGCATTTCAGGTTTTGGTATACGCCTTATTAACTGTTTCTTTCATTTTTACCACAATATGTTAGAATTGTAGGAAACGAGAAAATGTAGTGCAAGCAAATTTTATTTACACGCTGCTATAGTCATAGAGGTGAATGGGTTGAGGTTAGGAAATCAGTTACAAAAACTAAGAGAAGAACAAAAAATGTCTCAAGAAGAGGTTGCTAAGCAAGTGGGGGTATCTGTACAAAACATACATAAGTGGGAAAATAATCAGAGCTATCCCGAAATTCAGCATCTTTTAAAGTTAGGGGACATCTATGGAACAACCATTGATGAATTTATTAAAAGTGATGTTGCATTACAAAGCAGAATAAATATTCGGGAAGAAGAAAAAGAAGACGACGATGAACTGCTTCACCCAGGTTTTTATATCGGAATAGGCATCATGTTTCTTGGTACTTTTCTTAGCCTGATTATCGGCAATCTTACAATCACGATGGTAACCAACATGGCTGGAATGCTAATTGCTTGTTTTTATAAAGGTATCTTAAAACTTTTGCGAGATATCAAAAAGGACTTTTACGAACAAGGGTAAAAGAGTGAAAACATATAAAATCCTTAAAACGAATAGTATAGGTTATCAATGAAGCCTAAAGCAGAAAGGTGGCGTAGTGATGATCAAGTCAAAGCTTTTGTGGAAAGTTATTGGCCTAGAAATCTTAGTTATCTTTTGGTTTGTGGTAAACGGTGCATACGTGAGCATGACGCATCCTGCTGCACATTATCTTCAGTTTTTAGGAATCGTCCCTTTGGCGATTGGAATAGTATTTTATCTAACAAAAACAAAAAAGTGGCCGCATTTTTTCTCCTTTCAACAAAACATGTCGTTTAGAACGAGAATCCTGTTTCTTTCTCCGCTTCTTTTGTATTTGCTTATTATCCTCATTGGAAACAAAGGTGTACACGGAAGTTCCATTGCTGATCTTGTTCTTATTTTGCTTACCCAAACTCTAGTCATAGCATTTGTAGAAGAGATGGTATTTAGAGGATTTATCCTTAATCTGCTGTTAGCAAAAAGCTATAAAGTGGCGGTTCTTCTATCATCGTTTCTATTTGCCTTTACGCACAGTTTGAATATACTAAGCGGTCAATCGGTAGCAAATACAATTTTTCAAATTTTATTTGCATTTGTTATTGGGTTGGTGCTGGCTTTGCTGATCGTTAACGGTCAATCGATTGGAATTACGATTGCATTCCACGGCTTAAATAATTTTCTCCAGTTTACAAGCCCTGTCGACGCTAACGATTCTTTCCTTGTTAATTACGCGCTGCTTTTATTTTTAAGCGGATATGCCTTTTATTTATGGAATCGAAAATCTACTTTATCAGTTTCTCAACATCAGATTAGTAGCTAATCAAAAGAGACTGCAACAACAGTATTTTAGTTAAAGAAAAATCTGAACGATGAATGGAGATTCTTGATGGAGAATCAAACTCGTTCGGATTTTTTGTTGTTGTGATGAACGTAGGTTTCGTTTATGTGGGTGGGTGCTTCTAGCGGTTGAATTGCTTTAGTTGTGGTCTCACTCTCTTTTTAGAGTTCCGAAGCAGGTATTAATCTCTCCAAAGCTGAATAACTCTTATGACTAATGTTGCTAAATTTAATTGGTTGAGATCTTATTAAACGCAAAAGGGGAGAAAGATATGTTTGAAGAAAAGGTAGGTATTATTACGGGTGGAACGTCGGGGATTGGTTTAGCAACAGCGGAATTACTCGCAAAAGAGGGCATGCATGTTGTGATCGCTTCTAGAAATAGTGAAAAAGGAGAAGAAGCTCTTTCTAGATTAAGAAAGTGGTCTCCTCGCTCTCTTTTTATCAAAACCGATGTAACGAATAGTCAAGATGTTAAAAACCTTGTTAGCCAAACATACTCTATATTTGGAAAAATTGACGTGGGCTTTAACAATGCGGCTAACACTGAGGCTTCCTCTAGTGCTACACATGAATTCAAAGAAGAGGACTTTGATCATTTAATTAACGTTACGTTAAAAAGTGTATGGCTTTGTATGAAGTATCAGCTGCAGGTAATGACCAAACAAAACAGCGGTATCATTGTGAATACATCGTCAATGGACGCGATTTTATGTTCAGCGGGGACTGGCGTATATGCGGCTGGAAAAAGCGGTGTGATCGCTTTAACGAAATCAGTTGCTCAGGAATATGGCCATCAAAATATAAGAATTAACTCTTTTTGCCCGGGTGCATTTCGTACGCCTATGTTAGAAGAAAGATTTTCAAATCTATCTTCAGGTGAAAAAGCAAAGCTCAATGAATCCTATCAAAAGCTAAACGCGCTAGGCAGAATTGGTGATCCGCTTGAAGCGGCAAAAGCAGTAAAGTGGCTTCTTTCGGATGACGCTTCTTTTGTTACGGGTCAAAATATTATTGTAGATGGTGGGATTGGATTTAGGTTTGAGTAAGGTTAATGAAATAAAAAGGTATTTAAGGGGGTGTTTATGTCTTTTATTCTAACTAATTGTATGGCCATTAGTATCGTATTTACGGTCTTCCTTTTTATAAGTATTGCGTTTAACAAAAGAATAGTTGCCCTTGTTATTTCCTTTGTTACTGTGTTGTTCGGTTTATTTTTACTTCTTTACTCTTTTGCCAAAATAAGCGGATTTGATGCTTTAGACATTCAAATAAAAGGTTTGATGATTATCGGAGAAGGTTTGATCTTACTCGTTATTACAAGTGCATTCATCTCCGTCCAAGAGGCAAAAAAGAAAACGCTGTAAAGTCAGAAATAAAATAGCTGCTAAAGGCGGTGATGAAATGGCAATTGGAGTTGCGTTAACGGTTTTAGTAGTAGGTCTGATGTTTGCAAGCGGACTAAGTCAAGGAAAATCAGCAAAAAGAAAATATATAGTGTGGGGAACAACAACCATATTGATCATAGCTCCATTCTTCTCATGGGTCGTTTCGATTTTGTTTGCGATTAGCCAGGAAGAAGGTTTTGCGGGAGTTGCATTAATGATGTTATTGTTTCCGTTTTTCTTTTTAATAGGACTTGTTACGCTGTTAATAGGAATCTTTAAGAAAGAAAGTATGAATAAATCTGTTTAGGAACAGGGAGAGAACTATCAAAAGTTCATATCCGCAGATGAGGTAATGATGGGGAAATCTAAAAAAGTAATATAAACAAAGTGGAAAGAAGCCTAAAAACCCTACTATAACAGGGGTTTTTAGGCTTTTATTAATATTCAATAAAATGATGGATAAATCATACCTTACAATTCTGATAAAAATAATATAAATTATAATATATATAGGGTAGTATGTTTACAGAATTTAAAGGAGTGTGTATGATGCCGTTTAGTTATGTTTCTCACTTATATTGTCCTAAATGTAAAAAAGAATATAGTCCAAAAGAAAAACATCAATTATGTGAATGTGGCTCACCTTTATTAGTAGCGTATGATTTAGAGAGACTGAAAGACAATCTAAGTCCAGGAGATGTCAAAAGCAGAGAACCGAATCTATGGAGATATCATGAATTGCTTCCAGTAGAAGATCCAGAAAACGTCGTTTCCTTAGGAGAAGGGATGACTCCGCTTATAAAAATGCCTAAGCTAGGTAAAGAAATGGACATTCCAAACTTATATATGAAAGATGAACGCATTATTCCAACGGGATCATTTAAAGCTAGAGGCGCCGCTGTAGGGGTGTCAAAAGCAAAAGAACTGGGCGTTGAACAGTTAGCGATGCCTACAAATNGAAGGGATGACTCCGCTTATAAAAATGCCTAAGCTAGGTAAAGAAATGGACATTCCAAACTTATATATGAAAGATGAAGGCATTATTCCAACGGGATCATTTAAAGCTAGAGGCGCCGCTGTAGGGGTGTCAAAAGCAAAAGAACTGGGCGTTGAACAGTTAGCGATGCCTACAAATGGGAACGCCGGAGCCGCTTGGTCGCTTTATTCGTCACGCGCTGACATAAAAGCAACTGTTGTGATGCCAAAAGATGCGCCTGTTATTACACGAAATGAGTGCGCTGTCGCTGGCGCTGACCTTTACTTGGTAGATGGACTCATCAGCGATGCGGGTAAAATTGTCGGTGAAGCTATTAAAGCCTGGGGTCTTTATGACGCTTCTACGCTTAAAGAGCCGTACCGAATTGAAGGTAAAAAAACAATGGGCCTGGAAATTGCTGAACAGTTTTCTTGGAATCTTCCTGATGTGATTTTATATCCAACAGGAGGAGGGGTTGGTTTAATCGGCATCTATAAAGCGTTAAATGAATTAAAAGAGCTTGGCTGGATTAAAGGTGATCTTCCTCGTTTAGTTGCGGTACAAGCTGAAAACTGTGCGCCTATTGTAAAAGCATGGAATGAAAGAAAACAAGAATCTGAATTTTGGCCGGATTCTTCAACCATTGCCTTTGGTATTAACGTACCAAAAGCAATTGGAGACTTCTTAGTTTTAGAAGCCGTATACAATACAAATGGATGTGCGATTGGGGTGGATGAAGATAAGATTGTGGAAGAACAAAAAAAGGTTGCGCAGCTTGAAGGTTCGTTTATTTGTCCTGAAGGCGCGGCTACATTTCTAGCTGCACGCCGTTTGCGAGAAGAAGGATGGATCAAAGAAAACGAAACGGTTGTGGCTTTAAATACAGGGCTTGGAGTTAAATATCCAAACACAGTAGATATTGAAGTCCCTGTTTTAGAGCGAAATGGCAGCCTTACTAAAAAATAAAGCGAGTAAAAAAATAGATCTTCTTCTAAGCGAAGGTCTATTTTTTTATGTTAACGCAGATAAAACGTTTACCTAATGTAAAAAAATGTAATAATTGTGAATCTTTATATTCAAAACTATACGGGTGTATTTAGGTTTAAAGTTCGTCTTATGGGGTATCTAAGAGAAGAAAGAGAGTATCTTTCTATCCGGAAAAACAGCGTGGTGAGGGAGTGGAGCTGGCATATTACGCAAGTTGAAGAATATGCCAAAAGTAACACTGTAAACCAGCTTGCTTTTACAGTAGAAAACTTACTTGAAGCCACGAACGATTATACGGAGAAAGGAGTTGAATTTTTATCCCTCGATCCCAGCCAACTCTTAAAGTTTTATTCTATGGACCGAATCATCCATTGCTGCACTTGTTAGAACGAGCTTTATATTTATTTTAAGGCTACATAATTTTTGTAATTGAAACAGGGTATCTATTACAAAAATAAAGCTTATATCTAATGGGTTGTAACAATAATTGTCAGATAACCTGAGTGGAAATTGCTACCAATAACATTGTGAATGCGCTATCTTTAACGACAAGTTACTATTTCAGCGACTGTAATTCCATCGAAAACGATCCCTATTTTAGGTGAAAATCGTTTTTTAAATAGCAATAAATTGTACGTTGAAATAAAAAAAGTTTATTTTGGTTTTAATTCATTTATTTGTTAGCGTTCCTTCCTCAGTATTTTTTGGCTTCAATCCCTTTAGCCATAACCTTTTTTAATATTTAACATCACATGAATAGTTTTTGTTTTTTACTTAAAAATAAAGAGAGTTACAACACATTTAAGTGTGAAATACAGTAAGTCAAATTTGACTTTGCTACTCAGTCTTGTATAATCGTATACCGCGGAGGTGACGTAATGAAATGAAGTTTAATAAGAAAAAAATTAACGTCGTAGATATTGACAAAGCTAAAAAAAGCGTCTTTGCTACAGGAGTAGGAAACGCGATGGAATGGTTTGACTTTGGCTTGTATTCATATTTAGCCGTAATTATTAGTCAAAACTTTTTTAGTGCAGTTGAAAATGATCAGCTCAAATTAGTGTTCACATTTGCCACATTTGCGATTGCCTTTTTAATGCGTCCATTAGGCGGTGTTATATTCGGTAGAATTGGGGACAAGTTAGGAAGGAAAGTCGTTTTAACCACTACCATTATTTTAATGGCCTTTTCCACATTACTCATTGGGTTGTTACCTACATATGATCAAATCGGTATATGGGCACCCATCCTTTTATTAATTGCACGAATCATTCAAGGTTTTTCAACTGGTGGTGAATATGCTGGTGCGATGGTGTATATTGCAGAATCGTCTCCAGATAATAAGCGAAATGTGCTTGGAAGTGGACTAGAAATCGGTACACTTGTTGGTTATATTCTTGCTTCACTGCTAGCTAGCTTACTATTTTTTATTCTGTCGGATAAACAAATGGCCTCATGGGGCTGGAGAATTCCCTTCTTATTAGGATTGCCTTTAGGACTTATTGGTTTTTATTTACGAAGAAGTTTAGGGGAAACACCTATTTTTGAAAATGAACTTTCCAATGAAGACGAAGTTGAAGAAGAAAGCTTCCTCTCTATTTTAAAAAATCACAAAAAAGATGTGTTTGTTTGTTTCGTAGCCGTGGCTTTCTTTAACATCACAAACTATATGCTATTATCGTACATGCCTTCTTATTTGAATGAAATTATTGGTTTATCAAACACAGTTGGTACGGTATTAATTACGGCAGTTATGATTTTAATGGTGCCGCTTGCTCTTATGTTTGGAAAACTGAGCGACAAAATCGGAAACAAGAAAGTTTTCTTAATCGGTTTAGGCGGATTGAGCTTACTGTCAGCCTTTTCGTTCTATTTAATCAACTTAAATGGTTTAGTATTTGTTTCAATCGGTATTCTTATTCTAGGTGTTTTACTTGCTACGTATGAAGGAACAATGCCAGGAACGCTGCCAACAATGTTCTACACAGATATTCGCTACCGTACATTAGCGATCACGTTTAATGTTTCAGTGTCTATCTTTGGAGGAACGACGCCATTGGTTGCGACATGGTTAGTTCACGCAACGGGCAATCACTTGGCTCCAGCGTTCTATTTAACGATTGTGAGCATCATCGGATTTTTCGTGATTTTATTCTTGTTTGCGAACACGGCAGGAAAATCACTCAAAGGTTCATACCCAACGGTTGCTTCTAAATCTGAATACAATGAAGCGGTTGAAAATCCAAAAGATTCATTATGGTGGAATACAGAGCAAACAGAAAAATAAAGTAAATAAACAGCAGGCGCTACATTAACTGCTGCGCAAAATATGAACACTTAAAAAGAGCCTTCTCCTTGTATCACATAGAGAAGGCTCTTTTTATGATTCAATCATTTATCCCATTCCCTGTATTTGCTATCTTTGATTCTGTATGTTACGATTAAGTTAATTATTTTTGTTCGGTATAAGATTGAGAGAAGAGAAATGTCTTCCATAGAATTTTTTATCTTAAGATAGTATGGTTGGACAAGGGTAGTAATACAAGCGTGGAGTATTCCACACCAGGAGGCAACAATTATGGAACAAGGTACAGTGAAATGGTTTAATGCAGACAAAGGCTTCGGCTTTATCGAAATTGAAGGCGGAGACGATGTATTCGTACATTTCAGCTCTATTCAAGGTGAAGGCTTTAAATCATTAGAAGAAGGTCAAAAAGTAACGTTTGACATCGAACAAGGCCAACGTGGAGCACAAGCTGCTAACGTTCATAAAGTAGCATAATTAAAACTAAAAAAGACTCCACATAGGGGTCTTTTTGCTTTGGATTTTAATAATTTAAAAAGATTACTTAAAAAATAAGTAGAGACATTTGTGACAGAATGCTATTAATGAAGGTTTACCTATATGTAAAATGCCGTGTCGCAAAAAAAGAGAAAAACCCCCCTTATGGTTATAGAACTGTATGCCTTAGGAGTACACATACGCCTGAAGGTATCAAAAGTAACTAACCTTCGCTGGATTAGCCTTAAGAGATGTACATTATATTTCCCGATAAATAAAGTTAAAAATTTGATTATTTTTGATAGGAGAGAGGATGAGGGATATGAGTATAAGCTTATTTTCCAATGGAGAAATTGTAAATATAAAAGCATCTAATGAAAGAGTGATCATCTTAAAAAGCCATTATGTAAAAAACATGAAAAGATACTCTTATACAGTGGATAAATATCCAAGTACGTTTTTCTTTGAAGAAGAATTAATGAAACATGAATAAATATTGATTTATAGTTTGGATTTTGTCTATACTATGCTATACTGAATTTACCATTTGTATTACCGATTACTATTTTTGTATTAATAAGCCCTATTCCTCAGTGGATAGGGTTTTATTATGACATTTTCAAGGAAATGAAAAAGACAGACTCCAAGGAGTCTGTCTTTTTATATTTATGATGGATTACGCTTTTTGAACGTTAGAAGCTTGAGGGCCGCGTTGACCTTGTTCTACGTCAAATGTAACTGCTTGACCTTCGTCTAAAGATTTGAAGCCTTCGCTTTGGATTGCTGAGAAATGTACAAATACATCGTCTCCGTTTTCGCGTTCGATGAATCCAAAACCTTTTTCTGCGTTAAACCATTTTACTTTACCTTGTTCCATAATTGTTGCCTCCTAGTGTGACACGCACACATTGTGTTACTATCCTTGCTCAAATCTATAGACGAAAGTTATGTAACTTATCAATCTTTACCGAACAAAAATAATTCTTCTTAAACTTAACAGAAATAGGGACTTATTGCAAGGATAGAGTCTGTACAGCTAGAATTTCTCTTTTCTCTATGTTTGCACTATGTGAGCTAAAAAACGATACGTAAGCCTCCTTAGTTCAAATAAAGAGAACGTTTGTGGTAAACTTAAATAGTAAAAAACATCTAAAAGTGAGGAATTATATGAACACAACTAAAAAACATCACAGGCCTAAGCGGCTAAAAATTGCTTTCCGAGCATTAATGGTTATTATCGGAGGAATTATTGCAGCTTACGGCTTAGAAACTGTCTTAATTCCAAACCATGTTTCAGATGGAGGGGTAACAGGGATTAGCATCGTCGCTTCAAACCTATTTGGCTTGCCACTTGGGGTTCTCATCACCGTTATCAACATTCCTTTTGTATGGTTAGGATATCAACAAATTGGGAAAAGCTTTGCCATATTTTCCATCCTCGGAATTGTCTCATTAGCTGTCGGTACTAGCCTCATGCATCACACTCCAGCAATTATTGAAGGAGATACACTACTCGTAACCGTTGTTGGCGGTATTATCCTTGGGTTTGGAATGGGAATTGCACTTCGTAACGGCGGGGCCTTAGATGGCATCGATATGCTGGCCGTGCTGCTTTCTCGAAAACTGCCGTTTGGAACAAGTGATCTTATTTTATTCTTAAATGCATTTGTATTTATTTTCGTTTCATTAGTATTTGGTCTGCAAGGCGCGATTCTTTCTGCAATTGCATACTTTATTGCATCCAAAGTTATTCACATCGTAGAAGTAGGGTTAAGCGGATCGAAAACCTTCCAGATTATCACTTCTCAGCCTGCGTTAATGGTAGAGACAATACGTGATCGTTTAGGTCGAAGCGCTACATACAAAGAAGCTTACGGCGGTTATTCTCATGAAAAATTTAAGGAAATCACATGCGTAATCAACCGCTTGGAAGAAAGCAAAATGAAAGAAATTATCAACGAAATTGACCCGACGGCTTTTGTTACGGTATATGACGTAGCGGAAGTTAAAGGCGGTAATTTCAGAAAGAATAATATTCACTAAGCTGAATAAATTACTGCATTTGTACGAACACTCTACAACAACCATCTTTTTCGTTTGAGATCGTTTGAGATATAGAGAGAAAAACGCAGCATGGCCTATTGCCTGCGCTGCGTTTTTCTTTATTATAAAATCTATTTTCATAAATAGAGTATTCGTATTTTACATTATGTACTTATTGAATATAACTCTTGTTGTTCAGAGAACATTTTTAAAACCGGATATGCTGAAATAGTGAAACGGTCAGGATTAGGGTGGATAAGGTATCAGCAGATATTAATGTGATGATTTTTCTCGTCATCCAACAAATTCAACAGAAAAAATCTCTGAACGTAAAAGAACAGAGATTCAACAGAATGATGACTCTTATATAATACAAAGGATGACTTTTCCTGTCTCAGAAAGGTCATCTTTATCGTACCACCACAAAGGGTCTGGCGCTGTGCGTTTTCTCACAGCCGGGGAAGAAAAAATCTGCTATGGTATAGAGGTCGGAGTAAACTTTCTTAATTATGTGCGCTTCTTTCATATGTATCGAACCTGCTGACTGAGATCAGCAGGTTTTTTTAGTTACCAGCTAGCTGTCATCTTTAAGGGGGCAAGATCGGTTAATCTTTATAGACAAATAGACTTTATACCATTTTACCTATACGTAAAATAGGTTAAAATAAAGAGGTGAGGCATGGAGAGAAAAGAGTTAAATAAGAGGTACGTAACATTATAATCACAATTTATCTTACAGGATTATAACGGTGATTATATTAAATGGTGAACGTTGAAAGGGGATACATAGTTTTGAACACAAAATATCTAGATTTACTTGCACAAAAGTATGATACGGAAGAAAAAGTGGTAACCGAAATTATTAACCTTGAAGCTATTCTTCATCTGCCAAAGGGGACCGAACATTTTGTCAGTGATTTACACGGCGAATATCAAGCCTTTCAGCACGTGCTGCGAAACGGTTCGGGAAATGTAAAAGAGAAAATTAAAGACCTTTTTAAAAATGTATTATCTGACAAAGAAATCAATGAATTTGCGACATTAGTGTATTATCCTGAAGAAAAATTACCGTTAATTAAAGCGCAGTTTCGAAACAAAAAGGAACTCTATCAATGGTATACAGAAATCATTGATCGTATGCTTAATCTCATTTCGTACGCTTCTTCTAAATACACGCGTTCTAAACTGCGTAAAGCATTGCCAAATCAATTTGTGTACATTATTGAAGAGCTGCTATATAAAACGGATGAATTTACAAATAAAGAACAGTACTATACAAAGATTGTTCAGCAGATTATTTCTCTAGGACAAGCCGATAAGCTTATTATAGGGCTTGCTTATACGACGCAAAGATTGGTTGTGGACCACCTGCACGTAGTAGGGGATATTTATGACCGTGGACCTGAACCGGATAAAATTATGGATACGCTGATTAACTATCACTCCGTTGATATTCAGTGGGGAAATCACGATGTGCTATGGCTAGGGGCTTTTGCGGGTTCGAAAGTGTGTCTTGCCAATATTATTCGTATCTGCGCGAGATACGACAATCTAGATATTATTGAAGACGTATATGGCATTAACCTGAGACCGCTGCTTAACCTGGCGGAGAAATATTATGATGATAATCCCGCTTTTAGACCAAAAGTAAGCTCAAGTGATAAACTATCCGATCACGAGCGACTACAAATTACGAAAATTCATCAGGCCATTGCGATGATTCAATTCAAGCTTGAAAGTCCGATTATAAAAAGACGTCCTTTCTTTAATATGTCAGAAAGGCTGTTGCTTGAAAAAATTGATTATGATAAAAATGAAATTACGATATACGGAAACACGTATCAGCTAGAAAACAGCTGCTTTGCAACGATTAATCCGGCGCAGCCTGATCAGCTATTAGAAGAAGAAGAGCAGGTAATGGAAAGACTGCTGCTTTCTGTGCAGCATTCGGAAAAGCTGGCGAGACATATGAAGTTTCTGATGAAAAAAGGCAGCCTTTATTTGAAATACAACGGAAACTTATTAATACACGGCTGCATTCCTTTAGATGAACAAGGAAACATGGAAAAAATGACGATTGAAGATAAAACGTATGCAGGCCGCAACTTGCTTGATGTGTTTGAACATTATTTGCAAGAGGCTTTTGCCCATCCTGAAGAAACGGATGATTTGGCAACAGATATGGTCTGGTACCTATGGACAGGAGAATATTCATCACTCTTTGGGAAACGCGCAATGACGACGTTTGAAAGATATTTTATAAGTGATAAAACAACGCATAAAGAGAAGAAGAATCCATACTACTATTTACGGGAAAATGAGGAAGTCTGCCGAAACATCCTGGAAGAATTTAAATTAAATCCTGATCATGGTCATATTATTAATGGTCATACGCCAGTCAAAGAAATTGAAGGAGAAAACCCGGTCAAAGCAAATGGAAAGATGATTGTTATTGACGGCGGTTTTTCAAAAGCGTATCAATCCACAACAGGTATCGCTGGCTACACGTTATTATATAATTCTTACGGCATGCAGCTAGTCGCTCATAAACACTTTAATTCAAAAGAAGAGATTTTATTAGAAGGAACGGACGTCTTATCCGTAAAGCGATTGGTTGACAAAGAACTAGAAAGAAAAATGGTTTTAGAAACAAATGTCGGAGAAGAATTGTTAAAAGAAATTTCTATTTTAAAAGATTTACGAAAATATCGCTATAGTTAAAGATAAAAAAAGAGCAGTATGCCTCTGGGGCTCCTGCTCTTTTCTTATTTAGTGGTACTACACCGTCATTTCCCAGCTTGACATTGCCAGCCAGTTCTCTTGTTCACGATAATCGGGCATAATTTTCCCGACAAGACGCCAAAACGACCGGTCGTGATTCATGTGAACCATGTGGCACATTTCATGAACGACTACGTAATCAATGACGTGCTGCGGTGCCATTGCCAGCCGCCAGTTAAAGGTTAGCTGACGCTTGGAATCACACGTGCCCCACGCTTTTTTGCTATCCGAAATCGAAATGGAGCGCGGCTTTGTTTTAAAATGTTTTTGATAGGAGGAGATACTCTTGGTTACTAGCGCTTTACATTGTTGATAGTAAAAGCGTTTGAGCGCTTGTTTTATCGCTTCATCGTCGTGCTGATTGACATAAATCTGAAGCGTGTTCGCTTCAAACACTACAGAATCCTTTGTAATGGTCGAATCGTGATGAATCTGTATCGGATAGTTTTTTCCTACATACAAAAAGCGTTCTCCGTGTTCATAGACTTTTTTCTTTGGTCCATGCGTTCTATCTTTCATTTCGTTTATTTTTTGCTGAATCAATGCCCAGTTGTTCTCTAATAACATCCGTACTTGTTCAGTAGACGTTCCTTTAGGAGCAAGGACTTCGACCGTTCCGTATCCGTCTACTTTAATCGCAAAAGAACTTCGATTTTTATATCGTATTTCATAATGGATACTCTGATTTGAAAAAGTGTGTATCATTTTATCCTCTATATTGTACGGTTAAGCCTCTTAGGAATTTTCGTGCAAAATTCTCTTTGCACGGTTTGTAATTTTTGTGGCCTTTTTTTCGTAATAAAGCACCTAATTCTGCTTTAGATACACGTATGCCACCGTCGTCGAATACTTCTAACATCTCTTCACTGGTTAGGGACAAAGCAATTTTTACTTTCTTTAATAAGACGTTATACATATTTTGATTGCTTTGAACCGGCGCTGGAGGTGCTTGCCCTGGTTTAGGGTCTTGTTCTCCTCTTTTAAAGGTAATAAAACCGTTTAAAAACGAATCTAACATATTGTTACTGCACGTGATGTGTTCGTCCTCATGAACTGCATCCTCGTCTTCTTCGTCCGGCGTTCTCGTAAGGATCTTTAATACGTCTTCTTTTGTTACGTCTACTCCGCCAAGATTAAAGATCTCTACCATTTCTGTATTTTTTAAATCCAAGGCATATCGTAATCTAATTAAAATATCGTTATTATCCATTCTTGCTCCTCCTATAACTTGCTTGCTGTATGTAAAAATCATGACTGCCACAATCTGAACGAACTTGGTCAATATCAGTACAATTATAGTAACAGGTTCCGCTGGAATTCTAGGTTATTCCATTCATTTCTACAAACATATAACTTCTCATATTTATCAGCCTTCGTCAACTCTTGAAAAAGAACGATTTGCTCATATTATGCCCGAACAGACTCTTTACCATAACAAAAAGTAGGCGCCGCAGTCTGCTAAAGGAAGCAGAAGCAGCTTTATTTTTTTAAGAACGGATAGGACAATTTTTGAAGTTGGCGAATCCCTTTGTGCTGCTAGAATGATATATCTTACTAAATAAATAGTTTTACGTATTTATTAAGTATGTAATTAGGAGTATGATAGTAGTAAAAAAAGAAAGAGGTCAACAGATGAATTCAACATACTCACCAAGAGAATCAACCAAAATCAAAGCTTTATCTATGCATGCACTTTTTATCGCACTGACGTTTGTAGCGACAATGTTTATCAACATCAAGCTTCCAATCATGGGTAACGGAGGCCTCATCCATTTAGGCAACGTTCCTCTTTTTATAGCAGCCTTTATTTACGGCAAAAAGACAGGAGCCATCGCCGGGGCTTTTGGAATGGGGTTATTCGACCTCATCTCCGGCTGGACAGCATGGGCGCCGTTTACGTTTATTATCGTAGGGGCAATGGGCTTTTTAGCAGGTCTTATCTCAGAAAAAGCACCTGGTAAAAGAGCACTTGTGAACACACTGGCAGTTGCTGCTGCGCTGATTGTAAAAATCGTAGGCTACTATTTTGCCGAAGTGATTCTTTATCATAACTGGATCCTTCCGCTTGGCTCTATACCGGGGAATGTGATGCAAGTTGTTATCGCTGGTATCATCGTCGTTCCGCTTGTAGGACGCTTAAAGAACAGAGCTGTACAGATTTAATCGCTTAATTGTAAGTCGTTTTACCATTATCCTATCCTTAAGTGATATACTTGATAGATATTCATCAAGTGAAAGGAGCGGAAAACACCATGAAATATTTAAAATCACAGATGAAACAGCTCATTAAAGACAATCAGGAACTGCAAGGTAAGCTGAATGGACTGATGAAAGAGCACAGCCTTGAAAAAAACTTTGCTCTTAAAGCTCTGTACCATGCAGAAGTGGCTGAAGGCGGGAAATATCAGCTTGCCTATCAAGCATTAGACGCACCGAAAAAGTAATGGCCTTGTTGCTCATTCGTATATTTCTTCATTATAAAAAGGCAGCCGAATCGCATATTTGGCTGTCTTTTTTAGCAAGTAGAATAACATAGCATTATGTTGGCTTTTGCACAACTTCTTTCTAACTGCTTAAATCTTGATAAATAGGGTATTAAAAAATAAATGCTACCGATCGTTCTAATTATATAAGAAAAGAGGAAAATAGCGATGACCGTATCTGTTTTAGAACAAGCAAAAGTAGAATTACCGAATGGAGAAACAGTAAATTACCGAATGAAAAAAGGCGGAAAAGAGGTGCTTTTGTTAATTCACGGAAACATGAACTCTTCCCTTAACTGGGATGTGTTAATGAATGAACTTCCAGAACATATCACAGCTTATGCGATCGATTTAAGAGGATTTGGAGACTCCACTTATCATACACCTATCCACACAATCAAAGACTTATCAGATGATGTCAAACTGTTTGCGGATGCTTTAAAGTTGTCTGCTTTTACAATAAGCGGGTGGTCATTAGGAGGAGCAGTTGCTATGCAATATGTGATTGATCATCCGAATGATGCCAAAAATTTAATTCTCTTAAGCTCCGTCAACATTAAAGGCTACCCCATTCCAAGAAGAACGTTCCTAGAACTGCCTATTCCTAACAACTTTATACAAACCAAAGAAGAAGTAAAAGAAGCATTTAGAATGGTAGAAAACGCAAAAGAAACAAAAAACACATGGTTTTTAAAAATGATGCTGCGTCAATTTTTATATACAAAAAATAAGCCGTCTGCTGATCAATTTGAAACATATTTAGAAGGAACGATCAAGCAGCGAAATTTAATTGATATCAATTACGCACTCATGAGATTTAATATTTCAAACGATTTTAATGGTGTTGTGGAAGGGACAGGAGAGGTGGAAAAAATTACGATTCCTACTATGGTTATTCAAGGCGATGAAGATAAGATGGTTTCCACAAGAGATGCATCTGACATCGCGAAAGGCATAGGGGAAAATGCGACGTTAAAAATTATGAAAGGCGTAGGTCACTGCCCGTTGCTGGATGATTTAAGCAGTTTAATGGACTTATACAACGCTAATTTAAGCAGGGCTTAGAAAAAGTGAGATTTTTGCTGCTAACAGAAGTTTTATTATTGCTAGATGCAGCATGTTCTAAATTAACAATGAGAAAAGCCCTCTATTTTTTGAGAAGGCAGACAACTAGTAAGAAAACAATCAAAAAAACGTAAGGTCTTTTGAAGATGCTTACGTTTTTTATTGATGACACTTATCAAATTTAATGCTGTTTTTCAAAATAAAGAAACAGATTGGTAATCCATTTTGATAGCAGTATTACACCCAGATAAAATACAAATAAATAACCGTAAGTAGCCCATTCATGCAGCTGAAAAAAGCCAATCCCTGTTAATAGCGGTTTGAAAATAAAAGCAAAAAACAAACAAAGAACAGTTGCATATACATAGTAATTTTTATGATGGTTAATTGTCCATTGATAAAGAAGCATAAAAGAGACAGGAATAAGCGAAGCATCTAGGCTAAAGCTTACGGGTATGATTGTGTTGATTTGGTAAGGATACGTCCACAGCCCGTTATAAACTCCAGCGGTGTCACTATAGTGAAACCAAACGTGCACGTTAAATCCATAAAACCCTAAGTGAAAGGCTTTTTTTCGATCAATTAAAAAATAGAGAATGACTAAAGGTAAAATGAAAGCCCCCAAGGTAACCCAAAACTGCCAAGAGCCTGGAGTGGAGTATTGCTGCCAGTATTCAGCCCACGTTTTGGCTAGATTTTCTTGTATGCTATGTATTTTTTTAAGGTATTCCTGTTGGTTTGGTGTCAATGTAATCCATCCTTTTTAAGTAAGCAAAATTTCGTTACTTTTAAAATGCCCTTTTCTTAAGTTTTGGATACCTTTCCCTGTTGAGTTGTTTGTATTTTTCTGCATGTAAAACGACGTACGTATTTGGGGTGATCTGCATACTTACGTCAGTTTTGCTGCTCGGAGAGGCCATTTATCAGCTCATCATCTAAAAATAAAAAGCAGTTACAGCGACTGCTTTTTTCCATTTTTATGAAACTTTCAGCGCAGTTTTTACGTATAAAAGGTATCAATAAAATAGTAGAAAAAGGAGAGGTTTTTTTGTCTGAAGAAAAGAAAAAGACAGATTATCTAGGACCGGGACTAGGTCTGGGCGTTGCGATGGGGGCTTCTCTTGGGATGCTAATGGATAACATTGGCTTCGGTATTGCGATCGGAACGTCCTTAGGTGTTGCTTTTGGAACGGCAATGAATCAAAAACATAAAAAGGAATAAAATTCTGAAAGAAGGAGTGCAGAATGAAGTATTTTGACGAAGCAAAAGAACTATGGTTAAACTATGTCTCGAGAAATGGGCAGTCGGATATCGTAGAAGGAGAAGTCATTCGAGCTATTGAAAAGCTTCGCTGTGAAGCTCAAGGCAACGGGAATGCCAATTGGGACGGCGGATTTGAGATGCTGGTGCTATATATACTAGACGTATTGAATGATCCGGACGTATTCAGCACAGCTATGTTAGCCGAAATAAAAGCCGATGTTCACACCTTGCTCACTTCGGCAGAAGATCCGTATTTAGAAGACGACGTATACGATCGTTTGACGGACTGCGTCATTGAGTGGCATATAGCCAAAGGCGGACCTATCAAACGAGAAAAAAATCCTCAATTGTATAGATAAACGTGAGAAAGGAGCTGTTTTAAACAAGCTCTTCTTTTTTGAGTTTCTGAAGCTTTATTTAACAAACATGTATCTAATTGCATTATGTGCTAAATAAATACATATAAAAAAGCAGCGGTTTACATCGCAGCAGTGTAGCATAAGCTTCTTGAAAAATCCATTCATAGATGGTTAAATGTTTGCTGACCTCCATAAAAAGTTCATAACTGACGCTGTTGCAAACACGTATAGTATTATATCTTTTACTAAATAAGAGATAAAGGAGAAGCGCCGATGTATATTCCAAAGTATTTTAAAGTGAATGAGGAACAAATAATGTATGAATTTATTGAAGACAATGGATTTGCCACTTTGTTTTCGTATCATAATGAAAAGCCTTATGCTACCCATTTGCCCCTGATGTTAAACCGGAAAGAAAAAGCTTTATACGGACATTTTGCTCGTCCGAATCTGCAGTGGAAAGATACTGAAAATCAAGAAATTTTAGTTGTGTTTCAAGGGCCTCACTGTTATATTTCACCGTCTTGGTATGAAACGAATCAAGCTGTACCAACATGGAATTATGAAGCTGTTCACGTGTACGGCACCATGAAAATGATTGAAGAACCAACAGAACTGCTTGGACTGCTGAGGAAGATGGTGGAGAAATATGAAAGCCCGAGCAGTACATATACACTAAATGACGTTGATCCTGCTTATATGAATGGTTTAAGCAAAGGAATCATTGGGTTTAAAATCGACATCAGCAAAATGGAAGGCAAACAAAAGCTAAGTCAAAATCATTCAGTCGAAAGACAGCAGTTAGTCATAGAAAAATTAGAGCAGACGTCTCGTGAAAATGAAACAAAAATTGCGGAGCTGATGAAGCAAAATGTGCAGCGCATGCTTAAAAAGTAACCGCTGTTGGAAAAGATCAGCAGTTTGTTAAAGGGAAGATAAAGAGAAACTAACTATGTGTTTAGTTTCTTTTTTATGTTCACAACATTTTCTTGTTATTGACAAACAGGCTGTATATCCTTTAAAATTATCTTTAATTAAAGATAATTAAATTAAAGATAATTTTAGTAGAAGTTAAAAATTTATATATTATGAAAAGAGGCGGAGCAGATGGAATTGTTAGGGTTGCATCATGTATCTATTTTGACGGGGAAAGCTGAGAAAAACTATCAGTTTTTCACCAAAGTTTTAGGTATGCGATTAGTAAAAAAAACGGTGAATCAAGATAACACTCAGTCTTACCACTTGTTTTATGCAGATGGAGAAGGGACGCCAGGAACGGAAGTAACGTTTTTTGATATTCCGGGGCTTGCAAGAACGCATCAAGGTGCATCTGACATTTCGACTGTTTCGCTTCGCGTTAAAAGTACGGATTCTTTACACTTTTGGAAAGAGCGCTTTGAGCAGTATGGAGTGGAATATGAAGAAATAGCTAAACGAGCTAATCGTGATACGTTAGCATTTAAAGATTATGAAGGTACACGTTTGCTTCTTGTTGCGGACAACGGTGAAAAAGGGGTAAGAGCAGGCGTGCCGTGGAAGCGCGAAGACATTCCATTAGAACATGCGATTATCGGCTTAGGACCGGTCACGCTAACCGTGGGTACGTCAGAACCAACTGTTGACGTACTGATAAATATTATGGGATTTCGCTACGCGGGTTCTTATCCATCTCTTGCAGCAGATCATAGAGATATTTTGGTTTATGCAACAGGTGAAGGCGGAAGCGGAGCCGAAGTTCATATTGAAACGAGACCCGATTTGCCGAAAGTTCGCTTAGGGCGCGGTGGCGTTCATCACGTTGCATTCCGTGTTCCAAATGAAGAAGAATACAATAAGTGGGCAGCTCGATTAAATGAAAACAGCCTGCCGAATTCCGGTAAAGTAGAACGATACTATTTCAAAGCACTTTATTTCAGAGAACCAAACGGCATTTTATTTGAATTATCAACGGACACACCTGGATTTGCGACCGATGAACCGCTTGAAACGATGGGCCAAAGATTAGCTCTGCCGCCATTTTTAGAGCCGAAGCGCAAAGAAATCGAAGAAAAGCTGAGACCCCTGGATTTGGATGAAACGCTATAGAATTCTGAAGGTGCCTACCGCCTATTAAGACATGAAAAAACTCCAGTATTTATACTGGAGTTTTTTAGGTTAACACTCATTGTGCCAGAAACCGCAACCACATGCACCAATAATAATGAGTAAAATAAACAGTACGATGATAATGGCAAAACCATTACATCCGTGGTGAGGAACGCCATATCCACATTCAGGAACCATATATCCATAGTCCGGCATTGAATACCCGCAGTGTGGAATCATGTGCTCATAAGCAGGAGCTGTATAGGCGTGGTGAGCCATAGCAGGTGAGAATGGCATATTTTCATTAGAACTAAAAGGTGCGTTTACGTTATTATGCATTTTGATATCTTCCCTTCATTTATAAAACTTTTATAAAGCTTTGATAACTTATTCATATGTTCCAAGGGCCTTATATGAAGCTTATTCACAGCCCAATTATGGTTGATTAACTATATTTTATGGTGAATGGAAATGAAACAGTGAGTTTTACGATGCTTGTGGCCTTATAAGTTATGGCAGAAGGGAAGGGATTTACCTGTTTTTGATTGTATACTGCTGTTTCTAGAACGGGTTATGAGGAACGTTTTGATTTTCTTAATTCTATATCGTATACGTACCCAAGCTTTCGATGGTTCATAACGTCTTCAGGGGTTGTGTTCCAAGGGTACATCGGATCTCTAAAGTTTTGACCAAATGGCCCGTTTTTCATCGGCTGATAGTTTTGATTACGATGAACAATTTGCCATACAGCCCAAATACGATCCACATTTGCGTGGTGTAAAAAGAAGACAGGATCATTCGGAGCAGTAGGCACAACGCCCATCTGTCCGCCAACCCAACGGTGTACGCGATTGTGAAGCTGCGGCCCGTTAATAAATCCTTCAAGCTGATTACGAAAGCTGTTTTGGCTGGTCATATCCCAAGGCGGCGTATCATACTGAGTTATTTTTAAAGCATTGAGAACATCATCTCGAGTAGGGAGTGTAGGTGCCTCTTTCGTTGCTCCAAAATTACGTTTTAGCCCTCCAGAAGGATTTCCTTGTTCATCGATTGTCGTCCAGCGCCCAGCTGCAAACGGACCGGTGTCGACGATAAAATCTTTTTTAGGATTTCCGTTTCCTCCCATAAAATCTGCACTCCAAATTTGTGATTGTGAGGGATCCTGCATCTGTGCGTCCGTTTCCCATTCCCAATAAGGAAGGGTTACTTCTGGATTGATTGACTGAAGGTCACGTTCGAATCGTAAAAGGTATTCACGATGCCATGGCAAAAAAGCAGAACTCATATGTGCTGCATTTCGATCGCTGCCCGGAGGCGTATGAAATTTACCTGCTGCGCCATGCCAGGCTATATAGCGGTCGTATATTCCTTTTTCCTTTAGTATTAGCACGGTACGAACAAAATCTCTTTTTTCCGTGTCGGTAAGATGCAATACGTTTTTTCTAACTTTATACTTGTTACTCATTTTTTAACCTCTTTCTAAAAAAGAAGCAAGGGGCTGTTTCTTTTTTATATTCAGAATATGTCCAAGAGGTAAAAGTGCTACTGTAAATTTACAGAGACTTTTTTAAAGGTGTAAATTATAAATAGAGGTAAAATAAAAAAAGCAGGCATGCGCCTGCTTTTATTAACTGCATTATTATTAATGACCAATTGGATACATGGTCGTTACGCTGTAGTCGTAGTCTTTGCCTCTGTAGTCAGTATACACAACTCTAACTTCTTGGTTTAAAGAATTAATATACTTTTCTTTAACGTAGTTGCCAGATTTATTGTTGGTGCCGTCTTCGCCTTCGTTGATGACTTCTTCAGCAACAGACATCGCTTGTTTTTCATTTAAATACTTGCTGAATTGGCTTTTACCTTGATAATTGTTAACGCCTGGTTTTTGCATATGCGCGACAATATGGCAATATCCATATTTATCATTTCCTTCTTGTAAGACAAGTTCTTTGCCGGTAAATAATCTGTCGCTTTGAGTCTCTGCAGAGCATTGGTTGCTTGATGTAGTGTCCGATGTGCTACTCGATGTACTGCTTGAATTTTCATGCTGCTGAATGAGGGAAATGGGCGAATTGTTGGTAAATACAGCGATGAGGGCAATAACAAGTGCCACAATAGTGTATAGTATTTTGCTGTTTTTAAAAAAATCCATTCCTTTATGCGTCTCCTTTTTGAATCAACGTTAAAATCAAATCGACTTTCTTTTCTAGCTGATCAATTAAGTTTTGTTTTACTTGTTCTGATTGTAATAAAGCGCTTCTTAGTTCGTCCATATCTTTTTGCATATACGCACGGTTTTCTTTTTCTTGCTGCAGTTCTTTTTGAAGAGCGTGTATCGTGGACAGCAATTCTTTATCTTGGTTCATTTATGCGTTCACCGCCTCTGTGTTGATAAAAAGCAACTTATGCCCACTATATAAAATACCACTATCTCCGCTGTAAATCGACTATTTGGATAGGAAATGAGTCCTCCCGGGTAGGGTTTTAGCAGGATATTGCTAGTTGAGAGGAGAATAGTATGGTTTACCGTAGATAGATAAGCTGCGCAGAAAAGAGGGAAGAAAATGTTTCCGGAATTAGAGACAAAACGTCTGATATTAAGAAAAATTGTAGAAGATGATGCCAGTGAGATTTTAGAATGCTTTTCTGATGAAGAGGTGCTGCGCTATTATGGGCAAAAACCTTTAGAATCGATCAACCAAGTGAAGGAGATCATTAAGAATTTTTCCAAAGGCTACGAAGAAAAACAATTAATTAAATGGGGGATTCAGCTAAAAGGAAAAGAGAAGCTGATTGGAACAATAGGGTTTCAAGAGTGGTCTCCTGGGCATAAGAAAGCAAACGTAAGCTATGCTCTTTTTCCGGAGTATTGGAACAAAGGATACGCAACAGAAGCTGTTCATGAAGCGATTTCTTATGGCTTCAACGAACTTCAATACAATCGTATAGGAGCGATTGTATTTACGCAAAATAGTGGATCTGTCGCCTTGTTGAGCAAATTAGGATTTAAAAAGGAAGGGACGCTAAGAGAATACCTGTTCCAAAACGGAATCCCGTTTGATACATATGTTTATTCGCTGCTGCGCGAGGAAGCAAAGATATAATTGCAAGCATAAAAAAAGGAACACGGGGAGATGTTCCTTTTTTTGTGCTTATATTTGTTATTAGAACGTACGTGCAGCTTCTTTAGCGCGAGCAATGCCGTCTTCTTTAATTTCTTGTGCTTTATCTGGCATTGCAGCCTGTCCTTCTACAAATAGGCTTCCGATAGAAGGAACGCCGAAGAAATTCATCATAATGCGCATATAACGGTGACCCATTTCTAATTCACCAGCAGGGCCGCGAGAGTAGATACCGCCGTTTGCTTGAATATGATACGCTTTTTTATCTGTTAATAGACCTACAGAACCTTCTGCTGTATATTTAAATGATTTTCCAGCTACTGCTACAGCATCTAAGTATGCTTTCATCACTGGTGGGAATGAGAAGTTCCACATTGGTGTAACAAATACATATTTGTCCGCTTGAGCAAATTGGTCACTTAACTCGTTTAAACGAGCAACTTTGCGCTGTTCTTCAGGAGTAAGCGCGTCAAATTCTGCGCCGCTTCCAAGTTTGCCCCATCCGCTGAATACATCGCCGTCGATGTGAGGGATATGTTCTTGGTATAAATTAACGTGAACAATCTCATCCGTTGGGTTTACTTCTTTATACTCATTAATAAATGCATCTCCCGCAGCCATACTGAATGATTGCGTAGCATCGTTAGGGTTTGCTGTAATATATAATACTTTTGCCATAATTCTGTTCACCTTTCTGTCTTCAATATATAAATGTTGTTTCATGAATTAAAGATAATATGTTCGAAAACATCTACTACGTTATTAATAGTAACTTACGTAACAAATTTAGTCAAAGGTTTTTTATTGGATTTTATCATATTCACAAACGGTTTTAAGAGTATTACGCTTTTGGATTTTGTGGCTAAACCCTTTAAAAATAAAGGTTTATTTCTGTTTTAAAACATGATTTTAAACGTTATTCATTTAGAAGAACTATCTTTTTTGAAGGTAGATAATTAAAAAATAAAAAAGAAAAATCGTATATTTTTGTTTCGTGCGTTATTAATAGTAACAAAAAATAACAGCGTTTCATCTTTCCTTTAAATCTATTTTCAGCGTGAAGTGAGCAGAAAGGTGATCATTATTTCAAGGGAAATATAAGGGAGGGAAGAGAAAAGAAAAAGACCTCGATCTGCTTCGAGGTCTTTTTCTTTTCTATTGAATTTAAAACGTTTTGGCCATTGAATGGGCTTTTTGGAGTGCGTTTTCTTTAATTTGCGGAATTTGATCCGGGAATTTTACTTGCCCTTCGATAATAATGCTTTCAAACGCTTCGATTCCAAAGAAGTCCATCATGATTTCTAAATAGCGGTGGCCCATTTCTCTCGCCATTTCAGGGCCTTCTGAATACACGTCTCCGCGGGATTGAATGTGAAGCGCTTTTTTTCCTTTAAGCAATCCCTGAGCGCCTTCTTTTGTATATGTAAAGGTTTTACCTGACACGGTAATCGCATCAATGTACGTTTTCATAATCGCAGGAACAGAGAAATTCCACATTGGCGTGACAAAAATATATTTGTCAGCGAGTACGAACTGTCCTCCTAGTTCGGCTAATCGTCCCACTTTTAATCGTTCATCCGTTGATAAATCCTGGATGGAAGAGTGAGAACGAAGCTTTTTCCAGCCGTTAAATACGTCTGCATCTAAGTATGGAATATCTGCTTGATATAAATCTAAATGAACCACATCATCTTCTGGATGTGTTTGCTTATATACGTCGATAAATTCTTTCCCCACAGCCATGCTAAGTGATTCGTCTTCAGCTAAAGGGTGTGCAGTAATATAGAGAACATTTGCCATGATGCTCATCCTTTCTATGGAGTAGTTTTATTAATCTTGGACCCAGCTTTCTGCCCACTGGCTAATCGGCCCTAATATTTTACCTAACTCCGTTCCTTTTTGAGTCAGCGAATATTCAGAACGAATAGGGCGGTCTGGAATGACATTTCGGACAACAATTCCGTGGTCTTCAAGCTCTTTAATTCGTTCTGTCAAAAGCCTTCTGCTTAAGGCTGGTATACTTTCATTTAATTCACTAAAGCGTTTAGGACCGCTCATAAGTACATAAATGATTAATCCTGTCCACTTCTTGCCAATCAGTTCGAAACTTTTTTCTACTTTAGGTTGAATATCTTTTGGTTCGTCCATATTACGTATCCTCCTTCAAACAATATGGATGAAAAATAACTTATGCATTTATTGTAACAGAAAAAGCATAAAAACATGTGGAAACTTTGGGTGAAGCAGGGTGAAATGAACAATTTCACTAGTATTTGTACCTTGCTTTTCACTTCTTGAAAACTTTTCACACATAGGCTTGTCACAGCATACGATGTACGAATTCATTTTAAGAAAAGGTGGTATGGTCATGGCAGGAGTTATTAACATCTGTAACACGAGAATTAATGGTATGGCGAGAAACGGATCGATGAATTTTGGAGAAGTTCTTCACAACGGACACACAGCGGATGTTAAATCTGTTGGAATCAACTCAACATATGGAGACATTTCAGCTGCTTGTGCGCGAATGAAAAATACAAATATGGATGCAGATATATTTGATCAAACGGCTGTTGCGAATATTGATGGAGTATATGGAAATCAGCTATAAAAGGGAGCTGCTTATGACGTATGAAGTTGTAAGCAGCTTTTTTATACTGAGAAGTAGAACACTTATTTATGATAAGAGAATGTGTTTCTACTTCAATAGAACGATCTACCAAAGTTCCCGAATCTATTATATACGCCTTTTCTAAAAAAAATTATATATTGTACAAGCACCCGATCATTTATTGAATAGTATATAGAGGAAAAACAAAGAAAGGATGATTAAAATAGAATTATATGATTCCTATTACAACCGTTCCGATGGAAAATACTATATTAAAAAGAAAGAAAAGAATCTTAAACCCTTAAAAGAGCCTAAAAACAAAAGGAGTAAAATAGACAATTCATTATATAAAATGAGCATAAAAAATAATCACAAACATCCTATTAAAGTTAGTATCATTATGCCTACGTATAATAAGTATCATCAAACCTCTCTTTCGCTTTATAGTTTATCAAAACAAACGTTTCCTCAAGCTGAGTATGAAGTCATTTTAGTGGATGACGCTTCTTCTGATAATACGCCCGACATTTTAAAAGAAGCGGATCTCCCGTTCAAATTTAAGTATATCCGTATGAAACAAAATAAAGGGCGTTCCTCAGTACGTAATATAGGAATTAATCATGCTGAAGGAGATCTTTTAATCTTTTTAGACGGAGAAATGCTGGCTCCTCCTCCTTTTATTGAAAATCACTATAAACATCATGTGCATGAATCCAATCTTGTGGTTACCGGAGCTATGCATTATGAAGGAGTCTACACGTTTATTATGCCAGACTATAATGAAGATCAAATGGCGCACTTAAAAGAACTGGTCGGCAGGGATCCTGAGTATAGAAGATTGTATGAAAACTATGAACAGACGAAGCAGCATTCAAATGTTCCTTGTCCTCTTGTAACAAAAGAAGATATTGATACAAACCGTTTTCAACGTTTATCATTTCCCAATCGTTATTTTCTTAACAGCGGGCTAAAACATTTCGGAGAGCGACTTGAAGGATTTACGCTACCGTATATCGCATTTTTAAGTGGAAATGTATCCGTAAGAAAAGCGCAATTAAAGAAATCCGGCTATTTTGATGAGACTTTTGTCGGCTACGGGGCAGAAGACTGGGAGCTTGGATATCGTTTATATAAGAATGGTGCACAATTTGTTTTAGATTCCTCTACGGTTGCTTATCACCAAGAACACGGTATGTCTAAGCGAAAAGTAAAAGAACAATGGGGAAATCACTATCGTTTCGTTAAAAAACATCCTAATATAGACGTTCTTATCCTCTCTCTTGAATGGAAAGAGCTTCCGTTTATGCATATGCATAAAACATTAGTTGAATATAAAGCGCTGGAGAAGCGTTTTCCTGATGAATATAAGGAATTTAAACATGCTTTTCGCGTCATGCTGTTTAGAATCATTGAATATTTAAATAGTGGACAGCCCGTGACGAAACTTTACGATCTCCCAGGAGGATCAGAGGAAAGAATAAAAATTATTCAGCAGTTCGAAACACTGCGCCCTCGTGGATTTGACTACTTGGCGAGTTCTTTTGAACAAATCTATTACCTATAGCGCTATTACATGCAGAAAAAGATATAACATCATCTCTTAAAAATTGTCTCGTCGTAAAAGCCCCTCAGCTTACACCCACAAATTGAGGGGTTTATTTCTTCTATTTTATATAAGGGGAGAAAACATGAATCAAAATTCACCAAAGTACGTTGCATTAACGTTTGATGATGGCCCCTCAGCTTACACGGCTTCTATTTTAAAAATTCTAAAGAGATATAATGTACGTGCGACCTTTTTTGTCGTTGGTTCGGAAGTAGAAAGATTTCCAAAGCTGATCCGACGTATTCATAGAGAAAAGCACGTAATTGGAAATCATACGTGGAGTCATCCTGATATTACAACTCTTTCTAAGCATGAATTGTGGAAAGAAATCATTTCTACAAATGCTCAAATAGAGAAAATCATCGGTTATTCTCCCAAGCTGTTTCGTCCACCTTACAGTTCGATAAATGATACAGCTCTTGCTGCTATTAAAGAATTGGGAATGACGTCTGTTCTATGGAATGTAGATAGCCAGGATTGGCGTGAAGAAGATCCATTGGCCATATGCAAACATACGATTAAAAATCTACAAAAAAAGAATCTTATTGTCATGCACGATGGGGATCGATACGGCAGCGGAGCGCGGGATCAAATTGTTGCTTCATTGCCAAAACTTATTAAGTATTTAATAAAAAACGACTATCAATTTGTAACGGTTCCTGAATTTCACCGAGTCGCATACAAAATTGAAGGATGGTCTTAAGCCAAAAAAGGAATAGCCAAGAGGTATTCCTTTTTTTCTATTATGAAACAAGATAAAATCGAGAAGGTTACATGTGCTAATTGATAGAAAGACTAGGTAGAGAACAGCATCTCACCTTATAGAGGGATTGATTGTTAGGAGATGTCTTACTTATACGTTCTATAAATAAAATTGGTAAAAAATGAATCTTTTTAGAGCGTGATTCGTACTAGTAAGTAGATACATAATTTTGATGAAGAAAAGAGGTAGTATATTGAAGAACAAAGGCTTGATCGCTACGCTCATTGGGATAGCGATTGTTGTGATTTTAGGGTTAGGAATTGTTGTGATTTACGGAGTGAGCTCTTACAATAGTCTCGTTAGCGCACAGGAAGATGTAGATAATAAATTTTCCCAAATAGATAATCAACTAAAAAGAAGATCTGATTTAATTCCGAACTTAGTGGAAACGGTTAAAGGCTATGCTAAGCATGAGCAGGAAGCAATTGATTCGGTCACTCAGGCAAGAGCGCAGCTAGCGGGAGCTAAAACTCCTGAAGACAAAGCTGATGCTAATCAACAGTTAAGCGGCGCATTAAACCGCCTGCTCGTAGTGGTTGAAAAATACCCGGATTTAAAAGCAAATGAAAACTTCAGAAGCTTAATGGACAGTTTAGAAGGAACGGAAAATCGACTCGCTGTAGCGCGTAAAGACTATAACGATGAAGTTGCAAAATACAATAAATCAGTTAAGAGATTTCCTAAAAGCATGTTAGCGGGTACGTTCGGCTTTGAAAAAAAGCCATATTTTGAAGTAACAAATGAAGAAAAAGAAGCGCCGAAAGTTGATTTTGGGAGCGATAAGTGATGAAATTTCTTGCTTCGTTTGCTTTATTATTGTCTCTTTTATGTAATACGGTAAGCGTTGCTTTTGCTGCACCTGATATTCCAAATCCGGTAGGCGATATTTACGCTCAAGATTTTGCTCATCTATTAAACGATCAGGAAAAAGCTGAAATAAATCAAATGGGCAGAAAATTGGATGATGAAACGAAAGCTCAAGTAGCGATTCTTACCGTGAATTCATTAGGTGATGCGGATGTAGAAGAGTACGCGAATGAAGCGTTTCGAAAGTACAAACTCGGTGATAAAAAGCTGAACAATGGCGTTCTTATTTTACTCGCTAAAAAAGAACGAAAAATTCGAATCGAAGTAGGATACGGGTTAGAAGGAGCTATCACCGATATCAAATCGGGAGAAATTTTAGATTCTTATGCTATTCCTAACTTAAAAAATGGCAAATACGATACGGCGCTAGAAAGCACATACAAAGCTGTTTATAACCAAGTCGTGAAAGAGTATGATTTAGGAACAGACTTTGAACAAAAAGTGCCAAAAGCATCTCCGCCTTCCGATAGCGGTGTTCATTTCTCAACCCTTCAAACGCTGCTGATTGCAGCTGTTATTGTGGGCTTTCTTATTCTCGACTTCGTCTTTTTTAAAGGAGCCATTACACAATTTCTGCTAAACTTCCTTGTGATGTTTGGAGGAAGAGGCGGTGGCGGTGGCAACGGCGGCAGCGGTCCTCGCGGAGGGGGAGGCGGCAGCTCTGGAGGCGGTGGAGCGAGCCGAGGCTGGTAAAACGATAAGAGTAAAAAGAGGCTGGGATAAAAGTAGGTTAGTTGAAGGAAGATCCGAACGAGATGGATTCTTAGTTGAGAATCCATCTCGTTCGGATTTTTTATTTGTATGGTGAACATAGCTTTTATATATTCATTCAACTCATGTATCCTATTTGTGCATCTTTAGATTAAATTAATGAGGTATGTGTCAATTTCATTTTTGCTTTGTGTACCTATATTTTAAAAAATAGATTTTTTTCCATTGTATAAGCATAACCAAAAAAAATTAGGGAACTAAGAAAAAAGTTAGAGATTTACAAATAAAAAGGAGAGTTTTGTATGAATACATTTAGATGGATAGCGGCAAGGAAACAGCTCTCTCCTCGTGCTTTTAAAGATGAGCTAAATAGCCAAATATGGTTTAGTCCCTTAATTTATGCTCTTTTTTCTGTCCTTTTAGCTGCATTGACGCTGTTTCTGGACTATTATTGCAAAGTAGGAGAGAAGGTTCCTTCATTTTTTTCAATCAACATGGATTTAACCAATACGTTAGTGAGTACGATTATGCCCGGAATTCTATCAATTACGACGTTTACCTTTAATTTAATGCTTGTTGTGTTTACATCATTTGCAGCTCAGTTTTCTCCTCGCGTGTTAAAAAACTTTGCTTCTTCGAAATCGACTCAGCGAATTCTCGGGATTTTTATGGGGAGTTTCTTATATACACTTTTTGTCTTTCTCTTTTTAAACAGTTCACAAGTAGATGGCTACTTTGCTATCCCATTTGCGACCACGGCGCTATCAGTTTTTAGTGCAGGCACGTTTGTCTACTTTATTAATCATTCCGTTAAATGGCTGCAAGTTAATCATATGACTCAATCGATGAAAACGGAATCTATAAAAGCTATTGAAACGACGATACGTGAAGAGCTAGAGGTTCATCGAACGCAATCTGCTCATAACGAACCATTTTCCTTTCCTGAAGGAGATAAAAATCCAGTATATATTCAAACATCCGGCTATATTCAGACCGTTAATTACAGCCGATTAATTCACTATGCCAAAGAGCATAACTTAGTGATCAAAATGGAGAGGGAAGTAGGGGACTACGTACTCGACGGAACGATATTGTTTTATTATTGGAACCGAGATTTTACAGAGCAGGATGAAATTGATCAAACTATTTTTCATCGATATGTTCATATAGGAAAATCTCAAACCGATATTCAAGACACAACTCATATTATTACCAAGTTTGTCGAGATGGCGATTAAATCATTAGGAAGTGATGACTTCAAAACGGCCATTAACTCCATTCACCAAATTAGCGATATTCTTCGGAAAATTTGTGATGTTAGTCAGTTTTCCTCGTATTTAGTTGATGACAGCGGCGTTGTACGAATGGTCATTCCTGATAAAAAATTTGAAGACTTTTTGTATGATGGATTTGCTAATATCCGGCACTATGCTAGACGTAATATTATCATTACAATGGAGCTGCTTAAAACGCTTGGAAATCTCGCCGAGGCCATTGGGCCAGCTTATTACGACGACATTTGGGAGTTTGCCGTCTACACGTCTCAAGGCTTTGAAGAAGAATATTTATTTGTTCAAGATAAAAAATATTTTTTGCATATTCTTTATGATTTAGCTATTTCTACAGAAAAGGAAGAGCAATATGAACAGATAACTAAACAAATGAAGAAGTAAAAAAGCCGAAGTCAACGCGTGACTTCGGCTTTTCTTTTTAATTATTTATTTGAACGTTTTAAGATGCTTTTAGCGTGTGAAAATGTATCAAAGCTTGCTTTTCCATGATATGCACCCATTCCGCTGTCACCAACGCCGCCAAATGGAAGGTAGTGAGACGTCATATGATTAATCGTATCATTGATAGAACCGCCGCCGAATGACACGCTGTTTAAGATGTGATCTTGGACTGCTTCATCTTCAGAGAAAAGATAAAGTGCTAATGGTTTTGGACGTTTTACGATTGCTTCAATTACTTCTGAGATTTCATCGTATACGATGACTGGAAGAATTGGCCCAAAGATTTCATCTTGCATCACATTGTCTTCCCATGAGATGTTGTCAAGAACAGTTGGCTCAATAAACAGACGAGAACGATCCGTTTTGCCTCCAAAAACAATATCTCCGTTTGTTAAGAAGCTGCTAAGGCGATCAAAATGCTTTTCGCTCACTACGTGAGGGAAGTCTAGGTTTTGTGAAACATCTTCGCCGTACGTGTTTGTTACGACTTGTTTTAGGTTAGCTAGCAGCTCGTCTTTTACATTTCGCTGAACAAGAATGTAGTCTGGCGCTACGCAAGTTTGGCCAGCATTTGCAAATTTACCGCGCGCAATGCGTTTTGCTGCTTCTTCAATATTTGCATCTTCGTGTACAATTGTAGGACTTTTTCCGCCTAGCTCTAGCGTAACAGGTGTTAAATGTTTAGCAGCAGCTTCTGCCACAATTTTTCCGACCATTGTACTTCCTGTAAAGAAGATGTAATCAAAGTTTTCTTTTAGTAAAGCTGTGCTTGTTTCCACTTCACCTTCGACTACCGTCAAGTATTCTTCAGGGAAGTTTTCATTAAACATCTTAGCAAGAAGGCTTGACGTATGAGGTGTTAATTCAGAAGGCTTTAACACCACGCAGTTACCTGCAGCAATCGCGCCTACTACTGGTGATACAGCAAGTTGGAACGGATAGTTCCAAGGTGCAATCACTAGAGCTAAACCGTATGGATCTTGATAAATGTAGCTTTTTGCTCCAGCATGAGTAGATGGTGTTTCTACTTCTTTTGGCGCTGCCCATTCTGCAAGATTTTCAACTGCAAAGTCGATTTCGCTTAGCACAAGACCAACTTCTGCACGTTTTGCTTCAAATTCTGGTTTGTTAAGGTCAGCTTTTACTGCTTTTAAAATGTCGTCTTCATGACGTACAACAAGTTCTCTTAATTTCTTTAGCGTTTCGATACGGAACGCAACGTCTTTTGTTTTACCGCTATTAAAGAATGAAAGCTGTTTTTCTGTAAGTTCTTGATAGTTATTCATCAGAAAATCTCCTTTTACTTCACATTTTTAACTCTTTATTCAATGAACAGAAATAGCTGCTGCTTATTTCCAAGTTGTAACCGTATTGACCGGTAAACGGTAAGAAGCATGGCCTTCGCTCGCTGCTTTACCGATTGAGATAAGCATAATTGGAAGATAACGTTCTTTATCTAAACCGAATTCTTCTGCGATTAAGTGTTTTTCGTATCCGCCGATTGGATTTGTATCATATCCGTGAGCGCGAGCAACAAGCATAAGCTGCATAGATACAAGACCTGAATCAATTAGCACGATGTCTTTCATATCTGCTTTTGGCATGTTTTCGTAAATCGGCTTAAAGAAATTTAGCTGCTGTTCTTTAATGTCCTGAGGCATATAGCCAAGCTCTACTGCTTTTCCGAAAATTTCGTCTGCATATTCGACGTTGTTCATGTCACCAAACACGGCAATAACAGCTGAAGATGTATGAACTTGTTCACTGTTAAATTTCGCAAGTTTAGCTAATTTTTCTTTGCCTTCCGGCGTTTCAATTACAACAAAGCGCCACGGCTGCATATTAACAGAAGAAGGAGCACGCATAGCTTCTGTAAGAATTTCTTCCATTTCCTCACGGCTGATTTTTACTGAAGGATCATATTTTTTAATTGAACGGCGTTTTAAAGCAATTTCGTTAAAATCTTTTATAGTCATAGTCATTATTCCTTTCTTTTTAGGCGTTAAACTTATTTATTGTCATTCCCATATTTTTGATTGTGGACAATTGTTTGACATATCAATAATTGATACATCAACAATATAATACATTGATTTAAGAATTGCAAGGGAAAAAGTTTAAACTTTTGAAGTGGGGTTAGTTGGAAGTGTGAAGTTATATTCTACTGGGAACAAATATGAAGAAAGTGAGAGATAAAAATAAATTATAAAAGTGATCAAACAAAAAGTTTGACTACTTTATTTCTCTTAGTTACGATAAGTAACGAAAAGAGACAAAAGTGAATTTGTTACTTTTTAAATGAATGACAGTTTGAGAAAGAAGAGATAGAGAAATATTTATTCTCTTTTTAAAACCTAAACTGTATTTGTAATTAGTACAGTATAACAAGACATATCACGCAGGAAAAGTAGGAGGACTTCAAGATGTATACAGATTTAAAAGATAAAGTAGTAGTTGTAACAGGCGGATCAAAAGGATTGGGGCGCGCAATGGCCGTTCGTTTTGGTCAAGAGCAGTCAAAAGTGGTTGTAAACTACCGCAGCAATGAAGATGAAGCGCTAGAAGTAAAAAAAGAAATTGAACAAGCTGGCGGTCAAGCAATTATTGTTCGAGGCGACGTAACAAAAGAAGAAGACGTTGTGAACCTTGTAGAGACAGCTGTTAAAGAGTTTGGCACATTAGACGTTATGGTTAATAATGCTGGTGTTGAAAACCCGGTTCCTTCACATGAATTATCATTAGAAAACTGGAATCAAGTAATCGATACAAACTTAACAGGCGCGTTTTTAGGAAGCCGCGAAGCGATTAAATATTTTGTTGAAAATGACATTAAAGGAAACGTTATTAACATGTCCAGCGTTCACGAAATGATTCCTTGGCCACTATTTGTTCACTATGCAGCAAGTAAAGGCGGTATGAAGCTAATGACGGAAACATTGGCTCTTGAATATGCGCCAAAAGGTATCCGCGTAAATAACATTGGACCAGGCGCGATCGATACGCCAATCAACGCTGAAAAATTCGCAGATCCGGAACAGCGTGCAGACGTAGAAAGCATGATTCCAATGGGCTACATCGGCAATCCGGAAGAAATTGCATCAGTTGCAGCATTCTTAGCATCGTCACAAGCAAGCTACGTAACAGGTATTACACTATTTGCTGATGGCGGTATGACAAAATATCCTTCTTTCCAAGCGGGAAGAGGTTAATAGGTAGAACTGAATGAAAAAGACCTCGGAATATTCCGGGGTCTTTTTCGTATTGTCATAAATGTACGGCGTATTTACCAAATATTGAAACTTTTATTGAAGTGTTACGTATATAAGCTAACGACGAATAAAGGACGTGTTGATATGCTACCGGAAACGATTCAACAAAAAGTAGATCAGTATAGAGGTTTTTATATCAGCTTAAAAAATGAACTCAAATGGAAAGTGGCAGATCCGAAGCAGTTTATGGCTATCGCTTCTATGTATGCAGTGAAAGGCAAATCGCTTCAGCTTCAGCCTTATATTGAGTTAAGTGACTATATTAAAAATCAAGTAGGAATGTTTTCTACATTAAAATCATCGCAGCGGTTTACGATTGCAGCCATGCTGGATACCCGCTATGAGAATCCAAAAGAAACGTTTTATGAATTTCTGGATGTATATGATCAATTGGTACATGGCGGGTTTACTAGAGGCGCATTTACGTATATCGCGGCTTCCGCTATGCTGTCGAATGAGTCAAGTCGAAGCCATAAAGAAATGGTTCGAAGGTCAGTAGAAATTTATCAAGGCATGAAAAAAAAGCATCTCTTCCTTACATCAAATGGTGATGTACCTCTTGCCGTTTTATTAGCTGAAACGAGCGAGTCTGTTGATGATTTGATGCATGAAATTGAACACTTCTATACCACATTGGGGCAGCATGGATTTAAAAGAGGGAATGACCTTCAATTTTTAAGTCATATTCTCGCAATCGATAAAAACTTACATGAGGATACACTTATTGAAAGATGCCTAGCAGTAAAAGAAATCTGTGAATCGGCAGGTATGAAAGTAAAAGCAATGCATTACCCGGCTCTTGGCTTATTAGCACTGTTTGAAAAACCGGAAGCTGAAATTGAAATTATTTATGACGTGGTGAAACAGTTAAATACAGACAAACTTTTCAAGTGGCAGAAAGACATCAATGTTATGCTGGCGGTTAATCTGGTTATCAGTGAAAAGCTAAAGGATTCTAGACTGGTCGAAACAGGTATCTATACAACGATTGAAACGATTATTCAAGCCCAGCAAGCCGCTATGCTAGCGGTTATTGCGAGCACTTCAGCGGTTGCTACTACGACTACTACTTGATAAATGAAACGACTATTAAAAGAGGCTGGGACATAACTACATGAATCTAACCTAAAGATGAACCAATGGAATAAATGAGCTGAACCGCTTATAATACCGCGGTTGATTTCCGTGCAAGGCTTCGCTTTCCGCCGGCGGCCGCTGAGCCTCCTTGTCACTTACGCTCCTGCGGGGTCTCACCTGTTCCGCTTTTCCCGCAGGAGTCTTCGCCTTGCTCTCCAATCAACCGCTAGAAGTACCCATATACATGAAACCTATGTTCACCATACCGATGAAAAAATCCGAACGGAGTTGATTCTCCATCAAGAATCTTGATTCCTCGTTCGGATTTACATTCAACTAGAATACTTTTATCTCAGCTTTTCTCTTAAAAAGTATAAAACTCGCCATCATCTGGAACAAAGACGTGAGATGTCATGTCTTTTTCTTTGATAAAGCCTTTTAATTCTTCTCTTGATAGCGTCCAGTGATTTACAGCTTCCATATGGACAGAAATAATCGTAGCACGAGGGGCCGCTTTAAAAACTTCGTAAATATCTTCTTTCCCCATCACAAGAGAACCGCCTTCTGAAAATTGATTATCTCCGCCGTTTACGACAATGACATCCGGTTGATATGTGTTGATTTCTTCTCCAACAGCGGAATACCATACCGTATCTCCAGCTATATAAAGCGTTTTTTCATTCTTATATTTAAAAACAACACCGCATACTAAACCAGTACGCTTTAAAATTTCTCCTCTTCCGTGCTCGCCTTTTGTTTTGATTAATTCAACGCCTTCAAAAACCGTGTTTTGCGTAAGTACTTCTACATTTTTAAAACCAGCTTCTTTTACTGCTGCGGCATCTTCTTCATTTTGAACGAACATTTTGATATTGTTTGGCAACGCCTGTTTAGCGGCATCGTCAAAATGGTCTAAATGGAGGTGAGTGACAATAACCGCATCTACATCAGCAATAATTTCTTCAACGGATATCGGTAAGTTCACTAAAGGGTTGTTTTGATCTTGTCTGATCGAATTTGGGAAAGGAGGGTACGTACCTTTTTCTGCTAACATAGGATCAATTAAAAACGTTTTTCCTCCGTATTCAACAATTAGAGTAGCGTTACGAATATGTGTAATCTTCATCTGTATCTCTCCTTTTTTTAATCTACATATAGTTTATAGGATGCTCTAGTTGCAAATACATAGATAAAATCAAGTCTTTTACCACTTTCACTTGATAAATGAAAGAATAGTAATCAAAAGCAAAAAGAACCGAAACAGTGCTGTTTAGGTTCTTTTTAGGGTTTCTTTTATCTCTTTATATATACGTACTTGGTTGCGGCCATGTTGTTTGGCAGCGTACAGGGCGATATCTGCTTTATTCAACAGCTCATCTAACGTTTCATTTTCTTGTTTTTTCGCTTGTGCTACTCCAAGACTCAGCGTAACAGAAATGGTTTTTTCATTAATCAGTAAGGGCTGAGTCTCGACGTGACGGCGAATTTGGTTGGCAAGCGTTTCGCCTTCGGATATAGTATAGCCCTTTAGCGCGAGTACAAATTCTTCACCGCCGTACCGAGCAAAAAGGGCTCCTTGCGGTAATACGGACTGGCAGGCTTTTACGACATGTACAAGCACCTGATCGCCGGTATAATGACCATACGTATCGTTCACTTTTTTAAAATAATCAATATCAAGTAAAAGAAGCGTAAAAGAAGATGCAGACTTTTTTGCTTCATCGAATGCTTGCTTGCTGTGTTGAAAAAATGCTCTGCGATTATAAATTTGCGTCAGCTCATCGTAATAAGCTTGATTTTCAAGCTTTAGCTGAAGTCTTTTTAGCTCTGTGATATCTGTAAAAATAAGCAGCAAGCCGTGACTGTTGTTAGCATACTGCAAAGGAGAGGTGCGAACTTGATACGTATACTGAGATTGATCCCCAGAAAAAAGCTGCAGCTCTTGACTGCTGTTTTTATTTTCGAATGTAAAAGGAAATGAACTGCCCGATAGAGTGAACCAAATATCAGCAAACCGTTTTCCAAACATCGCTTTTTTCAGCTGCGGAAACATGTTCTTCGACGCTAAGTTAAATTCAATTAATCTGTAAGCTTCATCAAGCACGATAACACCGTCATTGATGCTGTTAAATATCGCATCTTTCGCAACGGGCATGACTGTAAACATACGCGATGAGTTAATGGACCATAAATATAAAAAAGAAGAAACCCATAAAACCATCGGAACTGGATCAATTCCCTGCGGCGTAAAGCCCATTAAATAGACAAAAGCTGTGACAATAGGAACTAATTGCCCGACCATTAATGCAATTAACTGCAGGCGGTAAGCTTTGGCTGTTTCTTTCCAGCGGTAAACGGCAAGCAAAAAAGCAACGAACATAGACGAAAAGATGAACATGCCGTGAATCGTGTACCATGGTCCAATTTCTTGATGAATGTAAGGAGCACCCAAAACTGGGTCAATTTCAAACACTCGGTAATGAAGGTGATGCCAGTCATTTGTTGCGACCATGATCAAACTAATAAAAGGAATGACAAAAAGCGCAAAAATATGTTTTTTCCTTACCTTTATGCCGACATACTGCATAACAAACAGCAGTCCTGCAGGAGGTGAAAAAGGCATGCCCACGTATTGAATAACGGTCCAAAATTTCATTTCCTCAAGGTTAACGGATAGTAAGCTAAAGGCCGCACCCATACAATAAATAGCGGTGAAACCTGTATGAAGAATAAATAAATGCGCAATATTGCTGTAGTGGTGACGCTTAATAAATACGTAAAAACACAAGTATAAATTAAGAACACCAGATGTACAGATAAGCGTTATGTAAGCGGTTAAATCTAAATTCACAATTGTATCCCTCATTAAGAAAGCATTTTTAGTTAAATGTAGCACAGTTGAAATAAAATGTGGATGTTTTATTAGGGATTTAGTAGCAGCGAAGGAAGTAGATGGATAGTCTATAAGAATTATTTCTCTTTCACTAGTAAATTATTAAAAATTCAGTATTTTATATATTGACATCGCTTTCATAGTAGAATATAATTTCAGTAATAACTTAAAACTGGATTGTTACTGATTCGATCAGGCATTACCTGTGTTAAAAATACGTGATGTGTTCATGTGTTTTTAAGATGGGATTTTTACGTTTGTTCTGATGTGGGGGAAGCATCTATGAAATTTGTTAAAGTATTTAATAATAACGTAGCATTGGTCAAAGACTCCTCTAATGTAGAATGGGTCATCATGGGAACAGGCGTCGGTTTCCAAAAGAAAAAAGGTGATCCAGTTGATAAGGCTGTCATTCGACGAAAGTTTGTGGCGGAGTCGTCCAATATTCGTAGACCGCTGGCTCAAATTCTAGAGAGCATCAAACCAGAAATTCTCGAGGTTTCTGTAGAGTTAATCAAGCAAGCAGAAAAAGAAATAGGTGAGCCTTTTCGCACCAATATTCACTTGACTCTTGCGGATCACTTGAATTTTGCGATTGAGCGAAGCCATAATGGCCTTGAATACGCGCAGCCAAGCCGCTGGGAAGTCAAGAAGCTTTATCCGAAAGAGTATAATGCTGCGGTTAACGCGATTCGACTAGTGTATGACCGGCTTGATGTGCTGCTTCCTAAAAGTGAAGAAACGTTTCTCACCTATCATTTTGTAAACGCACAGAATGTACAAGCAAAAGTGGAAGAAACGATGAAGATGACTGAAGTGATTAATCGAATTATCGATGTTGTTCAATATCATTTTCAGCTCAAACTTGACGAAGAATCCATGAACTATTCTCGCTTTGTCACGCATCTACGATTTTTTGTTTTACGTCAGCTGGATCAGAACCCACATGTTTCTCCGGAAGTTGATGCTACGCTGCTGGATGTTGTAAAAACAAAGTATGAAAAAGCATATAAAGCTGTTGAAAAAGTGGCTAATTTACTTCATAAACAGCATGGTTGGTCTTTAACTTCAGATGAAAAGCTTTACTTAACGCTACACATTTGGCGAGTGACGAATCTAGTAGAAACTGAATAATTGTTCTTCTTTGGAGGATTGTTACTGACTCGATCAGGCATTACCCAAGCAGACATTTGCATGTTACAAACATGCGGTGATCTGTTTGGGTTTTTTTATTGAAAAAAGGAGGGATATAAATGACTTCATATAAAGAAACGGCTAAACAAGTAGTAGATAAAATCGGTGGAGCACAAAATGTTAACCAGGCTTGGCACTGCGTGACAAGACTTCGCTTTAATCTTCATAACAAGAATAAGGTGCAGGTGGAGGAAATTAAGCAAATAAAAGGAGTGATGGGCGCTCAATTTTCCGGGGATCAGTTTCAAGTCATTATTGGAAACAGAGTTGCTGAAGTTTTTGAAGAAGTTGAACCATTGCTGGGCAGTGGAAGAGCTACCGAGGAGAAAAGCAGCCAAAAACAAGGCGTTGTTTCACTTCTAATGGATAGTATTTCAGGAATTTTCACTCCTATCTTACCAGCTCTTATTGGTGCGGGTATGCTAAAAGCTTTTATCGCTTTATTTGCTACGCTAGGATGGCTGAGCATAGAAAGTGATACGTACGCAGTGCTGAATGCAATTGGGGACGGAGTCTTTTACTTTCTGCCATTTTTCTTAGCCGTTTCAGCAGCTCGCAAGTTTAAAACAAATGAATACTTAGCCCTTGCTTTAGCAGCTGCCATGCTGTATCCGACCTTTATAGACGCAGCGAGAGGCATTACGAAAATAAAAGAATTCACGTTATTTGGAATCGATTTTATATCCATTCCAGTCGTGAACTACACGTCTAGTGTAATACCGATTATTTTAGGTGTACTTTTATTGAAATATATATACAAATTTGTTCGTTCATGGATGCCGGCTACCGTTACGGTCATGTTTTCACCACTCCTTGCACTTCTAATCGCTGCACCTATTACGCTATGGTTAATCGGTCCGCTTGGAACGTATATGGGAGACGGATTAGCAAGTATATTCTCATGGATGTTTGAAACAGCGGGTCCGCTGGCAGGGCTTTTACTGGCAGGGCTTATGCCTCTTATTATTATGACAGGTATGCACTATGCAATAGGCCCAATTGCGATACAAAACCTAAAAGTATATGGGTTTGACAATGTTTTGATGCCGATGATGTATATCAGCAACCTTGCTCAAGGAGGAGCGGCTTTTGGAGTAGCGTTGAAGACAAAAAATAAAGATTTAAAACAAGTTGCGTTTTCATCAGCTATTTCAGCTGTTATCGGAATTACAGAGCCTGCCATGTACGGAGTAAACATGAAGTTGAAAAAGCCTTTTTATTACGCTATTGCCTCTAGTGCACTGCTCGGTGGCTTTGCCGGGTGGTATGGGTTTAAAGCATTTACATTAGGAGGATTAGTCGGAATCTTTGCTATTCCTACGTTTGCAGATCCAAGCGGAGCAGCAGGCAATTTGATTGTCGCTGTGGCGCTGCTGGCAGGGGCCGTTATTTTACCAGCCGTCTTGGTCCTTACTCTTGGGTTTAAAGATATTGCTTCAGAAGAACCAGAAAAAAATACAATAAAACTTGAAGAACATCCTGTCAAAGAAGAAGCACCACTGCAAAATGTTTCTCTAGCAGTAGAGGAGAAAAAAAGTGGTAAAACAAAAAGCGTATTCTCTCCGTTGCACGGTGAACTTGTACCGCTGCATCAAGTGTCAGATCCAACATTTGCTCAAGAAATTATGGGCAAAGGAATTGCGATTAAACCTAGTGAAAACCGCGTAGTCTCGCCTATCGCTGGAACGATTATGGTGCTGCCTGATTCTCAACACGCAATTGGCATTAAAGGAGAGGACGGAGCCGAAATTTTAATTCATATTGGAATTGATACCGTTTCTTTAAAAGGAGAGCATTTTAAAGCACTTGTAAAAGAAAAAGATTATGTAAATGCAGGGCAGCCGCTCATTGAATTTGACCGACATGCGATTGCAGAAGCTGGATTTGAAACTGTTACGATGGTTATCATCACAAACACAACGGAGTATTTAGATGTGCTGTCTGTCAATGAAATAGGTCCAATTTTTGAAGGGGAACAGCTACTTTCTGTAGTGAAATAAATGCTATTTTTAATAAAAATATAAGAAAAGGACGTGGGGACTATGTTAACAAATGATACTGTATTTAAAAAGGGATTTTTATGGGGAGGAGCAACAGCTGCTAATCAAATTGAAGGAGCTTATGACGTTGATGGAAAAGGGCTGTCTACTGCAGATATGATTCGATTTGTCCCAAAAGACGAGCGAACTGGTTATTCAATGGATGTAAAAGCAGATTATATTGAAGATGTGCTTAACAACAAAGTAAACGATCGTTTTCCAAAGCGTACGGCCATCGACTTTTATCATCGCTATAAAGAAGATATCGCACTGTTCGCAGAAATGGGGTTTAAAACGCTTCGCATTTCGATCAACTGGGCGAGAATTTTTCCAAATGGAGATGATGTGAATCCAAACGAAGCAGGGTTGCAATTTTACGATAACCTATTTGATGAAATGTTAAAGTACGGAATTGAGCCGCTAGTGACCCTTTCGCATTATGAAACGCCGCTTGAGCTTACCCGTAAATACAACGGCTGGTACAGCCGCAAGCTAATTGGCTTTTATACACGCTACGCGGAAACGGTATTTACACGCTATAAAAACAAAGTCAAATATTGGCTCACGTTTAACGAAATCAATGTGATTACGCATAGCCCTTATACAGGCGGCGGTATTTTAGTTGAAAATGTTCCAAATCAGTCAGCGGAGCAAATTGCGTATCAAGGGGCGCATCATCAGTTTGTTGCGAGTGCATTTGCCACTAAGTTAGCTCACGAGATTATTCCTGATGTAAAAGTAGGATGTATGCTTGCGCGTATGACAACGTATCCTGTGACGAATCATCCGGATGATATTTTACTAGCTCAGCATAAAAATGACTTGAACTTATTTTTTACAGATGTTCAAGTTCGCGGAGAATATCCAAAGGTAATGGAACGTTACTTTAAAGAAAACAACATTCAAATCGTAAAAGAAGTAGGGGATGACGAGATTATCAAACAATATCCCGTTGACTTTATTTCATTTAGCTACTATATGTCTCTTTCTGTCACAACTCAAAGTGAAGAAGAAAATGTCCTAGGAAATATGATTGCAGGAAGTGTAAAAAACCCTCATCTTCAAACGTCTGATTGGGGATGGCAAATCGATCCGAAAGGACTGCGCTATACGTTACAAGATTTTCATAACCGCTACGGCAAACCGCTGTTTATCGTTGAAAATGGGTTAGGAGCTCATGACAAAGTAGAAGAAGACGGTTCTATTCATGATCCGTATCGTGTAGATTACTTAAGACAGCATATTGAACAGATGAAAGAAGCGGTCAAAGATGGTGTAGACTTAATGGGTTATACCGCGTGGGGACCTATTGATTTAATCAGTGTATCAACAAACGAAATGTCAAAACGATACGGCTTTATTTACGTAGATCAAGATGATGAAGGAAATGGTACGCTTGAACGATCTAAAAAAGATTCTTTTTACTGGTATAAGCAAGTGATCCAGACAAATGGAGAAGATTTATCTTCAACTACAAAAGTCAAAGTTTCTCAGTAAAAAACACATGCCTGAAAACACGCGATGTTCCTTCATCTGCGTGTCTTCAGGCATATTTGTATTTACAGTCTATTTAAGTTTACCGTTTTACAAAGAAGCTACCTGCATTTTTTTCTGTCTAAAAAAGACCCAATCCTTAAAGCCGATTTCTTTAAGGCGCTTTTTTACTAGTTCAAAGTCGTCGCCAATGCGCTCCGGGTCATGGGCATCGGAACCAAATGTAATGCGTACCCCGTAGTGCAGGGCTCTTTCCAAAATATCATCTGCAGGATACCAGCCTCCGCAGTCTTTGGTTTTGCCTGATGTATTCACTTCTATGGCAATGTCATGTGCTGAAATCACTTTTAGCGTTTGATCAATAACAGCTGTCTGAATAGAAGAAAAAGAAGGATAGAATCCTTTCATGGCATCAATATGTCCAAGAATCTGAAACATTCTGCTCCGGGCAGATTCTTCGATCAATTGATAATACGTTTCTTTCGTGCGCTGCTTTTCTTGCTGAGAAAGGCCTTCCCAGCGCGTTTTATGAAAGATGCTGACTTCATCAACTTGATGGACAGAGCCGATTATGTAGTCAAACGGATATTTTTCATAGTAGCTACGATATATCTCCGCATGCTCGGGAAAGAAATCAGACTCTACGCCTAACAGCACTTCAATTTTTTCTTTATAGTCTTCTTTTAGTTTCAAAATCTCAGCTACATATCCGGAGAATGCGCTTTTTCCCATCGCAATGTGAGGATGCGGCTGGTCTTCTTCGCTCCCAAAATAAGGAGAATGATCCGAAATCCCAATGATATCAAAGCCTTTATCAATAGATGCCTCTATATAATCTCGAATCGTTCCGCGAGCATGTCCGCATCGGTCGTGATGGGTATGAAAATCAAATTTTAAATCAGCGTTCATTTTTCATCACCTCTGTTACCTTTTTATGTAGTGTATAAAATATTCTACAAAGAAACAAAGTATCCCCCGTAGAAATGGATGAAGAGAATATTTCTTGGCTTGCTGGTGAGTCATCTACTAAAAAGATTGTACAGAAAGAGGTTATTTTATTTAATTTGCTGCAAAAATTGACATGGAATTCATACCAAAAGTTACATTTGATTCGGCAAGCTAAAACGCATATACTACTCATACACGATCTGAAATAACGTTCAGGTAATCGCTGCATCATTTGATGTAGAGGAAAGTCCATGCTCGCACGGTGCTGAGATGTCCGTAGTGTTCGTGCCTAGTGAAAAAATAAGCTAGGGCAGCTTGGCTTATAGCTTAGCTGACGGCGGGAAAAACCACCTAAGTCTTCGGATATGGTCGAGTATCCCTGAAAGTGCCACAGTGACGAAGCTTTGCTGGAAACAGCAAAGGTGGAACGCGGTAAACCCCACGAGCGAGAAACCCAAACAATGGTAGGGGAACTGTCTCTAAGGAATCAAACGGAGAGACGGACGGTTACATGTGTAATCGTAGATAGATGATTACCGCCTGAGTACGAGAGTAAAATCGTTTGCAGTACAAAGGTACAAAACATGGCTTATCGAACGTTGTTGAAACAGAGACTGATTATAAAATACGTAACCAAAACAAACCAATGAGGTTTGTTTTTTTATTTGTTATTTTTCAAATCATAGCCGACTCATTGATAGAGTGCTTGAATTTTCCTAACTATAGTATGAGAATTCAAGGTATATGGAAATACATATTGTCTAAATTGCGGTATAGTTTACTTGTACTTACTAAATACGGGGAAAGGGAGAATATTCATGATTAAAAAAATGGAGCATACAGCAATTATTGTTGGAAATATGGATGAGACGATTCACTACTACGGAGATATGTTTGGCTTTAAAGTTCGCCTTCAAGGATCTAACGAGAAAAGAGAGATGGCTTTTTTGTATCTTGAAGAACAGCCGGGTATGGAAATTGAGCTCATTCGAGATATTGATCCGATTGGCGAGTATAACAAAAGCGGGATTGTTAACCACCTTGCCTTTACGGTAGAGGATATAAATAAGGCGATTCAACATTATAAGAGCAAAGGAATTGAATTTTTATCATCTGAGCCTCAGCCAACGCTTGAAGGCGGCCGTATGATTTTATTTCACGGACCTAATGATGAGTTGCTGCAGTTAGTAGAACGGGTTAAACTTTAAAAAGTTTACTTTAAGAGGTACATACAAGAAAAAATGTGTGTTAGATTCTCAAAAAAGACCTTTCTTTTATGGTGAGAGAAAGGTCTTTTTGATGTGTAGTTACTATGATATCTTAGTTAGCTTTTTAATAACTTTCCTTACGTTTCATACCAAATCCTTCTTTCTGCTAGAAAATGATGAGTATAAAATTTTAATAAGTGCCGTATACAGCAATCGTCAAGATGAACTAAAAACATCCTCGAGTATGTTTCCATTTTTTATAGTAACACCCTCTATTTATAATGTATAATTCATTATAATCATATTTTTCATACATCTGTGTAATGAATAGAACGGTTTGATAAGGAGATGGTACGGAGTGGAGTGGCAGCAGTTTAAATATTTTCAAACGCTAGCACGTACGCAGCATATGACGCGAGCAGCAGAAGAACTGTTAATTACGCAGCCTGCGCTCAGTCGTTCAATTGCTCGTTTTGAAGAAGAAGTAGGAGCGCCTCTATTTGACCGGCAAGGACGTTCCATTCAATTAAACCAATATGGCAAAGTTTTTTTAAAGCGTGTAGATAACATAATGAAAGAATTTGATAAAGGACAAGAGGAAATTCAAGCGCTGCTAGATCCTGAAAAAGGGCAGGTGTCACTTGGGTTTTTACATACGCTCAGCACAGATTTGATTCCAGATTTAATCGCGTCGTTTCGCAGCTTATATCCTAAGGTGAATTTTCAGCTGAGGCAAAGTCCTTCTCACGTTCTTCTTGAGCAGCTGCAGCTCGGTGAACTGGATCTTTGTTTGATTGCGCCTATGGAAGAGAAATCGGTCATTAAGTGGCAGCATCTTTGGAATGAAGAGCTGTTTGTGATCGTACCGAAAAATCATCAGTATGCTGATCGTGAAAGTATCCCACTAGAAGAAATTGCTGAAGAATCATTTATTCACTTAAAAGAAGGTTTTTCTCTTCGTCTTACGTTTGAGCAGTTATTTGAAGAGACAGGGGTAAAGCCTCACATCATGTTTGAAGGAGAGGAAGCTGATACCGTAGCGGGACTTGTAGGAGCCGGCTTAGGAATTTCTATCCTTCCAGATTTACACGGAATCGATCAAAGTAAAATAGTGAAAATCCCATTAGCTAAAGCCAACTGCCACCGAGTAATTGGACTAGCATGGATTGAAGGAAGATATCTATCACCGGCTGTTAAACAGTTTAGAAACTTTGTTTTACATAAATTTAATGACCACAAATAAAGGTGTTTCTTAGCCTAGATTTGTTTACAAACTTAGTCCTTTTTTCGTTGGAATAATCGTTTTAAAATCGATCTCTTTTTACCTACTACGCTGCTTTCTTTTGAAGCTTCTACTAATTCTGAAATGGCCTGCTGTTCACGCAAGCTTTTACGCAAAGATTGAATGAGCTGCTTATCTTTTTCCTGAAGAATTTGTTTTGTATCAGGCTCTTGTTGGGGTGAAGGCTGTACCGGCTGTTCGGGAGGTGTCGGCTGCTGGTCGTCGGCCTCGGGCTGGTCAGCTGCTTCTGCTGTGTTCTCTGTGCCCTCTTTGTCTTCGGCTTCTTCTAGAGACACGGCAGCTTGATCCTTGCTTGTAGTCAAAGAGAATTCTTTTTGCAGCGCTTCATGGATTTCTTCTGCTTGACAGCCCTCATCATAAAGCTGCTTAATTTTCAGTAAAACGGTCGCAGCCGCAGCTTCATATTGTTTTGGTCGATGATCCTCTTTTTGTATAAAGAAATATTGGAATTTATCTATATATCTTCTGATGGTTGAAGTAGGAATACTCGTTTCTTCAGATAATTCTTTTACACTAAGCCATTTTGTCATTTTCTCACCACTTTTTAAATGATTACTTATTCGTCAGCATCAATTTGAAATTGTACTAGTATCTACTGTTTATCTTATCATGTAACGCTTCTACGTACCTTGCTGTGTTGGTTTCTGTAACGTTTTTATAATCACAGTGTCATAAATGAGGTATAAGCTGCCACTCGCACAAAGATTTGTTAGTTGAAGAATAGGAAATAATCAGTAAGCATTTGTTTGGAGTATGTTGAACAATGATGAGCGTACTTCTTATTATTATCTTATAATGTTGCTGAAGAAAAATCGAGTGATTCCTTCACTGTTTATTTAATATGGTAATGTTGTACTAAAGAAGAAACGAAAGGAGGAGCGACTTGAGTTTTACAGAACGAGCAGTAGCACTTATTAAACAAATACCATCCGGGAAAGTAATGACATACGGACAAATCGCCCGCCTGGCTGGTAGTCCGCGAGGTGCAAGGCAGGTTGTACGAGTCCTGCATTCGATGAGTAAGAAACATAATCTCCCCTGGCACAGAGTCATTAATTCTAAAGGAGAAATTGGGTTTAAAGACGAAGAAATGTACGTTGTTCAAAAACTTTCACTCGAAGCGGAAGGAATACTCGTTTCTTCGGATGGAAAGCTTGATCTTAAAGTCCATCTCTATGAACCTGACGTGTATAAATAATAAAAGAAATTGAGACATAGCGAAATTAATTCCAGCTAAAGATGAACAAACGAGATAGAGGAACTGAACCGCTTGTGACACCGCCATTAATTTCCGTGCAAGACTTCGCTTTCCGCGGGCGGGCGGTGAGCCTCCTCGTCGCGTATGCTCCTGCGGGGTCTCACCATTCCCGCTTTTCCCACAGGAGTCTTCGTCTTGCCCTCCAATCAATAGCTAGAAGCACCTGATTAGACCTACGTTCACTATCACAATAAAAAAATCCAAATGAGTTTAATTCTCCATCAAGAATCAAACTCGTTTGGAACTTTCTTCAACTAACATACTTTTGTTATTTATGTTTTTCAAAAGCAAGCTTTAATCCAAACCCAATTAACACGACGCCCGTTGCTTTATCCATAAAGCGCTGAACGCTAGGTGTTGTGAGCCATTTTCGTAAATAGTTAATAAAAAAGACGAATACGAAAAACCACGTGATAGCAAGGATCGTATAGGTTATTCCCATCAGAAGTAATTGAAGCGTTACGTTTTGATCACTTTGAACAAATTGAGGTAAAAAAGTTAAGAAAAACACCGCCACTTTTGGATTAAGGACGTTTGAGACAAGACCTTGACGAAAAGCGGATGTTTCTTTTGACTTCTCCTCTTTTATAGGAGAAACTGTATCGGTTTTTTTAGAAAGAAAAGCAGAGATTCCTAAGTACATTAAGTGCAGGGCTCCTGCATATTTTACGATTTCAAATGCCAGAGCTGACTGAAGAAGAAGAGCTGATAAACCAAACGTAGCGGCGAGTGTATGAACTAAAGAGCCGCTCGCTAATCCTAATGCCATTTTATAGCCGCCCGTTTGTCCACCTGACATCGTTCGTTTGGTAATAAGAGCAGTATCAATACCAGGACTCATAATAACAAATAGTGTGAGAATCAAAAAGGTGAAGATGTCGTTCATTTTTTTCTTCCTCCTTACTGTGATAGTATTAAACTGTATTTTATTTATTAAATATAATTTAACATAAGTAACGCTATTTATTAAGTTTAATTTAATAAAATTAAATGTAATTAAACGTTTTTTTATGGAGGAATCATCATGGAAAACATAGATATTGGAAAAAAAGTAGAGAAATTTCGAAAAGCAAAGGGGCTAAGCAGTCGAGAATTAGCCAAATTAGCGGAGATTACGCCGTCTATGTTAAGTCAAATTGAGCGAGGATTAGCTAATCCGTCCATTTCCACGCTTAAAATTTTAGCTAAATGCCTCGATGTTCCTACTTTCAGTTTTTTACTTGAAGAAATAAATACCTCTCATTTAGTCGTACGGTCGAACGAGCGTACAACGATGAAAGTAAAAGAGTTAACGTATTCGCTAGTATCACCAGACTTTACGGGAAATCTAGCTACGGCGATTATGGAAATACCGCCGATGAAGTCTTCATCAGAATCTCCTTTAGCGCATAAAGGGGAGGAAGTGGCATATGTCTTAGAAGGAAAAATTAAGGTATCTTTGGAAGAGGAAGTATACGTGCTAGAAAAAGGAGACAGCGTCAAAATCCCTTCGCATCTGAAGCACAAATGGGACAATCCCTTTGAGGAGAAAGCGGTGATTTTATTCTCAGTCACACCGCCTGTTTTTTAAAATACTTACGATTTTTATACTGCTCATCTTCAGTGTGAGACACTTTTATTATACAAATGTGATAAAGCTATCATGTTTGTAAGGATAAACAATTGATAAAATAGAATTGTTGGTAATCTCTACCTAAGAGAATACATACTAAATACTTTTTTGAAAGGTGTTGAAGGGTAATGAAGACATGGAAAGAGATGTTTCGTACTTCAAAGCTTAAAAAAATGATGCCTGTAATCGCTCTGTCGTGCGCGGCGGCTGTAAGCTTTTCAAGCAGCGAGGTACATGCTGAAACGGTAAATTGTCAAAGGCAAGAAACGAAGAGTGATCGAGAGTTTGCTAAGCTTGAAGAAAAATATGATGCGAATCTTGGCGTTTTTGCATTAGATACGGGCACCAATAAAACGGTAACGTATCACCCGGACGAGCGTTTTGCTTATGCGTCTACTCATAAAGCTCTCGCTGTCGGTGCACTTTTACAGCAGAAGTCAACTGAAGATCTCAACGAACGAATCTTTTATACGCGCGATGACCTTGTAAACTATAATCCAATTACAGAAAAGCACGTGGATACAGGCATGACTCTTCGAGAACTCGCGGATGCATCGCTTCGCTACAGCGACAATACGGCAGGGAACTTAATTCTGCAGCAGCTGGGCGGACCGGATGGATTTAAAGAAGCTTTAGAAAACATAGGAGACGATGTGACGCTGCCTGAGCGCTTTGAACCGGATTTAAATGAAGTGAATCCAGGAGAAACCCACGATACAAGTACACCAAGAGTACTCGCTGCAAGTCTTCAAAAATATGTACTTGGACAGGCACTTCCTGAAGACAAACGTGCACTTTTAACAGATTGGATGAAGCGAAACACAACAGGGGATGCGTTAATACGAGCGGGCGTGCCGAAAAGCTGGGAAGTAGCCGATAAGACAGGCGCAGGCTCATACGCGACGCGAAATGATATTGCTATCCTTTGGCCGCCAAAAGGAGATCCAATTGTTCTTGCGATCCTTTCCAATCGTGCGGAAAAAGATGCGGAGTATAATGATAAACTAATTGCAGAAGCGGCTAAACAAGCGGTGAAGACTCTTAAAGTTACTCGTAAATAAAATTGGATAATAGTAGTTTAAATGTAAAAAAAAGATTGAAAAGATCGATAGAACATTCTATTATTAATTAGAAAAAATATAGGAAGGAAGTATCTCTTGTGAAAAAGATTTTTCCAATTGTTCTATCTTTCGGTTTATTAACGAGCGTATCTTTTAGCACAGTTTCAAACGTAGATGCGGCAGCTAAATCTTACAAAAACTGTACGGAATTAAACAAAGACTACAAAGGCGGCGTAGCTCGTGCGGCTAATGTAACAAATAAAGGCGGCAAAACAAAGTACAAACCGTATGTGTCAAAATCACTGTATGATGCCAATACAAAGCTAGATCGAGATAAAGACTACATTGCCTGTGAAAAATAAATACTAGCTGACTCCTCCAAGCGCTTATTGTAAGCGCTTGGATTTTTTATTATCATCAACTCCTGTATGTTGCGAGTTGAGGTCAAAAATTAGTTAAACCGCACAAAATAATATCAGAAAATTCACAAAAATAATAATGAACTTGCGCTGGAATTCGTATACACTATGTACATGTTAAGTTAACTTACATCAGATGTTAGAAGTTAGGGTGGAAACATCATACAAAAGGAGTTGAGTGTATAGTGTCTACAAATGCAACAAGTTCCGTTATAGAAGAGGTGCATTCTCATCAAGATGCAGGTCTTGATCCGTCACTGAAGCCAAAAGCGGAAAGTGATCGAAAGCTAACTCCGATGTCTTATATGTTTATGTGGATTGGAGACGGCGTTAATTTAGGAAATATGACGCTTGGCGCAAGCTTAGTAGTAGCAGGTACTGCGGTATTAAATCTTTTTCAAACGTTTGTGGCAGCGATTATTGCCATTGGTATTATTTCTACTTTTTTTGTGTTAAACGATCGAATTGGCTATAAGACGGGCATACCGTATGTGATGCAGCTTCGAATGTCTTTTGGAATAAAAGGATCCGTCATATCGTCTCTTTTACGAGGTATTCCAGCTATCATTTGGTATGGTTTCCAAAGCTGGACAGGCGGTACCGCTTTAAACGAAATCGGGAAAATTGTGAGTAAAGGGTCTTTTGACAATCTTGTTCTTTGCTTTATTATCATTCAGCTACTGCAAATCGTGCTTTCCCTGTACAGCTTCCACGCGGTTAAATGGGTAGAGATGCTTGCTTCAATCATCATATTGCTTGGCCTTGTTTACGTATTTGGTGTTCTTTTAACTTCTCATAGTGAGGTAGTAGGGGAGAAGTGGGTACATACAAAAGGTTCATGGGGACTTCCGTTCTTTTCTTTCATTATGATGTTCATGGGGAATTATGCAGCGATTTTTCTAAGCGCAGCCGATTACTCTAGAGAACTGAAGCCAGGAATTAGCGACACAAAGCGTGGGTTCTTATACTTTACACCAATTCTAGTAGCCTATGGATTCGTTCTTACAATCGGGGCAATGCTTGCTTCTGCTACGGGTATTTCCAATCCAGTTAAAGCGTTCGCGGTTGTAGTGAATAATTCGTATATCACCGTCGCTGTATCGGCTTTTATTGTGATTGGCGTTATTGCCGTAAACATGGTGGCGAACATTATTCCGCCTACGTATGTGATTACGCTGCTGACAAAAGCAAATTATAAAGTGGCAGTGACCATTACTGGACTCCTTGCCTTTTGCTCGTTCCCTTGGGTGCTTGTTCAAGATTCGTCAGCTGCAGGTCTTGGGCTGTTCATTTTGATTTACTCTGCTTTTTTAGGTCCAATTGTTTCTATTTTACTGGTTGATTACTATATTTTACGAAAACAAAGAGTAAACGTAGAAGAATTGTATCAAGAAAAAGGGCCGTTTTCTGGCTACAATCCATGCGCCATGCTTGCGATGCTCATTGGCGCAGGTGCTGCGTTTATCGAAGTCGATTTAGGCTGGATTATAGGAGTGGTAGTTGCAGGAGTCGCGTATATTCTTTTAACGAAATTTGCTTTTAAACATTCAAAATTTAAAAAAGGAACCATCTTTGAATACTAACATTCCATCGATAAAAGCCTTTGCTTGCTGCAAAGGCTTTTATCGCGTCAGATTAAATCTCTTTGTCTAGTTTCCTAAAAAGTGGGTAAAGTAAAGAAGAGAAAAAAGTTACCTCTATTGTGAGTTGCTTTTACAGGAGCGCATCTAATGTATCGCATCAATCATAGCTTAAAGGAGAGGGTAGAGTATGTATGAATTTAGAGTGTATACTCTTCGGGATGGAAGCGAAAAGGTAATCAAAACGCTGAAACATGAATCGTTTGCTGATGAAATTCAACGAGCGGGAATTAAGCAAACGGAAATTGCGCAAACACAGTTAGTAGATAAACCGAGATAACGTATTTGCCTTTATTTTTACACGTTTTAAAAAAGCCGGATTCCTATGTTTTTACGCAGGAGTCCGGCTTTTTCTAATTTCTTATAGTTCTTCACCATTTGTTTCAATTACATGTTTGTACCAGTTAAAGGAATCTTTTTTGTAGCGCTTCATTGATCCGTTTCCTTCGTTGTCACGGTCGACATAAATCATGCCGTATCGCTTTTTCATTTCGCCTGTTGTAAAGGAAACAATATCAATAATTCCCCATGGCGTATAGCCCATTAAATCAACACCATCGTACATCACAGCTTTTTCTAACGCTTCGATGTGCGATTTTAAATATTCAATTCGTGATGCGTCATGAATGGATCCGTCTTCTTCAACCGTATCAATGGCACCAAATCCGTTTTCTACGATGAACAGCGGAATTTGATAGCGGTCGTAGAAGCGGTTTAACGTATAGCGCAAGCCCGTTGGATCAATTGACCAGCCCCAATCGCTTGATTTGATATAAGGATTTGCTACGCCGTTTGGCAATCCGCCGTTTACGATATCGCCCGTGTTATCAGCTTCAACGTCGCTTTTAACCGTTGTGGACATGTAATAGCTGAAGCCTAAATAATCAACTTTTCCGTTTCGTAAAATTTCTTCGTCGCCTTCTTCAAACGGAATATGATAGCCTTCTCGTTCGAATTCTTTTAACGCATAGCTTGGGTAATAGCCGCGAACTTGAACGTCAGGGAAGAAGTAGCGCTGTCTCATTGTTTCTTCTGCTAACATCACATCTTCAGGATTTGAAGAATAAGGATAGATTGGCACATGTGAAACCATCGCTCCGATTTGGAAATTCGGATTAATTTCTTTTCCTTTTGATACGGCAAGAGCGCTTGCAAGCAGTTCATGATGTCCTGCTTGATACATCACTTCTTTTGCGTTTTCACCCGGCTTTACAGAAACACCTGAGTTCGTCCATAAGAATAGCGGGTTGTGTACGTCCATTTTGTTGTTAATTTCATTAAACGTCATCCAGTACGTGACTTTGTCTTTATAGCGGTCGAAACAAACTTCAGCGAACTTCACAAAGCAGTCCACCGTTTTTCGACTTCTAAATCCGCCGTATTCTCGAGCTAAATGCAGGGGCATTTCAAAGTGAGACAGCGTAATAACCGGTTCAATTCCATGCTTTAACAGTTCATCAAATACATCGTCGTAGAATTTTAGTCCTTCTTCGTTTGGCTCAGCTTCATCGCCTTTAGGGAAAATACGGCTCCAGCCAATCGACGTACGCAAACATTTTAAGCCCATTTCTGCAAACAGCGCGATATCTTCTTTGTAGCGGTGGTAAAAATCAATCGCTTCGTGATTCGGATAAAATTTATCTTCTTCCACTGTTTCAGTGATTTGTCGCGCTACACCGTGCGCTCCTGCAGTCATAACGTCTACTACGCTCGGTCCTTTTCCGCCTTGGTTCCATCCACCTTCAAATTGATGAGCTGCTAATGCGCCGCCCCATAAAAAATTCTTTGGCATCTTTGTCATTGTTAGTTCCTCCTTATTTCACTACGGTAAATAATGTTTGATTCAGCCCGCTATTTTCAATATCTTCAACAATCACTTCTCGATAAGCGCTTAAATTGGTGATAATAACCGGCGTGATTGTTAATCTCTTTGTTGATTATACGCTTTTAGTATAATTGTATCGATACAATTTATCAATACCCTAATAAAATAATAATTAATGAATAATTAAAGTTTATGGTATGGAGTTAGATTATGGTATAATCGTGTTATTCTTGAGACAAATTCAGTAAAGAGGTATAGCTATGATCAAATACCAACAAATTGCAATTGAAATTGAAACCTATATTGAAGACCATAAGCTTCAGCAAGGAGATAAGCTGCCGGTATTAGAAACGCTGATGGCGCAGTTTAAGGCAAGCAAAAGTACGGTAACAAAAGCTCTAGATCTGCTGGAGAAAAAAGGCGTGGTTTTTCAAGTAAGAGGAAGCGGCATTTTTGTCCGTCGCCATAAACGAACAGGCTATATTGGCTTGCTTTCCAATCAAGGATTTACGAGTGAACTTGAAGATTTTCAGCTAACGTCGGAAGTGATTGAGTTAGATGTACGAAAGCCGACGCAAGAAGCCGCGTTAAATTTAAACATAGAAGAAAATAGTGACGTCTATTATGTAAAAAGAGTACGGTATATCAACGGCCAGACGCTTTGTCTAGAAGAATCGTTTTATAATAAATCCATCGTTACGTACTTGAATAACGAAATTGTTTCTCAGTCTATTTTTCATTACATTAAAGAAGGACTTGGCTTAAAAATCGGGTTTTCTGATCTGTATCTTCACGTTGGCAAGCTGAACAAAGAAGAAGCCACGTACTTAGGGTTAAAAGAAGGGGATCCTAAATTATTTATTGAAACGCTTTTTCACTTAGCCAACGGCCAGCCGTTTGACTTTTCAAAAGTAACGTACAACTACGAACAATCTCAGTTCTTTTTACAAGCAACTAGTCATGTTTTATAAAAAAAGTGTCTGTCTCTCAATTAGTAAGGAACGAGAGGCAGGCACTTTATTTCATTTTTTCGATAAAAATATGAAATAAGATAATGATTGTAATAAATAGGAAATTACTATACGATAAAATGGTTACAGGGTTTATAAAGATAAGGAAATGAGGTGCGAAGTTGAAAAAGATGCTGAGTTATCTTATTCCCATGCTTTTTATGTTCGGTTTGCTTTCCATGAATTTATTTCAGCCGACTAAAGGCGATTTTATCGCTGTAGGTGCGATATCGATTCTTGCAGGTGCTGTGATTGGTTTTATAATGAACATAAGCTGTGCAGTATTAAAAATAGTCAAAAGTAAGACGGAATAAACTGATTAGAGGTGGTGGAGGTTTTAAGTGAAAGTATCATTATTCAGCCATATGCTAGCAAGTATCAACAGCAAGTAGTGGATTTAATTCTTCATATTCAGCAGCAAGAATACCAAATTCCAATAACGGAAAAAGATCAGCCTGATTTGTTTGAAATCGAAAGCTTTTATCAACAGGGAAACGGAAACTTCTGGGTTGCTGTTTGCAACGAAAGAGTAGTAGGAAGCGTAGCTTTAATAGACATTGGCAGCCGTCAAGTAGCGCTGCGGAAAATGTTTGTAGCAAAGTCTTATAGAGGAGCAACCTTGAAAACAGCTCACCGGTTATTGCATACAGCCATCGCGTGGGCAAAAGAGAGAGAAGTGGAAAGAATATATTTAGGAACCACGTTACAATATAGAGCTGCTCATCGATTTTATGAGAAAAATGGGTTTCAACATATAGAGAAAGAAAAGCTGCCTGAGAATTTCCCGGTGATGAACGTAGATAAGAAGTTTTATACATATAAGGTATAAAGTGAGCCGCTAGGTTAAGGAATCTAGCGGCTTTTACTTTGGCAATGTCTCTTGATAATGAACTCTTTTTTTAAGTAGCAAATTGTCTAACTGAGCAATTAAAATCCCCGCAACCACAATAACAGAACCAATCAGTTCTTTAAGCGTAAACAGCTCATGCAAAAAAAGAACGGCAAACAGCGCAGCAAAAATAGGCTCCGTTGCAAAAATAAGTCCTGTGTGAGTAGGAGTTGTGTAGCGCTGGGCAATGGCTTGACAAATGAATCCAATCGCGCTGCAAAAAACGCCAAGACCTAATATTGCAATCCATGATGATAAAGTAGTTGGGATGCTAGGGTGTTCAAATAAAAAGCTGCAAATCAGTGCAAATAATCCAGCAAAGCCCAGCTGTAAAATGCCGAGAGCAATTGGATTTTCATTCTTTGTAAACGTGCCAGTTAACGTAATATGAATGGCATAACATAGTGCGGTCCCGATGCAAAGTAAATCACCAGCATTCATATGAAAGGAGTGCTTTAAAGTTAAAACACCTATACCGGTTAGGGTAGTGATAACACCAAGCCCAATCGGCCAAGAAGGAAGCTTCTTCACTAACAAGCAGTGGAGCAACGGAACAAAAATGACCGTTAAACTGACAAGAAATCCGGCGTTTGAAGCAGACGTCATGCTGACGCCAAACGTGACAAATGCAAAAACGGAAAACAGTAAAAAGCCTAAAATAGCGGATGATAAAATCGTTTTGCGTGTGATTTGCCGTAAAGGCTTATGAAAAAACAGCCCGGCAATGAAAAAAGCAATCAAACATCTAAGCGCAATAATGGTAAATGATCCGAGTGAACTCAGCCCCATTTTCATAAACACGTACGACATACCCCAAAATACGTTTACCCCAATCATCATCATATTTGCTCGTGTGCGGTAACTCACGTTCAACCCTCCATTGTTTATCATGTACTCACAGTATACAAAGGAATTTGATATTAATAAAATGAATCTTTATAATGATGAACATGAATTAAATTCATGTTGAGGCGGGGTAAAATGAGCTTAGTAAAATACGAAATTTTAAACAAAGTAGCGGAATTGCAAAGCTTTACAAAAGCGGCAGATGCGATGGCGCTCACGCAGTCAGCGGTCAGTCATGCCATTACAAATCTTGAATCGGAATTTGGCTTTCCGCTTGTAAATCGAAACAGGGCGGGGATTACCTTAACAACAGAAGGCGAAACGATGCTGCTTGCTATTCGGAAAGTGCTGCAAGAAAATGAAAAAGTTCATCAAGAAGCAGCCAGCCTATTGGGTCTTGCAAAAGGAACGATTAAAATCGGTATTTTTAAAAGCGTGTCAACCAAATGGCTTCCTGAAATTATTCGGCTGATGGAGAAAAACTACCCTGACATTCAAATTCAGCTCAAGGAAGGCGACTACCTTGAAATTGAACAGTGGCTGCTGAGCGGAGAAATAGACTGCGGCTTTATCAACATTACGCATTCAAGTCAATTTCATATTATTTCTTTAAAAAAAGACCGGCTGCTGTGCGTCGTATCGAATCAAAGTGCTCTATACCATCAGAAAACCGTTTCTTTTGAAGATCTAGAGAAAGAACCGTTTATTATGCCGACATACGGCGGTTATCATGATATTAAGCAACTGTTTGAGGAACGTGGCATTCAGCCTGACATTCGTTTTGAATTAATGGATGAAAGTGCTATTTTATCGATGGTTACGCATCACTTAGGAATTAGCATTTTACCTGAAATGCTTTTGGATTCGATCCCGCAAGAGCTGCGTGCGATTCCGTTTCAAGTAGACAGCTACCGTTCAATTGGTCTAGCTACTCGTTATCATCTTTCACCTGCAGCCAAAAAATTTGCTGAAACAACACAAGCATGGCTGCAGGATTCGGATAAGTAGGAGATTATTTATAGAGCAAAATCGGTTAATTCATAAGACTCTTAGGAACTAAGCGCATCTTTGTGCTATAATAAAGCTATACAATTACCTATTAGTCATCATTGATGACTAATTTTTTTTGGAGGATAATATGGAAGATTTATTACAATTAAAGAACAAGAACATTGTGATCATGGGAGTTGCCAACGACAGAAGTATTGCTTGGGGTGTTGCAAAAGCCCTTCACCAAGTAGGAGCAAACTTAATTTTTACATACCGTAAAGAACGTTCACTAGGAAAATTGAACAAGCTGCTAGAAAAAAATGAAATTCAAGCATCACTAATTGCTGAATGTGACGTGAACAGCGATGAAAGCATTGAAGCAGCGTTCAAGAAAATCGGAGAAGAAGCAGGCACAGTTCACGGAGTGATTCACTCTGTTGCGTTTGCTCACTCAGAGGATTTAAACGGTGAGTTCATCAATACATCAAGAAGCGGATATGCATTTGCTCAAGATACAAGCGCTTATTCATTTATCGCGGTAGCAAAAGCAGCAAAACCTCTTATGACAGAAGGCGGTTCTCTTGTAGCGATGAGCTATCTTGGTGCAGAGCGCGCAGTTGAAGGCTATAACGTAATGGGCGTAGCGAAAGCAGCGCTTGAGTCTTCAGTAAAATACTTAGCATTAGACTTAGGAAAAGACAATATCCGCGTAAATGCTATTTCAGCAGGTCCAATTCGTACGCTTGCAGCAAAAGGCATTTCTGACTTTAACCAAATTCTTCACAAAGTTGAAGAAAAAGCACCTCTTAAGCGTAACGTAACGCAAGCAGAAGTTGGCGACATGACGGTTGTATTATTGAGCCATCTTTCACGCGGCGTAACGGGAGAAATCGTACACGTAGACGCTGGTTACAATATTGTAGGTTAATTCTTAAACACCTTCTCGAATGAGAAGGTGTTTTTTTCATGGGAAGACAAATGCATCCCAAAAAACATAGACCCCTGAAAGAAATATTATTAGCAATAAGGTGAATCATAAGAAATATTCATTCTATACTTCTACATAAATACGTGCTTCCACTTATAAAACAAGAGCTCATGCCTATAAGTAAAGAGAAGAAATACGTAATTTAATTCATAATTAATCAAACGCCTATATTTTAAAATAGATAAGCTCTAAATTCTAAAAAGAACATATGATGTGGCAAAGGAAAAGGAGTTGACGAAATATGCATCAAGGACAGCAACATTATATTCCATGGGAACAATGGCATCATCAGCATCCTCAAGGCACGTGGAATCAATGGCATCAGCAACATCCTCATGTACCGTGGGAGCAGTGGCATAAACAGTATCCGCACGGCACATGGAATCAATGGCATCAACAACATCCATACACACCTTGGAATCAGTGGCATCATCAGTATCCGCACGGTACGTGGAATCAATGGCATCAGCAAAATCCATATGTGCCATGGAATCAGTGGCACCAGCAGCATCCACACAGTTCGTGGAATCAATGGCATAATATTTATCATCAAAGCTAATCAGCTTTTTACCATAAAAGGTCCGGTTCTCCTTGGGAACTGGATCTTTTGTGTGTAGACGTGAATGATGCAGTAAGCTTGATTTTCAGCGCTGTATACGAGCGACGATGATGAAAAATATGTTTGGTCAATAGGGTAGGGGGTACATATATAAAGCGAGTTAAAGACCAACATTCATAATGCCTAAGCTGTATAAAATGGACTAGTTCGAGGTAAAGCAACTATGTAAATGAGCAAAATTAAATATAATTTTCTCGCTTGACAATATACCTATAGGGGTATAATATAGAGCATGTAAACAACATTAATTCAATAGCAAGGCGGTGATTGTTATGCTCTATATAGCAGTGTTGTTGCTTGCTATTTTATTTATTGCATACAGACGTTATTATCCCGTTAAAGGAATACAGTGCATACGTGAATCTGAAGCAAAAGAACTTGGGCGAACGGTTGTAGATATTCGTCATTACCATGAAGTTCGCGATTCTATTGGTATAGTTATTCCGTATGCGTATCTAAAACGCTTTTATTCAGAAATTCCACAGGGCAGTGTTCATCTGATTGCCGGAGATAGAGTGGAGTTAAATTTGGGCGTAAGGTTCTTACGAAAAAAAGGTTTTGAAGTACGCAGCTATGAGTTAGCAGCATGTAAGTGTAAAAGTAAAGGAAAGAAAGGGGTATTTGATTATGGAGTATAACCAACAGGTGAAAAATCGCCTGCGCCGAATTGAAGGGCAGCTAAAAGGCGTGCTTAGCATGATGGAGCAAGGAAAAGACTGCCGAGACGTCGTGACTCAATTATCTGCTGTAAGAAGTGCCATTGATCGCACAATGGGAGTTATTGTGAGCAGCAATCTTGAACAGTGCGTCAGAGAAAGCCTGGAGCAAGGAGAGCCAACGGAAGGTTTAGTGAAAGAAGCTGTACAGCTGTTAGTGAAAAGTCGTTAATCATTGTCACCTTGTTTAAGGTTGACGAATATCATTATTTAGTATATTATACCCTTACAGGTATATGTATATAAAAAGGAGAGAAAAAAACGATGAAAATTGATCATGTCTTAGATGCAAAAGGATTAGCTTGTCCAATGCCAATCGTAAAAACAAAAAAAGCAATGGATACTTTAACAACAGGTCAAGTATTAGAAGTGCAAACGACAGATAAAGGTGCTAAAAGTGATTTAACAGCTTGGGCAAAATCAACAGGACACGAGCTTATTGATTTTAAAGAAGAAGGCAGTACATTTATCTTTTACATTCAAAAAGGCTAATTTTTTTAAAAATCAAATATACCCCATAGGGTAATAGGAGGAACAACATGACTGAACAAAAGAAACGAACAACAATTGTATTATTTAGCGGTGATTATGACAAAGCGATGGCAGCTTATATTATTGCCAACGGAGCGGCTGCTTATGACCATGAAGTGACGATATTCCATACGTTTTGGGGATTGAATGCGCTTCGTAAAGAAGAAATGGTGCCGGTGAAAAAAGGATTTTTAGAAAAGATGTTTGGCAAAATGATGCCGCGCGGTGCGGATAAAATGGGCTTATCTAAAATGAATTTTGCAGGTATGGGACCTAAAATGATTAAAAACGTAATGAAAAAGCATAATGCTCTAACGCTGCCGCAGCTTATCGAAATGGCACAAGAACAAGATGTGAAGCTAGTGGCTTGTACGATGACGATGGATCTTCTAGGGTTACAGGAAAAAGAACTGTTAGATAATATTGAATATGCGGGCGTAGCGGCGTATTTAGCCGACGCAGAAGACGGAAACGTAAACTTATTCATCTAAAAGATAACTCAATGAAGCGAGGGTTAATATGATTATCAATGCGCTTATTATCGTCTTTCTTTTGTGGTTTTTGTATCAGCGTTTTGCACCAGTAAAAGGAATACAGCAAATATCGACGATGGAATTAAAAGCAGAGTTAAAAAATAAACATAAACAGTTTATCGATGTGCGAACACCGCATGAATTTCGGACTAAACACATTAAAGGATTTCGAAACATTCCTTTACCAGAACTGCCTGCGCAAACAGGCCAGCTTTCAAAAGACAGAGAAGTAGTCGTTATTTGTCAAAGCGGAATGAGAAGTATGAAAGCAAGTAAGCTTTTGAAAAAGCAAGGTTTTACATCTATCACCAACATTAAAGGCGGCATGAATACGTGGAGATAAATCAAGAAGGAGGAGACGTAGCGTGAAGACAATAGCGGCACAAGAAGTAGAACAATTAGTAAAAAAACAAGAACAAATTCACATTTTAGATGTGCGTGAAGTAGAGGAAGTAAAAATAGGTAAAATTCCAAACGCGTTAAATATCCCGCTTCCTTTATTAGAATTCCGTATGCATGAGTTAGACAAAACAAACCACTACATTGTTGTCTGTCGTTCTGGAGGCAGAAGCGGAATGGCAGCTCGTTTTCTTGAGCAGCAAGGCTACAATGTAACGAATATGACAGGCGGAATGATGGAATGGAAAGGGGAAACGGTCTAATTTTTTTAGATAAAAATATACCCCTACTAGTATTTAAACCAAGGAGGAAAAAGAAATGATGCAAGCAAACTTCGTATTAGATGCAAAAGGGTTAGCATGCCCAATGCCAATCGTAAGAACAAAGAAGAAAATGAATGAATTAGAAGCAGGTCAAGTACTAGAAATTCAAGCAACGGATAAAGGCTCTACGGCTGACTTACAAGCGTGGGCAAAAAGCACAGGTCATGAGTATTTAGGTACCGAGGCAGCAGGTGACGTTCTTCACCACTTTCTTCGTAAAGGCGGCGCTGAAGAAAACGTAACGCCAATTCCTGAAATTTCATTAGAAGAATTTGCGAAAAAAGTAGAGAATGATGAACATCTTCATATTTTAGACGTTCGTGAAGTAGAAGAATACGATGAAGCTCATATTCCAGGCGTAGTTCATATTCCGCTTGGTGAAGTAGAAAAACGTTCGAATGAGCTAAATAAAGAGAATAAAATTTACATTATTTGCCACTCTGGAAGACGAAGTGAAATGGCAGGGCAAACGATGAAAAAGCAAGGGTTTAAAAACTTAATTAATGTGGTTCCTGGTATGCGTGACTGGACAGGTAAAACAGAGTAAATAACCAAATAAAGGAGGAACTAAATTGAGTTCAAAAGTAGCAATTATCGCAGCAAACGGTGGATTATTTGATGCATATAAAGTATTTAACATTGCCACTGCGGCGGCAGCAAGCGATCAAGAAGTATCGATTTTCTTTACATTTGAAGGGTTAAATCTTATTCATAGAGAGGGACATAAACAATTAACTATGCCTGCAGGGAAAGAGCATTTCGCTGAAGGTTTTCAAAAAGCAAATGTCCCGTCTATTCCGGAGCTTGTTGAAATGGCGCAAGAAATGGGTGTTAAATTCATTGGCTGTCAAATGACAATGGATGTAATGGGATTAACAAAAGAAGATTTTGTAGACGGTATTGAAGTAGGCGGAGCTGTTACGTTTTTAGATTTCGCCAAAGATGCAAATGTGTCATTAACCTTTTAATTTTAACGAATGACTATAACTGAAAAAATACTATAGGAGGTATTTTAATATGACAGTACATGTACTTACTGCAAAAGAAGTTACATCTAAAATTATCAATAAAGAAGCGTTATTTATCTTGGACGTTCGTAACGAAAGTGATTTTAGCGATTGGAAAATCGAAGGTCATCAATTTCAGCATTTAAATGTTCCATACTTCGATCTTTTAGACGGAGTAGAAGAAATCTTAGAAAAAATCCCTTCTGATAAAGAAGTATTAGTTGTCTGCGCCAAAGAAGGTTCATCCGTGATGGTAGCTGACATGCTTTCAGAAGAGGGGCTTACCGTATCGTACCTTAAAGGCGGTATGAAAGCGTGGAGTGAATATTTAGAGCCTGTTAAAGTCGGAGATTTAAAAGATGGCGGAGAGATCTATCAGTTTGTTCGTATCGGTAAAGGATGTTTATCTTATATGATCGTATCAAACGGTGAAGCGGCTATTACTGATGCGACGCGTATGGCGGATGTGTATATTAACTTTGCCAAAGAACTTGGTGTCACTGTTAAGCATGTGTTTGATACGCACCTTCATGCAGATCACATTTCAGGAGGAAGAGTTATTGCTGCAGCAACAAATGCAGCGTACTGGCTGCCTCCAAAAGATGCAGAAGAAGTGATTTTTGACTACAAGGCGTTAGAAGAAGGCAGTGATGTCGTGATTGGTAACACAATGATTACGATTCAGCCTCTTTATTCACCGGGTCATACGATTGGATCAACTTCTTTTATCGTAGACGATCAATACTTACTTTCAGGTGATATTTTGTTCATCGATTCAATTGGACGTCCTGATTTAGCTGGTATGGCTGAAGACTGGGTAGGCGATCTTCGCGAGACGCTTTATAAACGCTATAAAGCATTATCAGATGAGTTAATCGTATTGCCAGCTCATTTTATGATTATTGATGAGCTAAATGATAACGGCAGCGTAGCTGAAAAGTTAGGTACTTTGTTTGCGAAAAATCATGGATTAAACATCAAAGACGAAGCAGAGTTCAGACACTTAGTAACAGATAATTTACCGCCGCAGCCAAATGCATATCAAGAAATCCGTGAAACCAATATGGGGAAAGTAAGTCCAGATGAAGAAAAACAGCGTGAAATGGAAATTGGACCAAACCGCTGTGCGATTCGCTAAGTAAAAAGTTCAGCTTAAACAAAGGAGAGAGAGAAATGGAATCAACTAAAGTACTAGATGCAAAAGGGCTGGCATGTCCAATGCCGATTGTTAAAACAAAAAAAGCAATGAATGAACTTGAAGCAGGTCAAGTGTTAGAAATTCATGCAACGGATAAAGGGGCAAAAAACGATCTTGCAGCCTGGGCAAAATCTGGCGGTCACGAGCTTCTTCATACAGAAGAAGGCGACGTTTTTAAGTTTTGGATTAAAAAAGGATAAGAAATAATGGACGAAAAGGGTATCTCTTGTAAAAGGTACCCTTTCCTTATATGAAACGGAGCGACTATAGATGGATCTTACATTTATCATCACGCTTTTTCTTATTGGATTTATTGGGTCGTTTATTTCCGGTATGGTCGGTATTGGCGGGTCTGTTATTAATTATCCGATGCTGTTATATATTCCTCCATTAGTAGGAGTAGGAGCATTAACGGCTCATCAAGTCTCAGGTGCAGGAGCTGTTCAAGTGTTCTTTGCGACAATAGGCGGCGTATGGGCGTATCGAAAAAGCGGATTTTTAAACAAATCATTAATTTTATATATGGGCAGCAATATTCTAATCGGAAGCATGCTTGGAAGCTACAGCTCACATTATATGAATGAACAAGGATTAAATGTTGTATATGGAGTTTTAGCTCTTATTGCGGTTATTATGATGTTTATTCCAAAGAAAAATTTAGATGAGATAAAAGAAGGCGAACTTCAATTCAATAAAGGGTTAGCTTCTATTTTATCACTGCTTATCGGAGCCGTAGCAGGCGTGTTAGGAGCAGGAGGAGCCTTTATTTTAGTTCCTGTGATGCTCGTGGTGCTTAAAATTCCAACTCGAATTACCATCGCAACTTCACTAGCCGTTACCTTTATTTCTTCCAATGGTTCGACGGTTGGCAAGCTGATAACGCATCAAATCCCATTTATACCTGCACTTATTTTAGTGGCGGCAAGCCTGATTGCCTCTCCAATCGGTGCAAAAGCGGGGCAGAAAATGAATACAAAAGTGCTTCAGTGGATCCTTGCCGGTTTAATCTTAACAACGGCAATTAAGATTTGGTGGGGGCTGCTATAAAAAAAGCTAAAGCTATGGGTTCCCATAGCTTTAGCTTTTTTTATAGTACTTCATCACTTTCCACAAACGTTTCAAGCGCAGGATGAAATTCTTTTTGATAGTGGTTCGACGGACATACTTTTACAACAGTAGAGCGAAGCGCATTGGATTTTGATGTATTTAACACTTGCTTGCATTTAGGACATCGTTCATTAAACAGCAAATGAAGCCATTTCACTTTTCATCACTCCTGTACTAAAACCTTTAAATCTTATCGAGTTAATAAGGATTATAAAGGGTTTTGCACGGTAGGTCAATGAAAAGGGAAGGGATCTTACAAAATAATTTACTAAGATAAATATATTTGCATAAAAAATTAAGAATTTATAGAATTTATTGTTTATTTATTTGATTTTTATGTTATCCTTTTTAACATACATTAAATACAAGGCCATATTTATCGTACGACCTTTGATTTGTATTACAAATAGTGAATAAGAAAAATATGTACGGAAAGGAGAATGTGACATCAAGAAGAAATGAAGAGTCAGAGAGCAAGCAGATGCTAGTTGTCTATTAAAAAGGCATCTTCCAAGGCTTAAAAGAAGCCTGAGCTCATAGGGAAGGCTTTCGTTTTAATTTTTCTGACTATTCGAATAATTAACTCATTATTAAAAGTTTAAAATCTAGAAAAGGAATGATCATCAATGAAAGATAAATTTGCCCAACGAGCTAGTCTTGTAAAATCCTCTGAAACGCGTGAAATCTTAAAAGTAACGGAACGACCAGAAGTCATTTCGTTTGCAGGAGGACTTCCAGCACCGGAGCTATTTCCCGTTGAAGCAATGAACGATGCGTGCCGCGCCGTATTAAATGAAGACGGAGCCGCTTCGCTTCAATATAGTACAACAGAGGGGTATATCCCTTTACGAGAAGCAATTTCTAAACGAATGCAGGACATCGGCATTGAGTCCACGGTTTCGAACATTTTAATTACGTCCGGATCTCAGCAGGCAATCGATCTGACCGGAAGACTGTTTCTTAATGACGGAGACGTGGTAATCTGTGAAAGCCCAACGTACCTAGCAGCCATTAACGTATTTAAATCCTACAATGCGACGTTTGTAGAAGTAGACATGGACGAAGACGGAATGATTATGGAAGAGCTAGAGAAAAAGCTTCAGGAAAATCCACAGGCTAAATTTATTTATACGATTCCTGATTTTCAAAATCCTACAGGGCGCACCTTAACGCGAGAAAGACGTCAGCGAATGATCGAACTTGCGAACGCATACGACGTGCTGATTGTAGAAGATAATCCGTACGGAGGAGTCCGATTTGCAGGAGAAGCGCTGCCCCCGGTTAAGCATTTTGATACAGAAAACAGAGTGATTTACATCAGCACATTCTCTAAAATTTTTGCGCCAGGTCTTCGAATCGGCTGGGTATGTGCAGACGAAGCTTTCATTGATAAGTACGTAGCGTTTAAGCAAGTGGCTGACTTGCATACGGACAGCTTTGCTCAGCGCGTAACGGCTAAGTACATGGAGCTTTATGATATCGAAGAGCACATTCAAAAAATTAAAGCCGTATACAAAGAGCGATGTACCCAAATGCTATCGTGCATCGAAGAATTTTTCCCGGAGAATTTGTCTTACAGTAAGCCAGAAGGCGGATTGTTTATTTGGGTGGAACTGCCCCAAGGAATCGATTCAGCACATATCTTTTCAGAATGTCTAAAAAATAACGTAGCCTGTGTGCCTGGAACGCCATTCTTTCCAAACGGCACAAGAAACAATGCGCTGCGCTTGAATTATTCTAATATGTCTGCTGAACAAATCGTTGAAGGCATGAAGCGCATGGGAGACGTATTGCATCGTGAATTGACAAGGGAAACGACTGTTTTATAAAAGTAATGGAAAAATCAAATAAAGCGATTTTATTAATTCATGAAATATACGGTGTGAATGATCATATGAAGTGGATGAAAGAGAAATTGTCTAAGTTAGAGGCAGATATTATCTGTCCTAACTTATTATCTAAAGACGCTCCTTATAGCTATGAAGAAGAAGGAATGGCTTATCAAAACTTTGTTCAAAACATTGGTATTGATGAGGGTTCAAGACAAATTACTAACATGTTAATTCAACTAAAACAAGAATATGAAGAAGTAGGAGTTATAGGCTTCAGTGTAGGAGCGACAATGTCGTGGCTATGCAGTGAAAGCAATTTGTGTAACTTTGTGATTGGCTGTTACGGATCACGCATTAGAGATTATGTAAATAGAAGTCCTGTTTGCCCAACTCTTCTTATTTTTCCTGCTGAAGAGCAAACATTTAATGTAGACTCTTTAATAAATTCATTAGAGCAAAAAAGAGAGCCGCTTTTGGAAATCAAAAAGTTTTATGGCGTTCATGGTTTTATGAATCCTTTTTCACAAACCTTTAATAAAGAATCAGCAGACCAAGCCTTGCAAACAATAAGTGATTTTCTCGAAAAACAATTAGCTGATCACTAGCTATGTATTCTGAAAGTGATACCTTACAATAAGCAGAAACTGACTCTTTTTCAGTACATATACATGTATTAACATTTACTTTAAATGTATCGAAAAGGAGCGAGGTTATGTTACAGTCAGTTGAGCTTGCAGGAACAGCGGTAAAGCTAGTGCCGCTTGGGAAAATGCATGAGCAAGGACTCTATGAAGCTGCAAAACCGAAAGGAATTTGGGAGCATCTCCCCGTAAAAGTTCATAGTCTAAGTGATATGAAACGGCTGATTGAAAGTGCTTTAAAAGCAAAGCAAGAGGGAAGAGAGCTGCCTTTTGCTGTGTTTGATATAGAGTCACATTCAATTGTAGGAAGCACGAGATTTTTAGATATATCACTTCCCAACAAAAGCGTAGAAATAGGTTGGACGTGGTACCATCCGTCCGTGTGGCGCACCCGGGTTAATACGGAGTGTAAGTATTTATTGTTAAAATACTGTTTTGAAGAGCTGAAGCTTCACCGCGTTCAATTCAAAACGGATGTACGAAACAATAGGTCCAGAGCTGCTATTAAACGGTTAGGGGCTACCCAGGAAGGCATCAGCAGAAAACATATGCTTTTACCTGATGGATACGTACGAGATTCGGTTATCTTCAGTATAATTGACGACGAGTGGCCGTTTGTCAAAAAGCGACTAGAAGGGTTTTTACATGCAGCCAGTCAGGGAAATAAAGAAAATGCCAGCAATTAATGGCATTTAAAGATAAAAAGCACAAGCTCTAGCTTGTGCCTTTTGATCGTTAAAGAGCCTCTTTAATAATTTTTTTATAGTAAAGAACAGATAAAATACCAAAAATAGAGTACAGGGCAGTATAGACAATCATCACGATAATCATAGGCATCCAAAGTTCAGTTCCAAATAAGAACCAGCCGGACTGTACGGCAAAATAGCTGTGAAGCAAGCCTAGGGTTAACGGGATGCCGAAGTTAAAAAGCTGCTTAATCATTATGCCAGTTAGTAAGTCTTTTTCGGTAAAGCCTAATTTTCTAAGAATCGTATAGTTTGGCTTTTCATCTTCACTTTCGTCCATTTGCTTAAAGTAAAGAATGCAGCCTGATGTAATTAGAAATGCCAGTCCTAGAAAAGCAACAATGAACATGATTAGACCCATATTTTGTTTTTGATTCGTTGCCATTTCTATACGCGAGTTATTTAAGCTATTATCGCTAAATTTTATCTCTCCGAAAAGCGCATTTGCTTTTGGTAAGTTATCTTCATTTAATATGTCTATCCCAGTGTAGACAGAAGATACTTTTTGAATAGAAGGATCCGCATCCTTTTTTAGCTCATTAAATACAGCATCGTCTACAATGGCAGCAGGCATACCGCTTGTAAAATAGGTAGATAAGATAAATTTTCGGTTTAAACCTATAAACTTTTGCGGGACGACTTTTTTCTTTCCTTTTAGCTCAATTTGTCCGGAGTCTTTAAATGCCATTGCTTGTTGAAGCATATCATTAGAGCCGGTAAATAAAGTTTCATTTTGAGCTATGGTTACACCACTAACGGATGTTTCACTAACCATCGGAAAAATCATAGCGGACGAATCCACCATCGGGCTTTCCAAATCATTTTCTAAGATGTTTTTTACGTTTGCTTTTACTTGGATGACGTCGATCTTTTTTTCCGTGTAGGCTATTTTCTTTCGATCCAGTGCGGCTTTAAATGAAGCAGCGTCTTTTGAATTATTGATAGCAAAATCGTTAGGTACATAGTCTCCAGCCGACTTTTCAGCAGAGTAATAGGAAATGTAGCTCAAGCATAAAAAACCGATAGCAAGAGCGGATACGGTTGTAATAACCGTTAGTAATAACGCGTTTGATTTCATCCGAAACATAATGGAAGAAAGAGATAATACGTCGTTAATCGTCAAGTAGCCATTTTTGCTTTTTCGCATGAGATTTAATAAAAAGCGAACTGAGCCTTTATAAAACAAATAGGTTCCGATGATAACCGAAGCTAAAATGGATACCATTGCGATAGACAAAGCATTCATGCTTGTAAAAGATCCGTCAAACAATTTAGCAGAAATATAGTAGCCTGAAGCGATAAAAATAATGCCAAGAATTCCAATAATAATTTCAAGTATACTGATTTTTTTTGTTTTGCCTTCTGTCGATGAAGTAACTCGGAATAAAGCCAAAATGGTCTGTCTTTTAATAAAAAGATAATTCATCGTCATAATCAGCAAATAGATAGCGCCGAACACAATCAGCGTTTGAATCAAGGCTTCTTCGGAAAAATGAAGCTTGGCAATGCCTTTTGTATCCGTGATTTTAAACAAAATCATAATGACCGCTTTTGAAAACGAAAAACCGATTAAAATGCCGATAATCAGTGAGGCAAAATACAACATAAAATTTTCAGCCGTCAAAATACGGAAAATTTTTGTTTTTGTCATGCCAATTAGCTGAAATAAGCCAATTTCTTTACTGCGCCGCTTAATAAAAATCGTATTTGCATATAATAGAAAGATAGAAACAATGGCTACAAGTAAAACAGAAGCGGCCCGAACCGCTGCGCCTCCTTTAATCGAACCTTTGGTTGCATCAAGAGCGGGGTCATACTGCAGCGTTACAAAAGCAAAATATAAAGCCGCGCTGAAAATTAGTGCAAAAACGTATAAATAATAATTTTTTACATTCTTTTTGAAGTTGCGGAAAATCAGCTGATTAATGTTCATGTTGAACTCCGCCTAGCACGCCTTGCGTTTTCATAATATCGTCAAAAAAGGCTTTTTGCGTTTGATCGCCTTTGTACAGCTGCGTATAAATTTGTCCGTCTTTTATAAAAATGACTTTGCTGCAATAGCTGGCTGCCACTGGGTCATGCGTTACCATCACAATACTTGCGCTTCTTTTGTCATTAAGCTCGGTCAGTTTGTTTAGCAAATCGCTGGCCGCTTTTGAATCAAGAGCACCTGTGGGTTCATCAGCAAAAATCATGCTTGGCTCATGAATAAAGGCTCTTGCAGCGGAAGTACGCTGTTTTTGTCCCCCGGAAATTTCACTTGGATATTTGTCTTTCACCTCATAGATGCCGAGCTGTTTGGCAAGCGCATCAAATTTTTTGTGAGCTACTGCTGAAGGAGTTTTTGCAACAGAAAGAGGCAAGAGGATATTTTCTTTTACTGTCAGCGTATCGAGCAAGTTATAGTCTTGAAAAATAAAGCCTAAATGTGTTTTTCGGAAGTTTGCTAACTGCTTTTCTTTCATTCTGCTAATTTCATTTCCTTCGATTTTGATGGTTCCTCCGTTGATTTTGTCAATGGAGGAAAGCACGTTCAGAAGAGTCGTCTTGCCTGATCCTGAAGCGCCCATAATTCCTACAAATTCTCCTTTCATAATCGTAATGTCTACGCCTTTTAATACTTCTTGTCTATTAAATTTATTTCCGTAGCTTTTATGAATATTAGTTGCTTCTAATATGTTCATATGTACTCACTCCTTTGATCTGATACGTTTATTATAAAAAAAGGGCTTTAGCTTTTCCTTTGATTCACCGAACAAATAACGAAAGCATGTGACATTTTTGTCACATGCTTTTCATATCCACAAAATCATTTGATTTAGGAAAGGCAAGCGTAAACGTTGTGCCTTCATTAAGGGCAGACTGCACGCCAATGTGAATAGAAAGAGCGTGCGCAGCTTTTTGAGCGAGATATAAGCCCATGCCTGTAGCGCGGCTGTCTTCATGCTGCGTAGTTGAGGTGAAACCTTTCTCAAAAATGCGCGGCATATCTTGAGGAGAAATGCCCCGTCCGTTATCTTTTACCTCGATGTATACTTGACCGCGGTGCTCGTAGCTTCTAATCATCACATCAGATTCTTCACTGTACTTGACTGCGTTTGTTAACAGCTGTCTCATAATAAACGAAAGCCACTTTGCGTCACACAGTACACGTTCTGCCTGTAGGTCCACATCAAACCCAATATTTTTTTGCATGCACCAAGCTTGCAGCGTCTTGATTTCAGTGAAAATAAGGGACTCTAAATCAAGATGTTCAATATACATATCATTTTCGATAAAGAAAATGCGCTTTTGATGCAGCTGTTGATCAAGCAAAAAGTGAATGCGTAGCCACTCGAACTTCAAGTTTGCTTTAACTTCTCGATTTTCTAAGCGTTCAATTATTAAATGCATCGCAGTTAACGGCGTTTTAATTTCGTGAATCCAAGCTAACAGTTCATCTTTTTCCTGCGTCACGTGCAGCAGAGTTTGCACGCCATCTTTTTTCGCTTGTTCTAATTGTTGCATCAGGTTTCGCTGAACAATCTTTTCAAACGGACGCAGCGGATGAGAAAGAGTAGAAGAATCAAAGAAGTCTTCTTCATCTTTTAGTTTTTGATAAAATTTCGTTTCTTTGTGATAGCGGAAGACGCAGAAAATAAGAAAGATAATCGATGATAAAAACACGATATAGAGAATCGAAGACAGAGGAATGGATTCATCAATATACGCGATAAAAAGCATAAAAAAATGCATGATGAAAAAGAAAAAGATCCAGCTTAAACGCTCGCGAATAAAGAGTTTAATCATAGCGTTCCTCTTCAATGGCTACGTAACCTTGGCCGACTTTTGTTTCAATAAAAGCTCCAAGTCCAATTTCATCTAATTTTTTTCGCAGGCGATTGACGTTTACCGTCAGCGTATTGTCACTAATAAACCGTTTATCTTCCCACAAACTATTAATCAGTTCATCTCGGCTTACAATCATATTCTTTTTTTGTATTAAACATTTTAAAATAAAGATTTCATTTTTGGTTAAATCGATAGCTGTAGATTCGGTTGATACTTTGTTTTTTTCATAATCAATCGTAGCTCCTTGCCATGAAAGAAGGTTTACTTGTTCAACGCTGTAATTATATACGCGGCGGAGAAGGGCCTGTATTTTTGCTACAAGCACATCAAAATGAAACGGCTTTTGCACAAAGTCGTCGGCTCCGAACTGCATAGACATTACCATATCAGAAGGATGATCACGTGAAGATAGAAAAATGATAGGGATTTTTGAATGAGAACGAATCATTCTGCACCAGTGAAACCCGTCATACTTCGGCAGCTGAATATCCATAATAACTAAATCAGGTTTTACCTCGCTAAACTCCTGCATAACGTTACTGAAATCACGAATGCCGTAAACATCATAAGACCATTGCTCCAACCGTTCTTTCAGTTCGTTAAACAGCGTTACATCATCTTCAATTAAAAGAAGTTTAAACAATAACACGTACCACGCTTTCTGTTTTTATACTTATTTTATAGCAATATCCTTTTATTTACCATATGTGATAGTAGATTCACCGGCGTTCTTTATAAAATGTGAAAGAATAGCTTTCGACGAGCATAGTTTATAAACATATATTGAACTCTAGTGAAAAAAGGAGAGCTGTTATGAAAGCAATGTGCGTAAAATAGGAAATGTAGCTATAGTTTTAAAGAAATAAAAGCACATATTTAAAAAGCTAATTTGACTTACCTGGATAGTAGGTATAACATGCAGATAAGTCAACTAAACATCTATTAAAAACTGATCGACCAGACGACTGGAGATGCTTTGAACAATCAAAGCATCTCTTTTTATTTGTCATAAAAAGGAGGAAGTATACGTTGAGTGAAAAAAGAAAGCTAAAGCTAGGAGCAAATATTAAAGGCCTTGGAAGTACGACGGATGGATGGAGACATTCGGACGCAGAGCCTGATGCAAGCATTAATATTGAGTTTTATAAGAAACAAGCGCGTATATTGGAAAAAGGACTGTTCAGCTTTATCTTTATTGCGGACGGATTAGCCATATCTGAAAAGTCTATTCCTCACTTTTTAAATTGTTTTGAGCCCATTACGCTGCTGTCAGCTCTCGCTGCTTCTACGAGTCACATCGGACTGGTCGGGACGGTTTCAACAAGTTTCAGTGAGCCTTTTACAATCGCTCGTCAGCTGATGTCTCTTGATCATATAAGCGGCGGGAGAGCGGGGTGGAACGTAGTTACTTCTCCGCAAGAAGGGGCAGCGCGCAATCACAGGAGAGGGTATCTTCCTCTTCACAGCGAACGATACGAAATTGCAAAAGAGCATCTCGACGTAGTAAAAGGACTGTGGGATTCATGGGAAGACGATGCTTTTATCTACAAAAAAGAAACCGGTCAGTTTTTTGATCCAAAGAAAATGTATACGCTTGGATTTAAAGGCAAGCATTTTCAAGTTCAAGGGCCGTTAAATATTGCTCGTTCAAAGCAGGGACATCCGGTTGTGTTTCAAGCAGGTTCGTCAGAAAGAGGAAGAGGATTCGGAGCAGAGAATGCCGATGCGATTTATACAAATGCATATACACTAGAAGAAGCGCAGGCATTCTATCAAGATATGAAAAATAGAGCAAGAAATCACGGGAGAAATCCCGAAGAGCTTCTCATTTTTCCAAGTATTGATTTAATTATAGGAGATAGCGAGGAAGATGTAGAAAGAAGATATGGAGAGCTTGCTGCGCTAATTCCAATTGATCACGCCATTACATATTTAGCTCGTTTTTTTGATGACTACGACTTTCAGCAATTTGACCTAGACGCACCGTTTCCAGAGTTAGGGGATATCGGAGCAAATGCCTTTCAAAGTACGACAAATAAAATTAAACAAGCGGCGGCTGCTCGAAAGTTAACGTTAAGACAAGTGGCGCTTGAAACAATTTTGCCGCGTTCGCGGTTTTCAGGAACACCCGAACACGTAGCGAATGAAATGCAAAAATGGCATGAGCAGGAAGCAGCGGATGGATTTGTGCTTCGTCCGTTTATGAGCGATACGTTTCATCAGTTTGTGGAAAAAGTGGTGCCTATTTTACAAGAGCGTGGCCTTTACGACACTTCATATGAAAGCAATACGCTGCGAGGAAATTTGAACCTTTCCGTTCCAGCCAATCAATATAGTCAAACAAAGGAGGAGTATGTGTATGACAGTCAAATTAATCAGTGACTACAGCGTCATAGAAAGCTTAAAAAAGCAGGTAATTGAGTGGAGAAGGCATTTTCATCACTACCCTGAATTATCGTTTCAAGAACATCGAACGTCTCAGTTTGTTGAAGATACGCTTCGTTCGTTTGGAAGCTTTATTATTACTCGTCCTACACCAACAAGCGTGGTGGCTAGATTAATAGGAAAAGAGCAGGGGAAAGTGGTTGCGATTCGAGCGGATATGGACGCGCTGCCGATTGAAGAAGAAAACACATTTGCATTTGCCTCGGTTCATAAAGGCGTGATGCATGCATGCGGACATGACGGTCACACGGCTATTTTATTAGGAGTAGCTTCTGTTCTTTCTCAGTTAGGAAATGAATTTAAAGGAGAAATCCGCTTGATTTTTCAACACGCAGAAGAGCTGCTGCCCGGGGGAGCGCAGGAACTTGTGAAAGAAGGCGCGATGGAAGGGGTGGATTATGTAATTGGCACGCATTTGAATTCTGGTCTTCCCGTCGGAGAAATCGGCGTGCTTGCAGGTCCTATGATGGCTTCGCCTGACACGTTTAATATATCGATTAAAGGAAAAGGAGGACACGCCGCAGCGCCTCACGAAGCAGTTGATGCCATTGTGGTAGGAGCGCAAATTGTGACGAACCTTCAAACGATTGTTTCAAGAACGACCAATCCAATTGATAAATTAGTCGTATCGGTTACACAATTTCACGGAGGAACTACGCACAATGTACTTCCTGATAAAGTGGAGCTTAACGGTACCGTTCGCAGCTTTGACGCGGCGCTGCGAGAAAAAGTTCCGGCACAAATTGACCGTATGGTAAAAGGACTAACAGAGGCCTACGGTGCAGAGTACACCTTCACATATAAAAAAGGCTATCATCCCGTCATTAATTCTGAAGAAATTACAAGGTTAATTGAAGAAACAGCTATCGAAGAATATGGAGAAGAACGTGTAAAGACGCTGTCTCCTAAAATGGGAGGAGAAGATTTTTCAGCTTATCTGCAGGAAACGGAAGGAGCATTTTTTAACATCGGAGCACGAAATGAAGAACAAGGCATCGTATACCCTCATCATCATCCGAAGTTTACGGTAGATGAAGACTCGCTTGAAATTGGAGTAAAGATGTTTTTGCGCATAACAGAAAAGCTATTGGCTCGTTAAAAAAAGAACAAGAACCAAATAGGTTCTTGTTCTTTTTTATGTATTTTTACTTCGTATCCTTATAATTCGTCGCAAATCCTGCTGCAATTAAACCAATTAGACCCAGCACTCCTACAATAACGGTTATAATCACTATAGTCACCTCAGTCGCTCTTACGCTCTTAATAATACGCTTTCATTTGTTTAATTTTACCATGAGTCTTCATATGAAAGAAGCTTTTCTTTTAAAGGCTCTAGCTTTTTAAATTTTTGATCATAGCTTTGCCGTTTTAACATGTCGTTGGTTATTATCAGCGCATCTTCTTTACGCCCCGCATACAAGTAGGCTTCAATGACTTCGTCAAATCCTTCTGAGTAAGGGAATTCTTCATATTTTGCTAGTTTAAATGATGCGTCGTAGTGTTTTGTTGCTTTTTCGTATTGCTTTAGTTTTAAAAGCATACGCCCGTTTGCTAAATGTAAATCAGCTCGCTCTAAATCGGTAAGGGTATGGAGTTCGATCCCTTGGTTGCGTATATCAAGGGCATCTTCATAGCGCTTTTTTTCTTCTAGCTCAAACGCTTTCTCATAAAAATGGTCAAACTTCGTTAGCGGTCTTCTTGATTTATAGAACTTGTAAATGCCGTATAGGATCAAAAGCAGTAACCAGAGCAATTTGTTCAACTCTCTTTCATCTCTGTATGTATAATATTTATATTAAAGGAAATTAAATTCAATTAATAGATTTAATGAAATAAAGACATTTGAGGGGGATACGATGGTCATCAGCCAGCAAATTTACTATGTAAAAGGACTTCAGTACATCATTCGTTCAGCTGACATTAGCGATGCACACGAACTGTCTCACCTTAGAGTTCAGCTAGACGGAGAAACGGAAAACTTAGATCGTGAACCAGGAGAAGGGTATATGGACGAATGCGATTTTGAAAAACTTATTCAACGTGACACAGAAAGTAAACGAAACTTATTTTTAGTAGCAAGTGTACATAATAAAATTGTCGGGTTTTCAAGATGCGAAGGTCATGACTTGAAACGATTTGCCCACAAAGTAGAGTTTGGCGTATGCATCGCAAAAGAATGGTGGGGATACGGAATTGGCAAAGAGCTTTTACAGCAGTCCATACTGTGGGCAGATAGCGCGGGCATGAAGAAAATAACGCTGAATGTGCTAGAGACCAATAAACAAGCGATTGATTTATATACAAAATTCGGGTTTGAAATGGAAGGAGTATTAAAAAATGACAAGATGCTGTCTGACGGCAAGTACTATAGTACGGTTGTAATGGGCAGGTTTAATGAATAAGAGAACAAGGCGCTGATAAAACAGCGCCTTGTTTCTTTACTTTTGTGTTTCACGAACCCATTTGACAATATCATCAATGACATAAGAAGGAATGTTGGCTGAAACAGCATATTCATCGGGCGTGCTTTTTTCACCAGTTCCTTCTGTGAAAAAGTGGTTGAGCTTTGGATAAAGCTTAAAAGAAGTGTTGGAACGCTGAGATAAGCTTTGTTTCCAGCCTTCAAAATCTTCGGTCGTTACTTGATAATCACGTGCTCCTTGTAAAAGAAGCAGAGGCGTGTCCTGAGATTTTGCGACTTCTGCAGGGTGCCAGTGAGCTACGTCATACCAAAAATAAGGCGTGCCAAGCAGAAATTCTTTTGGCGGCTGAGCTGGTGAAAAGCTTGGGTCTTGTAAAATGGCAAACTGCTGCTGGAAAAAAGCAAGCTGCTCTTTCGGAAGCTGATTCAGCGATACAAGATAGGCAAATTGTTCAAGCATTAACTCTGGAAGTGTGCGGCTCGGTGCAGCAAGTAAAATAGAGCCGCGCACGCTTTTATCCGGCGTGTGATTTAAAATCCTGGGCATCATCATGCCGCCTTGACTGTGTCCTAGTATGAAAATGTTGCGGCTGTCGATGCCTTTTTGTTTCGCCATTGCTTCCACTGCGAGTATGGCATCATCCGTTGTTTCATCGTCGACGTTTATTTTATTTTCACCGGACATTTTAGCTGTATGTTCGTATGTACGCTTGTTGTAGCGTAAAACGGCGATTCCTTGAGAAGCCAGTCCAGAAGCCAGATCTCGAAACGGCTTTAAGCCCATAAACGTTTCATCTTGATCAGAAGGTCCTGATCCGTGAACGAATATGACAACGGGTACATTTTGATGTTTTGAACGTGTTGGAAGAGTAAGCGTTGCTGGAAGTTCGTAAGGTGCTTTGCCGATTGAAAGCTGTTTTTCACTGTAGTTCTTAGGGGTGTCATAAGGCGGTGTGGAAAACGAAAACTGGCGCTCCTCCGGTACGATTCGCCAATCATCAATTTGACGATTTTGACTAAATCGAATGGTTAAAGTAGCTGATACGTGTTCAAATTCAATTGGGATTTCTATATTTCGATGAACCGTATTGATTTCACCTTGTACAGCTGTCCCAATCTTTTTTACAGCACCAAGCTGAGCCGTTAGAGCTGACCACCATGTTTTTAGGTTGTCTTCACTCATTTTTAACTGCAGGCTGCGGGAAAAATGGCGCTTAGCTTCTTTAGTTTTGCCGTTGGCGACATTCGTTAAAAATGCGTTTGCTCGTTTGACTTCAACTTTTGCTGAGTGATGAGCAGCATTTGCCGCTGCTTCAGCTTGAACAGGTGAAGTGGACATAGGAAGTACTTGAAGCCCGAGTGCTAAAGAAACAGCGAGTGGAAGGGCAGCTTTTACTTTTTTCATACATCATCCTCCTTGGCGATTCTTCTACTCTATCAGTATACCAATTTTAGGTAAAAGGAGTCATGTCATTCTAAGATAAAAAAAGCCGATGCGTTATGAATATGGTAAAATAAAGGAGTTGTATTATTCTGAAAATTAAAATATCTAAAAAAGGATGCGCTTTTATGACCTATGATCCGCATTATCATCCATATCCATCTTACCGAGTTCCTGTTTATGCAAAAAAAGGAATGGTATCTACATCTCAGCCGCTCGCAGCGCAGGCAGGCCTTGATATTTTAAAAAAAGGAGGCAATGCCATTGATGCAGCAATCGCCACAGCAGCGAGCCTTACTGTATTAGAGCCCACATCTAATGGAATCGGAGGAGACGCATTTGCGCTTGTTTGGACAAATAATCAGCTGTATGGACTAAACGCCAGCGGACCTTCTCCGCGGTCTATTTCCATTGATGCGCTAAAGGAAAAAGGATACAGAGATATTCCTAAGTACGGAATGATTCCCGTTACGGTTCCTGGGGCTCCGGCATCTTGGGCTGCTTTATCGAAGCGATTTGGCAAACTGCCTCTTTCTCAAGTACTGCAGCCTGCTATTCAGTACGCCAAAGAAGGATTTCCGCTAGCGCCTACTCTTGCGAAACAATGGAAACAAGCGTACGATACGTTCAAACGACTACATACAAGCGGAGAATTTGAGTCATGGTTTCAAACGTTTGCCCCAAATGGACAAGCACCAAAAGCAGGAGAAATGTGGTCATCCATCCATCATGCCCGTACGCTTCAGCTCATTGGCGAAACAGATGCAGAAGCGTTTTATAAAGGTGAGCTTGCGGATCGTATTGGTGCATTCAGCAAAAAATATAGCGGCTTTTTATCCAAGGAAGATTTGGCTGCTTATGAGCCTGAGTGGGTGAACCCGATTTCCGCTCACTACCGTGGATATGATGTGTGGGAAATTCCTCCGAACGGTCAGGGGCTTATTGCGTTAATGGCATTAAATATCGTCAAAGGCTTTGAGCTTCAAGAAAAAGATGCCGTGAATACGTATCATAAACAAATAGAAGCGATAAAGCTTGCGTTTGCGGACGGAGAAAAATACATTACGGAAGAAGCAAAAATGAGCGTGTCTGTTAGTGAGCTGCTGTCTGATACATATGCAGGCTATCGCCGCAGTCTTATAAAAGAACATGCTCTTCAGCCTGAAGCGGGAGAACCTGTCGGAAGCGGAACGGTGTATTTAGCAACGGCTGATGAAGCAGGAAACATGGTTTCGCTTATTCAAAGTAATTATATGGGCTTTGGTTCTAGAATCGTTGTGCCAGAAACGGGAATTGCCTTGCAAAACCGCGGCCATAATTTTTCAATGGACCCTAATCACGATAACTGCCTTGCTCCTAATAAAAAAACGTTTCATACCATTATTCCAGGCTTTTTCACTAAAAATAAGGAGCCCGTAGGACCGTTCGGCGTGATGGGAGGTTTTATGCAGCCGCAGGGACATATGCAAGTTGTCATGAATACGATTGACTTTCAGCTTCATCCTCAAGCCGCTTTAGACGCGCCAAGATGGCAGTGGAAAAAAGATAAAACGGTGCTTGTGGAGCCAGCTTTTCCCTCACACGTAGCACAAGCGCTTGAACGAAAGGGACATAAAATTGAAGTAGCCGTGGATTCAATGGCATTTGGGCGCGGACAGATTATTTGGAGAGATCCTGAAAGCGGCGTGCTATGCGGAGGAAGTGAATCACGAACGGATGGATTTGTAGCTGGATGGTAACGTTTAAAAAAACACAATAGGTGGAGGAAGAAGCCCGTACTGATTAAAGTTGGGCTTTTTTCATGTCTCAACCACATGTATAAATCTCTTCAAAGAACTTAAAACTAAAACAAACATTTACGTATGTAAGGATAACGTGAACTTAGGGGTTATGTACGGAAAATTTACATTAGACGCTGCTGCGTATCTTTATAAATTAATATAAGCAATAATTGAGCGTGGTGAGAACAGCCGTCTCAAGCTGCCAATTGACATGAGGGTAGGCTAACAACACTTGGTGAAAGGAGCGAAAAGGTGATGAGAAATAAAAAGTTTGAAGTGAAATTTTTACGTGTAATGCTACTTATCGCCCTGGGAATTCTCCCTTTTTTATTTAGAAAACCACCGATTAAAGACTGGCTGCTGGCCTATGTGTTTAACGCCTTAACGAATGGTATTATTGATAAATTTATTGTAACTCACGGCCTTCTTCGATATCCAACTCGCTTATTGAAAAAGCAGTTTAGAATTAACGTGTTGTTCGACTTTTTACTGTATCCTATGATATCCGTCATGATTAATCAAGCTACGTATTACGATAAAGGGTTAAAAGTTTTATATAAAATTGTGCTTTTTACGATTCCAATGTTTTTTATTGAATTATGGGCTGAAAAACGAACGAAGCTCATCGAGTGGAAAACAGGCTGGATGTGGTATCACACTTTTACTAGCGTAACGTTAAAATCGTATCTTAACCGAATGCTGATTGGATGGATTCGAAAAATTGAAAAGAAGCAGGAAAAAACAAAAATACAATAGCAGAGATTCTAAAAACGACGTTAGAGAGGTGAACAAAGGTGCATATTTCTGTCCTTCTATGGCTGATTTTTCAAAATATCCATAAGAAAACGTGGAACAAAATACGCGAGCTGTACGCTGGGGTTTTATACGTGAGCTTTTTTAATATTCTCTACTACTTTTTATGTAATGATAAATTGCTTTGGGATTTTAAATCTTTGCATCTTTCATTAAAAGTACTGCGTATTTTACACCTTATGTTCATTACGCCTCTCATGATTTTGTCGTTCTTAGCTACCTATCCGTCTACACTCGCTAAGCAGGTGAAATATATTACAAAATGGGTATGTACAGCTTCCTTTGTAGAATGGGTTGGGCTCAGGTGTAAAGGGATTACATTTAGGCACGGCTGGCATTTAGGGTGGTCAGCACTTATTTATGTAATGATGCTTATCTTCTCGAGGTGGTTTCAAAAAAAGCCTTTTGCGGTCTTACTGCTCTCGGTTTTAGCAACAGTGGTTCTCAGCGTTATCTTTAAAGTTCCCGTGAGCAAACGAATGTTAAAACATCCGCTGAAACGAATATTGACTCGGCCTTTAAAAGATCATGTGACTCAAGCTGTTGCGAATAAAGTAAAGCGAAAATGCCTGCTTCTCAAGCTGTTCTCGTAAGTTCCTGCTCTCTGTGAAGAGCAGGTTTTTTAGCTTACTGGAGGAATAATGTCGGTCAGCAGCAGAATGAAAAAAATCAGGCCTACTCCCGTCAAGCTTAAAGAAGCAAGAAAATAAGCCTTCCAGCGCAAACGAAACGGATTGTGTTCGATATTGGCCCCAGACATTAACCTCATGGAATGAGTTTTATAGTGAGAATGAGCGCTGTTGCTTCCGCTGCTTGAAAACCAAAAAGTCAAAACTGAAAACAAAAGTCCGCTAAAAAACATAAGCTCAATAAAACGGATAGACAAAAAGGATGAGCACGCATAGGTTAATCCAGCTTCCATAAGCAGTGTAATCACAAAAATAAGCTGAAAACTGCTTTTATTATGATATAATGGTAATAAATGTATGGTTGAAAAAAGTATTCAAAACCCGCACGCATCACGATATAAGCTCTTTTATAATGATGAGATTTACTATATACGATACGCTGTGCTTAGCTTCAAGTGCGCAGAATGAAAGCGAGGAGTATGTATGGAGGTAGGAGAGACTGTGATTGCGATATTAGCAGCGGGAGCACTGCTGTTATACGGCACGTTAGAGCTTTGGTTTGCGCCTCGTAATTCTTCTTTTTTTAAAGGGTGGAAGCAAAAACTGGCCATCATTTTACCGTTATATGCGGTTACATTCGGCATATGGTTCGTGTTTTTTTCGTAATAAAAAGTCTTAAAAAAAGGAGGAATGAAAGATGGAAATCAATTCATACCTCATTCGGTTTTCATGTATGCTGATGCTCATGTTTGGAGGATTATTTATTATAGGGTATGTAAAAACAGGTGACTTTTATTTAGATCAGCTTCTTGTCTTTGGAGCGGGTTTTGTTCTGTTTATCGGCTCACTTATTTGGAAAAGAAAACATCAGCAGCAAGGAAATAGAAAAGCTTGTTAATCTCATGAAATTGTGACAGTATAAAACAGATAAAAAATGTAATCTCGTGATCGTACCATTGGTTACGAGCTGCTGCTGGAGGAAAAGAAAATGAATGTACCTAATTGCCCAAGCTGTCAATCACAGTATACATATGAAGATGGAAACCTGTTCGTCTGCCCGGAGTGTGGGCATGAATGGGGACAAGATGAAAAAACAGAAAGCACGGAAGAACAGCTGACTGTAAAAGATGCAAACGGGAACCTTTTAAAAGACGGAGATTCAGTTACCGTCATCAAAGACTTAAAAGTAAAAGGAAGCTCATCGGTTGTCAAAATCGGAACAAAAGTAAAAAGCATTCGTTTAGTAGAAGGCGATCATAACATCGACTGCAAAATTGACGGATTTGGAGCGATGAGCTTAAAATCTCAGTTTGTTAAAAAAGCATAAGATTAAAAAAGCCAGGATGAAGAACAACTTCACTCTGGCTTTTTTCTATGCATTTTAACTGATAAAGCGAAATATATAGACCAATTTGTCTATTTTAGAAGGAATCTAGCTAAATGTCCCGAACTTACTTAAAGTGTCTCAAGATTTGGATATTAATGGAATAGATGTCCGTTTCATGAAGACAAAAGGGAGGGAGAAATGTGAAAAAGTTTTTAGCGTTTCAAATTTTAATTGCATTAGTAATCGGAGCTGTTATCGGGCACTTTTTTCCGGACTTTGGGATGGCTTTAAGACCGGTAGGAGACGGGTTTATCCGGCTCATTAAAATGATTGTGGTGCCGATTGTCTTTTCAACCATCGTCATAGGTGCTGCGGGAAGCGGCAGTATGAAACAAATGGGGAGTCTAGGGTTAAAGACGATTATTTGGTTTGAAATCATTACTACCATCGTATTAGGAATCGGTCTGCTGTTAGTGAATTTGCTAAAGCCCGGAGTAGGCCTCGATCTTTCTCATCTTGTAAAAAAAGATATCGGTGAATTGTCTCAGTACACCGACAAAGTCGTAGACTTTAAACAAATGATTTTAAACATCATTCCAACGAATATCGTAGATGTGATGGCAAAAAATGATTTGCTGGCCGTGATTTTCTTTGCTATTTTATTTGGTGTTGCCGCTTCAGGAGTCGGTAAAGCATCCGAACCTGCAATGAAATTTTTTGAATCTACGGCTAAAATTATGTTTAAATTAACGCAAATTGTTATGGTCACAGCGCCTCTTGGTGTACTAGCGCTAATGGCTGCATCTGTAGGTCAATACGGCATTGCACTTCTGCTTCCAATGCTAAAGCTAATTGGAACCGTCTTTTTAGGTCTTTTTATTATTTTATTTGTTTTATTTCCGCTTGTTGGGTTTTTGTTCAAATTCAACTACTTTGAAGTATTCAAAATGATTTGGGACTTGTTTCTTATTGCCTTTTCAACAACAAGCACGGAAACGGTGCTGCCGCAGCTGATGGAGCGGATGGAAAAGTACGGATGTCCTAAACGAGTTGTGTCGTTCGTTATTCCATCGGGCCTGTCATTAAACTGTGATGGCTCCACGCTGTATTTATCCGTTTCATGCGTCTTTTTAGCGCAGGCTTTTAACATCGATATGCCATTAACTCAGCAATTATTTATGATGCTTATACTAGTGATGACAAGTAAAGGAATTGCGGCTGTCCCGTCAGGTTCACTTGTTGTTCTTTTAGCAACAGCCAACGCAGTAGGTCTGCCGGCTGAAGGAGTGGCAATTATTGCAGGAGTAGACCGCATCATGGATATGGCCAGAACAGGAGTCAACGTTCCAGGCCACGCGATCGCCTGTATCGTCGTCTCAAAATGGGAAAAAGTATTCCGCACCCAAACGCCGATCCCGCCTGCATCTCACACGGAATCTCTATAAAACCAACCCCCGCTTTAGCTCATAAAGCGGGGGTTTTTTGTTAAATCTCTAAATATTTATTAACGATGTAGACTAGAGTAATTTGTCATACTCAGCTCTACTCAAAAAAAGAGGACGCGCCGCTTAAGTCTAAAAAAATGCCCTGTGACTGTTTTTTGGTCACAGGGCATTTTTTAGATGAATGTTCACAAATTGTTCACTTACGAAGAAGGAAGATAAAAAGCTATACTAAGCCAAGTAAAAAAGATGAAAAGGATGAGGAATGTGCCAACAACTAAAAAAGAGAGTATGTATTTTGGAATGATGATGTGCGGAGGGATGGTGCTTGTAATGACGGTGTATAACATGTTAATGAATGACGTCATCGGGCATATCACCCTTGCAGAAGGTATTTTGAACTTGGTTATCACGTTTGTAGTCGCAATGACTGTCGAAACTTTTTTCGTTGGTCCCGTAGCAAAAAAAGTAGCATTTTCACTGCCGTTTGATAAGTCTAAACAGTTAAAAGTCGTGTTGATTTTGTCATCATGTATGGTGATCGGAATGGTGCTTTCCATGTCTGTATACGGATTAATTACGATGTCACTTACGAAAGGCCTGCAAGGAGAGCCGCTTCTTTCAAGCTATGCATTTATCGTGATGAAAAACTTTATCGTAGCCTACCCGCTTCAGCTTCTTATTATGGGACCTTTAGTTCGTTTATTGTTCATGAAATTTGTGAAAAAGAATACTGCAGCTGCTTAAGTCAAAACCCTAAGAACGCCTATTTTCTTAGGGTTTTGTTATGCAAAGCTGTTTGGTAAGAAGAGAAGAAAATTCACGTAAAGCCGCCGATACAAAGGCATCTTTTCGCGTAATAAAAAAAGTGGGAACCTTTCTATATGGCTGCGGCAGCGGAGTTAACGTTAATGAATGGTCGTGATGAGATACAATGGATTTCATCATTACAGCTACGCCCATACCAGCTTTTACACACCCAATAATCGCTTCAATCGTACCAAATTCTAATATCCGTTTTGGAAACACGCCTTCTTTTGTCAACAGCCTTTCTAACGTATGTCGATATGCGCATCCGCTGCTGAAGGCTAATAAATTCATATCGTTTAGGCTGTAAAGAGAAGGAAGAGGGTGGCGGCTCACAAGTACAAGCTCTTCATCTTGAGTAAATAAAGAGTTTAGATCAGGATGTTCACAGCTGCCTGCAACAAATGCGCCTTCAAGTTTTCGGGTTAAAACCAGCTGAATAAGAACATCGGTTGTATGTGTTTCTAAAATGAAGTCTACATCCGGGTAGGCAGTGCAATAAGTAGAAAGCAAAGGCGGTAGCCGAAGAGCCGCGGTGGATTCAGTTGCACCTATTTTTAAAGGCCCTATCGGCGTGTGCGCACTGCTTTGAACAGTTATAGTGGCTTCATTGGTTAAACGAAGAATTTCTTCAGCATAACGATGCAACAGCTCTCCGCTAGAAGTTAACGTTACGCCTTTACCGCTGCGTTCAAATAGCTGTGTGCCGAGTTCAGCTTCCAGCTGCTGAATGCGCATCGTCACATTCGACTGCACATAGCTTAAACTTTTGGCAGCTTTTGAAATGTTTTTTTCTTCTGCTACCGTTGTAAAAACAAGCAAATCTTTTATATCCATAAAATCTCCTCCTTCAGCTATCATTTTTATTGATGACTTTTATCTTTATTCCTTATTTTACATGATACCATTCCTTCTCTACACTGAAAGTAGAGGTGGAGGAGAGAAAATGAGCAGACAAAAAGCTTCTTATAAGTGGATGATTTTATTTATTGCCACTCTTTCTCAGGCATGTGCAACGTTTGTTACCTACGGAGCGGGGCCATTGGCGGCGTTTTGGCAAAGCCTATATGATTTATCGCAGTTTCAAACAGGACTGCTCGTATCAGCTATTCAAATTGGTCCGATCTTTTCCATGCTGCTTTTTGGAAACTGGATGGATTGTTATGGAGAAAGGTGGCTTGTAGGAGGAGGATCTATTTTGCTGGGGGTAAGCATGCTTTTTGCCTATAGCGCTGATCATTATTTGTATCTAACAGGCGTACTTCTCGCAGCAGGCGTGTGGTATGGAACAGCACAGCCAGGAGGAAGCAAAGCTGTGGTGAAGTGGTTTCCTTCTCATCATAGAGGCCTTGCCATGGGGATTCGGCAAACGGGGATACCGATTGGAGGCGCTGTCGCTTCAGCAGCATTACCGCTGCTGTTTCATCAATACGGCTGGTATGGGGCTGTTCTCGTACAGGCAGCGGCAGCTATCGGAGGAGGCATTCTTTTTTTTGTATTCTACCGAGAGCAATCATCATCGTCAGAAAAAAAGGAAACATTTACGCTTCGTCATAAAATCAAGCGCATTTCTCAAGATAAAACGCTTTATCCGCTGTTTTTTGTAGGTGTTTCAATGATTTCTCTTCAAATGATTATCGTTGCGCACTTTATTAGCTATTTAACGAAAGCCATAAAGATGGATTTTGCTTCAGCTGGCATTCTGCTGAGCATCACACTGTTAGGCGGAATGGTGGGGAGAATTGTTTTAGCTTGGGTAAGTGATTATGTGTATAACGGAAATCGAAGAACTCCTTTGCAAGTGACGGTTTGGATGGCTGCAGGATTAATAATAGCTATTTCTTATATTGGATTTACTTTGCCTTTTTGGCTACTAACTGCAGTTTGTTTTAGCCTCGGTTTTTTTGCAATTGGCTGGTTTAGTTTGTTTATCGTGCTAATAGCAGAAAAAGCGGATGATCGTTTTATTGGTTTAACGGTAAGCATTGCGTTAACGCTCAATCAATTTGCCATCGTGCTCGCACCGATTTGGTTTGGGCTCCTTGTGGATTGGCTTCGGAGTTACACGTTGGCTTTTAGTACGGTTGCATGCTTCATTGCTTGTGGAGGAATATGGTTAAAAAAAGAGCGAGTTCATGCATTTTTAAATAAAAACGTCACTAAATAAAAAGTGATTTAGGGCTATTTATTTAAGAATAGAGAAGACCTCTTATCCTCTAAAACGTTTCAAAGCCATGCTCCCGGGTACACACAACATTAATGAGGAGGAGATAGTATGGAAGCAAAAGCAAAGAATGTTGTGGGGGTATACGAAACGGAACAAGAAGCAATTCAAGCTGTAGAGAGTTTGAAAAAAGAAGGGTATACATCAGAAGAAATATCTATCATCGGCAAACATAAAAAGACCAAAAAAGTTCAGAAAGAAACGAATACAAAAGCAGAAGGGGCAGCAACTGGAGCACTTACCGGAGGTACGCTAGGGAGCTTGACCGGAATATTAGCAGGTGCCGGGGCTCTTGCCATACCGGGAATAGGTCCAATTGTGGCGGCTGGTCCGATTGTAGCTACATTAACAGGTGCGGCAGCTGGTGCGAGCGTAGGAGGTCTGTCTGGTATTTTAGTAAGTATGGGAATTCCAAAACAGCAGGCCGAACAATATAATGATTCAGTCAAAGAAGGCAGCTTGCTTGTTTTAGTAGACAAAGAAGACTCAGATCATGATGGAAACCCGAAAGCTCCTTTAACCGGAATGATTTTATAGAACGTAAGATACGTAGGAGAAATCTGTCGCAGTGCGGCAGTTTTTTTTTATGCGCTGGTTTTATTTAAGTGAACTTTATTGACAATAATATTCCATAATAGTTAAAAATATCAAAATATGTCATGGCGTATAAAATAATAATATGCCTTAAATTATAATGTAATATTATTGTAACAATAATGTATTTATTGTTTTATTTTGGGATCGAAATCTTGATGAAAGCTTTAATAGAAGGATTTACGTGCAAGTTCCATCCAATAATTAACTGTTAATTATTATACGTAGTAGAATAATTTTCTAATTTATTTTCGGAAATTACTTTTTAACAAATTATTCATGTTTGAAAGAGGGCTAAAAAGTATATTTCAAAAGTATGTTTACTTAAAAAGTTAAGCAGGTTGATTAGTAGCATCATTCATTTAGTTAAATTTCGAAAGGAGCTGCTAAAATGAGTATTCAAAAAAGTACAGATAGTTCTAGTTTAGCAGAAGTGATTGATCGAATTCTCGACAAAGGAATTGTCATCGATGCTTTTGCCCGAGTATCACTCGTAGGAATTGAAATCTTAACGATTGAAGCACGAGTCGTTATTGCAAGTGTCGATACGTGGCTTCGCTACGCAGAAGCCGTCGGGTTATTAACCGACAAAGTAGAGGAAGAAGGGCTGCCTGGCCGAACAGAAGAGCGAGGTGCAGGGCTTAGCTTTTAAGTCTTTTAATCGTAAGAAAATTCATTAAATAAATAATAATAAGAGAAAAGAGGATGAAACATGTCAACAACTGATAGCAATGTGCAAAATGAAAAACAAGAAAATCAGCAGCAGGAAGAAAAAACGCAAAACTCTTTAAATCTTGCCATTTTAGGAGGCGTAGTAGGAGCGGGAATTGGACTTCTTTCAAGTCCTCAAACGAGTAAAAAAGTACTCAGCCGCTTAGGACAATCAGAAATTGTACGTGCGACAGGACAAGAGTTAAGAAGAAACGCACAGGATATTCTAACGCAGCAAGCGATGGGAGCATTAAGACAGACGGCTACAGGCTATCTTGAAAAAGACAATTTAAGCAAGCTGCTGGCACCTAAAAAGAAAAAAGAAGATGCATCAAATGAACAGGGAAATTCGCAGGAAGAAGTCAGCCAAAGCGCAGAAATGGAAACGTCTCAGTACGAAGAGCTAAAAGAAGAAAATAAAAATATGAACGACCAGCTGCAGCGCATTGAAGAGATGCTAAACAAACTCATGGACGCGAAGAAGTAAGATATCCGTCCTTAAGGGGAATTTCATGGATAAAAAAGATGTGGAGAAAGCAGCCTTAAAAGCAGGAAAAAAGATCATCGATCATACGCCTGAACCTGTTAAGGAAAAGGTAGAAGAAAAGGTTAAAGAAAAAGCGAAAGAAAAATTTGTCGAAAAAACTGAAGGGAAACTGCAGGAAAAAGCAAATGAAGCGTCAGAAAAACTGCAGGAAACAAAAGAAAAAAATGCCCAAAAGGTACACGGCAAAGGGGAAGACGCAAAAGAAAAGCTCCAAGACGTCTTACTATCAGTAAAAGATAAGCTTAGCGATGTGAAAGAAGCTGGAGAAAACTTTCAAGAAAAAGTTTCTTCTTCAGACGATAAAGAGAAGTCAAAAAATAAGCGGAAAATAAAAGGCGCAAATCAGATTAAAAAAGCAACGGATATTAAAAGCTCTACTAAGATTAAAAGTTCCAATGATATTAAATCATCTACAGATTTAAAAACAATGGGATCATAAGCGAAAGGAGAAATGAGATATGTCTATTCAAAAAAGTACTAATAGTTCAAGTTTAGCAGAAGTCATTGACCGTATTTTAGATAAAGGAATTGTTATTGATGCTTTTGCAAGAGTTTCTGTTGTAGGAATTGAGATTTTAACGATTGAAGCACGAGTGGTTATTGCCAGTGTTGATACATGGTTACGCTATGCAGAAGCAGTAGGGCTTCTTCGTGACGACGTAGAAGAAAACGGTCTTCCTGAACGTTCAAATTCAAGTGAAGGACAGCCGCGTTTTAGTATTTAATATGAAGTGATATGGAACCTTCCTTTTTTGAGGGTGGTTCCAGCTTTTAGATTTAACTATTGGAGGCTACTAAAAATGGAAATTAAAAAAATTATGCAAGCCGTGAACGACTTTTTCGGTGAACACGTAGCTCCTCCTCATAAAATTACCTCGGTGGAAGCTACTGAAGATGAAGGCTGGAGAGTTATTGTTGAAGTCATTGAAGAACGAGAATACATGAAAAAATACGCCAAAGATGAAATGCTCGGAACGTACGAGTGCTTTTTAAATAAAGAAAAAGAAGTCATTTCATTCAAACGACTCGACGTCAGATATAGAAGCGCCATTGGCATTGAAGCATAGACGATAAGATGGCAGGAGGAACGTAAAAATGACCGTCTTAACAGACAAAAGGAAAAAAGGCAGTGGAGCTTTTATACAAGATGACGAGACAAAAGAGGTTCTTTCAAGAGCGCTGAGCTATTTAAAATCCGGCTATTCCATTCATTTTACAGGTCCTGCCGGCGGAGGCAAAACCTCTTTAGCGCGAGCGCTTGCTAAAAAGAGAAAGCGTCCTGTAATGCTGATGCACGGGAATCACGAGCTCAACAATAAAGATTTAATTGGGGATTTTACGGGATACACGAGCAAAAAAGTAATCGACCAATATGTTCGTTCTGTCTATAAAAAAGATGAACAAGTGAGTGAAAACTGGCAGGATGGCCGATTGCTTGAAGCTGTAAAAAATGGCTATACGCTGATTTACGACGAATTTACTCGGTCTAAGCCTGCAACGAATAATATCTTTCTATCAATATTAGAAGAAGGCGTGCTTCCGCTGTATGGAGTGAAAATGACCGATCCTTTTGTGCGCGTGCATCCCGATTTTCGCGTCATCTTCACAAGCAATCCAGCTGAGTATGCCGGCGTATATGATACGCAAGATGCGCTTCTTGACAGGTTAATTACCATGTTTATTGATTATAAAGACATCGACAGAGAGACAGCGATTTTAACGGAGAAAACGGACGTAGAAGAAGACGAAGCGCGCACAATTGTAACGCTCGTAGCAAACGTGCGAAACCGCTCTGGAGACGAAAACAGCAGCGGACTTAGCCTTCGGGCTTCGCTTATGATCGCTACTCTCGCCACGCAGCAAGACATTGCTATCGATGGAAATGACGAAGATTTTCAAACGTTATGTATCGATATTTTGCATCATCCGCTTACCAAATGTTTGGATGAAGAAAATGCAAAAAGCAAAGCCGAAAAAATCATTTTAGAAGAATGTAAGAATATAGACACGGAAGAAAAGTAAAGGAGCTTGAAAACATGAGTGAAACAAACGAAACAGGTATTTATATTTTTAGCGCCATTCAAACGGATAAAGACGAAGAATTTGGCGCCGTGGAAGTAGAAGGAAAAAAAGCTGAAACATTTTTGATTCGCTACAAAGACGCAGCTATGGTAGCAGCTGAAGTACCGATGAAAATTTATCATCCTAATCGCCAAAATTTATTAATGCATCAAAACGCAGTAGCAGCGATTATGGACAAGAACGATACGGTTATTCCAATCAGCTTTGGGAATGTATTCAAATCCAAAGAAGATGTAAAAGTTCTTTTGGAAAACCTTTATCCGCAGTTTGAAAAGCTGTTTCCAGCGATCAAAGGAAAAATTGAAGTCGGTTTAAAAGTAATTGGGAAAAAAGAATGGCTTGAGAAAAAAGTAAATGAAAATCCTGAACTTGAAAAAGTATCAGCCTCCGTAAAAGGAAAATCAGAAGCAGCCGGTTATTATGAGCGTATTCAACTTGGGGGAATGGCTCAAAAGATGTTTACTTCCCTTCAAAAAGAAGTCAAGACAGATGTGTTTTCACCGCTTGAAGAAGCAGCGGAAGCAGCAAAAGCAAATGAGCCAACGGGCGAAACGATGCTTTTAAACGCATCTTTCTTAATTAACCGAGAAGATGAAGCGAAGTTTGATGAAAAAGTGAATGAAGCGCATGAAAACTGGAAAGACAAAGCCGATTTTCATTACAGCGGTCCATGGCCTGCTTATAATTTTGTGAACATTCGCCTAAAAGTAGAAGAGAAATAACGTGCTTCACAAATTAGTAACCGCCCCTATTAACCTTGTAGTGAAAATCGGCGAAAAAGTACAGGAAGAAGCTGATAAACAGCTATATGACCTTCCGACGATTCAGCAAAAACTCATTCAGCTTCAAATGATGTTTGAGCTTGGTGAAATTCCCGAAGAAGCGTTTCAAGAAAAAGAAGATGAATTGTTAATTAGGTACGAAATCGCGAAGCGCAGAGAAATTGAACAATGGGAAGAGCTAACAAAAAAAAGAAATGAGGAAGACTAGATGGGAGAATTACTGTATTTATACGGTTTAATTCCAACAAAAGAAGCAGCAGCCATAGAGCCGTTTCCATCTTATAAAGGGTTTGACGGAGAACATTCACTGTACCCAATTGCGTTTGATCAGGTGACGGCTGTAGTTTCTAAGCTGGATGCTGACACCTATTCAGAAGAAGTGATTCAAGAAAAAATGGAGCAGGATATGAGCTGGCTGCAGGAAAAAGCATTTCATCATCACGAGACGGTAGCCGCTGTGTACGAAGAATTTACGATCATTCCATTAAAATTTTGTACCATTTATAAAGGTGAAGAAAGTCTGCAGGCAGCTATTGAGATTAACAAAGAAAAGATAGAGAATTCACTGACGCTGCTTCAAGGAAATGAAGAGTGGAACGTGAAGATTTACTGTGATGATACGGAGCTTAAAAAAGAAATCAGCGAAACGAATGAAAGCGTGAAAGCGAAAAAAGAAGAAATTAGTCACTTATCACCAGGAAGACAGTTTTTTGAAAAGAAAAAAATAGATCAGCTGATTGAAAGAGAATTAGAACTTCACAAAAATAAAGTGTGTGAAGAGATACATGACAAGCTTAAAGAGTTATCGCTTTATGACTCAGTTAAAAAGAATTGGAGCAAGGACGTAACGGGCGCAGCTGAACAGATGGCGTGGAACAGCGTGTTTCTTCTCCCGTCTCTGCAGATCACTAAGTTTGTAACCGAAATAGAAGAGCTTCAGCAAAAACTTGAAAATAAAGGCTGGAAATTTGAAGTGACGGGACCATGGCCGCCCTATCATTTCTCGAGCTTTGCGTAAAGTGAGGAATTAACATTATGTCTCTTAAACAATCCATGGAGAATAAAGATATTGCTCTTATTGATATTTTAGATGTCATTTTAGATAAAGGAGTCGCCATTAAAGGAGACTTAATCATTTCCATAGCCGGCGTCGATTTAGTGTATTTGGATTTGCGGGTGCTTATTTCTTCGGTTGAAACGCTGGTTCAAGCAAAAGAAGGAAATCGCAAACCAATCACTTCTGAACAATTTGATAAACAAAAGGAGGAATTAATGGATGCAACCGGTCAGCCAAGCAAATGGACGAATCCACTTGGATCCTGATCAAGCTGAACAAGGCTTAGCGCAGCTTGTGATGACAGTTATTGAGCTATTGAGGCAAATCGTTGAACGTCATGCCATGAGGCGGGTGGAGGGTGGAACGTTGACGGACGAACAAATTGAAAACTTAGGAATTGCACTAATGAACTTAGAAGAAAAAATGGACGAGTTGAAAGAGGTGTTCGGTCTGGATGCAGAAGATTTAAATATTGATCTTGGACCGCTAGGCAGCCTGCTTTAAGCGGTCAGTAGGAGGAACAGTATGGCAGTCGAACATAATATGCAGTCAAGTACGATTGTAGATGTGCTCGAAAAGATTTTGGATAAAGGAGTCGTCATAGCGGGGGACATCACCGTAGGAATTGCAGATGTCGAGCTATTAACGATAAAGATCCGCTTGATTGTGGCTTCGGTTGATAAAGCAAAAGAAATCGGCATGGACTGGTGGGAAAATGATCCCTATCTCAGTTCAAAAGGAGCCAATAACAAAGCGCTCGAAGAAGAAAATAAAATGCTGCATGAGCGGTTAAAAACGCTTGAAGAAAAAATAGAAACGAAACGTTAAAAACTGTACGCTACTTAAAAAATGGAGGGATTTACAATGGCAACTGAAACAAAATTAGATAACACACAGGCAGAAAACAAGGAAAATAAAAATACGGAAAACGGTTCAAAAGAAAAGAACGGTTCAAAAGCAAGCAAAACAACAAGCAGCGGGCCAATCAAACGAGCGGTAGCAGGAGGCATCATCGGTGCAACGATTGGATATGTATCGACTCCTGAAAATCGAAAAAGTCTCCTTGACCGCATTGATACAGACGAATTAAAAAGCAAAGCATCTGATTTAGGAACAAAGGTAAAAGAAAAATCAAAAAGCAGTGTGGCCAGCCTGAAAACATCTGCGGGAAGCTTGTTTAAAAAAGATAAAGATAAAGATAAAGATAAAGATAAAGATAAATCAAAAGATGATGAAGAAAACGTAAATTCTTCTAGTAGCGAAACAGAAGACGATAACGTTCAAGAGTACGACGAGTTAAAAGAAGAAAATCAAACTCTTCAAGATCGCTTATCACAGCTTGAAGAAAAAATGAACATGCTTGTTGAGCTTAGCCTCAATAAAAATCAAGATGAAGAAGCGGAAGATACAGATTCCGACGAAGAAGAGAACGATGAAAACGAAGAAAACGAGCAGGACGACGAAAACGAAGAAGAAACATCTAAGCCTCGTAAAAAGGATAAAAAAGAAGCTGAGCAAGAAGAGGAAGAAGAAAGTGAAAGTGACGAAGACAGCGAGGAAGAAGAGGAAGATTCTCGCTCAAACAAAAAAAATAAAAAAGTAAAATCAGAAGAAGAAGACGAAGATGAAAGCGAAGAAGAAAAAAAGGAAGCGAAACCAAAAAAGTCAACAGCTAAAAAATCAAAAAATACAAAAGCAAAGAAAAACACAGACGAAGAAGATGATGAAGCAACATCTCTTTCTAGTGAAGACGATACAACAGCCTAAGACGTAAAGGAGGAAAGAAAGACATGAGTACAGGCCCTTCTTTTTCAACTAAAGACAGTACGCTTGAATACTTTGTGAAAGCTTCTAATAAACACGGCTTTTCACTTGATATTTCATTAAATGTAAACGGCGCTGTGATTTCCGGTACCATGATTTCAGCAAAAGAATACTTTGATTACTTAAGCGAAACGTTTGAAGAAGGCAGTGAAGTGGCTCAGGCGCTAAGCGAACAATTCTCTTTAGCAAGCGAAGCGAGCGAATCAAACGGAGAAGCAGAAGCCCATTTTATTCATTTAAAAAATACAAAGATTTACTGTGGAGACAGTAAATCTACTCCTTCTAAAGGAAAGATCTTTTGGAGAGGGAAAATAGCAGAAGTAGACGGGTTTTTCTTAGGAAAGATTTCTGATGCAAAATCAACGAGTAAAAAGAGTTCATAAAAAACGGCGGGGTGATTGCCCTGCCGTTTTTTAGTGATGTGAAGACATGTGCAGCTTCTTTTTTCGATACATGAGGGGAGTCATCTTCATTTCTTTTCGAAACTGATTAATAAAATAGCTTGTACTATTAAACCCTACTTGATAAGCGACGTACGTCACATTTGCTTCTGCTTGCTGCAGCATAACTAAGCTTTGTTGAATTCGATAGTTTAATACATAGGTCAAAGGCGATTTTTTTAACATTTTCTTAAAATATCGACAGCATTCAGAACGGCTCAATTGTCCGGCTTTGGCAATATCATCAAGCGTAATCTTTTCAGCAAAGTGCAAATGAATCCAATTGAGCATTTGCTTCATCCGCTGATTTTTGATCATTTCTTTTTCATTGTATTTCAGCTGCAAACCGTTAAGAATTAAATTTTTCCAAAGTATGCTGAGTTCAGAGGCAATCTCTATTTCATAGTGGTGCGGCTGCTTATGAATCCATGTGTGTATCTTATGTATAGACTCTAACACGTTGTTTCCCCAGGCTTGCTTTGGACTGATGAATAAATGTGATAGATTCGTTGCATGAATGTAGGGATAAACGTAATTTGTAAAAAGCTCTTGCGGCACAAGAAAATGAGGAGAAACATTTAAACAAATGTACACGCAGCCGGATTTGTTTATATCTTCAGTCATATGAAGACATCCGCTGTTAATAAACAGTCCGTAGCCTTGTTTTACAGTCACTGTTTTTTCATTTATTTGAAAAGAAGCATCACCTTTTATAACCAATACAAATTGAAGCTCATCATGCCAGTGAAGAGGGATGTAGCCGTTTATGTGATCACTGATCGTCGTTTGATAACATGCTACTGGCAGCTCAACGGTGCGATGGGTCGTTAGCTCTTTTAAGTTTTCATCAATTTTAAAATGGGCTGCTGGCATACATGGTCGCCTCAATATATTTATATTTTTTAATGCAATATGCGTATTTTCTGCCCCGTTTTTCACTTATTATAACACTATTCTTATAATAAAAGTGAGGGATGGAAGATGAACGATCTCAGCCGGAAAAAAGGGTTCTTCTTTGTAACAACTGGAGCTATATGTTGGGGGATGGGAGGGACGGTTGCTCAAAAGCTTTTTCAAGAATTTGAAATCAGTGTAGACTGGCTTGTTTCAGTACGGCTGCTCATTGCGGGTTTTTTGCTGCTAATGATTTCATGTATAAAAAATAATCATTCTCACGTATTTGGAGTATGGAAGAACCAAAAGGCAGCTCTTCAGCTCGTCGTTTTTGCCATATTTGGTATGCTCGCCGTTCAGTATACGTATATGGCTTCTATTAAGCATGGAAATGCAGCAGTAGCTACGCTGCTGCAGTATTTATCACCGGTGATGATTATCATTTACTTGCTTTTGCGCAAGCAGTCTATATTTACGCGACAAGACGTCATCACTGTTTTGCTGGCACTGGGGGGCTGCTTTTTTTTATTAACAAACGGCTCTATTTCTCAGCTGTCTGTTCCTGTATCTGCCGTTGTTTGGGGAGTGCTGTCAGGTGTAGCAGCAGCATTTTATACGCTGTATGCCGTGCCGCTGATCAAAAAGTACAGTTCGCTTGTCATCGTTGGCTGGTCAATGGTAATTGGGGGAAGCGTAATGAGCTTTATTCATCCTCCTTGGGAAGCGTCAAGCTTATCACCAATAACCTGGGGATATATTTTATTTGTCATTATTTTTGGCACGATGCTTGCTTTTTGGTTTTATGTAGAAAGCCTGCAAAGTCTTTTACCTAAAGAAACGAGTTTGCTTGGAAGTTTAGAGCCTTTAGCTGCTGTTATTACAACCGTTGTTTGGCTGAAAGAGCCTTTTGGTTTTTATCAATGGATAGGCACAGCTTGTATTATTGGATTAGTTTTATTACTCACACGAACGAAACAAGCATCTTCTAAGACGACACTTTCAGCATAAATAGGGGCTTGCTAAAAGAAGAAGCAAACCAATGTCACTTTTCCGCTGAATCTGTAGAAACTCGTTTGACTTTTAAAATCTTTACATATTGAATAAACACTCTTTCTTTTGTAGAGACATTTAATTTAGCAAGTCTTGATGCGTCATCTCGGTTTTTAGCAGATTCTATCACAAAAGTTCCTTTGATTTTGGCTTCATCTTTTAGAACGGAATACTGTATTTCAAATCGTTTTGCTTTCGTTTTCTGCATAGTGATTGATAAGCTCCTTTGCCTGGTAAATTGATGTATTGCTATGAAATAAGCTTCGATAAAAAGGAATAAAAGAACGTAACATATACTACTAAATGAAATGCAGAGCGGCAGTGACTTTTATCACACCACAACCTAGTATTTCATCTTTTTACCAAAAAAGATAGGGTGTTTTACCGTCGCTGCTTATAAAAACTTTTATTCTTTCTGCTTGACCTAGAGTTAACTCTATGGTTTATCTTGTAGTAGTATCATTTCAAGGAGGGGCTTTATATGAAGTATCATACAATTGCTAATACTGACTTACACGTATCAAATTTGATTATGGGAAATATGCGTTTAACAGAGCTTTCTTTACAAGAAGCAGAGAAGCTAATCCGCACAGCGATGGAAGAAGAAATTAACTTTTTTGACCATGCTGATATTTACGGTCCTGATTATGTGGGACAATGCGAAGAGTATTTTGCAAACGCTATACAAATGAATTCAAGTCTTCGTGAGAAAATGGTGATTCAAAGTAAATGTGGCATTAACGCAGCGAAAAATTACTATGACTTTTCAAAGAAGCATATCATAGACTCTGTTAACGGCAGCTTAGAGCGCTTAAAAACAGATTACTTAGATCTTTTATTACTTCATCGCCCAGATCCGCTAATGGATCCTGAAGAAGTAGCAGAAGCGTTTAATGAGCTTCAAAGCAGCGGAAAGGTACGTCACTTCGGTGTGTCGAACCACAACCCAGCGCAAATTCAGCTGCTTGAAAAATATATCAACCAAAAGCTTGTCGTAAACCAAGTGCAGTTCAGCATTGCACATACGCCAATTATAGACTCCGGTATTTCTTTAAATATGGGCATCGACCAAGCTGTGAACCGCGACAGCAGCGTGCTTGAATATTGCCGTTTAAATGATATAACGCTTCAAGCGTGGTCGCCATTCCAAAATGGATTTTTCGAAGGACCTTTCTTAGGCGACAAAGAGAAATTTGGAAAGCTAAACGAAGTGATTGATCGCATCGCAAGTAAGTATAGCGTGACGAATACAGCGATTGCCGTTGCGTGGATCACAACTCATCCTGCAAATATTCAAGTGGTGCTTGGTACGACAAATATTCAGCGTATGAAAGATGCAAGTAAAGGTTCAGAAATCAAGTTAACGCGCGAAGAGTGGTACGATATTTATAAAGCCGTTGGCAACATGGTGCCTTAAGCGCTACAGTTCTTAAAATAAAGCAGGTAACTCCGTTCGGATATGGAACGGAGTTACCTGCGTTTTACGATAAGTAACTACTGGTTAAGCTAGAAAAAGATTTAGCAGCAGCTCAATTATTTTTGTGACGCCAAGACCTAACAAAAAGGCAATAAAACCGCCAATTACAATGGTAAGCATCATGTGAGCAGTATTCATCGTATTCATCCTTTCAGGTTTAAATATATGTTGCTTGCTGCTTGTACAAAAAGTCTCCAGCATAAAGAGCTCAATGAAGAAGACTATAAAAGAATAAATCCTCGAGATAACTAGAGGTCAAGACAAACTCATCATGTTTTTCTGAGAAGTTTAAGGTGTAGGAGGAAGCAGTATGACGTATACCATTTCACAAGTGGCAAAAAAATTGAACGTGACAATTTATACCATTCGCTATTATGATAAAGAAGGGCTTTTTCCATTTTTAGATCGTACAGCGTCAGGGAATCGTATTTTTAAAGAACAAGATATTGAATGGATTGATTTAATCTGCTGTTTAAAAAGCACAGGTATGCAAATCAAGGACATTCGGACGCTTATTGAAAACTGTACGCTTGAAAATGCCGTGCTTGATAAAAGCCTGCAAATGCTGATGGATCATAAAAAAGCGGTACAAAAAGAAATCGAAGAAATCCATCACAAGCTTGAGACGATTGATTATAAAATTAAGCACCTGCCGGAAATGTACGAGCGAATTGTTAACAAGCCTTCAAACTAAACAAAAAAGGAAGCGTAAAAATGATCGAAAAAGTAGTACCTCTCACTGCAGAGAATATGCAGCAGTGCATTAACTTGTATATGAATGTATTTACAAAAACACCTTGGAATGAGCCGTGGACAGAGAAATCTGCTAGAGAAAGGCTGACTGATTTACTGAACACACCTAAATTTATGGGCTATTTATTTTATGACCAAGGAGAGTTGATTGGAATGATTGCAGGTCACGCGAAAAAATCATACAGTAGTATGACCTTTTACGTGGCCGAGCTTTGCGTCAGCGCAAGCGCGCAGGGAAAAGGGTACGGTTCAGCTATCTTAAGCCGGTTTGAGAACGAACTTCAAAAACACGAGATTAACAGCTTGTATCTCTTGACGGCGACTGGAGGAGCTGCACAGGCTTTTTATGAAAGAAACGGCTATAGTGTCAATGATCAGCGCGTTGTCTTGAAAAAAACGTTTGTTTAATGTTTAGCACCTACATAGAGCAGGAAGAGAGTTGCAGAGTGACTCTCTTTTTAATTAATCTTTTTATCTATTAATATGTAGAAGAAAAGGAAGTATGAACAAGAAAAATAAGGTGATGGGAAGAAGCAGACAAGAAACGGCAGATTAAAAAGATCTATTTTTTTTATAATAGTTAGCCTTATTATGACCTGGTTGATAAGCACATTTAAAAACAGTGCCCATTATGTGGACACTGCTTTTTCATAATAAAGTGGAAAGCTAGCTTTTGGTAAAAAAATTAGCAGAAATGAAGCTGTTCATCATTATTTCTAATGATTAGCAACCGCCAAATCCTCCCCAGCAAGCACAGCCGATGATGATTAATAAAATGAATAATACGATGATTAAAGCAAAGCCACTGCCAAACCCGCAGCCGCCGCCGTAACCGTAACCGCCATAACCACAGCCACCATAGAAGCCCATATATTTCACCTCCAAGTTCTGAGTACATTTTTAACATATGCCTGAAATGCAAAAATGCTCCAAAAATATCCAATGATTTCAATGAAAATAAAAAAAGATAAGAAAATAAGATGGACACGGTACTTTTTTTCGCTTTCTACATAGGATGAATCATCCCAAGATCTCATATATGAGCCCCCATGTTATAACAAAGCAGGCTAATACCACTTCCTCCTTAGCCTGCGTACATAATGAAGGAGAAGCCGAAGAATTTTTTCTTCGGCTTCTTATTTTTTACTATGAAATAAACATGTTAGTACTTTCCCTATACCATTCTAAGTCAGGGTCCGCTTCTTTTTGTATGTATTAGGTACTAAAGAGAAATCAAGCTCATTTTCATATAAACCTAGTAATTTTCTTTTTTTCGTAATTCTTTTCCCTTATTTTCAGCATAACCAAGATATTTGCCCAAGACAGCGGATAGGTAAATGCATATTCATGGGTGAAAGCAAAAACAAAAAAACGGAGGTTTCTCTTATGAATTCAGAAATGCATTTTTTACCTACTATGTATTCTCAAGATCATCATCAACTTCAACAAGCAGATGAAAGGTTTATTGGCAGACCGTTTGGCTTTGGCAGACCGTTTGGTTTCGGACGCCCGTTTGGCTATGGCTTTGGCAGACCGTTCGGCTATGGCTTTGGAGGTCCATTTTTAGGAGGATTAGCAGGAGGGCTAGTAGCAGGCTCACTGTTATCACCATATGGCTATGGAGGCTACGGTTACGGTTATGGTGGTTACCCGTATGGAGGCTATGGAGGCTACGGCGGCTATGGCGGCTATGGCTTTGGCTGCGGCTGTTAAACGCAAGTAAAAGGAAAATCTCAGAAGAAATATTTTTCACATCATTCTTTTCTATAAAGAAGTCTGTTTTGGAACGTAAGGCTTTATATCCATCCACAGTTAATCAGAGCGTGCACCCCACTTAATATAAAAAACCATCTGGTGAGTTTCCAGGTGGTTTTTGATTTTTACATAGGGAAGAAATAAAAAATAGCGGCAGAAAGAGATAAAGAAAAGATGTTAGAATCGTGCTTTTTGTTCTTTACATTACAGTAAGAAACGCTTACTATGTGAGAAAATGGAAATGTTAATGAAGCATTCTTTTTACATAACTTTCTGTGAGAAGTAAAAGAGGGAGAGACATAACATGATCGAAAGTCATACTATTTATTTACGCCCGTTAACTGTCAGCGATGCGCACGACAGCCTTCGATTGCAAAAGGACAATCGCGGCTTTTTTGAACAGTTTTCTATGATTCGAGAGCATTCTTTTTATACGTTAGAGAGCCAAGTAGAAAAAATTCAGCGTCACGAAGAGAATAGAAAAAACGATGAAGAATACTATTTTGGTCTTTTTCAAAAAGAGAATAATAAGCTGATTGGCACCATTAGTCTTTTTCAAGTGCTGCGCGGATCTTTACAAAGCGCGTTTATCGGCTATTTCCTAGATCAGCATCATAATGGAAAAGGGTACGCAACAGAAGCCGTAAAAGCACTTGTTGACTATGCGTTTGAAGAGCTGCATCTTCACCGCATTGAAGCCGGCGTTATGCCACGTAATTTGCCTTCTCAGCGCGTATTAGAAAAAGCAGGTTTTCATAGGGAAGGAATTGCTAGAAAAAATGTAAATATTAATGGCATATGGGAAGACCATCAAGTCTTGGCTATTCTTAACCCTAATGATGAAATAGAAGAAATAAACGAGTTCTTAAAATTTTGATATACGTTTTTACATTTAAAATTTATAATGAGAATAAGAGAATAGAACAGTCTATATTTAAATAGTAGGTGACTAAGGTAATGGAAGAGAGGAACATCAATGAAAAAGCCGTTTGGGATGTATTGCAGATGGCTAGCGAAGTAGTCGGAAGCAGGACGCTGTTTGTAGGGATTTTCGACGAACAATTTTCAGTTATGAAAGCCTTTAATAAAGAAGGGGGAAGCCTTGTAGAGGATGGACTGACGCTGCCGTTAGAGCTTGCGGTATGCAACTTAGTTACGTGTGATGAACCCCTTGTTATTCCCAATACAAAACGCGATGTTAGAACGTCTAATTTAGCCATCATTGATGGTGCCCGGGTAGGTTCTTATTTAGGAACACCGATTGTGCTAGAAGACGGGAGAATGTTTGGTACCTTATGTGCGGTCGATCCGGATCCTTATCAGTTTAGCGAAAGTGAAATTCAAGGGTTAAACCGGCTGGCTGGTATTTTGTCTCATATTATTTATAAAAATCAAGCGGCTGTTTTGCCGAAAATTGAAGAGAAAATTCTGCAGCTTGATAAACTGGCGCTCGTAGGGCAGCTAGCAGCAGGATTAGCGCATGAGATTCGAAACCCGATGCAGTCGGTGCGTGGCTTTATTCAATTTTTATTTAATGAAAATGAACAGGCAGAGCCTTTTCAAAAAATTGTTCTTGATGAACTGGACCGCATGAATGAACTTATTAACAACTTCTTGCTTGTCACGCAGCCAACAGCGCCTAAAAAAGAAATCGTATCGATTGTAGAAGTTATTCATGATACCGTTGCTTTCTTGAAAAGTGAAGCTGCGCTATATAATGTCGAAATGAACGTAAGAATAGAAGGAGCCATTCCCCTTGTATCAATCGATCCTGCTCAAATGAGACAAGTGTTTATGAACCTTTTGAAAAACGCCATTGAAGCAATGGAGAAAAAGAAACGCGGGGAAGTAAATCTTATTATCAAAGAATGGGAAGATTGGGCTCTTATTGACATTCAAGATACCGGTTCTGGGATTCCGCTATCCATTATTAATAAAGTAGGAAATCCATTTTTCTCAACAAAAGATGGAACAGGCATGGGGTTAGGGCTTTCTATTTGTAAAACGATCATCAACGAGCATAACGGTAAGCTTGCGATTGAAAGTGATGAGAACGGGACAGTGGTGACGGTTAAGCTGCCTTTGACGCTTTAAGATAAAACAAAAAAGAAAGGAGAGCAAGCACTCATCCTTTCTTTTTTGCTGACCTTTTTAATATGCTGAACTGTCTTCAATCCAGTATTCATAGTCTTCCGCATCTTTTTTATTTAACTTTTTGCCGTTGATGTAAATTTTGTCCCACTCGTAAATTTGTTTATCCAAATAAACGTTAAATACAATGCGTATGTGCTCTTTTTCTGTATAATCGTAGCCGGTAAATTGTACAACGTGATGACGGCCTTCTTGCTTGATGTAGGTCCATTTTGGATGATCGTTGTACGTTTCAAGCGTAATTGCTTCGTCGCCGTAGCGAACTACATCTTTAATATTCGTTTTTGTTGGTAAAAGTGATAATCCTGCTCCGACTCCAAAAGTAATCACAAGCGCTAAGATGCTTAAACCAATAGCAATTCCGATGTGAGTGCCGCCTTTTATTTGCAGATAAGCTTCTTTCCGCTGCTCCGGCTGAGCTCCGGCTCGAGCTAACACGTTTTTAACGTGCTTATAATACCAGCGGTTGGCACATAGCCCTGTAATAAGTGAAGCACCGCCAAACACAATTGCATCGGACCACTCTGGTATGTCTACAAAGCACAAAAGGGAAAACCAAATTACCTCAATAAACGTTAAAATAAAAAAGTGCTTATACATTTTTCGGTATGCAAACCAAGCGCTTGTCAGAAAAAAGGCTGCCCAGTTCCACGTGTTGTTTTTAGCTGGATTAGCTGTTTTTCCCCACTTCAAATCATAATAGGACGTATTTGTTCGAACTACTTTATGCTCTTCTTCAAAAGACATGAGTTCATCTACTGCTTGTTCTTCCATTTAAAACACCTTTCATTGGTTATAATCTATCATCTAAAATGACTCTATTATTATACATTATTTCTAGTATTTTTCTATTCTTCCTTAAATTATTTTTAACGTAAGAATATTTGCCCTGTTGGTTTTTTAACGGGAACTTTCATAAAAAAGAAGAATATGGTAGATTTGAAGAAAAAGGAGCTCCTTGAACATGAATCATTTAAAGAAAGCCCTGTACCAATCGTGGTCAATTCATTCAAGCACAAAGTGGACGGCTGACAATCCTTCTAAGGGACAGTGCGGCGTGACAGCTCTTGTCGTTCAAGATATTAAAGGAGGATATATTTTAAAAACTCCGTGTAAAGAAGGATGGCATTTTTATAATCAGCTTGATGAACAGCGCTATGACTTTACACAAGAACAATTTCCTGAGTCTCTCCAATATGCAGACATTTTATCCAGTCGGGAAGAAGCGTTTATGGATACCAATAAGGAGCAATATGAGGCTTTAAAGAAAAACGTAATGACCTATTTTATACATGAAAATTTGCTTTAGAAAGGAACACATAAATGAAAAGTATTCAGTATTCCATTGTTGATGTATTTGCACAGAGAAAATATACGGGAAATCAGCTCGCTGTTTTTAAAGACGCAGGAGGACTTTCAGATAAAGAGATGCAGCAAATGGCTAAAGAAATTAATTTTTCTGAAACGACGTTTATCACGTCTTCTTCTGCAAAAGGAGAATATAACGTGCGGATTTTTACGCCTAATGAAGAAGTACCGTTTGCAGGACATCCGACGCTCGGAACCGCTCATGTTATCCGAGAAGAACTAGAAGAAAAAGATACAGAGGAACTTATTCTTCATTATAAAGCAGGTCCTACGCTCGTTACATATGATGAACAAAAAGATGTGCTGTGGATGACACAAGGTCAGCCGACGTTTGGGAAAGTGTTAGATAAAAAGCAAGTTGCGGATGTGTTAAACCTTGATGAAGCTTATATCGATATGCGTTTTCCCGTTCAAGAAGTATCCACCGGTCTGCCGGTCATCCTTGTCCCGTTAACATCATTAGAAGCAGCTAAAGAGATACATGTAGACAAAGAAAAATATTTCAAACTGATAGAAAATACAGAAGCGAAAGCGATTATGGTCTTTTCGCCGGAAACCTATCACCAAGATCATCAGCTAAACGTACGAGACTTTGCCGACTACTACGGCGTTCCAGAAGATGCAGCAACCGGCAGCGCCAACGGCTGTTTAGCAGCATATTTAGTTAAATACCGTTATTTTAATCAGCAAGCTATTGACATACGTGTAGAACAAGGATACGAAATAGGAAGACCTTCACGGCTGTATGTAAAAGCTAGTTATGATGGAGAAGCTTTTTACATTAAAGTAGGCGGAAAAGTAGAGATGATTGCGAGAGGCGAATGGATTTTGTAACAAGCCGTTCATCTGCTGTTCACAATAAGTTCTTATCCTAATAAAAACGCAATAGGACCACGGCGTTTGGTTACACTAGTAAACAGATAGATACTGAAAGAATAAGTGATGGCGGCCAAAAGGCCGCCATTTTAAATGGTTGATAAAAGGAGTGGCAGAAAAAATGATTCACATTTTACTGGCGGATGACGATGAGCATATGCGGCAATTAGTTCGTCACTATTTGCAGCTTGAAGGCTATATGGTGCATGAAGCAAAAGACGGCGAGGAAGCTTCGGGTCTGCTTGCTAAGCAGCACATTCATTTAGCGGTTGTCGATATTATGATGCCTCATAAAGACGGATATGAAGTTTGCGAAGAAATACGCAGCTATTATGATTTTCCCATTATTTTATTAACAGCAAAAGATCAGCTCGAAGACAAAGAAAAAGGCTTTTTAGCAGGAACGGATGACTATGTTACAAAGCCGTTTGAACCAAAAGAATTGATTTTCCGAATCAAAGCACTGCTGCGCCGATACGAAGTGGTAAATGAAAAGATGATCGTGCTGAACAGCACCTCTATCGACCGAAAAAGCTATGAAGTGCACTGCAGCGGACGACTGTTAATTCTTCCAATGAAAGAATTTGAATTATTAGCTCAGCTCGCGAGCTATCCAGGAAGAATTTTCACAAGAGAAGAATTAATTCACCTGATATGGGGAGCGGATTTTAACGGAGATAACCGCACAATCGATGTACACGTGAAAAGGCTGCGCGAAAGGTTTGAACATACCGATGATTTTGTCATTACGACGGTTCGAGGCGTCGGCTATAAGCTTGAGGTGAGGGCAAAATGAAGACGCTCTATTTGCGGATTGTTCTGACGACCATTGCTGTAATGGTATTTAGCAGTCTCCTAGCGTTTATTTTAGCAAACGTTTATTATCAGTACAGCTTAAAACCTTATAACGATCAAAAGCTTACGCGTATGGCAAAAGACATTGGGAGCTTTTACGAAAGCAATAGGGGCGTGGATCAACAAGCTTATTTACAGCATATTAGTAAATTGGGCTATCAAATATATGTGGTGGACAGGAGCGGACATGAGACGTTTTACGGACGGGAATTTAGAAATCAGCGCTTAGAAAAGAGTGCTGTCAAACAAGTACTGGACGGAAAAATGTATCACGGAATTGCAAACTTTCCTTCACAGGTGTTTGTGACGGGATTTTTTGATAATGTGTTAGCCAATAGCATCGGCGTGCCGTTAAAAGGAGAAAGTAACAAGCAGCAAGCGCTGTTTATTCGCCCTGATATTCAGCTGCAGTTCGGGGAAATGCGCATTTTTTTCTCGGTCATTTTACTGCTGATGATTGTATTAAGTATTTTATTTGTACTTATTAGTACGCGTTATTTAGTAAAGCCAATTGTCAAGCTAACGGAAGCGACAAAACAAGTGGCAAAAGGAAAATACAACGTCGAGCTGTACGTAAAGCGCCGAGACGAAATCGGCGCGCTTGCTTCACATTTTTCCGAGATGGCTAAAAGTTTAGAGCAGCTTGAAGAGATGCGCCAAGAATTTGTATCCAACGTGTCACATGAAATTCAGTCTCCGCTGGCGTCCATTCAAGGATTTTCGAAAACGCTCCGTTCTGCTAATCTTTCAGATGAACAGAGAAATGAGTACCTGTCTATTATTGAAGAAGAAAGCCGGCGCATGTCGTCACTCAGCAAACAGCTGCTTACGCTTGCTTCACTTGATAAAGAAAGTGAGCATATCGAAAAAAGTACGTTTGATGTTGCAGCTCAAATCAAGCAAGTGCTGTTTATGACGGAGTGGAGCTGGCGTGAAAAAGAGCTGGCTATTGAAATGGATCTTCCTTCAACGATGATTTCAGGCGATCAAAAACTGCTTCATCAAGTGTGGACAAATTTGATTACAAACAGCGTAAAGTTTACGGAAGAAGGAGGAACGCTCTCTCTTCGCGTTGGCATGGAAGACACGCATTGCCACCTGGAATTTCAAGATACGGGAATCGGTATGTCAAAAGAAAGCCTCCCGCATATTTTTAATCGTTTTTATAAAGAAGATAAAGCAAGAAGCCGGACGGAAGGAAGCAGCGGTCTTGGCCTAGCGATTGTAAAACAAATTGTCGAAATGCACGGAGGTTCCATTCACGTTGAAAGCGAAAAAGGAAAAGGCAGCACCTTTCACGTTTATCTTCCGAAAATGTAATGAGCCGTTCATCTTCCATTCATTTTCTATTTTTATACTTTAAATAGAATTAAAAAAGGAGATGAAAGAAACATGTTTTTGGCTTTACGTGAATTGAAACATGCGAAGCTGCGCTACTTACTCATTGGCGTGATTATGGTGTTAATTGTATGGCTTGTGCTTTTTGTATCAGGCTTAGCAAAGGGGCTTTCCTCTGACAATGCTTCAGCTGTTCAAGAAATGAAAGGAAATTACGTTGTGCTTCAAAAAGAAGCGGATCAACGCCTGACGCGCTCTGTTTTATCTATAAACAAAACAGAAGATATTCAACAGCTAAGCGGCAAGAAAAATGCTGAGCCGCTTGGTGTGATGATGACAGCAATTATAAATGAAGGAAAAGCCAAAAAAATAGACGCCTCGTTTTTCGCCATAAGCACAAGCGGCTTTTTAGCTCCGAACGTAATAGAAGGGAAGATGATTACGGACGATGCGAAACATGAAGCCGTGGCGGACTCTTCGCTAAAAGAAGAAGGAGTAAAGCTAGGTGATATGATAAAAGATACGGCTTCAGGAAAAAGCTTTAGAATTGTTGGTTTTACAAAAAATCAGTCGTTTAGTCACGCGCCTGTTATTCATATTAATTTTACAGAGTGGAAGACAATTGAAAGCACAGGTGCCTTTAATGCAGTGGTGTTAAACATGAACGATAAAAAAGCACATGCTCTTCAAAAAAAGAAGTCGGACATTGATGTGATTAGTAAAGATGAAGCGTTAAAAGGAATTCCTGGCTATCAAGAAGAACAAGGCTCGCTTTTAATGATGGTCGCGTTTCTGTTTATCATTGGCGCTTTTGTATTAGCCGTTTTTTTCTACGTGATGACGCTTCAAAAAATGAATCAGTTTGGGGTGTTAAAAGCGATAGGAGCAAAAACAAGTTATTTAGCGCGAACGATTTTATCTCAAGTGGTTGTGTTAACTTTATGCAGTCTCGCTATTAGTATTGGACTGACGTACGGAGTAGCTGCCATTTTGCCTGATTCGATGCCATTTTACTTGGATTTATCGCTAATCGCCGGCTGTTCGGCGCTGTTTGTAGCTGTTTCTGTACTGAGTTCATTATTGTCGCTGTATCGCGTAGCAAAAGTAGATGCAGTTGAAGCGATTGGGAGGGCTGTTTAATGAGTGAAGAAAAATTAGTTTTAGAGAGTATTAGCAAGTCATTTGGAGACGGAGAAAACGCTGTAGTCGTGTTAAATGACCTATCGCTGCGTGTAAAAGCAGGAGAGCTTGTGGCGATTGTCGGTCCTTCTGGTTCCGGGAAAAGTACCTTTTTATCCATTGCAGGCGCGCTGCTTTCGCCGTCTAGCGGACGTGTGATTATTGACGGAGACGAGATTAATAAAATGTCTCCATCACAAATGAACAGCATTCGCCTGAAGAAAATTGGCTTTATCTTTCAAGCAGCTAATTTAATTCCGTATTTAACGGTTCGCGATCAGCTTCTTCTTGTCACGGAACTAGAAGGAAGTCGAAATAAAGAAGCGAAAAAAAGAGCGGATGATTTGCTTGAAAAACTAGGGCTTGCTCATCGAAAGCATCACTATCCTGAAAGTCTATCGGGCGGAGAACGCCAGCGGGCAGCGATTGCAAGAGCGTGGATGAATAACCCTGAAATTATCTTTGCAGATGAACCGACGGCAAGCTTGGATTCAGAGCGAGGAAGAGCAGTCGTGCAAATGCTCGCAGATGAAGTAAAGCTAAGGGGCAAATCAGCTGTAATGGTTACGCATGACCAAAGAATGCTGGATTTATGTGATCGCGTTGTGTGGATGGAAGATGGAAAATTAGTAGAATCAAACAGCGTGCAAGTTTAAAAAAGTGCTGCTCTTGACAAGAGCAGCGCTTTTTTTGCGTTCTGCATTGTGCATATATTTGTCGTCTCAATTTGGAGCTTCCATACATTTGCTTCTTTATTAGTAGATGGGTTAGTTATTCATATTCCACTTCTTTAAAAAGCGTATAGCCAAAATAAAACAACGCTATTTAGGAAGGAAGAAAATAAGAAACAGGAAATGAAAAGGCAATGAAGAAATAGTAAAAAGGTGATGAAACGATGAGAAAAAGGAGTGAAAGCAATGATTAAAAAAGTCGGTCAAATTATGGTGTATGTAAACGATCAAGATCAAGCGGTAAAGTTTTGGACAGAAAAAATGGGATTTCAAGTTATGTCTGAACAAAATAATGAACAAGGCATGAAGTGGATTGAGCTAGCGCCGGTAGTGGGTGCTGAAACAACTATTATCCTTCATAACAAACAGCTAATAGCAAAAATGCAGCCAGAATTAAATGTCGGGACTCCTTCGCTGCTGTTTTTTACAGAGAATGTGGATGAACTATACGGAGATTTAACAGCTAAAGGCGTAACAGTGGGAGAAATTGTATCCATGCCTTCAGGAAAAGTCTTTAACTTTTCAGACAGTGAAGATAACTATTTTGCAGTTATGGAAACCGTAAGTAATAAATAGAAGAAAAACAAAAAACACCGGGAGCATATACATTCTTCTCGGTGTTTTACAGGCAAAACAGGGGGGATTACTCTTCATTACCATTAGTGAAATTAAATTCAGTTAGCTTATTTCGCCCGTACTTTCCTGCGATTTGTCCTTCTTGATTAGCATTTTGTCCGCCATTTTTGGCAATCTGTCCACCTTGAGATGCATTTTGCCCGCCGTTTATAGCAATTTGTCCGCCTTCATATGCAATATTTGTATAATAATTAATGGTTACACAGCATGTTTTTTTCTTGCGCGGACGCTTTTTAAAAGAATAATCGCTTGCTACATAATATTTGTCATCTGCTGAATTGTAGTAGCAATAATATTTTTTTATAGGATTCACTCCTTTCATCATAACTACTATATTTTATTCGTTATGCAAAGGTGTGCTTGTACACACGTGTATTAATATTCGTTTTATTTCTACAGAACGTAATAAGCTATTTTATAAGTCAAGGAGTGATGCTTCTCATGATAAAACTAATAGGAGAAAAAGTGTCGTTAAGAGAAGCGACACAGGAAGACGTTAATGAACTTTATTACTGGAAGTACGAAGAAAAAAAACAAGAAGCAAAAAAGTGGAATGCTCCGTACATACCAGAACGAAGACTCACGAAAGAAAAGTATATAAACTCATGGAAAAAAGAATATGAGCTTTTTCCGTCAGTTCCTCGAATACTTGCGATTATTATTAATGAAAAAACGGTGGGGACCGTGAGCTGCTATTGGGTGGACAAGCATACAAACTGGCTGGAAACCGGAATTGTCATTTACGACCCAGACTATTGGAGCGGAGGATACGGAGCGGAAGCTTACCGCATGTGGGTTGATTTTTTATTTGAATCTACACATTTACATAGACTCGGTATGTCCACATGGTCAGGCAATATCAGAATGATCAAAACAGCGGCAAAAATAGGTATGAAAGAAGAAGCAAGAGTCAGAGAAGCACGTATCGTAAACGGTGAATATGTTGATAGCATCAAAATGGGAGTGCTGCGAAGGGAATGGAACAAAAAGGTGCAGCAGGAGCTCTAATACCCTGTGTACTATGTTTTCCTGTAAACGTTTGTTTTTTATCCATAATTGAACTAAGCAGTTTAGTTTGATATATCCTAATACGGGGAATAGAGGGGAGATGGGGACGTGTAAGATTTTTATATAATTTAAAACTTCTTCTTTCATGAACGGAAGAAGTTTTTCTTATGTGAAATCATGTCATATGTCAAATCTAGCATGTATAAGATAGAAAAGAGGCAATATAGCCGTACTCTCTCCTACTACAAAAAAGTTAGAAACAAACTGTGTGTATCTTTATGAAAGAATGCACTTATGGCAGAGAGAATGATGGTTGCGATGGAGGTAACTAGATGAACGTTGATGGAGAAAATAAAGTTCCTCATTTTTATTCACTGCGGTCTGTTTCGCAAAAATTATTTGAGGTTATTACCAAACAGCTGAATGTCCGCACAACGTACGTAACTAGAAAAGGAGAAACAGCGATGACGGTCCTCAGCTCATATAACGAGAAGGAAGAAATTATTCCTGAAGGATACAGCGTTGAATACGGAGGTACATACTGCCGCTTAATCATTATGAATGACGGAGACGTTATGCATACGGCAAATCTGATGAAGGATGCCGTTACCAGACAGCTAGAAGTAACGGATCAATTGCAGGTAAAAGGTTTTTTAGGTGTTACATTAAAAGATTTAAAAGGAAATGTATTTGGAACACTCTGTGTAATGGACAAGCAAGAAAAAGAATTTTCAGGAGAAGATATTGCTTTTTTACAATCAATGGCAGGTATCTTATCTCATATGATCGATCTGGATGAAACACGATATCAGATGGGGTTTTTAAGTGTCCCAATCATTCCGATTACAGAAGGTGTTTCGATTCTTTCTCTTCAAGGTATTATTGATAAAGAGCGTGCGGATCAGATTATGACAGATGTGCTTCACGATGCAGCTCATAATGAAATAGATTACTTTATCATTGATTTATCGAAGCTGCTTCTGAGAGAAAAAGAGTTTCCGAATTTCTTCTTAAAAATGATTACAGCACTTCAGCTCATGGGTGCTCAAGCAGTTATAACAGGTGTAACGCCCACATTTGCGAAAGAGCAAATTAAAAATCATGATTTGAAAAACTTACAGTTAAAAGTCGTGAAAAATATTCAACAAGCTCTTCAATGTGTGGGGTATAACTTAATCAAAACATGAAGCAAGCCTTAGCTCTATGAGCCAAGGCTTATTTTTGTGTATGTATATAACAAGCTGGTATGATCAGAAGCTGTGAAAGCATCAAATGCAGCATAAAGTGAATATAGATAAAGAATATAACTTTATTGAAGCCTTGCGTGATGATCATTACGCATCTTTTGACGGTGTAAGAAATAGCCGCGGGAGAGGCCTGCGTATGGCTGATGATCTTTTTTGTGGTATGCAAAAACATCATGGGGGGGAAATACATGCGAGTAAACTTCAAAAGGTCCGCACAAGCGGGTGTGAATATGAAAAAGAAACAGCCGAGAACACTTCAGTCCACGTTAAACACAATAGGGATACTTATGTTTATTGGAATTTTGATCAGGTGGTGGACCGTGCCGTTTGCCGTTAGTAAGGATCTCCGAATTTACTATAATCAAGATTTTCAAATGACATTGAATGAGTGTAAAGAGTTTCTTGCATTCGTTTTATGCGCAGCAAGCGTGTATTTTAGTTTAGTAAACGTCTACTTTTTAGGAAAAACAGGTAAAAAACTAGTCTATACCGTTCTTGTTTTACTGGCTGTTTTTAACCTCTATATGATGCTTGCACTTCTTGCTGTAGCCACACATTAAAGGCGTGCGTGCAGCTTAAAAGAAAGAGGTCAAACTTCCTTTCTCTTTTAAAGTGCTTTGCGATTTTTTTATGCGAAAAACAGATAGAACTTCAAACATCTTCATTAGTTGAGCTTTCATAGCACTTCCACCTTTTGATATTTTTCACCTGACACACATGTAAATAGTATGTATGTTTTTACTTTCATACAACTCTATCAAATCCATTAAAACAGTTTTATTTTTTAAATTCAACCGAAAAGTATTTTCATTATTTTCCCATAAACTAAACGAGATAAGCTGCTATAAGGTTTAAATCAAAAAAGAAAATTGAAATGATTTTTTACGAGTTTAATATCTTGACGAAAAAATATTTCAGGAATAAGATATGTTACATAAAGTAACGAGTGAAAGAAAAGTTACTTTTAAAAGATTATATTTTTCCTAACAGGAGGAAGAGATATGGAAGCGATGACTTTTGTTTTATTCGGTTCAACAGGTGATTTAGCGAAACGCAAAATTTATCCTGCACTCTATAATTTATTTGTAGACGGGAAAATCCCTAAATCAATTTCTGTTGTGGGATTAGGCAGAAGGGAGATGTCCGATGCTGATTTTCAGAAAAAAGTAAAAGAATCTATTCATACTTTTTCACGTCGCATCGAAAAAGATTCATCTCTTATGGAGCATTTTCTTTCAGCTTTTCGCTACAGCCAATTGGATGCAACGAATGCTGAAGACTATAAAAGTGTGTTAAATCTAGTAGAAGCACGAGAAGCAGAACTAAATATTCCAAGCAACCGAATGTTTTATCTCTCCGTTGCACCAGAATTTTTCGGTACGATCGCCGAGCATATTAAAAACAGTGGCTTAGGTGCTACAAAAAGTTGGAAACGGTTAATTATTGAAAAACCATTTGGTCATGATCTACAGTCAGCTCGTCAATTAAACGAAAACTTAAGCAAAGCGTTTAAAGAAGAAGAGATTTACCGCATTGACCACTATCTTGGCAAGTCGATGGTGCAAAATTTAGAAGCGCTGGAATTCGCTAATCCTATTCTTCAATCATTATGGAATAACGAACATATTGCGAATATACAAATTACAGCAAGTGAAACGGTCGGTGTAGAGGAAAGAGCAAGCTATTATGACCATTCAGGAGCCATTCGAGATATGGTTCAAAATCACATGCTGCAAATGCTGATGATGACGGCTATGCACCTACCGGCTCGCATTAGCGCTGATGATATTCGAAACGAAAAAATAAATGTGTTAAAAGCGCTTCGTCCGCTTGTGAAAGAAGATATGGATCTAGACGTTGTTCGCGGTCAATATGAGGCCGGAAAAATAAACGGGTCTTCAGTAGAGAGCTACGTAAATGAGCCGGGCGTATCACCATCTTCTCAGACGGACACGTTTTTAGCAGCCAGACTATATATCGATAATTCGCTTTGGAAAGGCGTTCCTTTCTACATTCGTACAGGGAAAAGAATGGCGGAAAAAGCGACGCGAATTGTTATTGAATTCAAAGACTCGTTAAAAGAGTTGTACTTAGACAAAGGAGAAACAACATCTCCAAACCTGTTGATCATTGAAATTAACCCGCATGAAAATATTACGCTGCAGTTGAACAGCAAAAACCCATTTAATCATGGTCATATTGAGCCTGTACAAATTAATTTTTCAGGTCAGCAAGAAGGAGCACCTGAAGCATATGAACGCCTTATTGCAGATGCATGTGCCGGAGATTCTACATTTTTTGCTCATTGGAAAGAAGTAGAGCTAGCTTGGGAATGGGTTCAGCCGCTTCTTGAAGCGTTTGAGGAAAATACAGTGCCGCTTTATAAATATGCAGCTGGTTCACACGGCCCTGATGCATCACATGCACTTTTAGAAAAAGACGGTTTTAAATGGTGGCTGGATGAAGAAACATCGCGCCGATCACGCGAAGTACAGCCAGTTTAATACAAACAAAGCGAAAGAAGGATGACACATGAGTACCAACATAGACACACTTGCAGTTAATACGATTCGCACCCTGTCAATCGATGCGGTGAACGCAGCCAATTCAGGCCACCCCGGGCTTCCAATGGGAGCTGCTCCGATGACCTATGCGCTATGGGCGAATCACTTACAGCATAATCCGGCAAATTCAAGCTGGTTTAACCGAGATCGTTTTATCTTATCAGCCGGTCATGGCTCAAGCTTGCTGTATAGCATGCTTCATTTAAGCGGATACAATGTATCAATAGAAGATTTAAAAAGCTTTCGCAAGCTAAACAGTAAAACACCGGGACATCCTGAATTTGGCCATACGGACGGCGTGGAAGCCACAACAGGTCCTTTAGGTCAAGGAGTTGCAAATGCAGTCGGAATGGCAATGGCAGAAGCTCATTTAGCGGCAAAATTTAACCAGTCAAAATTCCCAGTCATTGATCACTATACGTATACGTTAGTAGGCGATGGTGACTTGATGGAAGGCATTTCTTATGAAGCAATGTCCATGGCTGGCCATATGAAGCTCGGTAAACTTATCGCTTTATATGACTCCAACGATATTTCGTTAGACGGGGAATTAAATCTTTCGTTTAGTGAAAATATCCAGAAAAGAGCGGAATCTGCAAACTGGCAGTATTTGCGTGTAGAAGATGGAAATAACGTAGATGAAGTCACAAAAGCCATCGAAAAAGCGAAGCAGAACACCGAGCAGCCAACGCTTATTGAAGTGAGAACAATTATTGGCTACGGAAGTCCAAAAGTAGCGGGAACAAATAAAGCACACGGTAATCCGCTTGGAGAAGAAGAAGCAAAAGCAACAAAACAAGCCTACGGCTGGAAAGCTGAAGAAAACTTCTATGTTCCAGAAGAAGTAAAAGCCCATTTTGAAAAGCTAGAAGAAAAAGGGATGAAAGCAGAAGCAGAGTGGAACGAGCTGTTTGCTTCTTACCAAAAAGAATACCCTATGCTCGCTGATGAATTAGAACGTGCCATCACAGGCGAAGCGTTAATTGAAGTGAATGATATTTTAACATTCTCATCAGAAAAAGCGATTTCGACTCGTGTTGCAAGCGGAGAAGCTATTAATTATTTCACTAAATCTGTGCCATCTATTTTTGGAGGCAGCGCTGATTTATCGCATTCCACGATGACGGACATTAAAGAAGAAGGCCCTTACGCACCAGGATATTTCGGAAATCGAAATATTTATTTCGGCGTACGTGAACATGCAATGGGAGCGGCCGGAAATGGAATGGCCCTTCACGGCGGTGTGAAGCCGTTTGTCAGCACATTCTTTGTTTTTAATGATTACTTGCGTCCAGCGATTCGTTTGGCTGCACTGCAAAAGCTGCCGGTCACGTATGTGTTTACTCATGATTCCATAGCAGTAGGAGAAGATGGACCGACTCATGAGCCCGTTGAACATTTAGCTTCTCTTCGTGCAATTCCCGGGCTTACCGTAATCCGTCCGTCTGATGCAAACGAAACAGCTAGCGCTTGGGCTTATGCGCTTCAGCAAGCGGAAGGTCCTGTAGCCTTAGTGCTTAGCCGTCAAAACTTGCTTGTGTTTGAAGAAACAAAACAAAATATCAACGACCTAGCTAAAGGAGCTTACGTATTAACCGAAACAAACGATAAGCCGGAGCTGATTTTCATCGCTACAGGTTCTGAAGTAGCACTAGCGATCAGTGCTAAAACTCAGCTAGAACGTGAAGGTACATCTGTTCGAGTTGTAGCAATGCCTAGCTGGGAGCTGTTTAACAAACAGTCAAAAGAGTATCAAGAGCGCATCTTGCCTGAATCTGTTTCAAAACGAATCTCTCTAGAAATGGGAATTTCACTTGGCTGGGAACGCTTTGTAGGACCAAAAGGAAAAGTGATAGCAGTTGACACATTCGGTGCTTCAGGAACGGGAGCTGATGTGATGAAGCTGTTTGGATTTACAGAAGAAAACGTAGTGGCACAAGCAAAAGAATTGCTAAAGGCTTAAATAAGAAGATAAATAGAAGGAGCTGTTCACATGAAAGTAGGATTAGTTGGTTTAGGGAAAATGGGGATTAACTTAGGACAAAACTTATTGGATCAGCGTCATGACGTTGTAGCATTTGACGTAAATTCAAACGCAGTGGAACAAATGAAAGGGTACGGTGCGTCAGGAGTATCAAGCTTACAGGAGCTTGTTCAGTCACTAGAAACACCAAGAGTTGTATGGCTGATGGTTCCTCATACGGTTGTTGATTTTGTTATTAGTGAAGTGAAGCCTCTTTTAGCTGAAGGAGATATCGTAATTGAAGCCGGAAACTCTCATTACAAAGAGTCTATTCGACGCTATAACGAGTTAAAAGAAAACAAAATCCGCTTTATGGACGTTGGAACATCTGGCGGGATGGAAGGCGCTCGTAACGGAGCTTGTTATATGATTGGCGGAGATCGTGAAGCGTGGGAAATTGTTGAACCTATCTTCCGCGATACAGCAGTAGAAAACGGATATCTATACGCTGGTGAAGCAGGCAGCGGCCACTTTTTAAAAATGGTTCATAACGGCATTGAATACGGCATGATGGCTGCAATCGGAGAAGGATTTGAAGTTCTTGAAAAAAGCCAGTTCGACTATGATTACGAAAAAGTGGCGAGAGTATGGAACAATGGATCTGTTATTCGTTCATGGCTAATGGAATTAACAGAAAATGCATTCTCTAAAGATGCTAAGCTAGATGACATCAAAGGAGTTATGAACTCTTCTGGTGAAGGGAAATGGACGGTAGAAACCGCTCTAGACCTTCAAACAGCTACGCCGGTTATTGCAATGTCTTTACTGATGCGCTATCGCTCGCTTGAAGATGATACCTTTACAGGAAAGGTAGTTTCCGCACTTCGAAATGAGTTTGGCGGTCATGCTGTGGAAAAGAAATAGCAAGTGAAATAGTGGGTATAGTAAAAAAAACTAATGGAGGAATGAAAAAATGAAATTTTTTATTGATACTGCAAACCTTGACGATATTAAAAAAGCATACAAAGTGGGCGTTTTATCTGGCGTCACAACAAACCCTTCTCTTGTTGCAAAAGAAGGCGTAAAGTTTGAAGATCGTATTGAAGAAATTTTAAAAACTGTTCCAGAAGTAGAATCCGTTTCAGCAGAAGTGACGCCGGATGCCGAAACAGCAGAAGACATGATTGCGCAAGCAGAAGAACTAATCAAAATTAATGGCGGGGATCAAAATATTACGATTAAGCTTCCAATGACAATCGCTGGATTAGAAGCGACTCGCTACCTTGCTAAAAAAGGTGTAAAAACAAACGTAACGCTTATTTTCACTGTGAACCAAGCGCTTTTAGCAGCTCGTGCAGGTGCAACATATGTATCTCCATTCCTTGGTCGCCTTGATGATATTTCAGAAGACGGCGTACAGCTTGTGGCTAAAATTGCCGAGTTGTTCCGCATTCAAAATATTGACTCTCAAATCATTGCGGCTTCTGTAAGACATCCGGATCACGTTACACGCGTAGCCCTTGCCGGAGCTCATATTGCAACGATTCCATATTCAGTAATCGAGCAGCTTGTTAAACATCCTTTAACCGAACAAGGAATCGAAAAATTTGCGGCTGATTGGAAAAATGCTGTTCAAAATTAAGTAAAAGATAAAGAACGTGCGCATTCTAGAAAAAGAATGCACCCGTTCTCTCATAATATCCTTAAAGAGGTAAACACCATGAATACAGTAGATGCTAAGATGATTAAAACCCAATACGGTTCAGAGGTTTATGTAGATGATGTAGAACATATTAACTTTAAAAGCCTTCATGCGCCGAAAGTTAACCAGCCGCTCTATCGCATTGAATTTGAAATTGGCTACTTTTTATTAAAAGAACACAGATATTACGAGTACGAAAAAAACTATTTTTGGCTTGCAGTAAGCGAAGATTTTAGTAAGCTAATTATTCAAGAACCTGATATGGAAAGCTTATTTGGAGCTAAAAGCGAAGAAGAAAGAAAGGCGACAAAAGAGCTTTTAAGTCAGTGGCTCATTCATACAGAGGCTTATAAAAAGCAATTAAATCAGCATATTAATGACTGCAAGAAAAGTAATAAGACAAATGAGAGCATAACGGCTGTTTTAGAAAAGCTGCTGAATATTTCAGCAGCAGACATTGAACAAGCCCCGATTGAGAAATTAGCTGCCTCACGATCAGTTTAACTTAAAAAAGTAGGTAGGCATTCATAGCTGCACTTGAAAAAGATGCTTCGTTTAAAACGCGAAGCATCTTTTTTTCAGTTTCAACTATTTAACTCTTTAAAATTCCTATGTTAAAACGACTCTATTACTTATTTCGCTAAAGCCCCCGTTACTTGAATAACTTATACCAGTATAAAGTGGTTCCAATAGTAGGATTATATGACTGCTTTAGTGTGTCAACTCCACCTAGTATGAATCCTTGTTTTACATAAAATCTGCATGCACCAAGATTATCATCTTGTGCTTCCAAGGACATTCCTATAAGTTTTCTTTGTTTTGCCCACTCTTCTGCTTTATTTAAGAGAAACTTTCCAACTCCGCTGCCTCTATAGTCTTTTTTAGTAGCAATGTTTTCAATATAACAGAAGCGATTCCAATCCTTAATTATTCTAATCTGTCCTATGCAAGTATTATTCATATAAGCTAAAAACAAAGCTTTATCCTCTCGGTTTATATATTGGCTCCAATCAAGTTTGTCATCTGGAAAACGTGTTTCTCTAGCTTCATCAAAAAGAACTTCTTTATAAGACCACCTTCCTGATTGTAAACTGGGGACAACTCTGCCATATAGCTTAAAATAATCATTTGTCATATTGATATCCTCTATTAAGTCATTATTTAATGGAGAAATAATGAGTTTACTTTCACTGCCCAATAGTACACACTTCCTTTTATGATGTTTTGAAAATATTTTATTTAAGGATAAATAAACCCTATCTTATTCAATATGACTGCCCGTTAGCTGAATAAGCCTTTCTTTATACAATACTATAAAAAGGAAATTTTCCCTTGCTATAATTAAAAGCAGCAATCCTTACAAAAAGCACCTTAGGAAAATAAAGGATAGTAATAAAAACGACACAATTGTCGTTTTTACATTGACGAATCAATTCCAGGAGGTTACATTATATTAAAACGACAACATTGTCGTTTTAATATAAGGAGGCTGAAATGATGCTTATTACGATGTTAACAACGGGAACGCGGGGAGACACCCAGCCTTTTATGGCTTTAGGATTAGAGCTAAAAAAGAAAGGATACCGTGTACGAATTGCGGCTTCAGAAGCTTATCAAAACTTCATAAAATCGTATGGATTCGAATATGCCATGCTTCGAGGAGATGTTTCTAAAATTATAGAGAGCGGAGCAGCAGACGACGCGATTAATGCAGACAATCCTCTCAAATTTTTTTCAAGCTTAAAAAATGAAAAGATGATGGGTATGATGATGAATATACAAGAAGATTTGCACAAAGCATGCAAAGGAGCCGATGCAATTGTATATCATCCAGGTGCGGCAATTGGTTACTTTGCTGCTAAAGAGATGAATATACCAAGCATTCTAGCCAGCCCTTTTCCAATGACACCAACAAAAGACTATCCAGCTTTAATTTTTTATGATCGACCACGATTTGGAAAAATATATAATAAGCTGACGCATCGTATTTTTGAATGGGGATTTTGGAAAGTAGTAAATGGTCCTTTAAAAAAATATTGGGTTCAGCAGCATGGAACAGGACCTAACGATTTTTCATGCCCGTATCCAAAGCAGCGTACAGCAGCTAACCCAACCATTATTTCGTCAAGTCCCACTGTATTTTCCGTATCTAAAGATTGGCCTGAACACGTTCATTCCTACGGAAATTGGTTTATGGACAGTGACCATAGCTATCAGCCGGAAGAGAAGCTGGAAAGGTTTTTAAAGGCTGGAGAACCGCCAGTTTATATTGGATTTGGAAGTGTTGGTGATAAAAAAAACGCAGGCGAAACGACTGCTTTAGTGATTAAAGCCTTAAAACTTGCCGGGAAACGAGGTATCATCAATACAGGAGGAAGCGGAATGAATCACACAGAAGAGATAGCAGAAGACATTTTATTTGTAAAAGATATTCCTCATGAGTGGCTGTTTCCTAAAATGTCTGCCGTTGTTCATCATGGAGGAGCAGGAACAACAGCCGAAGGCCTCCGAGCTGGTGTTCCAAGTATTATTGTTCCTTATGGAAATGACCAATTCGCTTGGGGAAGAAAAATTCACGAGCTAGGAGCTGGAGCAAAAGCCATTCCGAGAAAAGAATTGACGGCTGAAAAATTATCCGCGGCCATTTCCTGTACGCAAGTTAATGAAATTCGATCCAGAGCACAAGAAATCGGAAAACAAATCCGAGCTGAAAAAGGAGCTGAAAAAGCAGCTCAGGTTATTATTGATGCACTCGAGACATTCGAAAATAAATAAAAAAGTAAGCGAGCGTGAAAAAATGCCAAAAGTAAGGGAAGGATACGCTGAAAAAAAGAAGCAAGAGATTTTAGAAGCAGCCAAAAGAGTATGCAAGAGCAAACCGGTGCATGATGTAGCCATGCGAGATATCGTTTTGGAAGCTGGAATGAGTCAGGGAGGCGTGTACAAATATTTTTCAAACCTTGATGAAGTATTTGTTGGACTTCTTAATCAAGAAAGCGTCAGCTATAAAGTAAAAGATAAAATTCAAGCCCTACTTCAGACAAAAAAAGATTCCTTTGAAATGTTGCATGATTTTATTATGTATATTGGAGAGCATATCCAAGAATCGATGACAGCAGGAGGAGAAATTTACTTTGAACTAGTAGCGTTGTATTCAAAAGACCCTCAGCGTTTTATGAAAATTGAAGATCAGCTAGTTGAAGTCTCTAACCTTAAATATATTCAAAAAAAGCTTCACGACTTTATTACGCAGCAAATAGAAGTAAAGAATTTCTCTCCGGCTGTACCAACAGATGATCTGCTAGCTTTTATGGCTACAACGATCAACGGAATTACACAAAATCCAGCGCCGGTTTACAACGTCGATGAAAAGAAACAAGTTGCTGAGGCGGCAAACGTAGAACGGCATGTCAATACGCTTTCAATAGCCGTTCGAAAGCTATTAGGAGAATAAGTACAGCTGTAATATTAAAATGCATCTTATAATATTGCTAGCAGCGTTAAGTATATTTTTTAAAAAGATTTTTTCACTTCTCCGTCTCCTTTGAATAGTTTTGCAAAAATTAAGCATAATACGACTGCAAACTATATTTAAGGAGATGGAAAAAATGAAAAAAGGGCTTATCATTGCTTCTTCAGTTCTTTTTCTTTCCGGCTTAGCTGCATGTGGAGGAAATAAAGACAATAACGCAATGGACAATACTCAAAATGACTTACGCAACACTTCTACAAACGATGGAGTTAATAACAATATCCCAATGGATAACACTGATCAGCCGACAAAGTCAGTTGAAGCAGCACAAAATGTAGAAGATATGAAGGAAGTTGACGATGCATATGTGCTTCGCGATAATAATAACGCGTATGTAACGGTAGACCTAGCTGGAAATGACGCAGCGGACAACAATGATAACGGCAAGGTGAACACCGTAACGTATAACGGCGATACTTATCATGAAGTTTCAACTGATTTTGAGCAAAAAATTGCAGACCGCGTAAGAGAAGCAGATAGTAAAATCGACAAAGTATACGTGGCGTTTGTAAACACGGGCTTAGACAATATGAACAACAACAATAACGTACCTGGCGTAGATAAAAATGACAAGATGTATCGAGATGATGAAAAAGACAACAACCGTGATCCAGAAGATATTGTAGAAGATCCAAAAGATATGATGGACCGTAACAACAAAGATCAATAACATCAAAAAGGCCTCTGAATCATCAGAGGCCTTTGGTTCATTAACTAAGTTCAAGTAAAGAAATAAAAATCGGAAGAACACAGCAAGAAACGGCTGAAATAAAATCAAGCTCGTTCTGTTTTTTTGCAGAAAGCGTGAACTCCATCAAAATAATTGTCAGGATACTCATGAAAAGCGTTGCATAAAAAAGAAAATCGCGCTGACTTTCCACTAAAAACAACACCGCATTTAAAATCAAAATAACGGCATAAAGAAACTTAAGCAGCAAGTGAAGCTGCATGCTGAATTTATTCTCTTGTTTGTAGCGCAAGATATAAACAAAAAAGAAAATAAATAAAGTTAATTGCCATGAGGCAGGGAGTAGCTGCTGCCATAGATTGTCCAAGAAACTCATTCCTCCTATAAAACGATGATGCATATATGTAACACACACGTTTTTATTTTAAAAGTGAAGAGTATCTTTAGGCAAGAGCAATTTTTCATTTTTTATAGACTTTTAATATAAAAAAAGAAAGGTCATCACGACCATTCTTTTTACTTCACTTCAATTAAAACCTTCGTACCGTCAGGAAACTCGTCTACTTGATGGGAGATCCAAGACCCGGCGCCTCGGTTGTCTGAAGGCTTTACATATTCAATATCAGCACCGCTTCCGCCTTCTTCACAAAAGGCCATCGGAAACTCATCTCGGTCATAGCCGCTTTTAGTCGGAATACCTTTTAAAGACTCACGGCGGTTTTCCTCAGCCCCGTCTCGGTCAATTGTACAAACAGCCGATTTTCCTTTATCGATTGCATGTTGAATGTGCGCTGCAGTTTCAGGATAACGATCAGCAGGGAAGGTAATTACTTCATCGTAGGAGGTATTCGTTGAAGAGTTCTGCTCTAACGGATTTCCTTCAATCATAACAATAACGGCTAATACTAAAATTAAAATACCAGAAACAATTTTTTTCAATCTGTAAAACTCCTTTATAAAACGTTTATCACTTTTATTTTAAAGTAATAAGAAAAAAATGTAAAAACATATAATGGAACTAGTCAAAATTCATAAGAAAAATATAAGCTCACGTACAGTCGCTGAACGTGAGCTTATGTCTAATGATGAGAGTGATGATGATGCGTTTCGTTTTCAGCTGGCTGCAGTGAACGTAATTCTTCTTTCGATAATTCGCCTACTGCGACTTGCTGAGTAGGAAGGATGTGTTCACCGCGCGCGTTAATATCCGTTTTAATATAGTAAATACCATCTTCCTTAAAGGTTGCTTTGGCTTTATACATACTGCCGTCATAATGTGCTTTTACTATTTCAACTTTACCGGGAGCATCTTTTTTCCACACTTTAAACTGAACGCTTTTGGCATCATCCACCGTTTTATTTTCTTGCATTACGTGCACTTCTAGTACCTGTGTGCTCCGTGGTTTTATAGTTTCAGGAAGCATCACATGCGCAGACAGAGGCTTTGGCTGCTTGTAGAGCTTGTCTGCGTTACTGTTTACAGAGCACGCGGAAAGTAAAATCGTACTGAGTATGACCAATCCGGGTATTTTCCATTTGTTCATTGTTACTGCACCTCACATCGTTTCATGCATCATGCGTTTAAAAACCGCTTCAATGCTGGAATTCGTTTGATGACAAAGAAATCTAAAAGCCACACGATAACTAAGGACAGTCCGACTAAAGGAAAGACGAGACCAAACACCACGATTATACACGTCACAATGCGCATTGCATTTCCTTCAGGAACTTTAGGAGCGCCTATGTTTTTAGCTGGTTTTCGTTTCCACCACAGTAAGGCTCCGCTGATAGCAATACCAGCAATTCCGATACAAACAATGAGGCCCATAAGCTGATTTATAAACCCAAACTGTGTACCTTTATGAAGCGTAATACCAAGTGCAATCAATTTTCCCATAAATCCATAGTTGTCGTACCGATAATCGGCTAACACAGCGCCGGTGTATTGATCAAGGTGAATGGTTGCTTCATCCTGAGCTCTTGGTGAAAATACAGAGAGCGTATACACGCCTTGAGGTTCTTGCGGAATAGAAATGGTATAGCCGTCGTGCATATGCTGTTCTTTTGCAATATCTACAATGTCATCAAGCGATACTTTTGTATATTGCGAAGCTGTGGAGTTTGGAACTTCTAACGTTTCAGCTCCCCAAGGCACGTCCGCTACATCTTTTGTTTGCACGGTTGAAGTAGGTGCACTGCCTACCCAAATAGACGGAGGGTACCCAACGCCTGCGTTTGTGGCGATTTGCTGAAACGCATTGCCCCACAGTCCTGACCACGGAAGGCCCGTTAGTACGAGAAAAAGCATACCAGCTGAAATCCAAAAGGCCGGTACCGCATGAAGGTCTCGTGCAAGCACGTTTTTACCTTTTGAAAAACGAGGAATCAGCACGCCTTTTATTTTGTCTTTTTTGCGCGGCCACCATAAAAAAGCACCGGTTACAATTAAGACAATCGCCCAGCAGGCCGCAAGTTCTACGATACGATCACCCGCTGTTCCTGCCATTAGCTCTCCGTGAAATTCTTCAATTTGATTCATTAAGCGACTCGAATCATCCAGTTTTCCTACAATGTGACCATTGTGAGGATTAACAAAAATCGTATATGTATGGTCTTTTAATGAGATTCCTACTTCTGAAGAACGAGTGGAGCGCTCACTGGGCTTATACGTCAACACGTCAGCGCCTGGATACTTTTCCTTTACAGCCTGCACTTGTGCTGAAGGGGATGTAGACTGTGATTGAGCTTGAACATGATACAAGTCGTGGTACAGTCTTTCTTCAATTTGAGGCTTGAACAAATACACGCCTCCAGTAACAGCTAATATAAGAAGAAACGGAGTAAACACTAAGCCCGCATAAAAGTGCCAGCGCCATATGGCTTTGTATAGGCCTTGAGAACGCGCCGTGCTTTTTTTAATTGTACTTGTTGTTTCTTCGCGCTTTTCCTGCATCATTTTTTCCTCCTTTTTACTAACGAATGTGCTTTCATTATAGAAGGAAAGGGAGAATTAGCCATCACTCCTGAGAGTGATTGTTGGGACTTATAAGAGGAAGCTGCTAATAAAAAAACAGCTCGTGAAAGCTGTTAGTTCATTAAGCCGTTTTGAAACGCATAGCTTGTCAGCTGCACGCGGTTTTCTAAATGAAGCTTGCTTAAAATATTTTTCAAATGGCTTTTTACCGTGTGTTCAGAAATAAATAACTGCGCGGAGATATCGCGGTTCGACAGTCCTTTAGCCACTAATTGAAGTACTTCAAGCTCTCGTGCAGAAAGGGGAGTGTCGGGTTTTTTTATCGATGTTTCTTGCGGAAACTCTTTTAAAATTTGAAACGCAATTTCCTTTGACATAGGAACTTCATCTAAAGCGAACGCACGCAAATAGTTGTACCACACTTCAGACTGCAGGTTTTTTAACAAATAGCCCTGTGCGCCTTTTTTCAGCGCATCAAATAAATCCGTAATATCGTCTGAAACCGTGATAACCACAATTTTAACGTACGGAAACCGAAGCTTAATTTGTTTTGTCGCTTCCAACCCGTCCATCACAGGCATTCCAATGTCCATTAGTACGATATCGGGCATTAATTTTTCGGTCAGTTCAATGGCTTCTTGCCCGTTGGTTCCTTCGCCAACAATAATAAAATCTTCATATTCTTCTAAAATATCGCGAATGCCTTCTCTCGCATGAGCATGATCATCTACAATCAAAATACGAAACGGCTGCATTTACATAACCCCCTTTTTAATGCTAACAATGGTTTGGTTCTGTTTTCGCTCAATGGAAAAGTCCCAGTTCATGTCCTTCGCACGATCTTTCATAATTTGTAAACCAAGCCCGGCCTTGAGAGATTCGGAAGTAAAACCTATACCGAAATCTGTAATTTCACAAATCCATCCGCCAGCCGTTTCACTGGCTGTAATCCAGATTTTATTTGTTTTTGCATGTTTAATGACGTTCATAGCCGCTTCTTTCACACAGGCAAACAGCTCATTTTTTTCTTTTCTGGACAGCGTTGTTTCTGACAGTCTCCAATCTAAATTTACATCTAGTAAATGAGTATGTGTTAAATCATCGACGTATTGATGAATGCTTTCAGTCCAGCTTTCTGAAGTGTCTAAAGGAGAGTGCTTTAAATTTGTAATTGCTTGGCGCGTATCGTCATGAACATGCTGCAGAGTTTGCTTCATCCGGATAAAATCAGGATCCTGCTCTAATTTGTTTTTTCTTCCGAACTTGTTCATTTTAACAGATAGGAGAAACAGCGACTGTGCAATGCCGTCATGCAGTTCACGAGCTAATTTTTCACGTTCAATAAGTGCTGCTTTCTTTTCTTTTTCTTGTCTTAGTTCCTCTTGCATTTTTTCTAAAATAGAAAATAAATAGCGGACAAATACAAGCGTTACAAAAAAGACAAGGAGCGGAGAAAGCACATTTCCCATATCCATTGAGATGTAAGGGAGCAAAAAGGCATGACGAACGTACTCCCAAAGCGCGATGGTCAGAGTTGGAAGAAGCAAAATCAGCCATTTAATTTGTCTATATTTCACGGTATCCCTTCTTTCGTCCATAAAATGTGTCTATATTTTATCATTTGAGCGGAAAATTACTAGAGGAAAGAAGAGAAATCACTCTTAAGAGTGATTGGTACCACCCCTAGCTGAACGGATAAAAGTAGTGGAAAAAAGTCTCATCTGCAATATCATACAAGAAAAATTTTTGAGTGAATGGTATGCTTAAAAAGCTTAGTATGTGACAAGGAGGGGGCATTGATGACAAAAGAAATTCGCACGGCGCACGTTGACGCCGATTTACATATTGAAGCTTATCGTTTTAAAGGGATTATGCAAAAGTTTCCTGCTCATTTTCACGAGTATTATGTGATTGGATTTATTGAAGAAGGTCAGCGTCATTTAATTTGCCAAGGCAAAGAATACATCATTAATCCAGGAGATTTGCTGCTGTTTAATCCGTATGATGTCCATAGCTGTGAACAAATAGACGGCAAAAAGCTTGATTATCGTTGTATTAACGTGACGCCAGAAGTGATGAAAAAAGCTGTTTTTGACATTAACGGCAGTGAAAGTCTTCCGCGTTTTAACAGCAGCGTGGTGCAAAGAAGTGATGCTGTCTCTAGTTTAAAAGAGCTTCATTTACAAATTTTAAATGGTGAACGGGAGTTTAAGAAAGAAGAGTTATTTTTATATTTGCTAGAAGAACTCATGCAGGATCATTCAAATCTTTCTTTTCTTTCGTCAGCCGTTGACACGTCCCATGAAATCACAACAATCTGCAGCTATTTGGAAGACAACTATACAAACAAGATCACGCTGGATGAGTTAAGTCAGCTAATTGGATGGAGCAAATACCGGCTGCTGCGCTCTTTTACAAAGCAAAAAGGAATCTCTCCATACAGCTACTTGGAAACAATTCGAATCAATCAGGCTAAAAAGCTGCTAGAGCAGGGGAAAAAGCCAATTGACGTATCCTTTCTAACGGGATTCAGTGATCAAAGTCATTTGACTCGATTTTTTAAAAGTCAGGTTGGGCTAACACCAAAACAATACATGAAAATATTTGAAAGTGAAAAGAAAACAGGATGCTAGTAATAGCTTAAAAGGGAGAGAAATACTGTGGATCATTTAGCTGCTTACATGCTGATGGCGCTGGTTATGTCGATGATACCTGGTGCTGATACAATTCTTATCATGAAAAATACGCTTCATCACGGAGCAAAAGCAGGACGTTTTACCATACTCGGCATGGCTACAGGCCTCACGTTTTGGACGTTAATTGCTGTGCTTGGCTTGTCTGTTGCTATTGCGCAGTCGGTGTATCTGTTTAACACGATTAAATACATAGGGGCAGCGTACTTATTTTACTTAGGCATCAGAATATTTCTGACCAAAAATACGCTCTCATTAGAGGCCATTTCAGAAGAAACAAAAACTGTAAAGTCTTCATCTAGTCGCTGCTATAGAGAATCATATATGCAAGGGGCTCTTAGTAATTTTCTTAATCCTAAAACGGTATTAGTTTATATTACGTTTATGCCACAGTTTATTAACTTGGATGCACACACAAATCAACAGCTGCTGATACTCGGTTTTATTCTGACGCTTATAGCGGTAGGGTGGTTTTTAATCTTGGTGTATGTAATAGATTACGTGAAAAAATGGTTTAAAAAACCGGTGTTTCAAAAAGCCTTTCAACGATGCAGTGGCGTGCTGCTGATTGGTTTTGGAATAAGAACAATAGTGTAATCGTAGTTAGTAAGCAAAAAAGCCTTATTGAAAAATAAGGCTTTTTTTTACGTTTAAAAACACGTAAACGAAACAATTTGTCGTGTATCCACACCGAAAATGGTCCAAAAACGTCCGTTCCATCTAAATCCTGCAACCGATCGCGGTCCTACAAAAATAGGAAAATACCAGAAGCTAGAGCCGTTTCTAAGCCATATGAACGTGTTGCGGAATAGACATAGAGAAATGGCTCCTGGGTCAACGGCAAATGGAGTTGCCGTTTGTTGAGCCGGAATAAATGCCGGCGGAGGGGAAGTTGGGGCTTGCTGCGGGCTAGGTGCAGGTAAACCGCCTGGTGGTCTAGGTGGACCGGGCGGGAGTTGAGGTCCAGGAAACCTTGTCGGGTACAAATAAAAATCCATGTAGTTAATGTCCATTTTTTAATCACCTCTATTTTTTATCACTATTTTATAAAGTATGAGAAAACTGCCTAAAGGGATTGGGCAATTACAGCGTTTTTTACATAGGTCTTTTTTATAAAGAAAAGTTTGGTTCCTAAGTCGGAAGTAAATTCCTTCATGAACTCGATAAAAGCTGAATAGGATAAAACAGAGTGTGTTTTTAGAGGAGGACTTTTCATGGATAACAATCCAAAAAAGATGTTTACACCGGTTAAGACCTATCAACCTTTCCACAGTATCTATGATCCTTGCCGGCCGATAGGAGTTAAATATTATTCTACACCGCCTCAATTATACATGGGATTTCAGCCGCCGAATCTGCAGCAGTTTTCACCGAAAGAAGCGCTAAAAAAAGGAACGCTGTGGCCGGCTTTTTGGGACTACTATGAAAATCCATACAAAGATAAGAAGAGGGATGAAGAATGAAAAATCTACCTCCGGAGTACTATCAGGATTTAGAAGAAATACAGGCGATTGATTTTGCACTAGTAGAATTAACGCTGTATTTAGATACCCATCCAAATGACCAGCAGGCTATGCAGCAGTTTAACGAATACGCGCAGCAGGCTATGCAGTTAAAAAGAACCTTTGAAACAAAGTACGGGCCGCTTCAGCAATATGGAAACAGCTATACCGACGGAAAGTGGAGCTGGGGAACAAGCCCTTGGCCATGGCAAATATAAGCAGATAAAGGCGGGAGCTATATGTGGGTGTATGAAAAGAAATTGCAGTATCCAGTGAAAGTAAGCACGTGTAATCCAACGCTTGCCAAATATTTAATGGAACAATACGGGGGAGCGGACGGAGAGCTTGCAGCAGCACTTCGTTATTTGAATCAGCGCTATACAATTCCCGATAAAGTTGTTGGACTGCTAAACGATATTGGAACAGAAGAGTTTGCTCATCTTGAAATGATTGCTACGATGATTTATAAGCTAACAAAAGATGCAACGCCGGAGCAGCTGAAGGCAGCGGGATTAGCAGAACACTATGTGAACCATGATAGTGCACTTTATTACAATAATGCTGCTGGGGTTCCGTTTACAGCTACTTATATACAGGCAAAAGGCGATCCGATTGCAGATCTTTATGAAGACATAGCTGCAGAAGAAAAAGCAAGAGCTACATATCAATGGTTAATTGATATATCAGATGATCCTGATTTAAACGATAGCTTACGATTTTTACGAGAAAGAGAGATTGTTCACTCACAGCGGTTCCGCGAGGCCGTGGAGATTTTAAAAGATGACAGAGACAGGAAGAAAATCTTTTAACGAGCAAAAGGAACATCCCTCTTAGTACAGGAGGGATGTTTTTTATTATGGCAGCGTCGATTATACGCTAGAACTGCAGTGACAAGAAACAACCTTTAATTTCCCTTCAACATCTTTCCAAACTCGCGTATAGCTGTATTCGCCTCCGATCGATTCACCGGTTGCCAGTGCCCCATTCAACGCTATTTTTGTAATCGTAACGGCAAGTTCTTGAAACAGTTTAACTTCTTGTTCCAACACTTCCATGCCCGCTATATCAAGACTTTTTGAACGATGAACATTTATATCTTCTTCTTTTGACAACCATTGCCCAAGGTGATTCACAAAAATAAGCTCATCTGAAAGTAATTCTTCTAATAGCTCTATGTTATTAGAAAGCATGGCTGAGCGAAGCATTTCTTCGTATTCTATAACTCTTGCTTGATTCATTTTTAATCCTCCTTTACGCCTTGTGTAACTCTTTTCTATTTCCACGTTGCTTTTCCTTTAAACTTCTGTCCTTAATAAGTTGTTCTAAATTATGTTAATAGAGGGGATAAGTGGACTAATTTTCTGTAAGCACTAAAGATTCTGAAAGACTCAGTTAATTACCTTTAAATGGTATAAAGTTAGAGTGAAAGAACCTTTTCTTTCCACTTTTCTAGTTATCTTTTTACTATTAAGATGCAGTTTTTTATACTTGTAATTGTAGCGGAATGAACGTTCATTCCGCTTTTGGAAAGAGGTGATAAAGTGGAATCTACTCCAACAAAACAAAAAGCGATTTTTTCTGCTTCGCTTCTGCTGTTTGCAGAAAGAGGGTTTGATGCAACCACGATGCCAATGATTGCAGAAAATGCCAAAGTAGGAGCAGGAACAATTTATCGCTACTTTAAAAATAAAGAAAGCCTTGTAAATGAATTATTTCAACAGCACGTAAACGAGTTTTTACAGTGCATTGAAAGCGGTCTGGCAAACGAAAGAGATGGATACCGAGATGGGTTTCATCATATCTTTGAAGGTATGGTGACATTTACTAAAAATCATCCTCGTGCTCTTGGATTTATTAAAACTCATAGCCAAGGAGCTTTTTTAACGGAAGAGAGCCGCTTCGCATATCAAAAGCTGGTGGAATTTGTTTGCACGTTCTTCAGAGAAGGACAAAAGCAAGGTGTGATTAGAAATCTTCCTGAAAATGCGCTAATTGCTATTTTATTTGGAAGTTTCATGGAAGTATATGAAATGATTGAAAATGACTACTTATCTTTAACTGATGAACTTCTTACTGGTGTAGAAGAGAGTCTGTGGGCAGCACTTAGCAGACAATCATGAAACTTAACAAGTGAAAGAGGGATAACATGACAATTAAAGAAATGCCTCAGCCAAAAACGTTTGGAGAGCTTAAAAATTTACCGTTATTAAACACAGATAAACCGGTTCAAGCTTTGATGAAAATTGCGGATGAATTAGGAGAAATCTTTAAATTCGAGGCGCCTGGCCGTGTAACGCGTTACTTATCAAGTCAGCGTCTAATTAAAGAAGCATGCGATGAATCACGTTTTGATAAAAACTTAAGTCAAGCGCTTAAATTTGTACGTGATTTTGCAGGAGACGGGTTATTTACAAGCTGGACGCACGAAAAAAATTGGAAAAAAGCGCATAATATCTTACTTCCAAGCTTCAGTCAGCAGGCAATGAAAGGCTATCATGCGATGATGGTCGATATCGCCGTGCAGCTTATTCAAAAGTGGGAGCGTCTAAATGCAGATGAGCATATTGAAGTACCGGAAGATATGACGCGTTTAACGCTTGATACAATCGGTCTTTGCGGCTTTAACTACCGCTTTAACAGCTTTTACCGAGATCAGCCGCATCCGTTTATTACGAGTATGGTCCGTGCACTGGATGAATCGATGAACAAGCTGCAGCGAGCAAATCCAGATGACCCAGCTTATGATGAAAACAAGCGCCAGTTTCAAGAAGATATCAAGGTAATGAACAAACTAGTAGATAAAATTATTGCAGATCGCAAAGCAAGCGGTGAACAAAGCGATGATTTGTTAACACATATGCTAAACGGAAAAGATCCAGAAACAGGTGAGCCGCTTGATGACGAGAACATTCGCTATCAAATTATTACATTCTTAATTGCGGGACACGAAACAACAAGCGGTCTTTTATCATTTGCGCTGTATTTCTTAGTGAAAAATCCACATGTATTACAAAAAGCAGCAGAAGAAGCAGCACGAGTTCTAGTAGATCCTGTTCCAAGCTACAAACAAGTCAAACAGCTTAAATATGTGGGCATGGTCTTAAACGAAGCGCTGCGCTTATGGCCAACGGCTCCTGCGTTTTCCCTATATGCAAAAGAAGATACGGTGCTTGGAGGAGAATATCCTTTAGAAAAAGGCGACGAACTAATGGTTCTGATTCCTCAGCTTCACCGTGATAAAACAATTTGGGGAGACGATGTGGAAGAGTTCCGTCCAGAGCGTTTTGAAAATCCAAGTGCGATTCCGCAGCATGCGTTTAAACCGTTTGGAAACGGGCAGCGTGCGTGTATCGGTCAGCAGTTCGCTCTTCATGAAGCAACGCTGGTACTTGGTATGATGCTAAAACACTTTGACTTTGAAGATCATACAAACTACGAGCTGGATATTAAAGAAACTTTAACGTTAAAACCTGAAGGCTTTGTGGTAAAAGCAAAATCGAAAAAAATTCCGCTTGGCGGTATTCCTTCACCTAGCACTGAACAGTCTGCTAAAAAAGTACGCAAAAAGGCAGAAAACGCTCATAATACGCCGCTGCTTGTGCTATACGGTTCAAATATGGGAACAGCTGAAGGAACGGCGCGTGATTTAGCAGATATTGCAATGAGCAAAGGATTCGCACCACAGGTCGCTACCCTTGATTCGCACGCCGGAAATCTTCCCCGCGAAGGAGCTGTATTAATTGTAACGGCGTCTTATAACGGACACCCGCCTGATAACGCAAAGCAATTTGTCGACTGGTTAGACCAAGCGTCTGCTGATGAAGTAAAAGGTGTTCGCTATTCCGTATTTGGATGCGGTGATAAAAACTGGGCGACAACGTATCAAAAAGTGCCTGCTTTTATCGATGAAACGCTTGCCGCTAAAGGGGCAGAAAACATCGCTGACCGCGGTGAAGCAGATGCAAGCGACGACTTTGAAGGCACATATGAAGAATGGCGTGAACATATGTGGAGTGATGTAGCAGCCTACTTTAACCTCGACATTGAAAACAGTGAAGATAATAAATCTACACTTTCACTTCAATTCGTCGACAGCGCCGCGGATATGCCGCTTGCGAAAATGCACGGTGCGTTTTCAGCGAACGTCGTAGCAAGCAAAGAACTTCAACAGCCAGGCAGTGCACGAAGCACGCGTCATCTTGAAATTGAACTTCCAAAAGAAGCTTCTTATCAAGAAGGAGATCATTTAGGCGTTATTCCTCGCAACTATGAAGGAATAGTAAACCGTGTAACAGCAAGGTTCGGCCTAGATGCATCACAGCAAATCCGTCTGGAAGCAGAAGAAGAAAAATTAGCTCATTTGCCACTCGCTAAAACAGTATCAGTAGAAGAGCTTCTGCAATACGTGGAGCTTCAAGATCCTGTTACGCGCACGCAGCTTCGCGCAATGGCTGCTATAACGGTCTGCCCGCCGCATAAAGTAGAGCTTGAAGCCTTGCTTGAAAAGCAAGCCTACAAAGAACAAGTGCTGGCAAAACGTTTAACAATGCTTGAACTGCTTGAAAAATACCCGGCGTGTGAAATGGAATTCAGCGAATTTATCGCCCTTCTGCCAAGCATACGCCCGCGCTATTACTCAATTTCTTCATCACCTCGTGTCGATGAAAAACAAGCAAGCATCACGGTCAGCGTTGTCTCAGGAGAAGCGTGGAGCGGATATGGAGAATATAAAGGAATTGCGTCGAACTATCTTGCCGAGCTGCAAGAAGGAGATACGATTACGTGCTTTATTTCCACACCGCAGTCAGGATTTACGCTGCCAAAAGACCCTGAAACGCCGCTTATCATGGTCGGACCGGGAACAGGCGTCGCGCCGTTTAGAGGTTTCGTGCAGGCTCGCAAACAGCTAAAAGAACAAGGACAGTCGCTTGGAGAAGCGCATTTATACTTCGGCTGCCGTTCACCTCATGAAGACTATCTGTATCAAGAAGAGCTTGAAAACGCCCAAAATGAAGGCATCATTACGCTTCATACCGCTTTTTCTCGCATGCCAAATCAGCCGAAAACATACGTTCAGCACGTGATGGAACAAGACGGCAAGAAATTGATTGAACTTCTTGATCAAGGAGCGCACTTCTATATTTGCGGAGACGGAAGCAAAATGGCACCTGACGTTGAAGCAACGCTTATGAAAAGCTATGCTGACGTTCACCAAGTGAGTGAAGCAGACGCTCGCTTATGGCTGCAGCAGCTAGAAGAAAAAGGCCGATACGCAAAAGACGTGTGGGCTGGGTAAATTAAAAAGAGGCTAGGATAAAAGTAGTTTAGTTGGTTGAAGGAAGATCCGAACGATGAATCGTTCGGATCTTTTTATTGGTAGAGTGAACGTAGATTTCATCTATTTAGTGACTTGTAGCGGTTGATTGGAGTGCAAGGCGAAGTCTTGCAAGAAAATCAACCCCGGTGCATAAAGCGATTTATACGAGTTCATTTCTCCCATTTATTCGTCTTTTGTCCCCACTTCATTTTTATAGCGTCTTAACGTTTCTTCTGCGTGACAGCAGATTTTTTCAATTAGCTTCTGAGGTTCTTCAATAAAAGCATGAGCCCCTAAGGTATAGAAAAAAGAAGCCATGTAATTTATTTCATTTCCATCAGTTATTGTATCGATATAGCCATTCCCATCACGCGCCACCCTCACATGATTTTCAAGCCACGGAACGCCTTTACACTGACGAACGCCTTCGTGTGTCAAGGTTACTTTTAACGAAATCGGCTGTGAGTTTACCGGTTCTGTTTCAAGCCATTCCTTTAACGTAAGAGACATATTTTCGTCTTTTTCTAAAACTTTTAACGAGTGAATACGATCCGCTCGAAATAATAACACTTTTTGCTTATTGAAGGAATAAGCAGGACAGTACCATAAACCGTTATGAGCATAAATTCCAAGGGGTTTGACTTCTTTTCTTGTTTGACCCGCCTTTGAATCATAAAGAAATTCAATATATTTCCCTGCAAGGCTTGCTTCTAAAAGCTCTTTTAAATAAGGAGTGTCAAGGTTTCTTTTAGGATTCCAAAACGCAATATGAGCACTCATTTTATCTACTTTTTTCTTTGTTTCCTCAGACAGGTACACATAAAATTTTTGAAGAGCCGCATGAATTCCTGCATCAAACGGAAGGTCATGATAATACTGCAGAGCTTGATAAGCAAAAAAGATAGAAATAGCTTCTTCTTCCGTAAACAAAATGGGAGGGAGAATACGATTTTTTAGCACTCTGTAACCGCCGCTCCGCCCTTTTTCACTGTAAAGAGGCAGCCCTAATTCACTTAAGTCCAGTAAATAGCGCTGGACGGTCCGCACGGAAAGACCAAATTCCTCCGCTAGTTCTTTTGCCGTAAACGTTCTTTTTGTATTAATAAACATGAGCATATCAACAAGCCGTCTAGACTTAGCCATTTATTTTCACCTTTTTCTTTTAATATGACAAAAAGTGTCGTATTAAGATGATATCATACAGAAACAGTAAAGTTGAAAGGAGAAAAGGGAATGAAGAAAAAAATCGTCGTATATATTGCGGCAAGCTTAGACGGATATATTGCAAGAGAAAACGGAGAGATTGACTGGCTGGAAAGCGTAGAAGGAGAGGGAGACAACGGCTACGAAGCGTTTTATCAAACGTGTGATGCGGTTGTTATGGGAAAAGCTACGTACGACCACGTGCTGAAGCTCACACCTGAGTTTCCGTATCTCGGTAAAAAATGCTACGTGTTTAGCCGCTCAGCTCAAGGAAAAGATCAATATGTCGAGTTTATAAACGAAAGCGTGGCGTTATTTCTCAACAACCTCAGTCAAGAAACTAAAAAAATATGGCTGGTGGGAGGCGCTGATATTCTCGCTGATTTCTTAACAGCAAAGAGGGTGGATGAATTTATTATATCGGTCATTCCCGTTTTGCTTGGGGCTGGTATTCCGCTGTTTAAACGAGGAATTCCCGAAATGAACTTGAAGCTTACCGATATAAAACAGTACGGGCAAATTGCTCAGCTTTATTATGAAAAAGAATAAGCTTTTCGTAATAAAAACTCTTTCTGCAGTGTCAGTGTGCTCATCGTGTATTTAACATCCAGCTATTGTTATTTTAGGGGCAGTGACATCAAGAGCGTCCTTTTTTCATAGTATATTTTTGGGGTGAAAAAATGCCAAGAGTAAATTATCGAGATTCAGACGTTGCTTTAATGGCAAGGATGATGAGAGCAGAAGCTGAAGGCGAAGGAAAACAAGGAATGCTGTATGTTGGAAATGTCATTGTAAATCGTCTTAAAGCAAACTGTTTAGATTTCAAGAATTTAAGATCCGTTCCGCAAGTTATTTATCAGGTGCAGGGAGGCAACTATTCGTTCGAAGCTGTTCAAAAAGGAAACGTATTTTATCAAAGAGCAAGAGGTGTTGAAAAAAGGTTAGCCAAAAAGAATTTGGATTATTGGAGAGAACACCCGGGGAAATATGCACTGTGGTACTTTAATCCATCCGCTCCATGCCCTCCAACCTGGTACGGTCAACCCGCTTCTGGTCAATACAAAAATCACTGTTACTACGAGCCAAAGCCCGGAACATGCGCTAGCGTTTATAACGGATAGATAGCTTAGAAAATATGCTGCATTCTGAAAGTCTGGCCTCAAATCCAAACCTTTAGCTGCAGGTGACAAGGTAGTCGTTCTTCATATAATAAGAGAAAGCCCTCTTTTAATAAAGGGGGCTTTTGCTAATTGATGCATTTCTCATTTTGCTTCAAATTTTATGTTTTTACCAGCAGCAAATTCGGATTGATCCTTCGCTTTTGTATCCTTTACCACCCAGGACGTCTTTACCTTAGCTGCTGATAAAATTTCTTTAATTTGCTTATCGTTTAAGCCTTTCGTATAAAGGACAAATTCTCTTGTATAGATGTTTTTATTTTCTTGCTCTTCATCTGCACCGTTGCCAAACCAATATCTTATTTGCTGATCGTCTTTGATGTTATTAAAAGCTTCTTTATAGTTAGGTAGCTTAACTTGAATATTCGACAGGTAATCCGTGCCGCGTAAGGTAAGGGTCATATGTACTTTGTGAAAATCTTCTTTTGAAGGGCTTGTTAACCCTGATGTTCCAACTTCACTAAATTCTTTTTTCGTCAGCGGTTTAACTGTAGTAGAAACAGAAACTTTTGGATCTGAATTATTTGTCACAACGTCTGCGGTACTGCAGGCACCTAAAATGAACAGCGTTAAAAGAGTATAGACTACTCCAAATGCTCTTTTCTTCATGCTCGTTCTCCTTTGTAATTGATAGATAATGGTACTCATTCGCTATGTTCATTGTATTTACCTCCATTTGTTTCAATGTCATGATTAATGAAGAAGAACCAAAAGAGAAATGCCGAAGCATTTCTCTTTTGGTTCTATGAATCTGGATTAAGCGAAGTATGCGTATACTCGGGCATACGCTCTTCTTTTTCCGTTAGCTGAGTATCGGGGCTTTGCTGCTCTTGTGAAATAGGAGACAGGGTAGATTTTTGTTCAGGGTTCATGTTTGTTATTCCTCCTTATATAAAGTGAGCTGTTAATCAAGCGAAAGCAAATCATCTTGAATTCGCTGCGTTAAAGATGCCACTTGCTGCGTTAAACTGTCATTTTCCGCCTGGAGTTTTTGATAAGACTGATTTGCTTTTGAACATAGGTAAGGGTCTGTTTCCCACCAGTCCATGCCAATTTCTCTTGCTTTATCAATAGAAGCGACAAGCAGCCGGATTTTGATTGTTAAGAGTTCAACATCAGCAATTTGCACTTTAATATCTCCAGCAATAACAAGACCTTTATCTAATACTTTTTCCAATACTTCTACAATGGTGCCCAGATGCCCGTTATGTTCCGCCGCCATTTTTTCACTCCTCGTTATAGCACTTTTCCTAGGGGACCTAGATCAATATTTAAATCTTCATTTGTAAAGTTAAACACTGATTTTAGCTCCTCCATTTTGTTCTCTAACTTCATCAACGCCACGCCCAGGTCTTCGATTTGAGCGTCCGTCAGGTTTCCGCTGTCGACTCGGCGAATCGCATGTTTTTCAATGAGCTGCCGCAGTAATTCAATGACGGTTAAAACAAGCTGCGCTAGGCCTTGTTCAGCATTTTCCGCACTCAGCTCAATGCGGCCGTTTCGTTTGAGGTTATTTTCCATTTCTCAACGCCTCCGTTTCCTGTTCAAGCTGCTGAGAAGAAATGATTTGACGATCATGAGAGCCTATCAGCGTTTCTACAGAAGAAATCAATACCCGCAAATCAAGATAGACTAAATCAATTCCGGCAATTGAAATCAATAAATCACCTTTAATGGCAATTCCTTTATCGAGGATCACATCTAATATATCAATGAGGGCGATGTCCTTTTGCTCCAGCGTTTGTTTTCGCAGAGATGTCATCCCGCATCTTTCTCCGAGCGCAGAGTGTCGATATGATAAGCAGGCCATGGTCCCGTTACTTCGATGTTCAGTCCCATTTCACTATAAAACGTTTGCTTGTCGCTAATGGCTTTTAAAAATGATTCTACATTGTTCTTTGAAAGAAGGTAGATGCTGTTCCAGCACATGCTGTAGCTCTCGCCGGTTATTTTTTGACTCCAGTTATTTTTGATTGTGTGGTAAGCGGCGTAGGGGCTTATCTCAGTGTGCAAGTGATCACAAAGCGAAAGCTGTTCTTTTTCTGTTTCTTCTTCGATCAGCCTTTCTATCTTTTTACGTTCAAAAAACTGCCTGCCTGGAGGCAGCGTATTTATTTCTTCTTTTTTCTTTTGGATCGTTTCATTGTTCGTTAGCAGATAGTTCTTTAAAGAATTCGTATGGGCATACACTTTTATATTCCATTCTTCAGATCTTTTTAAAAGCTGAAGAGAAGAGAGCGTTTTTTCTTTGTTATCAGCAATACTTTTTTGACAGCTATCCTTGCTTTTGTAGACCGTACAAAATTTCATGGGAAGAAGCGTGTAGTGACTTTGTAAGAAAAGAAGAATCTCATGGTGATGCATGGCTTTGTCCTGCAGCCATTTCATATCGTGCTCGATCTTTTCTTTCAGCATTTCTTCCGAATACTCATCGCTTGGCAAGTCGCATACAAATGCGGTAATGTCATCAAAGCAAAGAGCATAGATAGGGTTGTTCTGATCCATACCTTCAAGTGAAGGAAAGGGCATTTCATTAGCTTCTTCGGTTGGAACTAGACCATATAAATAAATGAGCTTTTCCATCTTTTAACCTCACTTTTGTTTCTTCGTCATTGATTCCCATCTTTTTAATTCATATTCTTTTGCTGCTTCATACCTCAGCAGTAGTTCTTTTTCTTTTTCCATATATGCATCTTCTGGTATTTCTCCAAGCTCATACATCATTTGAAGATGAACGATTTTTTGCTGAATAAAAGAGACATCGTAAAGTTCTTTATCCGCTTCTTCCTTGATTTTCTGTCCGACTTTTACAATGAGCGTAACAGGAGACAGCAGCAGTTTATGAATCATACATTCTCTTCTACCTTTAGTTGAATATTAATAAAGTTATAAGCAGCCCACGGTCCGGAATATTTAAAATCGGCTTTGTGCTTCCATTTTTCATACAGGTCATTTACACGTTCATCAAACGCTGCTTCTTTTTCTCGGTCAATTAAAAAAGAAGCGTTCAAAAGCATTGTTTCGACAATAGGAGGATTGAGTCTCGACGCTTCAGCTATCGGTTCTAAATGTTGATACAGCTCTTTTTTACAGTCGTGCTGAAGCTTTAAAAAGAATTTCTGAGCTGTTTCTCCGTGCGCAATTTGTTTATAAAAATCAGCACTGGCAGAACGCGGGTTTCGTACTTGCTGCAAAGAAGAATCTTGATTCACTTTTTGTTTCAGCCAGTCCGGTTTCCCAATTACTTTTAGTCCGACTTCTATTTTTCCTTTTAACTGTGGGAAAAGAGAGGCGAACTGTGGATATAAGTTTTCTAACAGCATTTCAACATCTTGTTGACTATGAAACACGTTGCCAAAGCTGATTGGAATGACCGAATCATGCTCATTCATTACTTTGGAAATCACCTGCTGGTGCGCTGTGACGTTCTCTTTTGTAGGATGATAAATTTTAAGAGGAAAGGCAGCAGCCACTATAGCTGCATCTCGGTAATGAATGGTAAAAGTAGCTCTTTCTTGCTGATCAATCGTGACGCTGCCAAACGTATGCGCCTCGGTGGCGGGAATACTGCAAAAAATATAAATGCCCGTTTCTTCACTCATTGATTTCTGTTTCATTCCTTTCCATTAAAATAATCAGCTTACTTCTCTGCTGGAGAGCTTCGATAGCGCAGGCTGGTGCGTGAAAAAGACGTAATGTTATGCTGCTTATTGACCAGCACTTCATAGATACCAAGCAGTTCATCTTTTGCATAGCGCCTCATATACTCCTGTTCTTCAAATGCTTCAAGTGTTATTTTCCATCCTCCATTTTGAATCGATTCATACGAAATAATTCGGTGAGGAGGAGCAACGTGTTCTTTAAAAAAATCAGTCACGGATTCCATAATTTCGGCTACTTTCACTTCTCTAACCCACCTTTATGAGTTTATAAATCTAAATCTTGTAAAAGGTTTAGCTGTTCAAGTTTTTTTCCGCCGTTATTCGAAGAAAGAAAATCTTCTCTTTCATTATGAAGCAGCCGAACTGCCTCGGCATACCTCAGCCATGTGTCCACACTGGCAATAACGATTCGAGCTTCGATGGTAATTAATTCAATACCAATAACGGAAATACGAGCGAATACGTCAATTACCACGCCTTTATCTAAGATGCGGTCAACTACTTCAGCTAGACTAGAACAATCGTTTGATTTGTTAATCGTCATGATGAAATTCCTCTCATGTTGCATAGTAAAATATATACGTTTGCTAATCTTGCTATTAATGTGTGTGATATTGTAAAAAATATACAAATAAAACGTGCATAAATTAAAAAATAGTATAAAATACCATGATTATTTTTGTTTTAATACGGGTAGAGTTAAGTACATTACTTTTATCCATTGATGAATGAAAACACATACATAAAAAACAAAGGGAGTGGAGAAAGATGAGAAAAGAAGAGCAGCCGGTATTATCTGATTTTATTGAAAAGGACCAATTTGAGTTAAATTCATATTTAACCTCTTTACTTGAAACGACAAGTGAAAAGAAAGAAAATCAAAGTTGATGAATTGAAAACATAAAGGGCTACTTTCCATGTGGAAAGTAGTTTTTTCATTTGCGAACTTGATATACTTATTGGACAACGAGGTGAGAAAGATGAACAAAAGAGACGTGGTTTCGAGAAGTATTTTAACAAAAGCGACCGGCTTTTTAGCATCTGGTTATACTCATAGTTTAAATCCGTATGCCGGATGTGCATTTTCCTGCAAATTTTGCTACGTGCGAGAGCTGCCAATTCAGCGTTTTAAAGAGATGGAGTGGGGGACATGGCTAGAGCTTAAAGTCAACGCAGCTGAAGTCTATCAAAAAGAAATACAAAAACTGCGAAAAAAAGAGCAGCCGGTGCGCATATTTATGTCTTCAGCGACAGATCCCTATCAGCCTGCTGAGCGCAAAGCAGGCATCACACGTGCCCTTTTAGAAACGATGATCAATCATCCCCCTGATTTTTTATTGATTCAAACAAGGTCGCCACTTGTGACGAGGGATATTGATTTGCTTTTACAGCTTCAAAAAGTATGTGATCTTCGCGTATCGATGACTGTTGAAACGGACCGAGAAGATGTAAAACAAATTTTTTCTCCTTATGCTCCGGGGATGAAACTTCGTATGAACGCGTTAAAAAAAGTAAAAGAAAGCGGAATTTCAACGCAAGTAACCATTGCTCCAATGCTTCCTTTCACACCTGAATTTCCTGAAAAAATAGAAGGAATGATGGACCGAATTTGCATTGATACCTTGTACTTAGGAGACGGTTCCTTAGGTAAAACGTCTAAAAGGCTAGGGATGCCGGAATTATTTGAGAAGTACGGTTTTCTAGACTGGTATGACAAAGACATTCATGTCAAAGCCATTCGTTATTTTGAAAAATTTTATCCTTCTTCGATGATTTATCTGTCTCAAGAGGGATTTGCTCCGTAAAAAAAGAAGGGCTAGAAGAGCCCTTCTTTTTTGTATTAGTTTTTATACGTATCAAACATGTTCGTATCGTCAGGTACGTTTTCTAAATAGCTGATTTTCCCGTTTTCATCTAGCTTAGCAATATCTTTTCCTGTTTGAGTAAAGACGCTGCCAGATGCACGTTTTCCGCATACTGCCCAAGGCGTTTCAAACTTATCTGTACCTTCAACTGCTTTCCAGCCTTCGAACATATGCTTAATATCAGCATTTTCTTTAAACACCATTTTCACAAACAGCTTCCAGTTTTCAATGCCTTGCTTTTCGTGGCCGTTTAAGACAAATACGATATCGTCTGAAAAAAGCCCCACTAATTCTTCAAATGCTTGTTCGCTTGTACGTGATTGATCGAATAAATCAAAATATCTATTTAAGTTTTCCATGATGATCTCCTTTGGGTGCTACAGCACCATTTTTTCTTCTACTGTTGCTTTTAGCATGTCCAGGTTTTCTTTCGGACATTTTTTGTTAATTTCATTTGTGAGCGTAGCAATGGTTTGCCGTTTTAAGATAGACTGCCACGAAGATTCGGCTTCTTCCATTAAATCGGATAATAAGCAAATGTCTTTGTCTTTTAAGTTAAGCATGTCGTGAAAAATACCGCTTGATGAGTAAAGAGACTGCTTACCTTCAATGGCTACGTATACGTCATAAATACGAATTTCTTCCGGCGTTTTCTTTAAGCGAAATCCACCTTTGCTACCAGGAACGGAAGCAAGTAAATCAGCGCTAACCAGTTTGCGAAGAAGCTTTTGAAAATACGTAGGCGAGCCCCCGAGCTGAGTGCTGATGACATCTCCTGGCAACACAGCTTTTTCAGGTAAAAACGTAAGCAGCAAAATGGCATACACCGATTGCTCAACGCCTGTTTTCATATGCAAAAACATCATCTCCTGCTTTATGTGTACAACGTGGATAATGATTATCCACGTTTAGATTATCATACCGCTTATGAAGCAAAAAGTAAAGCAGTTACTTAATATACGCGGGATATTCGTGTATACTGTGAAAGAAGCAGCAACAAAATACGGAGATGAGAGAATGACAACTATTGCAGATATCGCTCGGCTTGCAGGAGTAGCAAAAAGTACTGTATCCCGCTACCTTAACGGAGGGTCTGTGAGCGATGCGACGAAACGAAAAATCGAAGAGATTATTAAAGAAACAAACTATAGCCCAAATGCGTTTGCCCAAAGCTTAAAAGCAAAAAAAACAAACATCATTGGTGTAATTGTTCCGCGCATGGGTTCTTTTGCGACTTCCCGCACATTAGATGGTATTGACCAAGAACTTAGAGACCACCACTATCAAATGATTATTTCCAATTCTAATCAAGATTTAGAAAGAGAAATCGAAAATATCTATACGCTGGCTAAGCAGAAGGTAGCAGGTATTATTCTTCTTGCCGTTCAAATCACAAAAGCTCATTTGGAAGCTTTCCGCACAATTTCAATTCCCGTTTTGCTAATTGGACAGCAGCATGAAGAAGTCCACAGTTTAATTCACCAAGACTACGAGGCGGCATGCGACATTGGAAGGTACATAGGAGAAAAGGGGCATAAAAAAATTGCTTTTTTAGGCGTAACCGAAAAAGACATAGCTGTAGGTGTAAAGCGAAAAGAAGGTGTAAAGGAAGGTCTTAAAGACAGAGATTGCGAGATCCGCTGTTATCAAACAAGCTTTAACATGAGCGATGCAATCGGGGCCGCTACGGCTGTGATGAAAGAATTTAATCCGTCCATCATTGTATGTGCGACCGATAACATTGCACTTGGCACGTTAAAGGCAGCTTATTTAAACGGACTTCGCGTTCCGGAAGATGTATCCATTACCGGCTTTGGAGGCTACGAAATTACGGGTGTGATTCATCCTAGCTTAACAACCGTAAAATATTACTATAAAGAAGCGGGACAAATGGGGGCACAGCGAATTATTAAGCTAGTCAACGGAGAAGAAGTTGAAAAGCTTACACTTTCTAACTATGAATTGATTGAAAGAGAAAGCGTTGACAACCGCTTTGTATAAAAAAACGATTTTTTAACTATATCAAAGAAGGAGGTGACCATAGTCACCTCCTTCTTTGATTAATGCTTCACGACTTTTGTTGTCGCTCCGCTGCTAACATTCCCCGCAACATCTTTGGCCGTCACGGTAAGAGTAGTGCCTGCTTTCTGCGCTGGTATTTTTACAGAGTACGTTCCTTTAGAAGAAGCCTTGGCAGATCCAAGCGATTTACTGCCCGCTTTGACTGTTACAGTAGAAGAAGCCTCCGCTTTTCCCGTAACCACTTTATCATTATCATCGACTTTATTGACAGTTGGCTTATTAGGCGCTACGACATCGGCTACTTTCGTGGAAACGCTTGGACTTACGTTTCCGGCGCTGTCTTTAGCCGTTACGGTAAGAGTTGTTCCGGCTTTTTGAACACTTATATTAACAGAAAATGTGCCTTTAGAAGACGTTTTGGCAGATCCGAGCGTTTTGCTGCCAGCCTTAACTGTTACAGTAGAAGAAGCCTCCGCTTTTCCCGTAACCACTTTATCATTATTACCGACTTTGTTTACGGCTGGTTTATCTGGAGCGACGTTGTCTACGAATGCTGTGCTCAGAGCATATAGATCATCCACGGTATTATCGTCGTAATCATCATCAAACTCATAATCAGTGGCGCCTATGTAATATGTTCCTGATTTATTTACCTGATAGACTTGAACTTCGACTCCATCGCTATAGTCTGAGCCTTGGTAGATTAAATTCTTGTTATCTTTAAAGTCTTTTTCAGCTGCTGTAAAGGCAAGGTCAATTGCTGGAGAATTGGTCGTCCCAGCTACAAGCAGTGCGCCTTTAGCAGGGACATTCACTTTATAAAAATCAACGTCATACATAGGAAGCATTTGTCCGATGATTGTTTTTTCATTTGGCAAACTATTAGCTTTGTTAAAATCATTATTTGGCTCTTTTTCAAACAGTGGATCATCGTTTGCAGAGGAGCTGTTCATTTGTTTTGAATTCTGAGATGAAGAAAGAGAAGGAGCTTTTTCTAAGGAATGAGTTGCATCGCTTTTTAAATCATTAAGTACACGTTGATTTAGATTCTTTTTTTGAAGAGGCTTGTCCATATGCTGGTCTATTAGTTTTTTTGAAACACTTTCACTTTTATTGGTATCTGCTTGAACAGACTGAACGGATAGTGTTGATGCTAATAAACCAGCAGAAACTAGGGATATTATACCTTTTTTATTCATATTTTTATTTTCCTCCTTTAAAATATAAGACTATAGAACTGAATCTATCATACTATAAGAAAGCGAATACAACTACAGGTTTTTATATTCATTTTTCGACATCCTTTCTAGAAAAGCGACAGTAATTTTACCAAATTGAAAGTGAATAAAAAAACGATTGACAGAATGTAGGAGATGCTATAGTATAAGTGGTGTAAATACAAACAAATAATTGAACGTATCTCCTAAAGGGGAGTAGCTTTAACAGCAAAGTCGTCATTACAGAGATTATCTCTCGGCTTTGTTGGCGACATTATGTTGTTAGCAAGACCTTTACCGCTTATTTGGTAAGGGTCTTTTTTGTATTCAATTATAAAAAAGGAGGAAAAGGCTCAGACATTTAGAGGAGAAACGTTACATAAAAAGAGAAGGTGGAGGTAACTATGGAGGAACTAATTGGGGTATCAGTGCAAGGTTTGCTGCAAATTATTTTTCTTGATTTAATTTTAAGCGGGGATAACGCAATTGTTATTGCAATGGCGGCTCGTAACGTACCAAAAGATTTACAAAAAAGAGCGATTTTAATTGGAACAGGCGGCGCGATTGGTCTTCGATTATTATTTGCGGCTATTATTGTCCCTTTATTGAAAATACCATTAATCGGAGCGGTCGGCGGTTTGATGCTAGTGTGGATTGCATATAAATTATTAGCGGACAATCACGATCACGGCGACAATCCTCAAGGTGGAGCAACGGTATGGAGCGCGGTTAAAACGATCATTATCGCAGATGCGGTCATGTCATTAGATAACGTATTAGCTCTAGCAGGTGTAGCTCACGAATTTGTCCCGATTATGATTGGTGTATTAATTTCAATTCCGATTATTATTTGGGGAAGCAGCTTTATTATGAAAGCAATGGAAAAATTTCCGATTATCATTTACGCTGGAGCGGCGATGCTTGCATGGTCTGCTGGAAAAATGATTGTTGAAGATAAAATTATCGGCGGATTTGTTCCAAACACAGCTTTACATCTCGCTGTTCAAGTTATCTTAACTATTGCAGTTGTAGGCATTGGGTACATGAAAAACAAAAAAATGAAAAAAGAACAAGCCCACGCAGCTTAAAAAAAGAGCGTACGGATGATCCGTACGCTCTTTTTTTATGATTCGGGGTAGTGCATAAGCAAAAAAAAGCTTGCTTCTTCTTCAGAAGAATTGATATAGCTGTGAGAGGTATTTCCTGAAAAATGCAGAGCATCTCCCGAGACTAATTCATGTTCTTCATTTTCAAAACGAACCGTTAATTCGCCTTCTTTAATAAGTAAGTATTCATCTCCTAAATGAGTTTTCGCTTCGTGCACGCATCCAGGCTTTAATGTGACGATGTAAATTTCAAACTTTTTTTCCGGATGATAAGGAAAAAAAGAATATACTAAGTAATCACCTTTGTTGTCCGTGACGGGATCTAGCTGTTTTATGCTTACTTTCTGCACATCCGGGGTGTCTTCTTTCATAAATACAGAAAAAGAGACTTGAAGGCCGTTGGCGATTTTCCAAAGCGTGGTAACCGTGGGACTGGATTTACCCTTTTCAATTTGTGCAAGCATTGCTTTACTAACACCGGTTAATTCGGAAACTTGATCAAGCGTCAAATTTCGATTTTTTCGTAATTTAACAAGATTTTTAGCAATAATATCTTGAATCGCGTCCATTGTTGTACTCCTTTAATTATTATAAAGATAGTATAACATACCGTTGTTTAATATAACGTATAGATGTATAATATAGCAGAAAAGGAGGGAGTACGGTGATTGCAGAAAAAGCAGTACAGCAAAGAGAAAAAATGGACTTAACGTTCAGACAAGGGGCTAAGGATTGTATCCCTACGCTACTCGGTTACATAAGTATAGGGCTTGCGGCTGGGATCGTTGGAGTATCCTCGCATCTTTCCGTTATGGAAGTTGCTTTATTATCAGCGCTCGTGTATGCAGGAGCAGCGCAGTTTATTATTTGTGCACTGATGGTTGCAAACAGCTCGATTTCAGCTATTATTCTCACAACATTTATTGTAAACTTACGACACTTTCTTTTGAGCGCTACGGTCGCGCCTGAATTTACAAAATATTCGTTATTAAAAAACGTCGGAATTGGAGCCCTTCTAACGGACGAATCATTTGGGGTGTCTTCAAATAAAATTGCAAAAGGTAAGCCAATTAATGACCGCTGGATGAACGGATTAAATATAACGGCTTACGTCAGCTGGATTATCGCCTGTACGACAGGAGCTATTTTTGGCCATATGCTATCTAACCCGGAAGCCTTTGGGTTTGATTTTGCCTTAACAGCTATGTTTTTAGCTCTGCTTGTTTTACAAATCGAAAGCGTGTTACCTTCAAAGCTTAATCATTACTTACGTTTAATTCTTTATATGGCGATTATTATGATTGTGCTGTCTTTTTTCGTACCTTCACATGTGGCCGTATTGATTTCAACGATTATTGTAGCGACAATTGGGGTGGTGACGGATAAATGAGCATCCACTACCCAACACTCATCGTTATTTTAGGGTGTGCCCTTGTTACCGTAGTTCCTCGCATTGTTCCGTTTTTAGTTGTACGTAACATCGCGCTGCCAGAACCCGTATTAAAATGGCTATCCTATATTCCTATTTGTATTTTAACCGCACTTGTTGTAGAAAACTTTATCATTCAAGTAGATGACAGCGTAAAGATTAACTGGCCCGTCATTATCGTAGTTATTCCAACCTTACTGATTGCCCTGAAAACAAAAAGTTTATCCATCACCGTTATTAGCGGAGTTGGAATGATGGCGCTGCTTCGTTTTTTTCTTTTGTCATGAAAGCTCAAGTTATGCTCTTGAGCTTTTTTACTGTCTCCTTTACGCACGCTTTTTCATATAGTATGATAAGAGTGTAAATTAGAAGCCAATGAAAACTAAAATATAGATGAGGTGCTTTTATGAGCGGAGTAGTATCTAAATAGGAACAATTGAATGAAATAAATTAAATAAGCAAGACGGGTATTTTTTGGAGAAGGAAGGTACCCTTTATTTGCTTATGGATTTATTTCACTGCCTATGAAGATACCTACAATGCTTTATAAAGGGTTCGGCATTTGTCGCGAGAGAGGCGTCTGTTTTTACAGAGCTTTCTTTTGTGATATGTGTTTAGACACCTTATGAACGCAAAAAGCTGTGGGATCACCACAGCTTTTTTTGTTTATCTTTTTCATTGCCTTCTAATAAATAGGTATCTTCATATGTGATGACAAATCATAGTGAGGAGAAAAACCATGAATACGATGACATTTGAAAAATTGCAGTATCAGGAATTAAAAGAAATCGTAAAATCTCACTGCGTAAGTGAGCTGGGAAAACAATTAATGGATAAACTTCAGCCGAGCACATCTCTTAAAACAGTAAAAAACCGACTTAAAGAAACAACGGAAGCACGAAGACTTCTAGATGCTGAGAAATCACTTCCGCTATCAGGTGTCTCAGGTATAGGAAGAGTCATCGAAAAGCTTGAAAAAGGCATGATTTTAGAGCCCGAAGAGCTAATGCGCGTATCCGATTTTTTAAAAGGCTGCAGAAAAGTAAAACAATATATGGTGGATAAAGAATTTTTTGCTTCGCTCTTAAGTTCCTATGCACATTCGATGAAAGAACTGACAGGTATAGAAGAGGAAATTAATTTTGCGATCAAAGCCGGAAAAGTAGACGCTGCGGCAAGCAAAGAGCTCAAGCGTATCAGAAGACATATAGAAGGAACGGAAGCGAAGATTTCAGAACAGCTTGCGAAATTTTTACGAAACGGGAAAAACAAAGAGTATATTCAAGACTTCTTCATCAGTAAAAAAGGAGACCGCTATACGATTCCGATCAAGGCATCCTATAAAAATCATGTTGGAGGAACGATTGTTGAAACATCTTCTAAAGGATCAACAGTGTTCATAGAGCCGGCATCTATTACAAAGCTGAATGCGGAACTAGCGATTTTGAAAGCAGAAGAAGAGGTAGAAGAATATCAAATTTTAGCGTTTTTAACAGGTTTAGTGTTAGAGAAGCTAGCTGATATTCATATTAATTTAGAGCTAATTAGCCAATACGACATGGTGTTTGCCAAAGCAAAATACAGTAAACAGGCAGACGGAATCGAACCTAAAATTAATGATTATGGATATATTCATTTAAAAGGCGCATATCACCCGCTGTTAACTGGTAAAATTGTTCCGCTTCACTTCGAAATTGGCGAGAATTATCGAAGCTTAATTATTACCGGACCTAACGCAGGAGGAAAAACCGTTGTCTTAAAAACGATTGGGCTACTGACACTCGCTACAATGTTAGGATTTCATATTACAGCTGATGAAGGAACAGAAATTGCATTGTTTGAACATATTTTTGTCGATATCGGCGACAACCAAAGTATTGAAAATGCGCTGAGCACCTTTTCCTCACACATGAAAAATATATCGGCTATTTTGCAAAAAGCAACGAACAATACGCTGCTCCTATTCGATGAAATTGGCAGCGGCACCGAACCGAATGAGGGAGCTGCACTTGCGATTGCAATCTTAGAAAAGTTTTATCATATGGGCTGCATAACGGTCGCGACTACGCATTACGGAGAAATTAAGCGTTTCTCAGAAATTCATCCTGACTTTATGAATGCCGCGATGCAGTTCAACAGTAAAACATTAGAACCGCTGTATCAGCTGTTAATTGGCACATCTGGAGAAAGCAATGCGCTTTGGATTTCAAAGAAGATGAAGGTAGAAGAAGAGATTTTACAAAAAGCAAAGTTCTATATGCAAAGCAAATCGTATGATACAGAAGTCGTCAGAGAAAATAAAATAAAAAAGCCAACTATTTTGAAGGAAAAGAAAAAAGACCGTGTTGAATACCAAATGGGAGATCGAGTCAAACTGTTAGATTATGAAAATCATGCGATTGTGTATAAGTCTAAAGACAACACAAACAATATAGTCGTACTCTATCAGAATGAGTTAATTGAAGTAAACATTAAGCGAGTAGCTCTTGAAATCAAAGCTGCTGAATTATATCCCGAAGGCTATGACCTCGATTCGTTATTTATTAGCTATAAAGATCGAAAAGAGCAGCATGATCTGCAGCGAGGATCCAAAAAAGCATTGCGGAAAATTGAAAAAGATATACGCGAAAATAGATAAAGCAGAAGCCCAGCACTTATAAGAAAGTGCTGGGTTTTGTTTTTATGCAGCTTCTCAAAAATACATAGCGCCCTTTTGTTAATGACTTAAAAGATAAGGAGGTTTCCTTTAGCTATATTAGTAATCTATAGGTATAAAAAACATCTTTCACCTCTCTAATATACCTGAGAGATGCGTTTAATAAATTATTCGTTTGTCGGAACGGGAAGACTCTTGAGGGTTGTAAAACAAAAAGCCATTTTTTTCGCAAAATGTAAAGGAGGCTCGACAGATTGAATATGAAGATACATAAGGACCGGTTCTGTAAAAAGCCAATGGTTATGCAAAGCGCTTACGATAAGACCTTGCCGCGCAGCAGCTTCTGTAAAACGGGGGATTTCTTCTTGTAAAATAGCAATCTCAGCCAAGTTTAACGCGTTTCCCTGTGCGTCTATCGCTTCAAATGATACACCAACAGGAACGACAGAGCTGCTTTTCCGCCCTTGAACATGAGCTTGAAAGCTTCTTTTAAGAGACACTGAGCATCCTGTTGGACTAACTTTGCTTTTAGCGTTTAAAATCTGGCCAAACTGCTGACAAATTTCATTTGTAGTATACATATAAGCTCCTGCCTTTCTTCTAGACTCTTAGTAAGCTTTATGACATCAGAGCTTCACTTATGCAAACAGTGTTCTTATAAAAAAATCCCCTTCACGTTGAAGAGGATTTTTTTATTATTCAGCATGCGATGAGCGTTCATTTAACAAATTTTCATAAAAACGGGCAAGTGAAGCAGAAAGGTATGGAATAGACCATAAAAAGCCGATTCCTAGTGTAATAATACTTAATAAAAACCAGCCAAGAAAGCTTAGTAGCAGCAGGAAGTACTGTCCTTTATAACCATTCATCAACCTGCGGCTTTCTGTAATCGCTTGATTCATCGAGTAAGTAGGATTGTCTTTACAAATATAGTACGTTTGTGAATATGCCAGTGCTTTGATAATTCCAGGAATCAGTAAAAGCAGTGACCACAGCATCACATAAAGAGTCATCAGTACATAAATTCCTAGTGACTTTACATAAAGACCGAAGTCTTGGAATGTTTTAAACAAATGTCCCAATCGGACAGATTCACCTCGCGCCAAACCTAAAAATGCCCAGTAGTTCGCCATGAGAAGAGGCGAAAAGACAATAGCAAAGGCAGTTGAAATCCATGACGCCGAATCAGATTCATCTTTCATCCAATTGTCATAGCCGCCGCTTGCCACAATTTCAAATGGAATAGGCAGAAGCGTATATACTCCGTACGTCACCACCGTCAGTAAAATCGCAAGTCCCCAGCGATTCTTTAAAGAAGCTTTAGCTTCTCTTTTAATCGTACCGATGTTCATGTTGTTCCTCCTTTAATGTTGCAAAACAGTATCTTTTTGCTCGTATTAACATGTAAACCATGCACAATTGTTAATTTTGTATGAAATGAAAATAATAGTCAATAGGTTCTGAGATGAAAAGCAAAGCTCCTGCGAAAAATTTTTACTAGACAGATAGAAATCGCTAAATAGGTACAATCTGTTTTTGAAGAAGATGGATGTAAGAAAGGAAAGCACCATGCGTGATTTGGCATTTTTGTATGAAGTGAAACCCTCATGGACAGACTTTCTAAGATAGGAGGGATTTCTATGTTTGAAATGATCAAAATGATGCAACAAGTCTTAAATGAAAAGGAATTTTCTTATTGGGTTCATCAAGATCTTTTTAGTTTTCAATGGTGGCTCATAGTGGTGATAAACGCTCTTTTTTTGCTGCTTTTTTACTTTTTTATTGATAGACAGCGCCTCTTTTTTATGATTCTCGTTTTTTTTATCAGCTTTGACATAGTCGGTTTGGTAGATGAATTCGGGAAATTTTTTAACCTGTGGTGCTATCTTCACCAGATGCTTCCGTTTACAGATCGCTTCAATACGGTTGACTTTGCTATTATTCCGGTAAGTATCGCACTCGTCTACCAATTTTTTAGCAAATGGAAATTTTTCTTCATCGCACATGCCGTTAATTCTGCCATTATTGCTTTTATAGGTATTCCGCTATTTAGAGCGCTGCATTTATATGAATTGCTGAACTGGACAATTTTTTATTCTTTTCTCACAGTATTTATCATAGGAATTGTGGTGAAAATCATTAGCGATTGGATGGCAGGTAAGAATAGACGCTATAGAATCAGCTGAACAAACTATACTTATATCTATACGGGATATGAGTATGGTTTGTTTGTATGAAAATAACGCGTTATTTCTTTATAATAAGCGTAAGAGGAGATGAATAAAAAATGGAGAACGCTACCCAAATATTTTATGAATTAGAATGCATGCACTTAAAATCAGAAGTACGAACCTCTGCTAAAGAGCTTTCAAACATTCTTGCAGATGATTACGTGGAGTTTGGCAGTTCGGGCACGGTATGGAAACGAAAAGATTACAATAACAATCATGTACTCTCGCCAGATGTATTCGAAATCTCTCATTTTCATATAGACGTATTGTCTCCTGACTGTGTATTAACTACCTATCATCTTATGAACCATACGGCAGAAAAAAAGACGCTTCGCAGTTCTATTTGGCGAAAAAGAGAAGAAAAGTGGCGTTTGTTTTTCCATCAAGGCACAGTGACAAACGGTGATCAATAAATAAGATTATTCGGTTATTATTATACTTTCCCTCTATTTGATGCTATGATGAAAGTATATTTTGACGTAAGGGATGTTTTGAGATGAGCAAAAATAACGTAAAAAAAGAAGTGTTTTCATGGATTAAGTCCATTGTTATTGCATTGGTTATTGTAGTGGGAGTTCGCCATTTTTTATTTGCGCCAACTACAGTTCACGGGGAATCGATGTATCCAACGTTTGAAGATTCAAACCGCGTTATTTTAAATAAAATCAGTGATGTTGATCGCTTTGATATGATTGTATTTCATGCACCGGATGCAGATGAAAATTATATTAAACGTGTAATTGGACTGCCAGGAGATACGGTAGAAATGAAAAACGACGTTTTATATATTAACGGTAAAGCTTATAAAGAGCCGTATTTAAAAGAATCTAAAAATTCTCTTGCACCTAATGAAAAATTCACGGAAGATTTTACGCTTCAAACGCTGCCTGCAACTGATGGCAAAGTGAAGGTACCGAAAAATTCACTGTTTGTAATGGGGGACAACCGTCCTGTAAGTCATGATGGACGAGCATTTGGCTTCATTCCACAAAAATCAGTTATCGGAAAAGTGCAGTTTCGCTACTATCCATTAAATGAAGTAGGCGAACCGAAATAAAAAAAGGAAAAAAGGCTGGCGGAATTTAATTCGCCAGCCTTTTTTATTGGGTTAAAAGAACTGATTTTAAAAAACGATTTGCTTTATGCAAGTTAAACATCTTCTAAGAAATCAGTAAATTAGACCTTGTTTTTTTCTTTGTTTAGGAAATCATAAGGGTGTTTAAAAAGGGACTTCTAGGTGCCTATGTTACTTCAAAGTAAGAGATAGTACTGATAGGTAAGTAGTTTTTATGGGTATACAAATATATGAAGATAAAGAAACAAGGATTTTGGAAAGGAGCAGGTCAGCTTGAAAAACGTATTAATCATTAATGGACACGAGTATTATAAAAAATCAAAAGGAGAGTTAAATCAAACGATTTTTAACGAAATGCAGCATTTACTCGCTGATCAATTTGACATTAAAACAACGGTGGTTGATAAAGGCTACGAAGTAGAAGAAGAAATTGAAAAGTGGCTATGGGCTGATGTTGTGATTATGCAGACGCCTATTTACTGGTTCAGCATTCCCGGAAAGTTTAAGCAATATATTGATCGCGTGTATATGGATAACATTTTCTTTAAAGGCTCCAATCAATACGGGCGAGGCGGCTTATTAACGGGGAAAAAATACATGTTTTCTCTCACGTGGAATGCGCCGGAAGCTATTTTCGACAATGACGAAGCTTTCTATGAAGGAAAAAGTTTAGACGAAGCCATTATGCATTTGCATAAAATGAATCAGTACGTCGGTATGAGTCCACTTCCAACTTACTCTATTCATGACGTAGTCAAACATCCAAACATTGATCACTACAAGCATAAATTAGAAAATCATGTAGCAGAAGTATTTGGAATAGGAGAGCATCAATAAAAGTATAGCCGTTCGTTTTCTGAGAGTATCCTTAGATTTTACAGCTAGTAAAAGAAAAAAACATAAAAAAGCTGCTTTCTATCCATGTAATGGATAGAAAGCAGCTTTTTTACGTGACAGTTTCAAACTTCAGGGTGTGAGGTGGGATAGTTTTTGTTTACCCGTCTATATCTAAATAAAACAATCTAAATGATAATGAAGTAGAAATTATTTATTCCGTTTGTTTATAAATTGTTTAAATATAAGAAGAAGCAGTTTAGCTTTGGAAAATAAGGGAAGAAGTATACTAACTTGCCTGTGTATATTTAGAAAAGGAGGGATAAAGATGTCGTTAGCTCATTTTGATGATATTTCAGAAATTTGCTATGCATGTGAAAAACAGCCTCTTGGAAAAAGACAAAAACGCATTGGCGTATGGACGGAAAAAGAAATGAGAAAGCCTGTTGAAGAGAGAGTAGAAAATCAGAAGGTGGTCGCACTTTCTCGTTAATGTAAAAAAGCCTTTAGCTCATCTAAAGGCTTTTTTACGTATTGGCGTTTGGACATGTGTGAAGGGTCACAGAAGCAATCGTTATAAATCTTCTAGTCTTTGAACTTTTTTGCCTTCTATTTTATGCTGTTCCATCGTTTCTTTTAACTCTTTGTTCGCCGTTGTCATCGTTGTTTCATTTGTTACGCCCATAAATGACCAGCCGTGAGATTCAAGCCAGTACTTGAATTCCCGCAAAAACTCTTCCTGCGTTCCTCCCGTATGATAAAAAGCTCCTTGAATTGTAATAGCCGGTTTCTCCGTGTTATACGTCACATACATTTTATTTGCACACATCCAAATAGACCTCCTTTATTAATAAACAAACGTAAATTGACAAAGAAGCGCTGAATCATTCCTCAATAGTTACACTATTTCTCTATTTGACTGCTGTTTTCCTTTTTATCTCTGCGATTAATCATAATTAAATCAAGTTTTTTACAGAAAGAGGAATGTAAGTAAACAGATAAAAAGCTCGTTTCGCAATGAAATCGTCATATTTCTACATATTCTTTAAGGGTCATGTAAAAGTTGTAACATAATGAATGGCACTGTAAGAAACTTAATCCAATTAGAACAAATGTTACTGTTTTTTTTAATGAAAAGGCGAATCTATGTGCTAAGGTAATAACAGGTTCAAATTTTAGGAGGTAGTTTTTGTGAGTAAAAAACGTGTAAAAAAATGGGCAGTTGCTTCTGCAGCGTCTGTAGCATTTCTAGCAAGTCAAGGAACAGCATCAGCAGCAGCTTCGCACAAAGTCGTAAAAGGAGATACCTTGTGGGGGCTTGGCCAACAAAATGGGGTTACGGTAGATGAGCTAAAAGGTGCTAATAACCGCCAAAACGACATGATTTACGTTGGAGAAACATTAACGATTCCTGACCAGGGACAAGCACAACCTGCCGCTAGTCCGGCAACATCTGTACATACAGTAGCACAAGGCGAAACGTTATATCATATTGCAACACAAAACGGCATGACTGTGGATCAGTTAAAAGCTGTTAACGGTTTACAAAGTGATATCATTACCATCGGACAAACGTTAAAACTTCAAGGAGAAGCACCGGCGCCGGCACAACCTGCTCCGTCTACATCGGTTTCTGCACAAGATCAAGATTTACTAGCAAGATTAGTAGAGGCAGAAGCAAAAGGTGAGCCGTACCAAGGAAAAGTAGCGGTAGCAATTGTGGTATTAAACCGTGTAGCTTCACCGGAATTTCCAAATAACATTCACGACGTTATTTATCAGCAGCTAGGAAACGGCGTATATCAATTTTCACCAGTAGCAAACGGCGCAATTAATCAGCCTGCATCAGAAGAATCAAAACAAGCGGTAAGCGAAGCATTATCAAACCCGCATGAAAACGATGCGCTGTTTTTCTATAATCCGAAAATCGCTGAAAGCCAATGGGTTGCAACGCAGCAAGTAACGGCAGTTATCGGAAACCATGTATTTGCAAAATAAGTAGATTTCTTTCAAATATAAACATATATTTCATATATATGTAATGTTGATACAGAGAGACTGCCACAAAAGTATTTTGCTTAAAGTTAAATCCGAATCATTAATCGTTATTAATGGTTCGGATTTTTTTGTTGTTATGGTAAACGCAGATTCATATATGTAGTTACTTCTAGCTGTTAATTGGAGGGGAAGGCGAAGACTCCTGCGAAAAAAGCGGAAAGCGAGAAGCCTTGCACGGAAATCAAGATGGGCGTACCAAGCGATCCATACGAGTTAATGTATCTAATTTATTCATCTTTAGATTAATACAGTTATGTCTCAATCCTCTTTTAGATGAAGAAAGAAATAGCTATTTTTTAAGTCTAATTGAACCTTAAAATACCTTAACAGGTCCATCTGTTAAGGTATTTTTTTGCTTAAATTTTGAGAAAACCATTGATTATTTAGAGAATAATGATATGATAAAGAAAGTCAATTGATAATGATAATCATTTACATGTGATGAAGGAGGAGATAACTAGACTTATAGAGGGAAGAAAGGAGTAAGGAAAGTTGAAATTTTATCAGTTAATTCTTGTGTTTGCTGTACTAGCAGTTTCGTCTCTTTTTATAGGCGTACAAGATCTGTCAGCGACGGATCTCTTTCATTTAACAAAAGAAGAAAGTCAAACGCTGTTTTTTAGTCGTTTTCCTAGGCTTTTGAGCATTATTATGGCAGGAATGAGCCTTAGTATTTGCGGATTAATTATGCAGCAAATTACGCGAAATAAGTTTGTATCTCCAACAACGGCAGGAACGATGGACTGGGCAAGACTTGGTGTGTTGATTTCTCTACTAGTATTTGCTTCAGCAAGTCCTCTATTAAAAATGAGCATTGCTTTCATTTTCTCACTGGCGGGCAATCTATTGTTTATGAGAATACTAGACAGAATTAAATTTAACGATACGATTTATATTCCACTAGTCGGTTTAATGCTCGGCAGTATCGTAAGTTCCTTAGCTACCTTCATCGCCTACAAATACGATTTGATTCAAAACCTTTCTTCATGGCTGCAAGGCGACTTTTCGCTAGTAGTCAAAGGGAGATATGAACTTTTATACCTGAGTATACCGCTCGTAATAATTGCTTATCTTTACGCAGATAAGTTCACGGTTGCTGGTATGGGAGAAAGCTTTTCAATCAATTTAGGCGTGAAATACAAACAAATCGTAAACATTGGATTAGTCATTGTTTCGCTTATTACGTCGATTACGATTTTGACCGTTGGCATGCTGCCTTTTTTAGGATTAATCATTCCAAATATCGTATCGATTTACCGTGGAGATCATTTGCGAAAAAGCCTGCCTCATACAGCGCTGCTTGGAGCTGTGTTCGTACTGGCGTGCGATATTTTAGGCAGAGTCATTATTTTCCCTTATGAAATCTCTATTGGGCTAATGGTCGGTGTAATAGGAAGTGCGATCTTTCTTTTTATGCTGATAAGGAGAGGTCGTTATGCATAACAAACATAAAATCATCATTCTCGCCGCGCTGGCCGTTTTATCAGTGGCACTGTTTATCAGCTACGATTTAGGCTACTGGCAGTACACGCTGCCGCGAAGAATTGAAAAAGTTGCTGCGATTGTTTTAACCGGAGGAGCCATTGCTTTTTCATCCGTTATCTTTCAAACAATTACTAATAATCGAATTCTAACTCCTAGTATTCTAGGACTGGATTCACTGTATTTATTTCTGCAAACGTTTATTGTGTACATCTTTGGCTCGACGAATATTGTCATCATGAACAAAAATCTTAACTTTCTTCTTTGCGTTTCGCTGATGATTATCTTTTCGGTCTTGCTTTACATACTGATGTTCAAAAAAGCCGGTAAGAATATTTTCTTTATTTTACTGGTTGGAATTGTGTTCGGCACATTATTTAAAAGCATGTCTTCATTTATGGAAATGCTGATCGATCCGAATGAATTTCAAGTTGTACAAGATAAATCATTTGCAAGCTTTAACAATGTTAATACCGATTTGCTATACATAGCAGCCGTCATATTTATCCTGCTTGGTATTTACGTGTGGCGCTTTACATCCATTTTTGATGTCCTGTCGCTTGGAAGAGAACATGCGGTAAATTTAGGTATTGATTATGACGGGCTCGTCAAAAAAATGCTGATTGTGATCGCCATTTTTGTCTCAGTGGCTACAGCGTTAGTTGGGCCGATTACCTTTCTTGGACTGCTTGTTGTGAACCTTGCGAGAGAGCTGTTCAAAACGTACAAGCACACCTATTTAATGATGGGATCACTGCTGCTTAGTGTTATAGCTCTCGTCGGAGGAGAATTTATCGTTGAAAAAGTGTTCACCTTCAGCACCACGCTGAGCGTCATCATTGACTTTGCCGGCGGAATTTACTTTATTTATTTGCTGCTAAAGGAGAATAAATCATGGTAGAAGTAACAAATGTCAGTAAAACATACGGAGAAAAAACCGTTTTGGAAAAAACATCCGTCGTGATTCCAAAAGGGAAAATCACGTCATTTATCGGTCCAAACGGAGCGGGGAAAAGTACGCTGCTTTCAATTATGAGCCGTCTCATTAAAGCCGACTCAGGATCAATATCAATAGAAGGAAAAAATATAGAGAATATTGACAGCTCAGATTTAGCCAAAAAAATGAGCATTTTAAAACAGTCCAATCAGCTGAATATCAGGCTTAGCGTACGTGAACTCGTCAATTTTGGAAGGTTTCCTTATTCAAAAGGCCGGTTAACAAAAAGTGATGAACAAGCGGTTGATCAGGCGCTAAGTTATATGAAGCTTGAAAGTATTCAAGACAAATACTTGGATGAACTGAGCGGGGGACAGTGTCAGCGGGCCTTTATCGCTATGGTCATCGCACAGGACACGGAGTATATTTTCTTAGATGAACCGCTCAATAACTTAGATATGAAGCATTCTGTTGAAATTATGAAGCTGTTGAAACGTCTCGTAGAAGACTTAGGCAAAACGATTGTAATTGTCATTCACGATATTAATTTTGCGTCTGTTTATTCGGATTATATTGTGGCACTTAAAAACGGTGAAGTAATCTGTGAAGGCCCAACAGAAACCATCATTCAAACGTCTGTATTAAAGGATATATACGATATGGATATTCCAATCGAAACGGTTAACGGACAGCGTATTTGCGTGTATTTTTCATAAAATTTATTCATGAGGTGACGAAAGTGAAAAAAGTGTTAGTAATGTTTGTAGCAGTCTTAACTGCGATTGTTGTAGCCGCTTGCGGTAATCAAGGAGCAAAAGAAACAACAGGCGGAGAAAGTAAGCAAAAAGAGACGGTAACAGTAACCGATCAGTTCAATAAAGACGGAATTAAAATTAAGAAAAACCCTAAAAAAGTTGTAGTATTCAGCATGGGTGCACTTGATACACTAGATAAACTAGGGGTTGAAGTGGCGGGCTTGCCAAAACAAGCGATTCCTGAGTATTTATCAAAATATCAAGATGATAAGTATGCGAATGTAGGTGGCTTAAAAGAACCTGATTTCGAAAAAATTGCAGAATTAAAGCCAGACTTAATTATTATTCAAGGCCGCCAAGCAGATTCATTCGATGAATTTTCAAAAATTGCGCCGACGATCTATATCGATACGGACAACCAGCACTATATGAAGTCATTTAAAGAAAATACAAAAGTACTAGGACAAATTTTTGATAAAGAAGATCAAGCGAAAAAAGAGCTAGCAGCAATTGATAAGCAAATTGCAGATTTGAAAAAACAAGCGGACAAACTAGATAAAAAAGCGCTTGTAATGATGGCAAATGATAGCAAAATGACAGCGTTTGGTCCGGGTTCTAAATACGGATTAATCCACGACATATTCGGTATTAAAGCAGCAGACGACAGTTTAGATCCATCCGCTAAGCACGGTCAAAGCATTTCATACGAATATTTAGTTAAGCAAAATCCAGACTACTTATTCGTCGTTGACCGCGGTGCAGCGATTGGTGAAAAATCATCCGCTAAACAAATTGTTGAAAATGAGTACGTAAAAGAAGTCAATGCGGTGAAAAACAATCACGTTGTGTATCTGGATCCAGGCCTTTGGTATTTATCTGGAGGAGGCCTTGAGTCAATGGCTGGCATGATTAAAGAAATCAAAGCAGGGATAGAGAAGTAATGGAAAAAAAGAGCTGATTTTGACCAGCTCTTTTTTTTTGCATTCAAAGTATTCACGGTTCCGTGACTGTAAAAAGACCGCTGCGAGCAGTTTTTTGCTTATAACAAAGGGTGTTATCCACGTGTTTCAATGAAGTTGTCTTTTAGCTACCTAGAATAAAAAGGCCGCATCTGGAAACAGTAGTTATGTGCACATGGTAGAAAGATGGCACGCTAAAATATGTTAAGAAGAAAAGCAACAGGTATGCAAGTGAATAATCATATAGGGGACAAAAATCTACATAAGCTAGTTCGAAAAACAAGCAATGTCAGTAAAAGGAGTGTTTGATATGTATTATTACAAAGAAGGATTAATCAATGGCATTAAACCGGATAAGCCCGATCCTGCGGCCGCGAAGGTACTGCAAGAAGCCTTAGGCGGGCAGTTTGGTGAAATGCGGACGATGATGCAATATTTCTTTCAAAGCTCTAACTTCAGAGGGAAAGAGACGCAGTATCGCGATTTAATGAAAGGTGTTTTTTTAGAAGAAATTGCTCATGTAGAACTCGTTCAAAATACCATTAATGCATTGTTAGATGAATCTGGCGGAGCCGGGGTAGGAAGTCAAGGTTCAGATCAGGCTCCTCTTGATGAAGCCGTAAAACATGCTAATCCTCATCACTATATCATGGGCGCTCAAAGCTCACTGCCAGTAGATGCGGGCGGAAATCCATGGAACGGCTCGTGGGTTTATAATCACGGAAATCTAGTGGCTGATTTGCTCAATAACGTTGTATTAGAATCAACCGGCGTTTTACAAAAAACAAGAATATACGAAATGAGTTCTAACCAAACGTTAAGAGAAACGCTAGGTTTCTTAATTGTTCGAGATAATGCTCATCAAAATGCGTTTGCAAAAGCTCTTGAAACATTAGGCGTGGACTGGGGAAAACTATTCCCTGTACCAAATTATGATATTAACAAATACCCTGAATGCAGAAAATTTGTCGAGATGGGGTATCATAACACGCAATTTGATTTTAGGTTAGATCCGCATCGAATGGGAGAAATATTCCAAGGGCAGACCCCAAGCAGAAATGGCGGAGACTTGAGCGTAACACCTCCACCGGAAGCTTTTCCAGTCCCTCATTTATCTGAAATGCCAAATGAGCATGCTCCAGGTTTAGGAGATATGAACGCGTAAAAGTATGTGAATCGACTTTAATTAAACAAAGCTGAAATAAATAAAAAACATTGACTGAGAGCTCGTAGTCAATGTTTTTTTATTTGTTTTAGCGAAATTCTTTCATTTGTCTAGCGCAAAGCACATCCCGCCATTCCTGTAAGCGCATGATAAAGGGCTTTTTTACATCTGTTTGTGAATTTATTTGTTTTTTACAAGAAGAAAAGGGAATACTTTCTTTAATCGCTTGTGATAGAAAGCAAATAAGGGGTATGCTGCTATGAGTAACCAAAAAGATGAATTTTTATTTAAACGAGAGCTCTATCGCTTAGTACAAGAATACAAACGCTGCAAAGTTGAAGAAATTAGACGGGCAATTAAAAAGGATATTCTTCTTTTGAAGAAGGTTATAAATAACTAAAATAGATAAACACCGGCAAAAAAGCTCATGTTAGTTAATAAATGAGCTTTTTTTGCTGCTTTAAACTTGTTCAAACGAATTAGTATGTCTATAAATAGTCTCAGGAAGATGATGGACCATGTTAAACAGAGCTAACGCAGTTGTTTCTGGTTCTTCATAACGATAAATGATATCGTTTTCAATATCGCAGATTTGAAAACTGTTTAATTGTTTTGAATAACTTAGTGTAAACCTATTGGCAAGAGTATGAGTAATCTCGCTATCTCTATAATTTACTAAATTTGCTATCATGTGCTTAATTTCAGTTAGGTTCATCCACCAAGTCACCCTTTCATGTTATTGAAGTTATCATACCATGTACAGGTAGTTTGAATGTTTTTTTTACAATTTGTAACAACAATTTTCAAAATGAAACATAAAGGTAATAAAAAGTTAAAACGGGCAGCTTAACGCAAGCTGAACATTTCCTATGAGGGGGTAGGATTTTCTTTGCAGTAGGTCAATTCCAACTTTTTATCTGCGATTTCTTTTAGCCCAATACGAATCATACTGAATACTAAAATCCATAATATAACCGTTAAAATTGTATGTCCAGCGGGCAACATACCTAGTATAGGTGAGTCCCAAAGAGCGTGCATAAAAACGACAAACAAAAATACACCGAGAAATTTTGGTTTTATCAACATGCTCCACTGAAATTTCTTATTTCCTTGGACGATGCAGACGGCAGCTCCAGTTAAGGCAGCCCAAGCCACATGTCCTCCAGGAGCAAAAATACTGCGCCAAAGTATTGTAGAATAAAGCATGTGAAAGCTGCCTGAAAGAAGTGCCCTTAAAGCATAGCCAGCGGTTTCAAAAGCAGCAAAACCAGCTCCTATTGCAGCTCCCAAGAGGAGACCGTTAAGCACATATCTATATTTAAGATTGCGCACAAAATAAATAACCGCGATAACTTTAGCCAGTTCCTCGCATATTCCAATCACGATCACGTTTGTGTTATTTCCAAGAATATCATAAAACACAAGTGCTAATAAAAGTGAAAGGATTCCGCCAATAAAAACGACATAAACAATTTTGTAAATAGCAATATTCTGCGGAGCGTTCATTTCCCAAAAGAAAATAAGCGTAGTAAATGGCACTGCAAAAGCACCGACTACAATAAGACCGGGTATGAAGTTGATGTTTTCGAACAAGCTTACGCCTAGATATAGCCCTAAGTATGCGAGAAGCGCAATAAGAAAGACTCTTGCAAAAAGCCAAGGCTTTGGCCATGTATTTACAACTTCTTCTATTTTGGGAGTCGTAAGCCCTGTTCCTACAATAAAAAGCCGTTCAGCTTCCATTTCACTGTGCTGTCGGAAGACTCGAGAGAATATATTTCGAAATTTAGGTTCAACCGAACGTTCATTTCTTGGGATTTTATCAACACGATGGGCAAACAAGTAGAATATGCTGTAGTTTTCGTCGTGTTCCACGATTTCATGGCCGCAATTTAAGCAGAATTTTACCCCTTCCGGATTAGAATAAGCGCAATGGGGGCATTTCATTTATCTTCCTCCTTTTTCTAGATACAAATCGTTTGACGCTTGTCTTAGGACATCTTCTACATATATTATGTGAACTGATGAAAAAAGCATAAGAGGGTTTGATAGGTAATTTGCTTAAATAATGGAATGGTATGTGTATAAAAGACAGAAGCTATTGCTAAAAGAGACCTCATGAAACAAAAAAAGGCTGTGTCGTAAGCCGAACATTCGACTTACAGCACAGCCCTTTATATGATTGAAAATCTGGATTTAAGCCTGTTTTCTTTACAATGCTACTACGCAATAAAAAAGCTTCCTGAAATAAAAACGATGACACCAATGACCATCATTAATGTTTCGCGGTCTTTTTTTCCTGGTTTTTTATTAGCAGGAAGCAGCGATTTTGAAAGAGGCTTGGCAAAAATGATGACAAGCATGCAAACAGCAGCAAAGATGCCAAGCGCCACCTGAAAATTACCTTCAATAAAGACGCATGCCATTAAAAGTACAAGACTTATTTTTAGAAAAATTTTTGATAGGTTCACTATCAACACTCCTTTAGAACACTTAATACGAAAGACTTAGTGATTTTTTTATATGCCTGTTGTTTTCTACGGCTTGAAGAAGAAAGTGAGCGACGTCAGAACGGCTGATGTTGCGTCCGTTTTCTGGTATGCTAGCTTCTCCTATACGATAATACGTAGTTAATGGACCGCTCGTTAAACCCATTGGCCGAGCAACAGTCCAGTCGAGCCCGCTTACCTTCAAGAGCTTCACGGCTTCGTGATGATCGCGAAGCACATTTTTTAAAATACGCTGAGCAAGCCAGCCCGTCATGCCTGGAATTTCTCCGTCGATTCCGGCAGAAGCCGTGTAGGCGATACGCTGAATTCCGTTTTCATTCATACATTGAATCAGCAGATTTGTCGTTTCTACTAAAAGGGTAGAATGCCCTAGATTTTCGGTTCCAAGACAAGAAATTACTGCATCACACCCTCGCATGGCCTGACAAACTTCATAATAATCAAGCACGTCGCCTTGTATGATGTGTACGTTCGCATGCGTTATCTTAAGCTTAGATGGATTTCGCACAAATGCTTTTACATAATGTCCGTTTTTAATCGCTTGCTTTATTAATTCCTGTCCGGTCCTGCCGCTTGCGCCAATCAAAAAAATGTTCATACGATCAACCCTTTCGTTTCAATGTAGGTAGTAAAAACGAAATTTTCTTTTACCATAACACATTTTTCTCGATTTAGCTTGTCAAAACATAAAAGCTGCTTACGAGATTCACCAAAGTAAGAGGTATCCTCTGTTCTTTTTTAAAACTTATGTCATAGACTGTCTAGAAAACAAAGAAATGTACGAACGGTTTATAAAGGTGTTTAATGCTATAGAAGCGAAAGGGTATTATAGGAATAAGGGACGAACAGAAGGGGCGATGCACTATGAAAAAATCGGTAAGCCGAGCACGTATCATCATAGTACTAATAGGTTTTCCGCTCATCTTTTTCATTATGGCGCTTGTGACGGGTGAGTGGCGATATATGACTTGGACCATTCCGCCTGCACTGATGTCATGTTGGACGGCACTCTTTGTATTAAGGAAGCAAGAAGAAAGATAACAGGAAATTTGAACTATTGCATCGAATTTATAGAAAAAGTATAAAATGATAGAAAGCTATAGTAAGAAAATTTAATGAAGGACGGTGTGAAGATGAACGGACAACAGTTATTGTATGGGTTGCTTACGTCTAAAGGCGATATCCTAAGAGCTGCTTATGTGTTATGTGACCACCGCATTTATACGGAAATGTCAGCACAGTATCAGCAAACGGAGCATACGGATTTTCAAGCGTCATTGATAGAAGAAATGAAATTGCTTGAAAAACAGCCTGAAGTAGACATGCATCTGCATATTTTGCTTGAAATGGCGAAGTTTTTTGAACTTCCTGTTTCCCATGCTACAACAAATGGCGAGCTGTACGAGTTAAGCGATAACATTGGAAATTTGCTTGTATCTAAATACAATGAGCTGTTTTCAATTGCACGCTGTCATACGCTGGAAGACGTAATGCGCCATCAAACCCGACTGTTCTTTCATCTAATTGATTCGCAATACATGATTGCTACAAATCGTCAGCAAGCTGTGTTTCAGCAGCAGCTGATGAATTGGATTGAACAGCTGCCCCCCATGTATCAGGAAAGAATGATTGATGCATTAGGAGAATATCAGCAGGAAGCACTTGTGAAACTGCTGCAGAAAAAAGGGACAATTGAACTGTACAAACAGCTTCCTCCGCACGCATACCCTGCTATTTCAGACCTTATGGCAACCGTAATGAGTATCTTTATTCCCGTTAATTACCCGCCAGCACTGCTATTTAGTATGAATGCGCCGCTGTTTTTAATGGCGAGCTTTGAAAGTCATGAAATTATTGCAAAACGCAAAGAAGCTGGAACTTTTTTGCCGCTGTTATTGGTAGTTGTTCAGCTGATGTGGACGTACAAGCTTGAGCATCAGGATGAGCTGTTGAATTATCAGTCTCTGCTGATCAAGTGGTCGTCTGTACACACAGCGTATCAAGATTATATGAAAAAGAAAGAGCAGTCACTGTTTGACCGTGAACGGTTAGACAGCTTTATTTATAAAACAGAGCAGTATGTTAAGCAGCTCCGAGCTACGGAGAAAAAGACGGTGAAGCAAATTGAAACGCTCAAAACAGCCATTCGCCATCAGCTTGATGAAATGGAGCTCACATCGTTAAACGGAGGGCTTGTGCTTCAAAAAATGATTGAAGAGCATGAATCATTAAAACAAGATGTAGAAGAACTGCAGCGCAAGCTTTCGATTAAAGGTGATTTCTTCTCTAAAGTAAGACTGACGTTTCGTTCTGCAGAACGAGCCGTCAAAAGCAAAGTGAAAGAAGTAGAGCGTAAAAAAGTGCTTATGCAAATGACGGACTTTATTTTAGCAAATCGCTTGCCCGTATGCGTGGATATTCAAAATGAAATTTATGATTATCAAGACGAGCTGTCGACGACTATTTTTCAAATTAATCAGCAGGTCGAGCTGCTTGAAGAAACAAAACAAAGCCGTCAGCTAGCCGATGCAAAAGTACGCCGCTATGATCAAGAAATAAAGCGATTTGAACGGAATTACTATGGCTTAAAAGAAGGAACCGTTGAAGAGATGGCACAGTGAAACTGGGACAAACATATTTTATCCGAACGAGTTTGATTCTCCATCAAGAATCAAACTCGTTCGGATTTTTTTATGGTGATCGTGAACATAGGTTTTATATATGTAGCTGCTTCTAGCTGTTGATAGGAGAGCAAAGCCCTGTACAAAAATTAACAGCGATGTCTCAAGCGATCCATACGAACTCATTCACTCCATTTGTCTGTCTTTAGATTGGCGTAATTTAGGTATGTCTCAATCTTATTCTCTGTCTGTAGGAGCGGACAGCTGATCTTTATACTCATCTACATAGAGCATGCCGTTTGTTGACACAACTGCATACAGCACTTGGTTCAACTGAAGCTGACGATTTGAAAGCTCAAGGTTGATCCACTGTTCGGTATAGTGAGATGTTAAGTTTTTATGAATAATTTCTCCGTCCATGATGAGTTCTACCGGTAAACTCATTTCTTTAAACGGCTTAGACAAAACGTCCTGTTTGGCAATGTTTTGATAAGCAGTTTTCTTTAATACTGACAGTTTTCCGCTTACTTCTAAAACAGCAAATTCTACTTCAGCAATGTTGAACGTTCCTAGTTCTCGTAAATGCTGATTCAAGTCGTCAATAGAATATTTGACTTTTTTCATATTTGCTTCAAGAAGCTTTCCTTTTTCCATAATAACCGTCGGGCGTCCTGTAATCCATTTTCGCAAGCGCCTGCTTTTTAGAGCTGTTGATGCTAAAAGAAAATGAATGGCTACAAGAAAAGCAAAAGAAGCGAACATCGGCAGAAATTTTAATTTTAAATCAAATCCCATATTTGCGATGAACGACCCAATAATGATGGACATCGCAAATGTAAAATGATTATTATGCGTGTTAATTTGTTTTCCAATCAGGAAAGTTGTAATGCTTAAGATAATGAAAGAAACAAAGGTTCTAAGAAGGGACATGAGAATGTCTTCCATAGGTTGTGATGTCACCTGCTTTCTCATAAATAGAAAGAGTATCTATCTCTATAGCGTTATCCATTTAAAGGATCGTTATACAAGAAAAAACACCAAGAAGAAGTGCGGATAATGCGTTCACATTCGGCTGCTTAAAAAGGGGCGGAAAGGCTGTAGGTAAGGGATCAAAGCAAACAAAAAGAATGTGCAAATTCCTTTGAAATTTTTTGGAGGATTTGTTACAATAAAGGTGCTTATTTTTGTTCGGTAAGGATAGTTCGAAGTGTTCGTCTTGACTTATTGTAAGAGCAGGAATAGAGTAATACACAATGTGTGGATTGTCACACAAGGAGGAAAAGAGATATGTTACAAGGTAAAGTAAAATGGTTCAACGCTGAAAAAGGTTTCGGTTTCATCGAAGTAGAAGGACAAGACGATGTATTCGTTCATTTCTCTGCTATCCAAGGCGAAGGTTTCAAAACTTTAGAAGAAGGTCAAGAAGTTACATTTGAAATCGTTGAAGGCAACCGTGGACCACAAGCTGCTAACGTTCAAAAGTAATTTTTTTTATAAAGTTTAAGCCGATCAGCAGAACGTTTCTCTGGTCGTTCGTTAAACTAAACTGGGAGAAGGCCCCTTTTATAAAAGGGGTCTTTTCTTGTTCGCTTTTTACACCTTGTTGACGATTTCTTTGATTTTGTAGAAGTATTCAAATATGAAAAAAACTAGTCACGCAGTATAAAAAAAGCGTATAATGAAATGATGAAAATAGGAATTGTAGAGCAGAAAGGATTTTAAAACGTATGAACAACCAACTTCAAGAAACGATGGTCGATTCACGTCGTACATTCGCCATTATTTCTCACCCGGATGCCGGGAAAACAACGTTAACAGAAAAAATGCTGTTACTGGGCGGAATGATTCGTTCAGCCGGAACGGTTAAAGGAAAAAAATCAGGCAAGTTTGCTACATCTGACTGGATGGAAATCGAAAAACAACGTGGAATTTCGGTTACATCAAGTGTTATGCAGTTTGAGTATAAAGATCACTTTATTAACATCTTGGATACACCAGGACACGAAGACTTCAGTGAGGATACGTATCGTACCTTAACGGCTGTAGACAGTGCGGTCATGGTTATTGACGGAACGAAAGGGATTGAAGCACAAACGCTTAAACTTTTTAAAGTTTGTCGTATGCGTGGTATTCCTATTCTAACATTTATCAATAAATTAGACCGTGAAGGAAAAGAGCCGCTTGAGCTGCTTGAAGAAATTGAAGATGTACTTGGTATTGAATCATACCCTGTAACGTGGCCAATTGGCATGGGGAAACGATTCCAAGGAACGTATGACCGTTTTTCAAAACAAATTGAAGTATACCAAGGAAACAAAGAGTCATATTTTGCAGACTTTGACGGTGAAAATATCGACGATGAAATTAAAAAACACGTCGATGAAATGTATTTACCAGGCTTAGTGGATGATTTATCTCTATTAGACGAAGCAGGTAATGATTTTTCAATTGAAAAAGTAAAGCAAGGCCTATTAACACCTGTTTTCTTCGGAAGTGCGATTGCAAACTTTGGTGTACAGTCTTTCTTTAATTCATTTTTACAATTAACATCACCGCCGCAGCCTCGTGAATCAACGAATGGCACCGTTCAGCCTACGGATGAAAACTTCTCAGGTTTCATCTTTAAAATTCAAGCGAACATGAACCCAGCTCACCGCGACCGCATTGCGTTCGTACGCGTATGTTCAGGGAAATTCGAGCGTGGAATGAACGTGACGTTAGCAAGAACGAACCGTAAAATGAAGCTAGCGCAGTCTCATCAGTTCTTGGCATCAAGCCGTGAAACAGTAGACACAGCGTATCCAGGGGATATCATTGGCTTGTATGACTCGGGTACGTATCAGATTGGCGATACCATTGTAGGAGAGGGAAAAGTATTCGAATTTGATGCTCTTCCAAAGTTCCCGCCTGAACTGTTTGTAAAAGTTCGTGCGAAAAATGCAATGAAATCTAAGCACTTTGAAAAAGGGATTAATCAGCTTGTACAAGAAGGAGCCGTACAGCTTTACCGTACGCCGTTCTTTGGAGATTATATTTTAGGAGCAGTCGGTGAACTTCAGTTCCAAGTGTTTGAACACCGTATGAAAGGCGAGTACAACGTCGATCTTGAATTCACGCGCATGTCTCATAACATTGCAAAATGGGTAGACAAATCAACAATTGAAGATCGCATGCTAGATTCTCGCGTGATGCTAGTAGAAGATCGTGATAAACATGCCGTTCTTATGTTTGAAAACGATTTTGTATGGCGTTTGTTCCAGGACAAATATCCATCTGTTAAATTCCTAGACCCGTTTAATCTATAAAAGAGTATAAAAAAAGGAAAACGATACATACTACTTTCATAAGTAGACAGTCGATTTTCCTCCTTTGCTTAAGAGTCAGTATTTACTGGCTCTTTTTTTAGTGAGCCACTGATTTTAAATTTAAAAGAATGACTCCTGCAATGATTAATACGATGCCAAATACCATCGTGAGACTGCCGCTTTCTTTCCAAATAACTACGCCAATCACAGCTGTCACAGCAGTTCCTACACCAGACCAGATGGCATACGCAACGCTGAGTGGAATGTGCTGAAGCGATGTGGAAAGCGCATAGAAGGCCAGACCAAACCCTAATAAAACACCAAGACTAGGCCAAAATTTTGTAAATCCGTTTGATGCTTTTAACATAGATGTACCGAATAACTCTGAACTAATAGCAATCGCTAAAAATAAATAGGCTTTCATCGAAAACCCTCCTCTGTTAATTTCCGAAGTTGTTGTTGAATCTGTTTTTGCATGTCTGGATCCACGGGTGCGAGCCCAAACATTTGACTGAACCATAATCCGTCAGCTGCTAGGCGCACAATGGTAGCAAGGACTGGATCAATGTCGTCTTGTTCAATGTGCTGCTGCCACTTTTCGTATTGCTTTTGAAAGTGCTGCAGGAGTTCAGGATTGGTTGCAATACCTGCAAGTAACCCCGCGCTCATCACTTGTTCACGCTGAAGGTCATGAAGCGTCTCAGCGAGATAAGCCCGGCTCCATTTGCCAGGAGAATTGTCATGTTCAACTTGTACGTTTAGTCCGTCATCATATTTCTTTGTGACTGAATACAGCATTTGCTTAATCAATTCATCTTTTGAAGAGAAGTGATACAACAAACCGCCTTTACTGACGCCGGCTTCTTTTGCTACTTTTTCAAGCGTCAAATTTCCAACGCCGTCACGCTGTACAACCTGCGTAGCTGCAAGCAATATATCATCAAATGTAGACACACGAATTTCCTCCTTTTTGATTTTCCCTAGAATACTTTACCGTCTGGACGGTTTGTTTGGCAATACTTTTATTTCGAATTTCAAAAAAAATTTTTGTGCACACTAAAATATAAAGTATAAAAACAAAAATAAACGAGTAAACAAAGGGTTAATACCTTTACTATATGAAGAAAAAGAAAAAATAAAGCCTGGGTATATGAAAGATAAAAGAAAGGTGTGAAGAAACGGATGAGGGATGTGTATCAAAGTTTTCAAGAACTATCACAGTGTGAACGAGCGGGAATTGATTACGAAATAGAATGTGTCGTTCGCCGGAGAGAAATTGTCGTGCTTGCTATTCACGGAGGAACGATGGAAATTGGGACAGAAGAAGTAGCAGAAAAAATAGCAGAAAAGCTGAACGCAACGGTGTACGTATTTAAAACGCTGAAAACAGAAAATCCGTTTGAATTGCATGTTACGTCTGCAAACTACGATGAAGAAATGGCGCGTCACCTTGTTAAAAAATCAGAGGTCACGATTTCTCTTCACGGTGCCTACAGCGACGTCTGCACGACTTATATCGGAGGAAGAGACGAAAAGTTAGAAAAAGCGGTGCGTCGTGCACTCTCAGGTTTTCCGATCAGTGAAACGCCCGTGCATTTAAAAGGCGTTTCACCTCGAAATATCGCAAACGGCAATCAGCGCCACAAAGGACTGCAGCTTGAAATAACCACTCCGCAGTATGAACAATTATTACAGAACAATCAGCTGTTTAACGAGTATGTGAATGCGGTAGTATCGGCTGTGAACTCAGTGATGTAAAGATAAATTCAACAGCTTCCTGTATATTGGCTGCAATAAAGGCTGCTTGTACGTCAGCCCATTTTTCCCGTACATGTAACGTGTCGTGCCCAGCTCCTGTTAACACTAAAATACATTGTGCTCCTGCTGCATGGGCCGCTACGAGGTCTTTCCACCGGTCGCCAATCACGATGCAATTAGCCAAATTTAAGCTGTGCTCCTCGGCTGCTTTTAACAGCATGCCCGGCCTTGGTTTGCGGCACGAACAATTGTCTGAATCTTCATGAGGACAAAGGTAAACATCATCAAATCCAAAAGCTAAAAGCTCAGAGATAAACTGTGATTTCTTTACCTTTCCTTTTGTAATATCGGGCTGATTCGTAAAGGAAAACAGCGGAATGTTTTGTTTCTTTATGTCTATAATCGCTTGCTTTGCTTGGGGGAACAGCTGAAAATCACCTGGATATTGTATTTCATTACTGCCTCCAATTGTTCCGTCTCGGTCTAAAAATATTGCTTCAATCATATTCTTCACCTCTTTTTCTATCATAATATAAAACAGGATTAATTTGGTAAAAACTTTGTTTTTTGAAAAAAATCAAAGAAATATGACTGTCTTTTTACTTCTCATCATATGGATAAGTTAAATAGAAGTGGTGAGGGGGGGAAGACAAGTGAACGAAGAATCGTTTTATTCACCATTTATAAGCGAAGACGGAAAGAAAAAAACAATTGGAGAAATTGAGTTTTCAGATGTGCAGCGCATGATGAAAAAACATTTAGAAGAAGGCTATCAGCTTGAGTTCAAGCGCGAAGTAAGCTCAACGGTCAAACGGAAAATCCCAAATATCATCGCTTCGTTTGCCAATGAAAAAGGAGGGTGGCTTATTTTTGGCGTAGATGAAGACGACCATTCCATTAACCTGCTCGAGCGCAAAGAATATGAGCTGTTTATTAATAATATGCTTAAAGATGTCACCAATCCCATTCCTCGTATCGTTACGCGTTTTTTATCACCTGAAGATCACCCCGGGCAAGGTGTTTTTGTTATTTGGATTCCCGAAGGCCCGAACCCTCCGTACATGTCTTACGGGAAAATTTACAGAAGAATTGGAAGCGGCACATCTCCCGTTACGGAAATCGATGATCGCTATCATTTAGATCGACTCTATCAAAAATCCGAGGATCAAACGCAGCGAATAGAGGAATTTTGCACAAAAGAACTGTCTATCTATAACAGAAAATGGCCGATGCACGGGAAAAGCTATATTCATTACGGGATGTGTAATATGTACGTGCTGCCACTATATGATTTGCATTTAGTTGAACAAATGGAAGAAGAACGGTTAAAGCAATATATTTTAAGCAAGTCTAGCGAGCCAAAATACTATCGTTTGGACGACGAGAGTACGGTGATGCTGCATACACCGTTTGTTAAAGCCTCTTATTCAGCGGAATCCATCATTTTTCGAAGCACAGATGTGATTGATGCGTATGATAAAACAATTGCGTGGGAGCAGTTTTATAACGGATCAGCTAAGTTTCATATTCCTATTCCGTACATGGAAGAATCAAAACCAATTCATGACGTATTAAAGTCAAGTATTTCAAGCTACATCGATGAGACGATTTTTGAGCAGTTTCAATATATAAACGGACCCTTTTTTCTCACATCTTTAATCAGCTGCATCGGCGGATACATTGATTGTATGATGGAATTAAAAGCAGAGCTGGAAGATATGATTATTGTGATTGACTTAGAGAACGTTCGAAACGATGTGCTTTACTTTCCACATGAGCAATTTCAAACATTTCTAGAAGAAGAAGGGCTCGTCTTTTCAGATAAAAAGCAATATCGATTTAATCGATCATTTAAAACAACAAAATTAGGAGGGAATCTGGAGCTTCTTGCCTACGTTGATTATATCGTGACAGCGTTTGGCCTTTCAAAAAACCAGTCCATTGACTTTCTTAAACACTCATTAAATCAAGGATAAAATATACAATTTTTTGACAATAACTAAAAAAATGACAAAAGTGAAAAAAAGTATGATAATATCTTTCGTAAGTAATGAGCAAGTAAAGAAGAGAAAGGGGACTCTTTTTTACGGATGCCGTTGCTAGGTAGGGTTAAACATAAGGGGAGAAAAGGCAATGAAAAAAGCGACATCCATACTTCTAATTGTCCTAGCACTGGCTGGGTTAGGAGGAGTATGCGCTGCTTATTACCATTTGGAGCAGCAAAAGCAAACGGAAGAAATGACGTATGAACAGAAGTACATAACCGTAAGAAATGCATGAAAAAACCAGCCGATTGGCTGGTTTTTTTTGGGTTTCAAGTCATAGTAAGTAAAATAAAGATTTTGCTTGTTCAGTTTTTTTAAATAACTCCAATGATGTATAGACGCAAAATAGAAAGCCAACGCTTGAAAAAACAAAAAACAAGCGGAGAAAAGGGCGTTTTCTTTGAATGCGAAAGTATGTAAAAACAGCGAGTGAACATACAAGCAGTACGCTCATAGCAGCAAATCGAATCGCGAGGTCTGCTAAATCATCAACCGTACGCTGAAACAATTTTAGCGTTTCATCGTTCAAATCAGTCGCAGGAATGTTCGTTTTATCTTGCTGATTTAACACCCCTACATCCCATTTTTCTCGACTATAATCATGAGAAACCGTGTAGTAAAACGGACCAAGCTTTTTTTCATCTGCACCGTCGTCAGCAAGTGCTGAAGCTGGGTGCATGAATGCTAGAACAAAAAATAAAAAGCTCCACTTTCTCATTACCAAAGCCTCTTTCTAACTCAGACTATCTCCCATTATAAACCAAAAATTTTTATGTTTCCATCATCCCTCTTTCCTATTTCCATTTCTATATATAAAGTGAAAGGGGGAATAAAAGATGGCAGAAAAAATTCAGCATTCAAGCCAGCTTCGCTTAGTATTAGAACAAGGAATAAAAGAGGATGGAAAACCCGATTTAAAGACAAAATCCTATATGAACATTCAGCCTGGAAGTTCTGCAGATGCACTCATTACAGCAAGTGAAACCATTGCCAGCCTGCAGTCACTGCTGCTTGTTGAAATCAACGAAGTTGTCACGTTTTCACTTTTAAAATAAGAAAAGAGGTAGAGTATGAAAACTTTAACGATGCAGTTTTTGAATGAGTCACAAAAAGCAGTAAGCCTATCGATTGAATCACCTAAAGATACGTTAGACGCGGCAGCCATTACAGGAGCAATGAACGCGCTGATCGCAAGCGATGTCTTTACTTCAAGCGGCGGAGCACTCGTTTCCAGAAAAGGCGCTCAAATCGTCGAGCGAAATGTAACCGAATTTACGATTTAAAAATGAAAGTCCTTCCACTTCGGTGCGAAGGGCTTTTTTAAAAGGAGAGAGGAAGATGACAGAGTGGTTTACGCTTGTCTCAGACGTTGGTTTTCCCGTTGTGGTGACGCTTTATTTACTTCACCGAATTGAAGCCAAGCTCGATACAGTTGTGCTATCCATTCAGCATTTAACCGATGAAGTAAAAAAGTGATTATGACAATTGTAAGGCAGTTGTCATGGAAAAGTTGACGGATTTGACACCTCACACTACAATTGGTAGTGTGAGGTGTCGAATATGAAAATTGAAAAATTCAAATTTAACGAAACCGGCCTTAATCGCTTTTTTGGCCCGCTTGAAGCAAAAATTATGACGGCTTTATGGAACGGAAGTGAAATGTCCATTAAAGATGTGCAGCACGTACTTGAGAAAGAAAAAGCAGTGAACTTCAACACCGTTATGACCGTTATGAATCGATTGGTGGAAAAAGGCGTGTTACAAAAGCGTTTAAAAGGACGTACGTCGATGTATCAGCCGATTCTCTCTAAAGAGGAATTTATCGACGCTCAGTCGAAAGAGTTAACGCACGAATTGATCGACGAATTTGGCTCGCTTGCTGTTACTCATATGCTTGATGCGTTAGAAGAAGTTGATGATTCACTGTTAAGCATGCTCGAATCAAAAGTCAAACAGTTAAAAAAGGATGAATAATCAATGAATCAAGGAATACTAAAGCGTTCTAAGCTTATTTTTAACCTGTGCTTTTTTATTGCCGTGACGTTGCTTATGCAAATGGGCATGTATGTGCTGCATTTGCTGTTTGGATGGAATTTATCGTTTAACTTAATTTTACTTTGTAACAAAGTAGCCCACTTTTTCGGCTTGTTTTTTATTGAATACATGCTGAATGCGGTTATTTTTCATACGATGTTTGTACTGTTCATTAAAGCTGTAAAGCAAGTGATTCAAATGCGGAAAGTCCGTAAAATGATTACGAAGCTGCGAAATGAAACAACAACGGCTCACCTGCAAAAAGCGTACGGAAAGAATTTAACAGTTTTAACAACAGATCAGCCCATTGCATTAACAATGGGATTGTTTAGACCGCACATCGTTCTGTCTACAGGGTTGCTCTCGGTGCTTGATGAAAATGAACTAGAAGCTGTTATTTACCACGAGCAGTCACATGTTGCAAATAAAGATCCGCTCAAAACATTTTTACTAAGCACGCTTGCTTCTGCATTATGGTATATTCCGTTTATTAAATGGAGCCATAAACGTTTCAAAGTCATGCGTGAAGTGCTGGCTGATCAAGATGCCATTGTGAAAAATGGCACGTCTGCTCACATCGGTAGCGCCCTTTTAAAAATGGTTAAAACGGGACAGACAAGTCTTTCGTGTGCGCACGTATCGTTTGCTGATACGTCGGTTAATTATCGCATTCAATATATTTTAAATCCGGAAACGAAAATGCCGATGCAGCCTCCTGTTATTTTAACGCTGACATCGCTATACGTGTTTTTTATTTTGTGTGCGCTAATTTTTACCGCTCTAACAGCTTTGTAAGTTTGTAAGAGAGAAAGAAAAGAAGGAGATGAGATTGTGTCAAAAGCAAAGAAAAAGAAAAAAGTAACGCCCAATCAGCAAACGTCCTCGAGCAAGTGGATTTTTTGGGTGATTGGAATTATTGCGGTCTGTATTTTAGGGTTAATCGTCCTTTCTAATATGTCAAAGGGCGGAGGAGATGAAAAGGCCGCTCTTACATATGATAATCAGCCGTATCTTGGAAAAGAGTCAGCTCCGGTAGAAGTGGTAGAGTTTGGAGATTACAAATGTCCGGCTTGTAAAAACTTCACGGAATCCTTTTTCCCGCTGATTCAAAAAGATTATGTAGATACAGGCAAAGTCAAATTCTACTTTATGAACTATGCGTTTATCAACAATGACTCATCTCGTGCAGCAGAGTTTGCCGAGACGGTATATAAAGAGCTTGGGAACGATACATTTTGGAAATTCCATGAACTTCTTTATAAAAAGCAAAACGCAGCGGATGAAAAGAAAGATGTCTTAACGGAATCTTACTTAGAAGATACGCTGAAAGAAGTATCTAGCGATGCCGATGCGAAAAAAGTAGCGAGTGCTTTTAAAGATGGAAAAGGAAAAGATGCGTTTGATCAAGATATGAAGACAGCCAATAACTTAGGCATCACAGGTACACCAACCATTTATGTAGGCGGCAAAAAATTCGAAGGAAAAACAATCAATGACTTTGATCAAATGGTCAAAGATGCGGCTAAGGAGAACAAATAATGAACAAGTCTTTGGTCTTCGGGTGGATTACAGCGCTTATCGCGATGCTTGGAAGCTTGACGTTTAGTGAAGTTCTTCACTTTATTCCGTGTGAACTTTGCTGGTATCAGCGAATTTTAATGTATCCGCTCGCGATTGTGCTAGGTGTAGCCGTGTATCGGAATGATACGTTCATCTACAAATACGTCCTGCCGTTTTCAGTGATTGGTATGGCGCTTTCAGGCTATCATTATTGCCTGCAGAAGATACCGGCTCTTAAAGCATTTGAAACGTGTACAAGCGGTGTTCCTTGCTCAGGTCAATATATTAACTGGCTTGGATTTATCACCATTCCTTTTTTAGCGTTTATTGCGTTTACTGTCATTACAATTATGATGCTTGTTCTTCGCAAGCAGGCGAAAAAAGCTTAACCTCCGGGTTAAGCTTTTTTGTATGGAAACAAAAAAAGTCCCGCTTCCAAGAAGCGGGTGCAAATAGGGTACATCTATGAAAAATGATGAAATTGTTTTGACAAGAACAGTATATAAAAGAAAAGTGAAAAAACGGTGAAAAGAGAAAAGCTTTTTTAAAAAAAAGGTGAAAATATGCTTTTCTTACAAAAAAAGCCCCGCTCACAAAAAGCGGGGAATAAATAGGGGTCATTTATGAAAAATGATGAAATTGCTTTGACAAACTTAGTATACAAAAGAAAAGTGAAAAAACGGTGAAAAGATGGAAGCTTTTAGAAAAAATAAAAAAAGACCTGCTCTGGGGAAGCAGGTCTTCACAAAGGAGTAAAACTATGAAAAAAATATGCTAATTGGCTTCGCAAGTACTATCCTATACCTTTATGGTGAAAAAATGGTGAAAAGAGAAACGGGATATAAAAAAGACCTGCTTTGGGGAAACAGGTCATTAGAAAGGGAGTAAAACTATGAAAAAATATGCTAATTGGCTTCGCAAGTACTATCCTATACCTTTATGGTGAAAAAATGATGAAAAGAGAAGCGGAATATAAAAAAAGACCTGCTCTGGGGAAGCAGATCTTCAAAAGGAGTAAAACTATGAAAAAAATATGCTAATTGGCTTCGCAAGTACTATCCTATACCTTTATGGTGAAAAAATGGTGAAAAGAGAAGCGGAATATAAAAAAGATTTGCTCTGGGGAAACAGGTCATTAGAAAGGGAGTAAAACTATGAAAAAATATGCTAATTGGCTTCGCAAATACTATCCTATACCTTTATGGTGAAAAGATAGTGAAAACGATATTAGGATATAGCTCCTATTTTTCCATATTATAGATTCATTTCTCTTTAATAGGGTATACGTTCATTAGAATCGATATAAACTTAAAGAGCTGCCAGGGAGGTATATATATGGAAAAGAAACACGAAGCAACTGCAAATCAGCGCGTGGTTCATCGCACTCGAAATAGCTGGTCAGGCTTTTTGTTTGGCGTAGGGTTAGTTGCTTTTATTGATGAAGCAGTGTTTCATCAGCTGCTTCATTGGCATCATTTTTATGATAAATCCACAACGGCCGCTGGTTTAGTGTCGGACGGTTTGTTTCATGCATTCAGCTGGTTCGCTACAATTGCATCACTTTTTATGGTGGCAGATCTAAGGCGCCGAGGCGGCTGGTGGGTGAAAAGGTGGATAGGAGGAGTATTGCTTGGAGCCGGGGCGTTTCAGCTTTATGACGGGACCGTGCAGCATAAGCTTATGGGACTTCATCAAATCCGGTACGGAGTGAAGATTGCACCTTACGACATTACGTGGAATGTACTTGCATGTTTGATGCTGCTTATTGGCATCATTTTAACATGGTTTACACGTAAACAAGGTGCACATCATGATTAAATATGAAGTATTGTCTCAGCTTTTATTAGCCCTGCCTTTTGTCGCTGCCTTTTTTTTATACATGTGGGCTGTAGCTTCTTCGAATGCAACGTATAGAAAATGGTCATTATATAGGACGTCCAGCTGGACACTTGGTATTTTATGCGCCATATCTTCTGTAGCCGGACCGCTCGCAGCCCGTGCTCATATGGACTTTACTGCGCATATGACGGGGCATTTGCTTTTAGGTATGCTAGCTCCGCTTTTAATGGCGTTAGGAGCACCTCTTACGCTGCTGCTTCGCACGCTTCCGGTTCATGCAGCCAGAAAAGTGTCAAAACTTTTAAAAGGACGGTTTGTTCGGTTCATCAGCAGTCCGGTGACAGCTTCTGTTCTTAACGTAGGAGGACTTTGGATTCTTTATACAACAAGTCTGTATGGCATGATGCATCACTCTTTTTTCGTGCATGTCGCTGTACATATTCACGTGTTTTTAGCCGGCTATTTATTCACCGTATCGATGATTTCAATCGATCCTTCGCCGCATCAAAAAACTTTTACGCACCGGGCATCCGTATTGGTTCTTGCTCTTGCTGCTCACGGTATTTTATCAAAATATGTGTACGCTCACCCGCCTATGCACGTATCGGCGGAAGGGGCGCAGCAAGGGGCTATGCTGATGTATTACGGAGGCGATTTAATCGACTTATGTTTAATTGTGCTTCTTTGTTATGAATGGTTTAAGCAGGTTCAAAAAGTATCTCTTACATAAAAAACGCGCAGAAAGCATGGTGCTTTCTGCGCGTTTTTTTAGTGAATGTTTCGTTTTTTAAAGCGTCCGCCGCGGACTTCGGTAATATCTGCAACGGCTAAAAAGGCAGTAGGATCAAAATCTTCAACAATGGTTTTTAGCTTTGATTCTTCAAGGCGCGTGATGATGCAGAAAATCACTTTTTTATCATCGCCCGTATAAGCACCTTCACCGTGCAAATAGGTAACGCCTCGACCTAGCCGCGCATTAATCGCATCGCCAATTTCGTCGGAATATTCGCTAATAATCCAAGCGGATTTTGATTCTTCCAATCCTTCTACAACCGTATCAATGGCTTTAGCTGCAATGATGTACGCAAGGATGGAATACATGGCGCGGTCCCACGTGAACACAAATCCCGCTGCTCCTAAAATGAAGAAGTTGAAAAACATCACAATTTCTCCCACGGAAAACGGAATTTTTTTACTGATTAAAATGGCAAGTATCTCCGTACCGTCAAGCGCTCCGCCGTAGCGAATTACGAGTCCAATTCCAATTCCGAGAATAATCCCTCCAAAAACGGTAGCAAGAAGAACGTCTGCGGTAAATGCGGGGACATCATGAAACATAGAAGTTAAGATGGATACAACCAGTATGCCAAAAATAGTGGAAAGGGCAAATGTTTTCCCCATTTGCTTGTACCCGATAAATACAAACGGAAGATTTAGTACAAAAAGAAAGATTCCTAGATTTACGCCAGTAAGGTGCGAAAGCATGATGGAAATACCGGTAATTCCTCCGTCGACAACGTGGTTCGGAACGAGAAAAATTTCAAGTCCTGTGGCCATGAGCAGGGCACCGATCGCAATGGCGATGGCCCTACCAAATACCTGTCCCTTGGACAGCTTTCGGTGCTGAATTTTCGCTTTTTCGAGTTCTGTCATTTGCATGTCTCCTTTGATGTCTCCTATGTATTTCTCACTTTAGAAAAGTGAAACTATCTTTAATTATACCTTACTATGCACAATTAGTGGGGATAGACGGCTTAATCACTTGTTTCACCATGCAAAAAAAGCCTGCTTCAGAGTCATAAGCAGGCTTTTTAAGGAGTAAAACGATGAAAAAAGATAGTTGGCTTTACGGCTTTAACTATATAGAAAATTGATGAAAAAACAGTGAAAATGCCGGCATGTGCGGTAAGAAAACCGGGGATACTAGTTAAAAAAGCCAAAAGGAGATGACGAAATGAGCGTGTGGATGATGTATAATCACTTGATGCATTCGCAAATCTTTTTAAGCAGCGTATTAATTAGCGGTATTCTTCTTGTTAGCGGAGGATTTGTGTACGGTAGCATAATGAACAAAAAGTGAACCTAATATTGCCACGGATAGGTTGTTAATGGAAGATGATCAATAGCTGCTTGGTTAATGTTATACTTGCTCCATAAGCATAGCGTGGAGGTGTCAGCATGAGCAAGCATCATGATCTAACAGCATCATACGGAGAATCGTTAGTGACGTGTGAACATCAGTTTGAAGCTAGCTATTACTATCATCAAGTGCGCGAACAGTGCATGAATCACATTCATGAAATAAGCAAAGCGGTAGATGAGTTCATCGTTGATTTTACAGATGAAAGTTTGAAAATATTAGAGCTTCTTTACTATGATCTAGAAGACAGCAACTGCTTTGACTATTTTTCGATGACAAAAGAAGAATTCGAAGAGTGTATGGGCGTATACTTTGGTGAAGTGGTTACGTCTACTATTGATGAAGCGCACTGGGTTGTGAAAGAATATCCGCTTATGGAAAACAAGTATGTGACCGGAATTGAAAAAGGGAATCTTTCACTCATGTTTCCTCACGGATTTTTTAACCATAAAGAGCGTCATCCAGAGTGCGTTTTTACTCTTTATCATTTATATAAACAGCTGCAAAAATAGGAAAAAGGTGAACGTAAGTTCACCTTTTTTATTGTCCCAGCTTTATGGGAATATAAATATCCATTTCATATGTATCACTATATAAATTGCTGTGTATAGCTGTATTTACAATTTCAAGAGCAGGACCTTCAATCATGCTGTAAGGAGAGTTCGGCAGCCATTCATTCCAGATGCTGTTGTACGTCGACCCGAGCGATGTAATGGGACCTCTGTGTTTAAACTGCAGGTATGTAAACGAAGGAAACGTATGAACGCTCATACCGTTTGGAATAAAAGCCGTATCAGCCACTTCTGTCCCTGCAATATAAAAATAATTTTCTTTTTTCGGAGCCATGCAAATGCCTGTAACCATATGAGGTTCTTTTGAAGAGCTAATCATTTCTTTTTCTTTAAGTATTTGCTTCAAAAGATTCTCTTTTTGATACTCTCCGTTTTTTGCTATGCCTATCACTGAAAATCCTTCTTTATATACAACTTTACCTTGCATAATCCACCTCGAATTTTTCAAGCTCTAGCTTTTATTCTATCAATCATAAATTACTTTACCGTGATTGTAACATAATCTTAAGTAGATATCGATGCAGAAAATGGAACATGATCAAAGCTTCAAACACGTGCTTGAGATACTCTAATTATTACATAAAAACAGCGCCGGAATTCGCACGCTGTTTTTATTAATGCAACACTTTATTTATATAACGTTTACGAAGAGTAAATCCGGGAAACTCCTTAATATAAGTCAAAATGGTAGCTAAACCAGTAGTCGTCCTGCACATTCTTTGTGTTTGAAGCGACAATATGCTCATGACCTTGTTCGTCTGTGGCAATCCAGTTGTAGTTGATATCCATTTTAATCGGATACATATTGCCTTTTTTAAACAAAATAACGGGGGGAGTTACTTCAACAAACTCGTTTAGTTTTTTAACAACATCTTCTTTACAGCGAATTAGCTCCATGTCTTTTTCTCCTTCGGTGTTATTGCACAATCATATTTTTTGCGTTGTGCACAATATATAATTTAAAATAACAAAGGTAAGTTTAGCACATTTTACAAAAAACAGAGAAATAAAAAGGAGCGATATCGATGAATGAACAAATTTTATTAGCAGAACGCCCAAAGGGAATGCCAACAAAAGATACGTTTAAATACGAAAAAATTGAAATGCCTACAGCGAAAGAAGGCGAGGTACTTGTTCAAACACTGTACCTTTCTGTTGATCCGTATATGAGAGGACGCATGAACGATACAAAATCATATGTTCCTCCATTTGAGCTAAACGCACCGCTTGCAGGCGGCATTGTAGCACGCGTAACGGAATCAAAATCAGATCGTTTTAAAGAAGGCGATATCGTGACGGGTATGCTTCCTTGGAAACGCTATTCAGCTGCAGAAGCAAAAAACTTACAGAAAGTTGATCCAGAGCTAGCGCCAATTACAACGGCTATCGGCGTTCTTGGTATGCCTGGTCTCACAGCTTACTTTGGACTGCTTGAAATCGGTCAGCCAAAAGAAGGCGAAACAGTAGTCGTTTCCGGTGCAGCAGGTGCTGTTGGATCTGTTGTTGGTCAAATCGCTAAAATTAAAGGCGCGCGTGTTGTCGGCATCGCAGGTTCTGAAGATAAAATTGCTTATTTAAAAGATGAGCTCGGATTTGATGAAGTGATTAATTATAAAAAAGGAAATGTGAAAGAAGCGTTGAAAGAAGCGTGTCCTAATGGCGTTGATGTTTACTTTGAAAACGTCGGTGGAGAGATTTCAGATGCAGTTGTTAGCTTATTAAATAAATTTGCGCGCATTCCGCTTTGCGGCCAAATTTCACTGTATAACTTAGAAAAACAAGATGTTGGACCGCGTGTTCAAACACCTTTATTAATTAACAGTGCGTTAATGAAAGGCTTTATCGTAGCCGACTATGCAGACAAATTCCCTGAAGGCATTAAGCAGTTAGGGGAATGGGTGCAGCAAGGAAAAATCAAGTACAGCGAAAACGTTGTAGAAGGTTTTGAAAATGTACCTGAAGCGTTCCTTGGTTTATTTGAAGGAGCAAACTTAGGAAAACAGCTTGTAAAAGTAGCAGAATAAGCGTAAAAAACCGTGTGGGATTATTCCCGCACGGTTTTTTTACATAGTTGAAGCCGTTTGTTGTTTTGCTTCTTCTTCCATATGTTCACCAGTTCGTTCGATTGGCGAGCGTTTGTGATAGCGTCCAAGCAGTCCTGTCATGATGAAGATACCGATTAACGAATAAAGAACTTGAACTACGCCGAATACCACAGTTGCAGAGCCTACAATCAATACATCTGTCAAAAGCATTGTTTTACCTGGATTAATGCCAAAGCGTTTATCAAGAAACACGCATAGCATGTTGATTCCGCCAAGAGAAGAGCCGTGGCGAAACAAAAAGATCAGTCCAATGCCGACAATAATGCCGCCCACAATCGCAGCTACAAGCGGATGCGGAAGCGCAAACGAAAAGTTGGCAGCTAATAAATCAGACATCACTGACATCAGGCTAACGCTGATGAAGCTTTTTATCGTAAATTGCAGCCCAATTTGCGTAAGAGCCATAAAATAAAATGGTAAATTGATGATAAAGAACAATACCCCAAATGAAATACCTGTTAAATGCTGCAGGACGATTCCAAGTCCTGCTGTTCCGCCAATAACGAGGTTAGAAGCGGTTAAAAATTGAATTCCGATGGCAACGCACAAACAGCCAAAGGTAATCCATCCCCATTGTTTTACGTGATTCATATCTCCATCCCCTTTTGTATATTTATACAATACTTTCGATAGAAAACACCGTCTTTTAATTCACAAAATCTATTTTACTATATATCTTTTCAAAAAAAAGCACTTTTGTGAGAGAATCTAACACAAGATTAAAAGTTAGATAATTCAGATTTATTAAGTTTTTTTGAAGCGAATGAGCGATAAATCAATATGTTTCTAAAAAAAGATTACAAAGAAAGAATGAGAAAAACGGATTTTGGAAAATGTATAAACAAATATTTGGATAATGGTTAAAAAAAGGGAGAAAACATTAGTTAAAACGAACATTTTTTAACTGAAATTAAAATATAATTCGTATTTTTATTGATTTTTCGTTTGATTGAGGTAATATATAACATTATTAGCATAAAAATATGTAGAGATGGAAGTGGATGCGAAATGAATAAGAAATTATCAGCGTTGACAGGGGTGGCTGTACTTGCTTTTTCACTGACGGCATGTGCTCCTCAGCAGGAAAAAGAAGTGTCTGCTGAGAAAAAAGAACCCGCTCAACACCTAGCTGATCAGCAAATCATGGCCGATGCTTGGTACCAAACATCCGGCGAAATGAAAGCTTTGTATTACCAAGGCTATAATACTGGAAAGCTTCGTTTAGATGAGGGGCTTGCAAAAAGTACCGATAAAAAGCCTGCCATTATTTTGGATTTAGATGAAACCGTGCTTGATAATAGCCCATTTCAAGCTTCAGCAATCAAAACCGGAAAAGGATTTCCTTATAAATGGGATGAGTGGGTGCAAGCAGCAAAAGCGAAAGCAGTACCAGGTGCTGTTGATTTCTTGACGTATGCGGATCAAAAAGGCGTAGATATTTACTATATTTCGGGCCGTACAACTTCTCAGCTTGAGGCAACAATTAAAAACCTAAAGAATTTACATATTCCTCAAGCAACCAAAGACCATGTGCTATTAACGGGTCCAAAAGATGAAGGAAAAGAAACGCGCCGTCAAAAAGTAGCGACGAATCATAATGTAGTCCTGCTGTTTGGTGATAACTTATCTGATTTTAGCGGCTTTGATAAAAAGTCCATTACTGATCGAAATAAGCTTGTAGAAGAGCAAAAAGAAACGTTTGGCCAAAAGCTAATCGTATTTCCAAATCCAATGTATGGAGATTGGGAAGGAGCTATTTATAACTACGACTACTCAATTTCGGACAAACAAAAAGATAAGCTTCGCCGCGAACAGCTTCAGTATTTCAACTAAAAAAGAGAGGCTGGGAAAAAAGGTTTTTAACCCAAGTGAAAAACGAACAATTGATCAGCACGTGATCAATTGTTCGTTTTTTTTGTTATGGTGAATATAGTTTCATCTGTCTTGTTTGTTCCTTCTAGCAGGTGATTGGAGGGCAAGGTGAAGACTCCTGCGGGAAAAGCGGAACAGGTGAGACCCCGCAGAAGCGCAAGCGACGAGGAGGCTCAGCGGCCGCCCGCGGAAAGCGAAGCCTTGCACGGAAATCAACTGCGGTGTCATAAGCGGTTCAGTTCATGTATCTCATTTGTTCGTCTTTAGGCTGGATTCATTTCGTTATGTCTTCAACCTCTTTTTAATTTTTCCAATATAGTCAGTTCAAACGATAGCTTGTCCAAATGATCCTGCTTTTTAAGAAAGAAGCCAAGGAGCATAAGGAACTTGCTTCCACTCGTGTTTTAACATGCCATAAATCACAAGGTCATGGTAGTGATCATATAGGTATTCACCTTCTCTGCAAATGCCTTCTTCTGTAAAACCTAGACGCGCAGGGATGGCTTTACTTTTTTCGTTATTAACGCCGCAGCGTATTTCGACTCGATGAAGGTTTAACGTATTAAATGCATAATTCAGGCATCCGTGTACGGCTCTTGTCATAATACCTTTTCCTTGAAAATCATGTCCAATCCAATAGCCAAGACTTGTACTTTTGTTTCCCCAATTAATTCCGTGAAAACCAATCATCCCGGCGATTTCTCCGTAGTACCGAATGATGGCCTGGAATCCTTGGTTATTATAATATTGAGCTCTCCATTCAGGGATGAGTTCATCGTAGTCAGCAATACTTTGCATGCTATCTACCCATGGGAGCCATTCTTTTAGGTAAGGTCTTGACTCGTTAATAAGAGAAAGCAAGGGGAAAGCGTCAGTTGATTCAATCAAATGCAAACTAACTTCGTCATCAATTTTGTATTCAAACATACGAAAGCCTCCTGTGATGATGGGCCTGCTGAGATAAGCGTAGCGTGTAGGCAGTTCTAACATCTAGTTTTTCTTTATTCTACCACAAGTAACAAAGAGGAGAGCGAGGAAGTTTAGGCTAAAAGTAAATAACACATAAAGTCGATAGGATTTTAATGATTAAAAAAATTAATAATTGAAAGCACTTTTATCAATATTTTTACAGAAAAGAAGCATATACAGTGATACAATGGAAGAAGCGATAAGGCGTTGTAAGTATACATACTTTCTAACAAACATGATATTGGATTGATAAAAGCAGGTGGTAAAAACATGGATGTACAACTATTAATAACGGTATTTGCACTCGGGTTTTTCGGGTCATTTTTAGCAGGTATGCTTGGAATTGGAGGATCAGTTGTTTTGTACCCGCTGCTGCTATTTGTTCCGCCTCTTGTAGGAGTGGGAATGTTCAACGCGCACGAAGTAGCTGGTATAGGAGCCGTACAGTCGCTGTTTGCGTCTGTTTCAGGAGCTCTTGCTTACAAAAAGGGCGGCTATTTGAATAAACCGTTAATTTTATATATGGGTATCAGCGTCTTAGTTGGCAGTCTCATTGGTTCAACGCTATCAAACTCGTTTTCAGAAGGAATGATCAATTTCATTTACGGCGTGATGGCAACAATTGCTGCAGGATTAATGTTTATGCCCAAAAAAAATAATCCAGCGGCCGATTCATTCGAAGTGACGTTTTCAAAACCTTTGGCAGCGGCTCTGGCGTTTTTAGTTGGAATTTGCGGGGGGATTGTCGGAGCAGGAGGCGCATTTTTACTTGTTCCTATTATGATTACCGTGTTAAAAATTCCTGTGCGCGTAACGATTGCAAGCTCATTAGCCGTGACGTTTATTTCGTCTATGGGAACAACATTCGGTAAAGTAATGACGCATCAAGTCCTTTTGCTTCCGGCGCTTATGATTATTGGAGCAAGCTTACTAGCAGCTCCAATCGGCGCTTTTGTTGGGCAAAAGACGAAGGTAGCGTCGCTGCAAGTTATCTTAGCGATCGTTATTACGGCGACTTCGCTGAAAATATGGTTTGATTTACTAATGAAATCTATTCATTAAAAAAAGCTGCCTTTTTAAGGACAGCTTTTTTATTTTGGTGTTGATGACACAAGGTGAGCGACTAAAATATAGCGTTCAGGTGCTGAACCAACGTAATTAAACGGATAACAGGTGCTGACGGTTAAAGTGGCTCTAGGCTTTGGTACAATAACAGTCCGGTCATCCGCATCAACGATTCGTACTTTGTTCACTTTGTATGTGAAGGTGCCTGCTGCCGTGTCCACCACGAGCGAATCGCCTTCACCCACGTCGCCAAGCTTACGAAAGACCGTATCGCGATGTCCTGATAGAACAGAATTGTCGTTTTGACCAGGCAGCACGCTTCCCGCAAAATGACCCACGCCTTTTTCTAATTCATCTTCGTTCGTACCGTGATAGATCGGCAGCTTAGCGTTTAATTTAGGAATATATAATTCTCCCATTAAATCACCGATTTTTGGCTGCTTTGGGTAAGACACATTTGACACTTTCGGCTTTTTTTCCGGGCTAGCAGTACGAGAGTGTACCGTTTTTTTAGCTTCAACAGCAGAAGCTTCAGCAGAAGAGTCCGCTGTTGAAGCGTCCTTGCTTTTAGAAACTGAAGCTGCGGCTGGTTCTTCTGTATCCATTGTTTTAAATGCCAAATAGCCTCTTGCAAATTTATAGGCGTTTGTGGTCGTAAACCAAAGACCAAAGCAAATGACGGCGGCTAAAAGGGAAAGAACAATCAACCGCTTTTTGCGATTGATTGTTCTTCTTGTTTTTCTTGGTTCCATTTTATGCACGTCTCACTTTGCGGAAAAGAACAAAGCCAGCTGCTACAAGTACTAATCCAATTAATGTATTTGTTGCATAATTAGAAGCCGTTTCAGGAAGTTTTCCGCCTTTAACGGTTTTTTGTACAGCGCCATTCGTTTGTTTCTTCACCGGTTCTTGTTTCTTTTCTACTGCTGGTTTTTGCGCTTGAGCTGGTTTTACTACAGCTTCAGCAGATTTTTCTACTTCTTTTCCTGTGTCTGTGATGATATCAGAATTAAACATATCGCCTGTGATCACCATGTCTGCTAAAAATTTACCGTCTGTTGTATAAAGAGAAATTTTTAGACTTGCATTTTTTAATTCTTCTAAGTTGATTAAATCAGTAAGAGAAAGCGGTCTTTCATTTCCGCCTTGTACAAGTGCGAACTTAGCGTCTAAATGGAAGATTGATAGCATTTCTTTATAAATAGACATTAATTCAGCGATTTGATCAGCAGATAATTCTGTTGCTGTATCAAAATCTTCGAATGCCGCTAAGCGCTCGCCTAATTGATCTAAGCGGTTAAGCGTTGCTTCATTTGAAAGCTCATCTTCTAACGATGTAAAATGTGCTTCAATTCGATTTAATTCTTCTGAAGTTAAGCCTAATTCAGACTGCATAAACGATAGTAAGCCGCTTAAATCTTCTTCGCTTAATAATTCATCATCGTAAGAAGCGTCTTCTTCATCATATGACTCATCATCTTCATACCAGTCGTCGCCCTCTAGATAGAAGCCAACATCCTCGTATAAATCATCTAGGTACACATAGTCGTCTAAGCTTTGACCGTTCTCTTTTAACAACGCATTTAAGCTTGTTTTGTCTAAGTCAAAATCTGCATACACATCTTGCACGTTATGTAAGTCAGCTGCAATTGGTTCACCTAAAAAATCTTCTAAATCTGCGATTGTATCGTAGTTTTCAAGACTATGGTCATACAGTGAAAGTGAATATTCAACGTCGTCTTTGGTTACTTCAAAGCCTCGCGTTTGGCTTACCGATTTTAAATACTTGTTGAAATCTGCGTCAAATGTTGACGCTGCTGCGAATGAAGACGTTGGAAATACGCCAACAAACAGCAGAAATGATAATAGTATTGCCCCCAGTTTTTTCATCAATTTTCTCCTTTTTTTACGTTTTCTACAAGATTATATAGGAAGAGTTATAAATTTACAATATATACTTATATTATATATACCTTGAATATAGTGGTAATTTAAGGGATTTATAGAACTATATATTTTGAGAACACCGTACGAAAGGGAGTGGAAAGCCCTAGATAGAAAAAGGAAGAAATAAAGAAAAAGGTTTATAATTTTTTTTACAGAGGCAGAAATATAAAAAAGTATCAAAAAAGAACAGCACTTAGAAGCTGTTCTTTTTGAAATGATATGTAAGCCTTAGCATAGATAGTTGAAATTCGATACCGTTCCGCTTTAGAAAAAGGTGGTTACGAGTTATGATTTTAGTAAGGATAGTGAAGAAAAGTGAGAGCGCGGTTTTGTCAGCTCTATTTTGATTCCTTTTAGCCTTAAACGTTCTACAAACTGTTTGCGTTTTTTTCGCTTTTCATGCGGGGATTGATTCATATTTGCCTCATCCTCCATATTTAGTCAAGTAGCTAACATATCATTATCATAATCAAAAGATGACGGTTACACAATAAACATTCTCAAATATTCACAAAGATTTAAAATTTGTTACATTGATAGTGTACATGTACCCCATTCTCTTTTTTTATAACATCTCAATGTGCTGTTTTTAAATTGAAGTTTTGTAAATCCTGTCGCAGGCTAAAAAAAGCGCTGACTTTTATATTTTGATTCACTGTGCTTAAAAGCTATACTAGTAGTGCGTATAGAAAAGAGTAAACCGAATTTTTACATCTCATCTATTCGTATACAAAAAAGAAAGAGGGATTTTGATGAAAACAGAACAGCAGTATTTTGAAGAAGGAAAATCAATCCAAACATATATGAACGACATGAGTACATTAAAAGAGGAAAGTTTAGCTGTTTATGAACAATTTCAGCTTCCTAAAGATGGACTGGCTGACAAATTAAAGGCTCACAAGCTTCATTTCTTAGCGATTACTGAAGATTGGTGCGGAGATGCGATGATGATTAATCCAATCATTCGTAAAGTAGCTGAAGCTGCCGGTATCGATGTGCGCGTTGCACTGCGAGATGCAGACACCGAATTAATTGACCGTCACTTAACAAACGGAGGGCGTGCCATTCCGATTATTTTAATTTTTAATAATGAAGGGACGTTACTTGGGAAGTGGGGCCCCCGTGCTCCCGAAGTTCAGCAAATCGTCGATGAGCTTCGTGCCACGCTTCCTTCAAAAGAAGATCCTTCGTTTGAAGAAAAGCAAAAAGAAGTCTTTTCTTCGTTACGAACAAGATATAAAGAAGAACCGGCTCTTTGGTCGTATGTTTATAACAGCTTTAAAGAAACGGTATTAGCTGTTGTGAAATAACTTAAAAGAAAGCAAGATAAAATGAAGCATTCATTTTATCTTGCTTTTTTTCTGGTTATTGCAACAAGATCGTTTGTATATCACTTCAAGGGAAAGGCAGCTCTTATGAATGTTAGTGTTCAAAACGCGTACTTTTAATTAAAAAAACGCACAAAATTCTAAAAATAAAAATATTTTTTATTCACAACGCGTACTTTTTAACTTGATGATGATATAATAACAAATAATAAATGAAGAAAGGGGGCGCGTAAATGAATGGAAAAGCTTTTGGTTAGTATTTTTAAGCAGCATTTTTAAAGTTCAAAATGAATTTTATTTTTTAAATTTAATGAAAGCGCTTAATAACTCACTTCTCAGAAAATATAGAAGAAAGGTGTTAGATACATGAATAACTTACATAGAAAAATGGGAACGTTTTCTCTCATGATGGTTGGCCTTGGATCTATTATTGGATCAGGATGGCTGTTTGGAGCATGGAGAGCTGCTCAAATTGCAGGCCCCGCAGCAATTGCTTCTTGGATTATTGGAATGGTTGTTATTTTATTTATAGCTCTTTCTTACAGTGAACTAGGATCGATGTTTCCAGAAGCAGGAGGTATGGTTAAATATACGCAATACTCGCACGGCTCATTTCTTGGCTTTATTGCGGCTTGGGCAAACTGGATTGCAATCGTATCGGTTATTCCTGTTGAAGCCGTTGCTTCTGTTCAGTATATGAGTTCATGGCCGTGGGAGTGGGCGAAATGGACAGGCAGTTTAGTAGAAAACGGGATTCTTACGGGAAAAGGCTTGGCTATTGCTACAGGACTATTAATCATTTATTTTCTTTTAAATTATTGGACCGTAGGCTTATTTTCGAAAGCTAATTCACTTATTACTGTTTTTAAGATTATAATTCCAGGGCTTACAATTGGTGCTCTTTTATTCGCAGGGTTTCACGGAGGAAACTTCTCCTCTGCAGGAGGCGTTGCTCCAAATGGATGGGCAAGCGTTTTGACAGCTGTTGCTACGTCTGGGATTGTGTTTGCTTTTAACGGTTTTCAAAGCCCTATTAATATGGCGGGAGAAGCGAAAAATCCGGGTCGCTCTATTCCGATTGCGGTAGTAGGATCCATTTTAATTGCGACCGTGATCTACGTATTGCTTCAAATTGCATTTATTGGAGCGGTAAATCCTTCAGAAATCGTAAAAGGATGGAGTCATCTTAACTTTAATTCGCCGTTTGCCGATTTAGCGATTGCGTTAAATATTAACTGGCTTGTTATTGTTTTATATGCCGATGCTTTTGTATCACCATCAGGAACAGGTATTACGTATACAGCTACCACGTCACGCATGATTTATGGTATGGAAAAAAATAAATACTTGCCGAATATACTGGGAAGAGTTCATCCGCTTTACGGAGTTCCCCGTCAAGCCATGTTCTTTAATTTATTTGTCTCATTCATCTTTTTATTTTTATTTAGAGGCTGGGGGATATTAGCCGAAATTATTTCTGTAGCTACATTAATTTCATATCTTACCGGTCCTATTACCGCTATGACGTTAAGAAAAACGGGGACCGATCTTTATAGACCTTTACGTATAAAAGGGTTAAGCGTAATAGCGCCTCTTGGATTTATTTTTGCTTCACTTACTCTTTACTGGGCAAGATGGCCGTTAACTGGACAGGTATTATTTATTATTTTAATTGGTTTGCCAATTTATTTTTATTACCAAGCAAAATCAAAATGGAAAGGCTTTGGTCAAAACTTCCGAGCTGGCGTTTGGATGATTGTCTACTTATTATGTATGATGACAATCTCTTGGATAGGAAGTGAAAAGTTCGGGGGACTCAATATTATTAAATACGGCTGGGATATGGGTCTTATTGCAATTGTTGCACTTTTCTTTTATGCTTGGGCACTTAAAAGCGGATACAAAACTGAGTATTTAAAAGAAGCAATCGATGTTAATAATGAAATGAAAGCAGCGGAAGCACAGACTGCCTCAGCTAAAGAACAGATCATAGAAAAACAAATTAAATAAGTAGTAAAAATGAGGCTGGGAAAAAAGTATTTCAGTTGAAGTCAAATGCGAACTATTAATTATTTTTTGATTGGTAGTTCGTGTTTTTTTGTTGTTATGTTGAATATAGATTTTATGTGTATAGTTGGTTCTAGCAGTTGATTGGAGGGCAAGGCGAAGACTCCTGCGGGAAAAGCGGCATAGGTGAGACCCCGCAGAAGCGCAAGCGACGAGGAGGCTCACCGGCCGCCCGCGGAAAGCGAAGCCTTGCACGGAAATCAACAGCGGTGTAACAAGCAGTCCAGCTTATGTATCCCATTTGTTTGTCTTTAGATTAGATTGATTTAGTTATGTCCCGGCCTCTTCTTTTGTGGATGAATTTTATTTTTTTGAATACTAGATAGTAAAAAATGCTATAATGGTGGGCAAAATCATGCAGGGGGAGAACGACTTATGGATATCGTATCAATCACTTCTTTTTTAGGCGTAGCCGCTTTGCTTACGGTTATGCCTGGACCTGATAACTTATTTGTTTTAGCACAAAGCATATCAAACGGTAGATATGCAGGAATCTCGACTTCATTAGGGCTTTGTACGGGCTTGCTTGGTCATATAGCTGCAGCAACATTGGGTCTATCGGCTGTTATCTATCAATCGGCTTTAGCGTTTGCTATTGTAAAATACGCTGGAGCAGCTTATTTATTATATCTGGCTTATAAGACGTTTACAGCAAAAGATTCCGCTCTCGCTGTTGAAAACAAAGAAGCCGTTGAGTACAAGGTGCTATATAAAAAAGGAGTGATTATGAATCTGCTAAATCCAAAAGTTTCGCTTTTTTTTCTTGCTCTTTTACCTCAGTTTGTTAATCATTCAACCGGACATGCCACACAGCAAATGCTCGTTTACGGCGCCGTATTTTTAGTTCAAGCGCTGATTATTTTTACGTTAATTAGTCTATTTGCAGGGAAAGTAGGGGAGTTTTTGCGAAAATCTCCAGCTCTGTCTAAGCGGCTTAATCTCGTGCAAGGCTCTATCTTTACGCTTATTGGCTTAAAAATTGCTTTTAGTGAGAAATAGCAGGAGATAAGATGGCGAACCTGCTTTTTATCTGCACTAAAAGGCGTGGACGTTAGTTAAAGGAAGATCCGAGCGATAAATTCAATTCGCTCGGATTTTTTATGTCTATGGTAAAAGTAGGTTTCATGTATGCAGTTGCTTCTAGCTGGTGATTGGAGGGAAAAACGAAGCCTTGCACGGAAATCAACAGCGGTGTAACAAGCAGTCCAGCTCATGTATCCCATTTGTTCATCTTTATTTTGTGCTTTAAAACAGCGGAGAATACCTAGCGAAATCCTGCTTTCTTGTGTGAATTTTTTTGAATGTTTTAAGGGGACGAACCCTTCTTGTCCAATTACATATATATATAGAATGAGAGATAAATCATCAGGCAAAGCCGGTGTTAATCACAAGTTCTTTCATATTATGATTGAAAGGAAAGGTTCACATGAAAAAAGTATGGCTAGATGCAGGACACGGCGGTACAGATTCAGGAGCTTTAGGAAATAATTTGCGTGAAAAAGATATTACGCTGCAGCTTGTACTACACGCGCGGGCGTATTTAGAACATAACTATTCCGTAGATGTTCAGGTAACTCGTTCAACCGATGTGTTTGTTTCATTATCAGATCGAGCGAACCGGGCTAATGCATGGGGAGCAGATATTTTTGTTTCTATGCATATCAATGCTGGCAGCGGTACTGGATTTGAAACGTATCGGTATCCATCACAAGAGGGAAGTCAATCTTATCTTTTACAAAAAGAACTGCACACGGAAATTTTAACAACCATGCAGAAATTTGGAACGGTTGCAGATCGCGGTTTAAAAACGGCTAATTACGCTGTACTGCGTGAAACAAATATGCCAGCTGTTTTAACAGAAAACTTGTTTATCGATACGACAGCCGACGCTGAAAAATTAAAAAACGCTACGTTTCTTCGGGAAGTGGGAGAAGCGCACGCGCGTGGAATTGCTAAGTATTTAAACTTATCTTCTAATGGAGTTACATTCTATAGCATTCAATCTGGAGATACATTTTATAGCATTGCAAAGAAGTATAATATCACCGTTCAGCAGCTGCAGGATGCAAACCCTGGCGTAGATCCTGCAAAATTGCAAATTGGTCAGCAAATTGTTCTTCCTGTCGCTACGTATACTGTACAAGCGGGAGATACGTTTTATAGCATTGCGAAAAAATATAGCATGACCGTTCAGCAGCTGCAGGATGCAAATCCTGGTGTGGATCCTGCAAAATTACAAATTGGCCAGCAAATTATCATTCCAGCTGTTTAATATCTGCAAATAAAAAAGATGACACGCTGCCGTGTCATCTTTTTTATTTATTGAACTAATCTTACAAGCATATGGGCAAGGTGATGCTGCTGTTCTTTGTCTCCAACCTTCCACAGTTCGTGAAGCAGGTTTTCCTCTCGATTGCGCGGCTCTTCATGTTTGGCAAGGTAATCAGCTACTTTTTGAGCTGTTTTAGCAAGCTGTTCTTCATTCATCCCTAACTTTTCGCCTTTTGAGACCTTGTCCCCTAGATAACTTTTGAATCCTTCGAAGCTAGAGAGAATATCCTCTTTTTTCTCCTCGCTCATAGAATTAATTGCTCCTTCAACTTTTGCTGAATGATTTGTTTCTACAGAATTACTCATAGTTTTTTTCTCCTCTCATGGTTATATTTGGGTGTTAGAAAGCATATTCCCTGAGGATTCAGTAAATAAACGTCCAAATGTGTTATTTTTACATTATGGCGTTTTACAAGGACTTAAAAAGGTGAGGTCAACCGAGATTTTATCAACCAATAATAAAATTAGTAAAAGACTTTGAATAAAGAAATCAAAGTCTTTTACTAATTTTTATTTTATACTGAAGCATCATACCTGGGGCGTAGGAGTAGGCGGGGCATAGCCTTCCTTATATTTATCATCGATTTCTTGGCGAATGTCTTCGATGCTTTTGCCTTTGCTGTAGTCTACTACAGCTTGAGCCGCTATTTCTAAACAGACGCCGCATTTTGTTCCGTGATCATCCCACGTCACTGCGCCGTTTCCTTTGTTTTCGAAGATAAAACAGTCGTAGTTGTTTTGATGATTAGCCTCTTCTCCACATCCGCAGTAGCAAGGAATGTTTTCTAGTAAGGTTTGATGCTTAGCAGCGGCTGCATAAATAAGCTGCATGTCTTCGGGCTTGTCACTTAGAAAAGAGGGAAGAGTTTCACTATTTTTTGTTTCTTCTCGTTTATCACCTAATGTGTGCTGCTGATGTTCTTCATGTTGTGTTGCTTCTGTACGTTTGCTGCCTGAACTTTCTTTACTTTCGTTTCCGCAGCCGGAGACCATGCTTGCTGCAAGGACAACTGTTATGACCTTTGATTTTATCATTAAAATGTTCATCCTTTCTTCAATTAAAGCTAGACAATAGTATGTACATCCATCATGCATGTGAAAAAGGCATCATTCGTCTTTGAAGTCATTCATCAACTTTCTGCAAACTAATTTTCCGATACATACCTTTCAACATGACGCTTGAATTCTCCTTCAAGATAAGCTGATCCCGGCTTGCTTCAAACACATGTTCAAAAGAGAGTCCAATATCCGTTCCTAGTAATTTTACGAAGGGGCGGAATATTTTTTTAGGAAAAGCCGCTGATTTCTTTTTAGTTTCAAATTTATCAAAAATCAGGATAGTTCCCTTAGGCTTTGCTACTCTTGTCATTTCTTTTAAAGCTTGCTCCGCATCAGGTACTACGCTAAGAATTAAGCTTGCTACAACTACATCAAACGAAAAAGAGTCGAATGTTAGCTGCTGAGCGTCCATTTGGTGAAAGGTTATAGATGGATTTTTGTATTTATTTTTTGCTTTTTGAAGCATTTCACTGGAATAGTCTATGGCTGTTACATTTACTTCATGAGGAATAAAAGCTAAATCTGCACCCGTTCCAACACCTACAAATAAAATGCGCTGTTCAGATGAAAAGTGGACGTCTTGAAAGACTTTTTTTCTGGCTCGATAAAACATCCCGTTATTAAAAAACACATCGTAAAAAGGAGCCCAACACTTATAAATAAATTGATTCCAGCGGTTATTCACGTAAACCCTCCTAGAAAATAAGCTTTCCAACGCCTGCTGAAAAGCTTACGGATTACATTTAATTTTTCATTTTGAGTAAGCGAAGACTGTTTAAAATAACAAGTAGCGCTGCTCCTGTATCGCTTAAGACGGCAATCCACAGAGTAAGCCATCCTGGAAAGATAAAAGCTAAGGCAATGACTTTAACAATAATAGAAAACCAAATGTTTTGTTTGATGACAGCTAACGCTTTGCGGCTTAGCTTCATCGTATGAGGAAGCTTTTCTAAATTGTCTGCCATGAGAACAATATCAGCTGTTTCCATAGCCGTATCAGTACCAGCACCGCCCATTGCAATTCCAAGATCAGCAGTAGCTAGAGCAGGGGCATCATTAATTCCATCTCCAACCATAGCCGTTTGATAGCCTTCATCTTGAAGCTGCTGTATGGCTTTCACTTTATCTTCAGGCATCAAATCGGCGAAATAGCGGTCTATCCGAGACTGAGAAGCAATCATTTTAGCTGTTCCTTCGTTATCACCAGTCAACATCACAATTTGCTGCATACCGTTTTGTTTGAGGCTTTCTAAAGCAGATACGGTTGTATGTCTGATGGTATCAGCTACGCTAATAATACCTAGAACACTTTTAGCTGTTCCGACAATAATAATCGTTTTACCTTCGTTTTGAAGCTTTTCAATATGAGCCCAGCAGTGGGATAGAGGTGTTTCTAAATCTGAGAATAATTTTGCATTACCTGCGTAATAAACCGTTTCTTGAATTGTTGCCTGCACGCCTTTTCCTGTAAGGATTTTAAAATTTGATCCTTGTAAAGAACCGACTTTTTTCTCCTCTGCATAATCCACGATAGCACGGGCAATGGGGTGATTCGAATAGTCTTCAAGCGTTTTTGTTATCGCTAAAAGCTGATTTTCTTCAGCAGAAAGGGAAACAACCTCTGAAACGGCTGGTTTGCCTTCTGTTAGCGTTCCTGTTTTATCAAAAGCAATCGCATTGATTGCACCAGCTTTTTCTAAAAACGTCCCGCCTTTAATGAGCACGCCATTTTTCGCCGCGTTTCCAATCGCAGATACAATGGCGACGGGAGTAGAAATGACTAGCGCACATGGACAAGCCACGACTAATAATTCAAGCCCCTTGTAAAACCACTCACTCCATGCACCATCAAACAGGGGAGGGATGACCATAATGAATAAAGCTAAAATAAAGACGATAGGCGTGTAAATGGTTGCAAATTTATCAACAAATGCTTGAGTAGGCGCTTTTTTCTCCTGTGCTTCTTCCACTAAATGAATAATTTTAGAAATCGTCGTATCTTCCACTAGCTTTGTTACCTTAATTTCTAACGATGCGCTTTCGTTAATGGTGCCTGCATAAACCGTATCACCGATTACTTTATCAACTGGAATAGATTCACCTGTAATAGGAGCTTGGTTGATACTGGATTCGCCGTTTATAATTTCACCATCTAGCGGAATTCGGTCTCCTGGCTTTACGACAATCGTAGTGCCGATTGAAATATCTTCCGCTGCTTTTTTAATCAGCTGGCCGTTTTCTTTCACCCATGCTTCAGAAGGAGCTAAGTCCATCAAACCTCGTATCGAGTTTCTTGTTTGTTCAATCGACCTTGTTTGCAGAGCAACACCTAAAGCAAATAGCCAAACGACCGTAGCACCTTCAAGCCATTCCCCAATAACAGCTGCTCCAAGTGCTGCAACGGTCATTAAAACATTCATGTCTAAAGAACGGCTTTTAATTCCGTAATAAGCACTTTTAGCCGGCTTATATCCGCTGACAATCATGGCAATAGCGTAGAGTACAGTTGTCATATAAGAAGCAATTCCTGTATGAGAACCGATAAAACCTAATGCGATGAAAATACCCGAAAAAACAATCGGTCCATTTTGCCCTTTATGGTGCCGCGACTCAGCAGACTGCCTGCTGCTGGTTATTAAAGTAGCTGTATACCCAGCTTTAGATACTTCTTTAATAATGTCATCGGCTTCGTTATCGTGCTCAATTTGTGCTTTTCCCGTTGAAAAGTTAACGCGTACATCTTTGACAGCAGGAACTGTTTTTAAATGATTCACAATCGTGTTCGCACAAGCCGCGCAGTCCATTCCTTCAATCAAATACGTTTTCATTTTTTTATTTGATTGGATAGCCTCAATGTTAAACCCTAGTTTTTCTACTGAGCTTGGAATGAGTGACAGAGCTGACTCACTTGCCGCCGCTACCTGGAGCTTTCCTGTATTATAGTTTAGGGTTACGTGTTGAATATCGTTTAATGTTTTTAAACTTTTTTCAATCGTCGCGGCGCAGGAAGGGCAATCCATTCCATATACGCGGTATTCAGCCGTTTCTTCTATGTCACTGTCGCCTGGTACTATATCGTGATCACTGCAGCAAGAATGCTGGCCTTTATCGGTCGTTAACACAATCGTATCTGAACAGCAGCTGTGACTGTGTTCATGACTCTTTGTGCCACAGGAAGAAGGCTCTTCAGTAGAAGCGGCTTCTGAAGAAGAGGAGCAGCAGGTCTTGCTTTCAATTTCTGTTGAAGAAGATTCGCTGCAGCAGCTTCCGGTATGCTGATGATTTTTTTTATCTTCGTGTTTCATTATGTCCCACTCCCTATACGGTAAAAAAAACTTAAATGGTTACGTCTTCTTTTTTAGCAAACATGATATCAATTACTTGTTTAATATGTGCATCCCTTAAAGAATAAAAAGCTAACTTTCCTTCTTTGCGATAATTGGCAATTCCTATATTACGCAGCAGTCTTAAGTGATGAGAAGCAGTCGCAACTGTAGAGCCTACAATATTGGCTACGTCACATACACATAATTCCTCGCCTTTATACAGAGCCAAGACAATTTTAAGCCTCGTTTCATCTCCTAACGCTTTGAACAGGGCAGAAACCCCTTGAACAGCTTCGGCATCGATGGCAGGCTTAATACGATTTACTTTTTCTTCATTAAAACAATAAATATCACAGCGGTCTTTTGGCATGATTTCCTCCTTCATTCAAACATTCAAATGATTGTTTGTTTATAATATATGTCAATTTTTAAAAATGTTCAAACATTTATTGAGTATTCGGAATTTTTTTCTGAGCAAAACATAAATATAGGAAGAATAAATATGGAAAGTATGCCTATTAGTGTATGTACTCTGTACTAAATGGTGCGGGCGAAAAGAGAATGACTTTACATGCAGAACAAAACAAAAAGCCACCCCTGTAGGTAGCCTTTTAATGATTTTAAAAATGATAGAAATAATGAAATATAGCTTAGACTTTGTTTACTTAATTAGCGTTTTAATCGGTTAAATAATAAATCTGCTGCATTATTTAACACCTTGTCCGACTCTTTTAATCGTTTGTCCGAGTTTTCTAAATAGGATTGAGCAGATAATACAACATCTAACGGATCCTTGACATTCTTCTTTTCGGTACATACTAAATGCCCTACACCATTTTTCCAATGAATCGTGCATTTAAAATTCACAAATGTATCATCGGTCGTTCTCAAACGCAAATGCCTGATGATGGGGTTAGATGAGGAGTGCTGTGACAGCATCCACATTGCTTGTTTCCGATCGTCTTTATGAATAATGCTCCACAGACTGGAGACTGAAGAAAAATAAGAATGTGCTTGACTAGAAAAATGAAGGATTTCACCTTCTTGATTTAATTGAAAGTAAGGAACGGGAATCCATTTAAGTATGTTACTTTCCATCATGCACCTCTCCCAACTTAAGTAATCCCTTTTACCATATCACAATTACCTAATATTTGTATGATTTTTATTATTTTCCCCATGCTTTTCCCCGTTTTAAGCTGTAAAAGCTAAAGAATTATTCAGTTTAAAACACTTGAAAAAAGAACATACGTTCGATAAACTAAAAATTAAAGGAGCGAATTCTATGCGACAGCTACTTCAAGAAAGCTACTCTTCAAAACGACCTGTTGAAATTATTTATATGGACGATAAAGGGTGTTTGACACAGCGATTTATTATTGTGTATAAAATTTATCCTCAGAGCGTAAAAGCTTGGTGCTTACTAAGGAACGAGAAGCGAACGTTTAAAATAGAGAATATCCTTTCATGCGGATTCAGCAATAAAAGGAAAAGCAGTTTTAGGCAGAAAGCTCACTCAATTTAAGAGGGGCTTTTTCATATCATTTCCTCTTATGGCGTGTGAGTTATTTTCATACACTATATCCACCAGAAAGGGGAATGAACATGACATTAAACCAAGGAAATAAAACTAAACACATCGCTAAAGGAAGAACGGAAAAAGATGATATGACAATGCAGGGTGAGAAAAAACAGCATGAAGCACAAAGTACCTCTTTGTCTCATAATAATTGTCGGGCAAACCTTGACGGAGATTAATCTAAAAAAGGAAAGCTTTCGTTTCCGAAGCTTTCCTTTTTGGTGTATATCGCATTTTTAAGTTAACTCGTATTTTTCTGAGCCAATCATAATATAGTCTCTCCTTCGATATATGAATTTTACGGATTTCTCATAAACGTCATACGAGTAATTTTCTAAAACATTGTTTTTTTGATTAATATATTGCATAAAAACGCTTTGGAAATAACCGTCCTCCACAAAAAGTTCACCGGTTTTGCACAGCTTTTCATGTGCTTCTTCCAGCCATTTTGCAATCTGGCTGTCGCTGTTAGTAAATGTAAGGATGTGTGTATAGTGATCTGATAAATCTGTCATATCCTCTTTATCCTGGTCAAAATAAAACACTTTTTCTTTTTTTGACTGCAGCCTTTGTTTATGCAAAGTGATATTTTTTAACAGTTCTTTTTCAACGTCTTCTTCGGGACTTATATAGATGGGGCATGTGCCTGCTACCTCACCTTGATCTGTAAATAATACAACATAGTACAAATCAAACATCATATCTCTCCCTTCACGTGTTCATACTATCCTATCTCGCATCCTTCATTTTTAGAATCATTTTTCTGACGTTTGTGCAACATTGGTTCTAATGTATTACTCATAAGCGAACCTCAGTTTTAACTGGAAAGAAAAGGGGAAGTGAAAATAAAAATTCTGCGTTTCTTCATTATAATAAGAAAAAACGATCTGTTTACTAGTATTTAAATCTTTCGAAAAATCAAAATAAATAATGATTGATTTCGTCACTTTATTGTGGTTTCATAATAAAGTGTAAAAAGACCATTTTTCTTACAGAGAGAAATGAGATAGAGTGCTTCTGTGTTGATTCTTTCTTTTGAATATAGTATACATACAGGGGTATAGAAATTAATTGGGAGGAAAACATGGCGATACTATATATGAGCATAGGTATTTTACTTTTATTAATTTGTTACAGTTTTTATAAACGCTATGTGCCGGTGCAGGGAATAAAGAAAGTGACGACCGTCGACTGTGCTTCTACAACAATTTCGTATGTAGATGTTCGTCATTTTCATGAAATGAAACAAAACCCCTGTCAAAAAGCAATCCATATTCCGCTTCCTTATTTAGAGAGACAGCATGAGGAAATTCCATATAAAGAAGTGGTCGTAATTGTTCCTGACAGCATTTCCCGAAATTTAAGCATTCGGCAGCTCAAAAAACATGGGTATCAGGTCAAGGGATACATGTGTGCGGAAAGATGTGTGTAATAAAAAGAACAGCAAATGACCCTTTATAGGGTTTCCTTTTGGAAAGCTGTGATATATAAGCTGAAAGATACCTGTGTTAAAACGGGTATCTTTTTTTGTTATGAAGATGAGAAGGGGGGCAGAGATCGGTTTCTTTTGGTTCAACAGCTACTGAGTCTTTTAGCGTATTTTTATGACAAAAGGTTTGAAAAATCCCTTTTGTGGTAAAAAAAAACGTAGTTCTCCTAGTGCATAGACAGAGGTTTAATAGGAAGTTATAATTTAGGCAATTACATAAAAGGGGAGTAAGCTAAGGAAGGTGAATAGATGTGCGAAAGATAAAGCGGTTGCTATTTCTGTTCATTTGTATAGCGGTTGTAATTGTTGCGTATGAGATGATTCGATATCCAATTGAAAACAATGCTGCAAGTGTGCAGCAGCATTTGCGAAATTGGGAGCATAAAGAAAGTATTGATGGTTCTGCAAAGATTACGCTGCAAGATTTTAAACGGGTTGATCACTCTAATACATACATAGCCTTATTCTCCATACCTGGTGATAAAGAAGGAATGGCCGTATTGAAGCAAGGATGGAACAAACGCCTGCGTATTGAAGTCAGTACTAAAATGAGCAATTTAGTGGATTATGATGATATCCATACAAATAAAGGGACATATGCGCTGTTTACAGGAACAAATAGAAGTAAACAAATTGAGCGAGTAAAGGCGGCCTTGGTGCACGATACATATACAATTGATGCTGCGGTCCCAAAAAGTGATTATTTTGTGCTGTATGAAAAAATACCGAGTCATATTAAACATCCGTTTCCAGCAACGACAACGCTGCTGGATAAAGCAGGGGATGATATCACGGTTAAAGAATTTATGGATCAAGAGCTGCGTGAATAACACGCAGCTTTTTTCTATAAAAAAAAGCTTTTTAAAAAAATTCACGTTTTGTTCATATTTTCGAAAGAAAGAATTTTAAGCAAAAAAAACAAATATTTGCTATAAAGTAAAGGGGAATTAACGGGCAAAATAAGTTTCATACAGGGCGTCACATTTTCTTTGAAAATTTGTCACAAAATATTCAATTATGTCGATGTGTATTGATATATCAATGTTGAAGCAAACATACAAAGCTAATTTTGCAGTTATTCCTAAAGAAATAGTTAAGAAATGGGAGCTGAATCCTTTTATTTACATTTATTCATACCAAATTATGTGATAGAATATCGCAAGGTTGAAGCACTCTAACCCCATTGGTACAGTCACTATATTAGAATATTTTTAATATAAAAAAATAAAGCAAAAGGGACGAAAAAAATGTCATTTTGTATTACAATAGTAGTGGCCTACAAATAAGGGGGAAGAGAGTCTGTATAAAAATGTCGTTATCTAGCGAAAGATAGCGCATTTTGAATGTTCATCAATATAGGCTTCGCATCATGTGTTGTTAGAAAGGAGAGTTTTAAGTGAAACCAAAAAAAGGATTTTGGAAGCTAGTAGGTTTACTATCTGCGCTTTCACTAGTATTTTTGAGCGGTTGTTCAAAGCTTGCTGTATTGAACCCGCAAGGTCCTGTTGCAAAAACGCAATCTGATTTAATCATTTGGTCTATGTGGATGATGTTGATCGTGGTTGTTGTCGTATTTGCTATTTTTATATTTGTTCTTGTCAAATATCGTGAAAAACCTGAAAACATGGACTATGAGCCACCTGAGCAAGAAGGTAACTTAAAGATGGAGGTTATTTGGACAGCATTCCCAATCATCATCTTAATTCTATTAGCAGTGCCAACTGTTAAAGCGATCTATTCTGCAGAAGAAGTACCGGCAGAATCAAAGGATAAAGATCCAATCGTGATTCACGTTACATCTGCAAACTGGAAATGGATTTTCAGTTATCCGGAACAAAATATCGAGACGGTTAACTACGTAAACATTCCAGCGGATACGCCAGTGAAATTTGAGTTAACAGCTCAAGGGCCTATGAACTCATTCTGGGTACCAGAACTTGGCGGACAAAAATATTCGATGAACAACATGTCAATGCCATTATACTTAGAAGCTGATAAGCCTGGTTCTTATATGGGACGTAGTGCTAACTTCTCTGGTGAACATTTCACTCAAATGCAGTTCGAAGTTCAAGCTCAAACGGACAAAGACTTTAAAGAGTGGGTTAGTGACGTAAAAGGTACAGCTGGTAAATTGACTGAAAAGAAATATGATCAAATCCTAAGCCCAGGCGTTGTTGGTCGTCAAACTTACAACGGTACACATTTAAAATGGATTGACCATGCAAAAGATGTATACATTCCTGGCAAAGAGCTAGAACGTGGTACAGGACATGATCACAGCAAGATGAAAGAAGACGAAAAAACGAGTAATGAAGAAATGGAAAACATGGATCACTCAAATCATGAATAACATTCATTTATTACACTAAATAACGTAATGATTGGGGGAAGACATAATGAAGCTAGATGAATTTTTCGTCACTGGCGAACCTATGATTTACGCTGCTGATGCAGCAATCGCTATGACGGTCATCGGTATCGTTTTTGTCTTAACATATTTCAAGAAATGGAAATGGTTATGGACAGAATGGTTAACAACAGTTGACCATAAAAGACTCGGTGTCATGTACATCCTTTCAGCTGTATTAATGCTTTTCCGCGGCGGAATTGATGGAATCATGATGCGTATGCAGCTTGCATTCCCGGGTATGAACATTTTAGATGAACATCACTACAACGGAGTCTTCACGGCTCACGGTGTTATCATGATCTTATTCATGGCAATGCCATTTATTATCGGACTAATGAACGTAATCGTTCCATTACAAATTGGTGCGCGTGACGTAGCATATCCGTTCTTAAACGCAATTAGTTTCTGGACATTCTTTATGGGAGCAATGCTATTTAACCTTTCTTTCGTAATCGGAGGAGCTCCTGATGCAGGTTGGACAAGTTACTTCCCGCTTGCAGGTAAAGAATTCAGTGAAGGTATCGGAAATAACTTCTATGCCGTTTCACTACAGATTGCTGGTGCTGGTACATTAATGACTGGTATCAACTTCTTTGTAACAATCTTAAAAATGCGTGCCCCTGGCATGACAATGATGAAAATGCCAATGTTTACTTGGTCAATCTTCATCACATCAATTATTATTATTTTCGCGTTCCCTGTATTAACAGTAGCGCTTGCACTTATGACACTTGACCGTGTATTCGGAACAGCCTTCTTTACAATGGCTAACGGCGGTCTTCCAATGATGTGGGCTAACTTATTCTGGATTTGGGGTCACCCTGAAGTATATATCGTTATTTTACCGGTATTCGGTGTCTTCTCAGAAGTTATCAGTACACATTCTCGTAAGAACTTATTCGGTTATAAAGCAATGGTTGTATCAATGGTCGGTATCGCATTCTTAAGTTACCTTGTATGGGTGCATCACTTCTTTACAATGGGTAACTCACCGTCAGTTAACTCGTTCTTCTCAATTACAACGATGTTAATCGCCGTACCAACCGGAGTTAAAATCTTTAACTGGCTCTTTACAATGTATAAAGGCCGTATCAAATTTACGACTGCGATGCTTTGGTCATTAGCGTTTATTCCAAACTTCGTAATCGGTGGGGTAACAGGGGTTATGCTTGCGATGGCATCAGCCGATTATCAATATCATAACAGTTACTTCCTAATCGCTCACTTCCACTATGTATTAATCTCTGGTACAGTGTTTGGCTGTTTCGCAGGTTTATACTTCTGGTATCCAAAGATTTTCGGTCACACGTTGAACGAAAAATTAGGAAAAATTTCATTCTGGATTTTTGTTGTTGGATTTAACGTATGTTTCTTCCCACAATTCTTCCTAGGTTTAGACGGTATGACTCGTCGTATGCAAACTTATGCAGATAACCTTGGCTGGAACGGATTAAACTTAGTTTCAACAATCGGTGCATTCTTAATGGGTCTTGGCTTCTTCGTATTAGTAGTTAACTTATTATACAGTGCATGGAAAAACAAACGCGACACTGCAAACGATCCTTGGGATGGTCGTACACTTGAGTGGTGGACTAAATCACCAGTTCAAGCTTACAACTTTGCAGTAATTCCTCATGTGAAAGAAATGGATGCATTTTGGCACATGAAAAAACGTAATGAAACAGAAATTAAAGCAGAAGACTTAAAACCAATTCACTTACCAAGCAACTCTGGTGTGCCGTTTATCTCAGGTATTTTCTGGTTTATCGGTGGATTTGGCTTAGTATTTGAATGGATTCCAATGGCAATCGTTGGATTAGCAGGTATTTTTGCTTGTATGCTTGCTCGTTCATTTGATTATGATCCAGGCTTCTATGTAAAAGTAGATGAAATCAAGAAGGTTGAAGGAATTACAGGGGGTGACAAATAATGGCAGGACATTTAGATAAATCATTGCCGTTAGAATACCAAGAAGAACAAAGTCGCCTGAATATCCTTGGATTCTGGATTTTCTTAGGTGCCGAGATCGCGTTGTTCTCTACGCTGTTCGTAACGTACTTAACGTACCATACGCGTACAGCGGGTGGCCCTACTGCAGAAGAACTGTTCGTTGTTAAAGATTTTATGATCGAAACGCTGTTACTACTATTCAGTAGTTTCACGATGGGAATTGCCATCTTTAAAATGCGTAATAATGATTTAAAAGGACTTTTAGTTTGGTTCGTGATTACGCTTGTCCTTGGTGGAGGATTCCTTTTCTACGAAATTCGTGAGTTTTACATGTACGCAGTTCACGAAGGTGCAACAATGCAAACAAGTGCCTTCTTATCAGGGTTCTTTACACTACTTGGAACGCACGGTCTTCACGTAACAGTCGGTGTATTCTGGGCAATCAGTATTATTATTCAATTAGTAAGACGAGGATTAACACCAGTTACTGCTCGTAAAGTATTTATTATCGGTTTATACTGGCATTTCCTTGATGTTGTATGGATCTTCATCTTCACGCTTGTATACTTGAACGGATTGGTGGGATAAGACATGGAAAATAAACAAGGCCAAAAAGCAGGTTTTCCGCTTAGTCATGTATTTGGGCTTATCCTTTCACTAGCCTTAACATTCGCAGCGCTTGGTTTAGTAGTGCTAGCTGATCTATCAAGAAGCATTACGATGACTCTTATCATGATCCTAGCGTTATTACAAGCAGCAATGCAGCTAGTAATGTTCATGCACATGACTGAAAGTGAAAATGGTAAAGTACAGGTTGCAAATATTCTTTACAGTTTCTTTATTGCACTTTGTATCGTTGTTGGTACACTGTGGATTCTTGCAGCTCACTTTAACCATTAAAAATAAAACCACTTACTTCGGTAAGTGGTTTATTTTTTTTCATTCAGTTTATATTTCAACGTTTGATATTCTCCTGTGGGAACTTTTTTTACTACTTTTCCTTTATCATCTCTATAAACATTTACTTGTTCGTACACTTCAATTCGGTATCCGCCTCTTTTTTCTGTTTTAACATGAACTTCTTTGACCGACATGTTTAATTGTTCCGCCTCGTCTTCATCTGCAGAGGTTTCAACAGCTCCTCCATCAAGTGAAAGGTGAGATAAGCTGTTAAACGACTGCTGGGAATTGTTATCAACATAGCTTGTCACGACTAAAATGCCGGCAAAAAACAATACTAAAAAAAGCGTCCGGACTTTCATCTTCATCTTAAAACACCCCCGTAAACTGACAAACCAGCACGACTGCACCTAATATCCAAACGTAAATTGCAAATGTTTTTAATGAATGATGCTTTAAATAATTGATCATCCATTTTACCGCTACATAACCAAATAAAGCAGATGAAAGGGTGGCGACGAATAAAAAGAAAACGGAAAGCTGCTCGACTTCACCTGTGACTACATCTTTTAACTGAAGTAACACCGCTCCGCAAATGGCGGGAGTCGACAATAAAAATGAAAAGTAAGCGGCTGTTTCACGGTCTAATTTTCGCATTAACGCAGCTACCATGGTTAAACCAGATCGAGATACAGCAGGGAATATCGCAGCTGCTTGAAACGAGCCGATAAAAAAGGCATCTCCGTATGAAATATGGTCCATTTTTTTATAGCCATTTTTTACGGAATCACCAAACCATAACAGCAGTCCCGTCACAAGAAATTCCCAGCCGATCGTTAAACCAGATTTCGAAATACTGTCAAAATAGTCCTTGAACAAAAGACCAATCGCAACTGCAGGGATCGTTCCTATCACTAAAAGCCCTGTAAGCTTGCTAAAGGGATGACGAATAATATGCCATAGCTCACGCTTATAAAAGACAAACACAGCAAGCAGAGTGCCTATATGCAGCATCGTATCTAAATACAATCCTGCATCGTCTAAGCCAAATAAGTGGCGCCCTAAATACAAATGCCCCGTGCTGCTTATCGGTAAAAACTCTGTAAGCCCTTGAATGATTCCCAAAATAAATGCTTCAAACCACGACATCTTATCACCTCATACAGCGTGTCCTTATTAGTAGTGTATAGAGTAAGTTCTGAGAACATGACAAAAACATGGAAGTATAGGCATTCATTTAGTGAAATAAATACATAAAAATAGGTCATAGTATAAGAAGAGACGACCATTCTTATCTCCATCTCATCCACAATGGAAAGAGGTGCTAAAAATGATACGAAAATGGGTTGCTGTATGCGTCGTATTCGCTGCTTTTATTTTTCCGCAGGCAGTAAGTGCCGAACAGCCAAAAGTAGAGGTATTTCAAATTGAAACGGGCAGAGTCGTTCGTTCAACGCTCAAACCTCCCAGTGTTCAAAAAGAAGCCGAAAAAAGTATTGCGTCCATTACTGGTTTATATAAAAAGGCAAGTCCGCTTCCTAAAAAAGGCTATCTTGTTAAAGTACCTCTTGATCCAGCCGTAAAAATTGAAAATAGTGCGGTCAACACGCTGGCAAGTGAAGTTATTTTTGTTCTTGAGCCGAATCAAAAGCCAATCATGATGGTATTTGACAATGAAAATAGAACCTATTTTTTTGAATTTACTCATGATTTAACTCTTCTCAGAAAAGCATTACAGCTATAAGTCATCGAAATGATGGCTTTTTTTTACATAGACAGTTGACAGTTTATTATGATAAATGTAATATATTTAGAAAAGTCAGAAATAATAAGGGGGAGAATTATGTGATAGCTCTACGACCGTTCTCCAAAAAAGACTTTAAACAGCTAATGGATTGGATTCCCTCCGAGTCATTTATGGTGCAATGGAGCGGCTCTAGCTTTTCTTTTCCGCTTACTCCTAGACAGTTAAAACACTACATTCGATATGCAAATGAAGATGGTGCTTCTACCTATGCTTTTTCTGTCATAGATGACAATGAACAGCTTATTGGGCATATTTCTCTGGCTCACATTGATTATTATCATAAAACAGGAAGAATTGGCCGAGTGCTGCTTGGTGAAAAGTATAGAGGAAAAGGGCTTTGCTCGCACATGTTTGAAAAAGTGTTAGCTTTCGGTTTTGAAGAACTGGGTCTTCACCGAATTTCGCTCGGCGTCTTTGACTTTAACGAGCGGGCGATTCAGTCCTATGAACGAATTGGCTTTACACGCGAAGGCCTTCTTCGAGATGTCCGGCTTGTAGATGGACAGTACTGGAGCTTAATTGAAATGAGTATGTTAGAAAGTGAATGGGCACAGCGTGATGTGCATCAAAAATCAAGCTAAAATCTACTAGTGAAAAGCCAGCTTCTCAACAAGCAGGCTTTTTTGACGTGTGCTTAAATTTCTCTAAAAAGGTATAAATTTTCATTCATTAAGGCATATAGAGAGTAAGTGACGTGTAAAGGAGACCGTATGAATGAAAAAATACAAAATAGGGATCTTAGCGGCATGTATTTTGCTTTTAGGAACCGCTGGATTTGGAATTGTCTATCAACAGCAAACATCTGCTAAAGAGCAGCCTCACTCATTTAATGTACTGGTGATGGGCGTAGATGAAAGGCCAGGAGATACAGGCCGCTCAGATGTATTAATGGTGGTCAACTTAGATACGAGCCACAATAAAGCAAAAGTTATGCCGATCCCTAGAGATACGCGCGTGCACATTGATGGAAAAGGAACGGATGAGAAAATTAATCATGCCTATCGATACGGAGGCATTCCTTTAACCGTGCGCACGGTTGAGAACTTCTTAGATATCGATGTCGATTATTATGTGAAAGTAAATATGGAAGGCTTTAAAGATGTAGTAGATGAACTTGGCGGAGTGAACGTTAAGAACCCGTTTCCTTTTGTGTTTGATTCATTTATCTTTCCTCAAGGAGAAAATGCGTTGAACGGCGAAAAAGCTCTTGCCTATGTGCGGATGAGACACGAAGATCCAAAAGGAGATTTAGGAAGAAATAATCGACAGCGCCAAGTAGTGGAAGCCCTATTAGATAAAGGAATGAACATGTCAACGGTGAAAAACATTCCAAGTCTCCTCACGCTTGTAAAGAAGCATATTCGAACGAATATTGATGTCAGTGATGCATTTACGATGTATAACATCATTAAGAATGGACGGCCCGATTTCGAAACGGTAACGGTAAAGGGAGAAGGGCAAGTGGTAGATGGTACATGGTATTATGTTGTCAAACCATCTGAAAAAAAACAGCTGAGCGCTATGTTTCAACAAACCCATTAATAAAAAAGAGGGCTGAAGAAATTCAGCCCTCTTTTTATTCACCAATTTCTTCTTGACGCTGCAAGCAGGAAATTTGTTTTTTCTCTGGATGGACACCAAATGTATAGCCCCACGTTTGCAATTTATCTAGAATGATTTCGTCTTTTTTAAAGCCAAAGATCATCACCACATCTTGGTTTTCATCTAAAAGCAAATACTTTTCATCTTTGCGCCACATCGTTAAGTTTGACGCGTAGAAAAGATTCCAGCCGTTATTCATGCGATGACCGGTTGCTTGGTTTTTATAGTTGACAATCATATTTCTTCCTCCATTAGTGAATCTTTCTAAAAGTAAAACTTCAAAGAATATTATAAACGTTCTATTCCTAGAAATCTATTATTTATCCTGTTGATGGGAACTTGCCGTGGTGTTTATAAAATACATGTGATAAAAGATTTAGTATATAAGGATATATTTGTATAAAACGAAAATCAATAAGTAAGAAAACGGAGAAAAGAAGGGTCTAAAAGCGTATATAATTGAAAAAAATATAAGTTATCTAGCTTTAAAGACTTAAAAACACGCTTTTCAGACCATGGACATGCTTTTTCAAATTTCTACCTACAAGAAAGAAGGCAGAGATGCGAAATGTGTAGGTGAATCTAAATGAGTTTACGGTAAACATGAGGCCCCAAAACGTGATACACGCTAGAAAAGGGGGAAATTCAACGATGTCAAAAAAAGCGCTATGGATTAAAAATGCTTCGCAAGTTGTAACGGCCAAAGAAAATAAAGGTCCTTTAGCTGGAAAAGAAATGAGAAACTTAACGGTGATTGAAAATGGCTCAGTCTGGATAGAAGGAGATCAAATTGTGACCGTAGGTACAACAAAAGAGTTAGAACAAAAATATGAAAGGGAAAGAAATGACGCAACGATTATTGATGCTTCTCATAAAATTGTGACTCCGGGTCTGATTGATCCCCATACACACGCTGTGTACGCTGGCTCGCGTGAAGAAGAATTTTATAGGCGGTTTGAAAGGCCAACTTCTTACTTGGATTTATTAGAAGAAGGTGGAGGTATTCACTCCACTGTCGTTCAAACACAGGAAGAGTATGCGTACCGGATTTATCAGCAGAGCTATGAGCGTCTTACGTCTTTTCTAGCTCACGGAGTCACAACTATAGAAGTGAAAAGCGGGTATGGCTTAGAACTAGAAACAGAACTAAAGCAGCTGCAAATCGCTAAAATGCTGAATGATACGCACGCAGTTGATGTAGTAAGTACCTTTTTAGGCGCACACGTCGTACCTCTTGTATATAAAAAAGATACGCAGAAATACGTCAATTTACTTATTCACGAAATGATTCCTCAAATTTCTTCTTATAAGCTTGCAGCATTTAATGATGCTGTATGTCTTCCAAATGCTTTTTCATTCAAACAATGTCAAGAAATACTAGAAGCCGGGAAAAGCCATGGCATGCTTCCTAAAATACATGCCGACCCCTTTGAATACTGCAGAGGAGCGGAGCTCGCAGCAGAGGTAGGAGCGATATCAGCAGATTATCTTTTGTATGCTTCTGATGAAGGATTAAAGAAACTGGCTGAAAAACGGATCGTAGCGACCCTTTTACCGGGGAATTCCTTATTTGTTGGAATGAAATGGCCAGATGCTAGAAAAATGATCGATTTAGAAGTGCCGATTACGCTTTCTACAGACTGCAATCCAGGTTCATCTCCAACGACTTCACAGCAATTTGTGATGAACCTGGCATGTATGAATATGAACATGAGTCCTGAAGAAGTGCTTTTAGCCACAACTATTAACGCAGCTCATGCTATTAATCAAGGAGATAAGATTGGGAGTATTGAAGCCGGAAAACAGGCTGACTTAGCGATTTTTAATGTCTCTAGTTATCGAACCCTTCAATATCAGTATGGCTTAAATCATATTGACTGCGTAGTAAAAAAAGGAGAAGTAGTTGTAGAAAACGGAAAAGTTTTGTAAAAGAAGTTTATAGAAAAAGAGAAAAGGGTAAAGAATAGAGAATTTGTCACACATGCAAAGGCAGGGAATTTAGATATGATTACAAAACAAAATGTTATTCCATTACTAAAAGAAGCTTGCCCATCTTTTGAGCCAAGCGAAGAAGTGGACCTCAACGATAAAGACGAGCTGCAGCATGAATTAAGCCGTGTTGCGGGTCATTTAATCTCTCTTGAATATAACGGCCAGCTCCAGCGTGAACCGGACGTATTTGAAGCGATTGAACAGCTGTATATAGAAGGTGAAGCTGATGTGAAAGAAGCTGTTACAACGGGACTCTTTCAAGCAATGCATGAAATGATTATAGATCAGCAAATTAGCCCAGAAGAAATTGGAATGCTATTAAAACCTCACTCACTGAAGTGGTGGAAAACGATTGACCATTTTAGCGAAAACAGTGGTGAACAGTAAGGAAAAAGAACGTCATGGAAACATGATGTCCGTGACGTTCTTTTCTTTTACTGTTCTTTTTTCAGCTGTCTCTCTAAAATAAAAGGGCCGAACGGAATAACCGACATAAGAAACGCAAATAAAGAGCGGCCGATTGACCATTTATGCGCGAATTTTACATGAACGACTGCAAGAGCGTACAGCACAAAAAGTGCACCGTGTGCTGCGCCTACAACTGATACAGCTTCTGGTATGCCTGCTGCATATTTTAGCGGCATAGCAATGCCAAGCAGCAGTAAAAATGAAATTCCTTCTAAAATTCCTACTAAACGCAGGCGACCGATTGGTGATGTAAGAACCATGTTTTCTCCTCCCGTAACGACGGAATAAATTTCTGTATCAATGACAAAAATGTACCATAGCGAGCTCTTCATATACAAGCATCATTTGTATCTGTCACAAAAAAGTCGAAAACGCTTTAATTTGCTCTATAGAAGTGTTTTGTTTAAAAAACTGACATACTCTTGTGATGCAAGGGATAAAAGAGCACACTACGTGTTGACAAGTTATTTTAATTATTTTATATGTATAGTATCGAAAACGTATGAGAGGATTTTTTACCATGACAAACCGAAAACAGCAGAGAGAGAAAATTTTAGATGCTGCTTTTGAAGTGTTCGGATCCAAAGGCTACTATGAAGCAAAAATGATTGATATTGCTAAACTAGCGGGTGTATCTAAAGGAACGCTTTACTTGTACTTTTCGTCTAAAGAGTCGCTTTATATCGCTGTGAACAATCGTTCGTTTGATGAGTTTTTGTATCATGCAAAGCGAAGAACGGATGAATGCCAAACGTTTCATGAAAAGCTGTATTCAATTGCGAAGCATCATCTGCTCTTTTTTTACGAAACTAAAAAATATCCCGACTCTTTTTGGCAAGCCCCACACCAAATGCCAGAAATGATGGGTCGTCTTCATCAATTTTTTGAGGATTATCACGGGCTTGTTGCTAAATTGATTGAAGAGCAGAAAATAAAAAATGCTTTTTTACACTCAAAAGCGTTTTGCAGCATGTTAAATGGGTATAGGATGGATATCGTTTCCGATGATGATATAACAGAAGAAGATATCATGAACTATGCGGAGTTCATTGTGAACTTATACATTGAAGGCTGCTACTTTGAGACCTAAAAATGACTCGTCGGTACTGGTTGATAATGGAGGGATATGATGGATACCAGCAGCACAGTGATTAATTTTTCATATTTTCAAGAACAAATCGTTACCAAGGTTAACACAGACAATACCCTGCCGTTTTCTCTTGGATTTAGTAAAGGTGGACTTGTGGCAGAATGTCCATGGAGACTAAAAAACAAACGCAGCATCTTGCTTGGTCAAGCGGACTGGAAATCGCTACATTCTGCCGAGCAGCGTCAGCAAGTCGAAGCGCTGCTGCTTGGCCAGCACATTATTTCTATACAGTGGTATGAAGATATCGGTATACTTCGAATTACATTTTCTAATGGGTATGCGCTAGATATGTTTCACGACAGCTCGTTTTTTGAAGGTTGGGATTTATATGGTCAAGATGGCTTTTCCTTTATCTCGCTTCCAGGGGGAGCGTGTGACCATCAAATTTCAGTTTGTATAGACAGTTCATCAGCACATGAAAGGAGGTGAGTTTTTTTGTGAAAAACTGACCCGTGGGTACTCTAAAATTGTTGAAAAATTAAGACGGGTCTGCAGCTATTAAAGGATGAAGGCTTCTCAAATAACTTAGTTACGTAACGGAGGAAAAAGATGAATTTTTTGACGAGATTTAGTTTGAAAAATGCGGTAGCTGTGTTTATCGTTTCATTTTTACTTATTTTAGCGGGGCTATATTCATTTTCAAAACTAAAAATTGATTTACTGCCGAATATCGAATTTCCGCAGCTGTCCATTGAAGCAACGTATCCCGGGGCTTCTCCTGATGACGTAAATGAAAACGTCACGTCGAAAATCGAAGACCAAGTGAAAGGAATTGAAGGAATTAAAAGTGTACAAAGCGTATCGTATGAAAACGTTGGCATTATTAATTTAGAATTCCCGTTTAATACGGATTTAGATAAAGTTGAACAGCAAATTAACTCGTCGATAAAAGAATTAGATTTACCAGAGTCATCAAATGTAGACGTAAACCGTTTTTCATTTGGTTCATTCCCGATTTTCAACATTTCACTGTTTGCGAAAGATGATGCAAATCTTGAAAAAGTATTAAACGATGAAGTGATTCCTGAATTGAATAAAATTCAAGGTATTAACTCCGTCTCAGTTGGCGGCGTGAAAGAGGACCTTTTACAAATTACGGTCGATAAAGAAAAAGCAGCTCAAGCTGGCTTAACGCTTGATGGGATGAAAGAACAAATTAATCAAAAAGCTGTTTCATTCCCAGCAGGAACATTAAACGGAAAAGAGCTTCAAATTCCAGTGCGAGTAGAAGAAAAAGTTGCGACGATCGATGCATTAAAGAAAATCCAGCTGAAATCTACGATGAATCCTGAAGCAAAGCCTGTGAAGCTTGGCGATATTGCCAAAGTCGAAGCCGTAACAGACCAAGGCGAATATACGCGTTATGACGGCAAAGATGCACTGTCGATGGCCATCACAAAAAAACAAGATGCTAATACGGTTGAAGTGGCGAGCGAAACGATGAAAATTTTGAAAAAATATGACGATCAGTTAGACTACGCAATCGGCTTTGATTCAGCTGACGGCATTGAAAAGTCTGTTGAAACATTAGTACGCGAAGGATTGCTCGGAGCATTATTTGCATCACTTGCCGTGCTGATTTTCTTGCGTAACTTCCGCGCTACGATCATTGCGATTATATCGATTCCATTATCGCTGTTAGTATCAGCTATTTTCTTAAACCAGCTTGATATTTCACTTAACATTATGACACTAGGCGGAATGGCTGTAGCCGTTGGGCGCGTAGTGGATGACAGTATTGTTGTGATTGAAAATATTTTTAGACGTGTTCGCCGTTCAGAAGAAGGCATGAGCAACGAGCTTGTCGAATCGTCCACAAAAGAAATTTTAAAAGCCATTACCTCGTCTACCATTACAACGGTTGTCGTATTCTTGCCAATCGGCTTTGTAGGAGGAATTACAGGAGAGTTCTTCTTGCCGTTCGCCTTAACAGTTGTTTTTTCACTGTTAGCATCTCTTCTTGTAGCGATTACAATCGTGCCGATTTTAGCAAAGTTTGCGTTTAAAAAAGTACCGCCTGAAGAAAAAGAAGGAAAGCTGCAGCGCGGATATGCAAAAGCGATTGCATGGTCGCTTAATCATAAAATCAAAATTTTAATTTTATCCTTTATTTTACTGTTTGGCTCATTTGCGCTTGTTCCTTCACTTGGCTTTACGTTTATTCCAAATGAAGAACAAAAGATGCTTCAGGCCAACGTTCAATTACCAGCATCTACATCACTTGAAAAAACAAACGATGTATCTTTAAAAATTGAAAAGATGTTTGCGGATCAAAATGAAATTTCCGATGTGACTACGGAAGTTGGATCACGCGACTTTTCAACAGGTATAAAACGCCCGAACCAAGTTGGCTATTTCTTGAACGTAAAAGAAGACGTGAATGTTGATACGTTTATTGATAAAGTTCAAAAGAAAATGGAAAGCATCACGAAAGAAGAATCACCGAAAGCAACAGTTAATGTACAAGAAGCATCAACAGGAGGGCCTCCTACAAATAATAACGTAACGGTTGATTTATATTCTTCTAATTTAGATGACTTGCAAAAGGCAGCTAAGCAAGTGGAAAACCACTTAAACAAAGACAAACGTCTTAAATATGTAACAAATAACTTCTCAGATAAGCAAAAGCAGCTTGTAGTAGAAGTAGATCCTGATAAAGCCGCAGAGTATGGAGTATCTGGATTTCAGCTGCTTGGTACAATCTCCGACCAAACCAAACCAGTATCTGTTGGAGACTTAAAATTAGATAATACAAAACGAGCGGTTCAGCTTTCATACGATAAAGACCTTAGTTCAGTAAAAGAAATTAAAGATCTTCAAGTATTTACAGAACGAGGACCTGTGTTAGTAAAAGATATTGCTGACGTTCGTACAATTGATACGTTCACTTCTATTCAAAAGCTTGACGGCAAAGTATTTGCGCGAGTGGAAGCAGACATTAAAGGCGATGATGTTCAAGCTGTGACCAAAGATGTTGTAGATGGAGTGAAAAAGTTAGACTTGCCAAAAGATGTGAGCTTGGACGGTGGAGGCGGAAGCGACGAGACAGTGGAAGTCTTCCAATCTCTAGGTCTAGCTATTTTAACAGCAATCGGCCTTGTGTATTTAACGATGCTCGTTACGTTTGGAAAAGCGCGTATTCCATTTATCATTTTATCGTCACTCATTTTTGTGCCAATCGGTTCGTTAGTTGGTCTAGTCCTTGCAAAAGAACCGCTGTCTGTCAGCGTCATGATTGGATTCTTAATGCTGATTGGAATTGTTACAACAAACGCGATTGTGCTTGTAGATCGAATTACCCAAAATCGTGAACAAAAAGGCATGACGATCCGCGAATCCCTTATTGAAGCTGGGAAAACGCGCTTGCGTCCAATTTTAATGACGGCATTTGCTACCATTGCTGCATTAATTCCGCTGGCGCTTACTACATCAAGCGGAACGCTGATTTCAAAAGGCTTAGCTATCACGGTAATCGGAGGGCTTGCGTCATCTACCCTTCTTACCTTAATTATTATTCCAGTGGTATACGAACTCTTCTTCGCAAAGCAAGTGAAAAGAGAAAAACAGCTGGAAAAAGAAACGACATAAGAACTATTTTCTAATAGAGGAAAATATGACCATAGACTATATGTTATAATAAAAGTACGTTTTAACCCCTTATATTATAGAAAAAGAAGCGGCGCTTTCGAGCGCCGCTTCTTTTTTATGTAAAATCATTATTTACAAAAAATGATTAAATGTCTTGTATGGAGGGAAAGAGTGTTAACAGGAAGCTTTACTATATCATCGTAGAGTTATCTAAAAAACATACAAAGTACAGGAGTGTCGTTTTCGTGAGTTCAACAAAGAAAGTTGTATTTATCAGTTCCATTATTTTAAATGTCCTTTTCCTAGGTGTTTTTGCTTTTTATGCTACAAGCAGCAGCGCAATGAAAAATCCGCTGTCATCTAAGGATTCATCTAAGCAAAGCTATAGAGATAATCCTTATTACATTGAACGGACCACTTTGTTTAAGCAATTAAGTATTCCTAAAGAGTCGATCGTATTTCTCGGTGATAGCATTACCCAGCGCTCTGAATGGAGCGAACTTTTTCATAATAAGCAGATTGTCAATCGAGGCGTAGCCGATGATACAACAGAAGGGGTATTGCATCGTCTAAAAAGTATTACAGATGCTAAGCCAAAAAAGATTTTCTTAATGATTGGCATTAACGATTTAAACGAGCAAAAATCTGTAAAAAAAACCAAAGCCAATTATACTGAAATTCTTGAACGTATTCATAAAGAATCACCGAATACAAAAGTCTACATTCAAAGTGTACTGCCCGTGAACAATAAAAAATGCGGCGACGCAGTGGACAATAAAGATGTTATCGCATTAAATAACTATTTAGAGCGTCTAGCTAAGAAACACAACGATTCTTACATTGATCTGTATTCGAAAGTATCTACACATAATCAGTTAAAAAGTAATTTCACGGTTGATGGTCTTCATTTAAAAGGCCAAGGCTATGCTATTTGGAAACAAGAGGTTCAGGCATACGTAAACCAATAAAAAAGCGCTCCGGAAGGAGCGCTTTTTTTAGATAAGCTCTGGTAAATGTTTTTTAGCATCGTATTCGACAAGAGACTGGCCGTTTTTAATGCGCTGTAAATAATCAGGATTTGAAATCAGCGGGCGGCCAATAGCAGCTACGTCGATCCAGCCGGCTTGAAGCGCTTTTTCAGCTGATTCAGGCGTTAAGTCACCTACACCGATAATCGGTCCATCCCAGTACTTACGCGTAATTTCATAAAGATTTTGACCGTTTTGAACATCTTCATAAAAATCCAGCATAGACGGATGGATGATCTCAATTCCTGTTTCTTTAAATGCTTCTGTATACGTTTGAATAGCTTTTTCAGTATCATCCCAGCGGTAGTCTGGTTTATCAAGCTTATGAGGAGAGAAGCGAATCACAACGCGCTCTTTTCCAATGGCGTCGATAACAGCGGAAATCACTTCTTTCATAAACGTTAATCGCTGTGCAAGGTCGCCTCCGTATTCATCAGTGCGTTTATTAGACCAGTCTGAATTAAACTGATCGATCAAATAGCCGTGAGCACCGTGAATTTCAACACCGTCAAATCCTGCTTCAATGGCATTTTTAGCGGCTTGGGCATACTGTCCCACAACTTCTTTAATATCTTCTTTCGACATTTCTTCAGGCTCTTCATAGGGCTTGCGGAAACGAGGCACTTGGCCTTGTGCTGCAATAGCGGAAGGGGCCTGAGGCTTATGCCCATTGATTAACCCGGAATGACTCAAGCGGCCAACGTGCCAAATTTGAGCAATAATCGTGCCGCCTTCTTCATGAACAGCTTCTGTTACAGGCTTCCATGAATCAATTTGTTCTTGGGTATAGATACCCGGAACGCCAGGATTTCCTTTTGCGCGTTCGCTGATAACAATTCCTTCACTAATAATTAAGCCAATACCATCCTTTGCGCGGCGGCGGTAATAGTCTACAACGTCTTGACCGACTACGCCTGTCTCTGGATCAGCAAAGCATCTTGTCATCGGTGCCATTGCTGTACGAGTGTGTAAATCAAATGCTTCAATGTTTGTTGGTTGGAATAGTTTTTCAAATTTACTCATTTTATATTCAGCTCCTTAAGAGGAAAGTATAGCTGCGAACGTTTTGCAGCGGGTTCAGTTTATTGTAACAGGGGATTTGTTTTATCTTCAAACATTTCGACTTCCGAAAAAATTTCAAAAAAAAAGCCGGCTGTCTTTACAGCCAACTTTTACAACATTAATGCTGTTTGTTAGGAAGTTTTTTCTCAGGATGCCCAGTAGCTTGACCCTGCTTATTTTTGCGCTGCTTTTCTTGATTATCGTTCAGCTTTTGAACAAATTCATTTGTGTTTTCCATATTATCTAAACCTCCTTTATGAGCTTTCCCTGTTACTATAACCCATTGCACTCAAAAACATGACGCCAATCCGCTAAAAGCCGCTCCATATATACACCGGTATATAGAAATTAATAGGAAAATCGTGTATACTGTTGTAAAAATAATGTTAATGTTTCGTGAGTTTATAATTTCTTATTCATTCATGAACAAGAAAAGGTGTTACGCAATGAGTGATTTTTTTAGCGGGAAAGAAATGTCGTTTATTTTAATTTTGACATTCAGCGTGTACATATTTGTCTGGAATGTGCCCCTTCAGGCGACAAATGCCATGATGATCTACTTTATCCTGCTGTTTTTGTATACAGTCAGTAAGCTGCTTTTTTCTCCTCAGTTCCGACAATTTCCGCTTGTTAAGGTGCTATTGGCCATTTTATTCGTTCTTATGCTGGCTGAAATAATCGTTGCTTACAGCACTCATAGCATAAAGATTACAGATTTAAATCATATTTTCGATTATTTCAGTCATATGGATTTGTATTCATAGTATGTATAGCAAAAAATGATTTACGACGAAATCCTCTCTGAGTTCTGGCTGTGCTTTTTTATATTTTTTACACATTGCTTGCACAAAGAAAGAGAAAGAGTACGTTCTTTGACCAAAAGATCAGGGGAATGCCAAATTTCTTTGAATAGCTCTGTTAAGATGCTTTCGCAAGCATGTGGATCTTTTACTGCTGAATAGACAAGACGATACAAAAGCGATTCATATCGATTGTAAAGCTGATGAAGTGCTTCTTTCTTTCGGATTTTTATCTCTTGAATGAGTAAAAGATCATTGTTCATAACCGAGCCCCTTCGAAAATCAATTATAGTTCATTGTACCCTTGTTAAGATGAGTATAAACACCTAAAAAGGAGAGGCTTATGAGCTACGTAGTATCAAAAAAACAAGGCAAAATATTCAACGAGATATCAAAGAAGAAAACTTGGGGAAAGTGAGAGACCGCCTGCAAGCTTTGCTCATTACGTATCCAAATGGGCTGATAAGCTTATTGTAGCTGGATGTGCATTGATTTTCCTTACAGTCGTCAGTTTGCTAATCATTGGCATATATACAGTTTGTACATGGCTGTTTTTATAAAGAAAAGGTGCACATCTGTGCACCTTTTCTTTATGAATGCTGTTTTATTAAGTAATTGACAATTTTTTTAGCTGCTGCAGCCGGTCCAGATGCCTGCTGGAAACTTGCGTTGATTTCTTTAATTCCTTTTTTATAGCGATCGTCGCGGACAACTTCTTCAACTGCACTCCTTAAAAGAGAAGCATTTACCGTTTCTTTTGCTAAGCGATACCCGGCGTTTAGTTCCACGAGCCTTTGAGCGACGAGAGGCTGATCTTTCCCATGAGGTAAAACGACTAACGGTACGTTAAAATGAATACTTTCATTTACGCTGTTCATACCTCCGTGCGTGATAAAAACATCAGCTTCTTTTAACACGTCAAGCTGGGGAACATAGGGCGAAATAAGAAAATGCTCTGGTGCTTTTTTTATTTTTTTAAAATCAGCTCGGTCTCCTGCTGCAATCACAACTTTTCCTTCAAAGTCGCTAAATGCGTCGATGCAAAGGTTGAAAAAGCCTTCTACATCATGAAGCACCGTTCCCATTGAAATATAAAGAACTTTTTCGTTCTTTAGCTTTTCTAGCGGAAAATCGTGAGAGCCGTGACGCTTTGGAAAGCTTGGCCCAATAAATAAACAAGAGTCATCAAAATGTTCATGAAGCGGCTGAAAAAAGCGGCTTGTATATACGACCGTTAATTCGCCTTCATTGTTCATAAATTGAAGCAGATTTTTAGGTTCTACCCCAAACTGATTTTTTAGCAAGCTGAGCCCGTACTGAGCTTTTTCGTCAGGTTTAAATGGAACGTCTGAATCGGGATGCAGAGGCATCATTGCTAAGCGTTCTTTTGGCATTAAAAAAGAAGCGGATGATACAATCCCGGGAATCCGCAAATAATCACGGACTAATTCGCCTGCTCCAAACTTGTCGTAAAACACAAAGTCAAAGTCAATTTTTTTTGATAACGTATGAACAAGCTTAAGCGTATCTAAAGACGTTTGGATGTGGATATTTAAAAAAGCGTTGATTCCTTGAGGAGTTTCAGGCTTGATGGATACACCGCTTAAGAAGTCCCGGTGAGTGTGTACGATAGCTCCGGCGTTTTCAAGACGCTCTTTAAAACGCTCGGTCGTAATGTAATGAACGGTATCACCTCGGTCTGAAAAAGCTTTTACCATTCCAAGCGTTGGGTTTACGTGACCTTCAGCGGGAAAATTGATCATTAAAATGTTTGCCATTTTTTCACTTCACTTTCGGTAAGATTTCTTCAAGCGTAATCAAATATAAGGAAGTTGACAACTAATTTGGCTAGCTCATTTATCTTTTCAAATCCTATCTTTGTGTGTAAAATGTGAAAAAATATAACTTTTTTCCTAAAAAATAACATCATTAAGCGGAGATTATGGTAGAATTTTGAGAGCACTAGAGAGAAAGAATCATTTTTGGAGGTTACTATTTTGAGTACGTTATCAACAAATTCAGAACCGGTTTTAAAGCCTAAAAAGAAAAAAGAGTTTACTTACTTCACGCTGCTTCTATTTATCGTGTTGGGCTTTGGTCTGCAGATTATAGCTGGAATTGGAGTAGCTATTTACGATGAAGTTACGGGGTCAAATATGACGGGGATTTTATTAGAAGGACCATATGCTCTGCTGGTAGACGCGGCGTTTTTTCTAGGTGTTGCCGTGCTGTACAGGCCTGTGCGCAGATTTTTAAAGCCTATGTGGAACTTCTCAGTATTAAAAGAAAGAAAAACGTATGTATATATTGTAGTAGGCTTTTTAATTGTAGCCGCGGTGCAGTACGTGATGCTTTCATTTTTAAACGTAGAAAGCGCAGATCAGCAGCAAAAGGATTTAAATCAAGGCAGTTTTAATCAAACGCTGCTTTCGAGCTGGATATTTTTTATAAGTGTAGCAGTTATCACGCCTATTAAAGAAGAACTGCTTTACAGAGGTGTTTTATGTGGTTTCTTAACCAAACGCCATCACGTGCTTGTGGGCGTTTTCGTTTCCGCTCTTGTATTCGGCCTTTTACATATTGGCTTTCCGATTACAGCTACCGTCATGGGACTTGTCTTTGCCATTATTTATTATCGAACAAAATCTATTTTCCCATCTATGATTTTACATATGCTGTGGAATGGATTAGTGAGCATAACCGTGTTCTTTTAAAAGCCGCTTAAGCGGCTTTTTTATTTGGATAAAGACGCAGAATGCTTTACGCGAATTTTCCCAACTATTAATAATCCAAGAGGGTAAAATAGTCCAAATAGCAGACTGTACGGAATCCACGTATCTCTGTCCCACGTTTGTTCATATGGAATGCTTGGATACACGATAAGTGAAAATGTAACGGCAATAATGCCTAGCGGAAGAGTTAAAACTCGGTAGTTTTTTAATTCAAGAATTTGAGCGAGTCCAGAAACGGTCGCATAATAGTAGAGAGATGTTTTAAAATAAAGAGATAAAAACCACATAATAGCCATAATTACTTCAATGTTTTTTAGAAAATCCGCAACTTCAATCCGTCTTGCAAGCTCATAGCTTGGATATAAAGCAATACGTGTATACGTATTTCCAAGTACAAGAATGCCAAGCAATAAAATAATAATCATAATGCCTCCGCCGATTAAGCTTCCCGTAAAAAAAGCCCGGTTCCGCTGGTCTGGTTCCGCTACGTGAGCAGGGAAAACGGTTAGCAATACAATAAAAGTGAGAGACGTAATGCTTGTAAATACCAGAATAGATCTGATAATAGGCTTAACGCCTACCTCTAACAAAGGCTGCAAATTCTCATAATGAATTTGAGGGAAGATCGAAAAAACTAAGATTAAGAACGGAATAACAAACCATGGAAAGAGAATTTCAGCACAGCGGGCAATCGTTTCAATGCCAAGCCGAACGCCGACAATCACAATTCCCATAAACAAAATATGAACAGCAAGCATAGGTGTTTGAATAATAATGCGAGTTGTTAGAAACGAGCCCACGTAAAACAAAACTTGACTGCAAAAAAGAAGAGTAGAAGCGACAAATAAAAGAGAGACAAACTTTCCTAGCCACTTTCCTAAAATGGCTTCGTTTAGTTCTATCAGGGTTTTATTCGGATAAAGGCTAGAGAGTTTGATATACATCCATACCAGTAAAACGCCTACACCTACGCCTAAAATAGCTGGAATCCATGCCTCTTGTTTAGAATCAGCGGTTAAGCTTCCAGGCACGACTAAAATAGTATCGCCTAAACTATAAAAAATGACGAGTATTCGAAACTGTGCTGCGGATAATTTCATCTGACGATGCAAGTTGTTCACTTCCTTTTACTTCAACAGACTGAACAAAAAATCACTAAAAGGTTTTAATAAAAAAGCAATGCCGTCCCCGGGGTTGGGGATTTCAACACCGCCGTATTTTAAACTAACAATCAAAATACTTACTGTGAACAAACTCCAAAACATTCGCTTTTCTTTTTTACTGTTCACTTTTTTTAAATAAGGTATTTCTACTAAACAAACAGCTGCACAAAGTAAAAAAATCCCTAAAAATATAAGCATGTATCAACCTCAATTAGTAACCCTTTAAAAATGATGAAGGGATGTTAAAGACGCCTGTGTTTCAAAGATAGTATGATCCAAAAAGGTTTCATTTATGAAAAGTAAGACTAAAGGCAGGGCAAAACCGTGTTATAATGACCAAGTTGAGCGTTATAATAGAAAAAACATCATGATTACAAACAAGTAGATACATAACAAGGGAAGGATGGGAGAGAGATATATGGCAGATGAGCTCAAAAAAATGCTAGATGACAAAGAAAAGGTGCAGCTTATTATCGCCGCTGTTGTCATGCTTGGAGGCCTGGTCGTTTTGTTAAAAAGTGTTGCAACAGGGCAGGCCATGGGTCAAAAATGGCTAGAAAGTCAAGGGAACGCAGACACGGATCTGTATCTTGAAACGATAAAAAGCTACATACACCTGTATCAAATTGTGGGTGGCGTCATGTTTGGAGGAGGCCTTCTCACGTTACTTCGTGCTAAACTAAAGAAATAAAGCGTCAGCAAAATAAAAGATCATAGTCCAAAAGAAGTGTCATATCTTTTTAATAACTTAAAAAATAGTGAAAAGGAGTTATGTATGAATAATGAAGAAAATACACCGGCTTATCATCTGTTTATGATGATAGGAGCGCTTGCTATGCTGATTTTTGGTGTTGTCGGTTTCTTTATTCAGTATCCTGCTACGTTAAGTTTTGTGATGTGTATTGGCGGAAGTATCATATTTTTGCTGCATTTATTTGAATATATGAAACCTAAAAATGAACTATAGCATCTTCAAACGAGGAAATCTAGAAGCAAAGGAAGATGAGAAATGCGGAAACACCGTACGTATGAAACGCTAGTTGATCTTTATCAAAAAAGCGCCAAAATTCATTATGAAATCGATTATCGAGATAAAAAATCTGTAAAAAAAGGCAATCGAGCTGCAGAAGATATGAAAAAAATTGCGCAGCTCATTCATTTATACTATCCAGGCATGCTGTTTGAATTTGCAACACTGCTGACGAATCCTACTTATCGAATTGATTTATGGGCTGCACATCATATTTTAGAAATCATGAGCTATTCACCAATGCTTGAGGACAATGCGCTTTCCGTCATTGAACGCTACGCCGATGAAAATGATTTTACAGCTTTAGGAAATCGCATGTGGTTAGATCAGTGGAGAGAAAAACAGCGATAAAACTCGGCTAAGCAAACAAGAATAACCAAAAGGAAGATAGGTATATGAGTTTACGTACATTAAAGAACGGTATAGGCGTCAGCATTCGAGAAGCAGCACCAAAAGACGCAGAGAAAATGATTGCTTTTTACAACCGGGTAGGAGGAGAAAGTGATTTTCTTTCATTTGGAGAAGGTGAGTTTCTTACACCCCTTTCAGAGTACGAACTGTTTTTAGCTTCTGTAAAACAAGAGCAAAATGCTCTTATAGTTGTGGCTGAAAAAGAAGAGAAAATCATTAGTATCGCATCCATCACCTCGTCTCAAAACCCGCGTAATAAGCATGTGGGAACCCTCGGTATTGTAGTAGAGAAATCTTATAGCGGGCTAGGGTTAGGCAGACAGCTAATGATTGAGCTGATTGAATGGGCACGTACGCATAAACAAACAAAAAAAATCGAACTTGTGACGCGAGAAGATAACCAAAGAGCTATTTCTTTATACAGGAAGCTAGGGTTTCAACCAGAAGGATTAAAAGAAAAAGACACCTATATAAATGGCGTGTACTATAATACAATGCTTATGGGTCTTCACTTATAAAAAGAGGCTGGGACAAAAGTATATTAAGTGAATGAAAATCCGAACGATGAATCGTTCGGATTTTTTCATTGTGGTGATGAACATAAGTTTCATATAGGCAGGTGCTTCTAGCGGTTTTGAAGGCTCAGCGGCGCCCGCGGAACGCGAAGCCTTGGACGGAAATCAACAGCGGCGGAACAAGCAGGTCAGATTATATATGCCAGTTGTTCGTCTTTAGATTGAATTGATTTAGTTATATCTCATTGTCTTTTTGTTTATTGTTTTTAGCGTCTGCAAATACACTCATCGCCTCGTTCATAAATTTGGCTAATCCTTTTCCGTAGCGGTCAATGGTAGTTGTAAATCGCTCATCTTGCACATACATTTCTCCGAGACCTTTAAAGGCTTCTAATGAATACGTTCCAAAGTTCTCATTTAAAAATTTATACCATTTCCCAATAGCTTTTTGAGCTTCTGTAGAGGATGGTGACAGATCACGAAGCGAAGCTAGGTGAGTGTAGATACTTTCCCATTCGTTTGACATGTGCTGCTGTTCTTCTTGTGAGAAGCTTTGTACTTTTTCATTCGCTTCATCTACCCGCTGGTTTCCCCAGCGCTTCCGTGCTTCTTCTTCGTATGGGTTATGCGAAAAATCCAGTCCTTTAAACCGCTCTTTTTCGTTCATTTCAATCGCTCCTTCTTCATATTGAATCGTTTTATTAATGGTTACAATCATTTGATCGAGCCGACTGCGTTTTTCAATCAGCATGTTTTTTTGCAGTATCAATGCTTCTGTGCGATTAAACGTCGGGTCTGTTATAATCTCGTGAATTTGTTTTAAAGGGAAGCCAAGTTCTTTAAAAAATAATATTTGTTGAAGCATATCGAGATTAGCCGCTGAATAAAGCCGATAGCCGGATTCACTAACGGCATCAGGTTTTAATAGCCCGATTTCGTCATAGTGATGCAGCGTGCGGACGCTGATTCCTACTAAGTCAGCAACTTCTTTTATTTTTCTGTTCATTCTTTCATCTCCCTTCTGAAATCTACTATAAAATATAACGCAGCGTAAGGGTCAATACTAAAAAAGAAATAATTGACTTTTAGTTTATATGCATTTATATTTAATTAGCATTAACTATTTATGACATGAAATAAATAAGCAAGCCTGGAGGAATAGATGTGACAAAAAGCAATCAGTATCTTGGAGAGATTCGTTCATCGCTTCAAGTGCTATTTGAAAAAATGCAGCCCGAAATGATGGAGAGCCTAAATGAGCATGAGATGACTCCTACGCAATTATTTGTTCTTTCTTATTTAAAGAAAGTAGGGAGCAGTAAGGTTTCTCAAATTGCAGAACTCATGGATGTCAAACCGAGCGCCGTGACTCTTTTAGTGGATCGTCTCGAACAGCACAATTTTGTTGTAAGAGAACATAATAAAGAGGACAGACGAGTCGTTGATATTACCTTAACGGAATTTGGGTATCACAAGCTTGAAGATGTGCTGAATGGTCGAAAAGCCATTATGGACCGCTATCTTTTGCATTTAACAGAAGAAGAGCTTTCTATGATGGCTTCTATTACGAAAAAGCTTGCAACGTCAGCTGCTTCTTATAAAGATAAGCAGCAGTAACAAAAAAGAGGAGAGACACACGATGGAAAATCAAAAAAATTCAAAGCGCACGCTCTTATTAATTGGGTTAATTATTGCGATGTTCTTTTCTGCACTTGATGGAACCATTGTCGGAACAGCTATGCCAAGAATCGTAGGAGATCTTGGTGGATTGAGCATGATGACATGGCTGACAACAGCCTATTTATTAACGTCGACAACAGTTGTTCCGATTGCAGGAAAGCTCGCTGATTTAGTAGGACGCAGAGTAATTTATGTTACAGGACTTATTATTTTTATGGTTGCTTCTGCTCTATGTGGAATGGCAAATAACATGACAGAGCTTATTTTATTCCGTGCATTACAAGGAATTGGCGGCGGGGTTATGATGCCGATGGCAATGATTGTAATCGGTGATTTATTTACAGGAAAAGCACGAGCAAAATTTCAAGGAGTATTCGGAGGAATTTACGGTCTTGCTTCTGTCATCGGTCCACAAATTGGCGGGTGGATTGTTGATTCACTGAACTGGAAATGGGTATTTTACATCAACTTGCCGGTAGGGATACTCGCTACCGTTTTTATTGCCCTGGGACTTCAAGGAAAGAAACATACGGGACCTGTGAAATTCGATGTAGCCGGTATGTTCACAATGGTTATTGGAGTAGTGAGCTTGCTTCTTGCCCTGAGCTTTGGAGGAAAAGACTACGACTGGAACTCTTGGCAAATTATTAGTCTATTTACACTTGCTGTTGTGGGGATCATAAGCTTTATTATTGTGGAAAAGAAAGCGAAAGAGCCGATTCTTCCGATGTATTTATTTAAGAACCGAACGTTTACGCTTTTAAATATCATTGGCTTTTTTATGAGCATCGGCATGTTCGGGGCCATTACGTTTGTTCCGTTCTTTATGCAAGGAATCGTTGGAGTCAGCGCCTCGGAATCCGGTACCATTATGACACCGATGATGATTTCAATGATTGTAACAAGTATTATTGGAGGGCAGCTTGTTTATAAAGTTGGAATCAAGCCTCAAATTGTTACGGGTATGCTCATTATGGCAGGAGGGTTCTTCTTGTTAACAACATTAGACCTTCATACTAGCAAACTTGTTGCCACTTCTTATATGGCCATAATCGGTTTAGGAATGGGTCTTGTAATGCCAATTTTAACACTTGCTCTTCAAGAGAGCTTTTCAAAAGAAGAGCTCGGTGTGGTTACATCATCAAGTCAATTTTTCCGTTCAATTGGAGGAACGTTCGGTATTACGATCTTAGGAGCGGTAATGAATGCAAAATCAGGTACGCTTCTTAGTGACAAACTCGTTCCATATTTAAACACATTGCCTGCTCAAGCAAGTGCTTTTGCAGACGGGTTTAAAAAAGCGATTGATACGAATCCTGAAAGTGTGCTGCAGATGCTGTTTAGCCCTGAGGCGCTAAAGAGTATTCCAGCTGCGCTTTCAGACAGCATTGTGCCAATTTTGAAGACCTCGCTAATGAGCGCATTGCACAGCGTCTTTTTCATGGGCTTAGCTTTTATTATTTTAGGAGCGGTATGCACATTGTTCTTAAGGCAGATCAAGCTTTCAAATAAAAAAGCCGAAGAAAAACCAGAAGAAGGCATTGCTGAAGTAGAGCCATCACATTAAAAAAAGCGCACAAATTTGTGCGCTTTTTTCTATATTAACTAGTTGTTTCATTAGGCTTACGAAGAAAAGGAGATTGTTTAGACGTGTCATACGAAATTTGATCAAGCAAATACGTTAAATATAAGTTCAGTTCAAATCGATCTTCCGACACAAAATCTGTAAGCGCTTGCTTATCATCTTTCCACATGGTAATTCCTCCTTAATTTTACATACTAATGAATGGATTTAATATCAGAAAGCAAAAGGGAAACAACGGCTTCATTTTCGTCTTTTACGGATAGAATTTGCTGATGGAGATTTAAGTTGTGCACGCGGCCTTTGCACGTTTGCAACGTCCCATCTTTATAGTAAGAAACAGTTATCGTCCCACTTTTCGTTAATTCTCGTAAAAACATTCAAGAAGCCTCCTTAAAAAAGATTACCTGATTTAAAAGCCAGTCCTTTCATTTGAGATGAGCAAAAGGGAATTGTATGTACTGCAAGCTTCCCTTTATATTCTTCAACGTGTATGAATAGATGGAATAAAAGGTTGCTAGCTCACCTATAAACTGTCCTAAATTTCAGAATATACTGTCTTTTTCGTATAGTGTTTTTTAAAAGGATTAATGTTACATTTATTATGTAACATTCTGATGAGAAAGAAAACCGTTTCTACAAAACTTCTCTAAAAATTACAAAATATTCATATTCATGTGAAGGATGTAGAATAAACAAATATAGAAGTAACTGCGTTTATAAAAAACGTAACGACCGCTTTAATTATTAATGATCTTAATACTAGTTATCAATTATATGTATTTTACTAATTTATTCTTCTCCGATAAAATGCAGGTAGACGAATTTGATAAGAATTTTCTAATGATTTATATAATTAAATTTGATATAATCTATAGGAATAATAATGTATGAAGGGAAACATCATTGATTAATTAGACACAGGTATTAAATGTTGTTGAAGATGATTCGTAAAAGCATACATATTTAAATTATATATTTTTGTGAGGTGGACAGTGTTGCAACTTAAGGTAGTAAACAGCCCTTTTAATCAAGAACAAGCAGATTTGCTTAATCGCCTTCTGCCGACATTAACAGAAGCACAAAAAATGTGGTTGAGCGGTTATTTAACAGCATCTCAATCTACGTCTGCCGAAGGAACGCCAGACGTTTCTACAGCAGCGCCTGCTCAAACGAAGCAGACAGTTTCAAAAGACGTAACGATTCTTTACGGATCACAAACAGGAAATGCTCAAGGACTTGCTGAAAATACAGGCAAAACGCTTGAAGCAAAAGGCTTTAATGTAACTGTATCTTCTATGAATGATTTCAAACCAAATAATTTAAAGAAACTTGAAAATTTATTAATTGTCGTAAGTACACATGGAGAAGGAGAGCCGCCTGATAATGCGCTATCTTTCCATGAATTTCTTCACGGCCGTCGAGCGCCAAAACTTGAGAACTTCCGTTTCTCTGTTTTATCGCTTGGAGACAGCTCATACGAATTTTTCTGTCAAACAGGAAAAGAATTTGATGTGCGCTTAGCAGAACTTGGCGGTGAAAGACTGTATCCGCGCGTTGACTGTGATTTAGATTTTGAAGAGCCCGCAAATAAATGGCTTAAAGGTGTTATTGACGGATTAAGCGAAGCGAAAGGACACAGCGCTTCGGCAGCTGTTCCAGCGGAAGCTCCTGCAGGAACTTCACCATATTCAAGAACAAATCCTTTTAAAGCAGAAGTGCTTGAGAACTTAAACTTAAACGGCCGCGGATCAAATAAAGAAACGCGACACTTAGAACTATCTCTAGAAGGTTCAGGTTTGACGTATGAACCAGGAGACAGTTTAGGTATTTATCCTGAAAATGACCCGGAGCTTGTTGATCTTCTTCTTAACGAATTCAAGTGGGATGCAAGTGAAAGTGTAACGGTTAATAAAGAAGGAGAAACGCGTCCTCTTAGAGAAGCGCTAATCTCTAATTTTGAAATTACCGTTTTAACAAAGCCTCTTTTAAAGCAAGCAGCTGAGCTTACGGGAAACGATAAGTTAAAAGCGCTTGTAGAAAATCGCCAGGAATTAAAAGCATACACACAAGGCCGTGATGTAATTGACTTAGTTCGTGACTTCGGTCCATGGAACGTATCGGCACAAGAGTTTGTAGCCATTCTACGTAAAATGCCAGCGCGTCTTTACTCGATTGCAAGCAGCTTATCAGCAAACCCTGATGAAGTTCATCTAACAATCGGAGCGGTACGCTACGAAGCGCATGGACGCGAGCGCAAAGGTGTTTGTTCAGTCCTTTGTTCAGAACGTTTGCAACCAGGCGATACGATTCCTGTATACCTTCAAAGCAATAAAAACTTTAAGCTTCCTCAAGATCAAGAAACGCCAATTATTATGGTAGGACCTGGTACAGGTGTGGCTCCGTTCCGCTCATTTATGCAAGAGCGTGAAGAAACAGGGGCAAAAGGCAAGTCATGGATGTTCTTTGGAGATCAGCACTTCGTAACAGACTTCCTTTACCAAACAGAATGGCAAAAGTGGTTAAAAGATGGCGTACTGACAAAAATGGACGTGGCGTTTTCACGCGATACAGAAGAAAAAGTATACGTACAAAACCGTATGCTCGAACATAGTAAAGAATTATTCCAATGGTTAGAAGAAGGCGCATCTTTTTATGTGTGCGGAGATAAAACAAATATGGCACGCGACGTGCACAACACGCTAGTTGAAATTATCGAAACAGAAGGCAAGATGAGCCGTGAACAGGCGGAAGGTTACCTTGCTGAAATGAAGAAACAAAAACGTTATCAGCGTGATGTATACTGAGGATTGAAAGGAGATTTTCAACATGGTAAACAAAATTTTAAAAGCGCCCGAAGGTCCTCCAAGTGACGTTGAGCGCATAAAAGATGAAAGTAATTATTTGCGCGGTACATTAGGAGAAACAATGCTCGACCGCATCAGCTCAGGTATTTCTGAAGACGATAATCGTTTGATGAAGTTCCACGGAAGCTACTTGCAAGATGACCGAGATCTTCGTAACGAACGCCAAAAACAAAAGCTAGAGCCAGCTTACCAATTCATGCTTCGCGTCCGTACGCCAGGCGGTGTTTCAACACCAGAACAGTGGCTAGTGATGGATGATTTAGCACAAAAATACGGAAATGGAACGTTAAAGCTGACGACTCGTCAGGCATTCCAAATGCACGGAATTTTAAAGTGGAACATGAAGAAAACGATTCAAGAAATTCATGCTTCGTTATTAGATACAATTGCAGCTTGCGGAGATGTAAACCGTAACGTAATGTGCAATCCGAATCCCTATCAGTCAGAAGTACACGCTGAAGTATTCGAATGGTCAAAAAAATTAAGTGATTATTTATTGCCTCGTACAAGAGCGTACCACGAACTTTGGCTAGATGAAGAGAAAGTGATCAGCACACCGGAAGTGGAAGAAGAAGTGGAACCAATGTATGGTCCGCTCTATTTGCCAAGAAAGTTCAAAATTGGCGTAGCTGTTCCACCGTCTAACGATATTGACGTGTATTCACAAGACCTTGGCTTTATTGCCATTTTAGAAGACGAGAAACTTGTTGGTTTTAACGTAGCAATCGGCGGCGGTATGGGTATGACGCATGGAGATAAAGCAACTTACCCTCAGCTTGCAAAAGTGATTGGGTTCTGTCGACCTGATCAAATTCTAGAAGTAGCTGAAAAAATCATTACGATTCAACGTGATTACGGAAACCGCTCTGTACGTAAAAACGCGCGTTTTAAATACACGGTTGATCGTCTTGGATTAGAAACGGTAAAAGAAGAGCTTGAAAATCGTCTGGGCTGGAGCTTAGAAGAAGCAAAATCTTATCACTTTGATCATAACGGCGACCGCTACGGCTGGGAAAAAGGTGTAAAAGGAAAATGGCACTTTACTCTTTTTGTTCAAGGCGGACGTATTGCTGACTTTGAAGACTATAAGCTTATGACGGGTCTTCGTGAAATTGCAAAAGTTCATAGCGGTGATTTCCGTTTAACGGCCAATCAAAATTTAATTATCGCGAACGTATCAACTGAAAAGAAAAAACAAATTAGTGATCTCATCGAACAATATGGATTAACTGACGGCAAGCATTATTCGGCTCTTCGCCGCAGCTCATTAGCTTGTGTATCGCTTCCAACATGCGGGCTTGCGATGGCAGAAGCTGAGCGTTATCTCCCAGTTCTTCTTGAGAAAATTGAAGCAATTGTAGATGAAAACGGCCTTCGCGATAAAGAAATTACCATTCGTATGACGGGCTGTCCTAACGGCTGTGCACGTCCTGCTTTAGGTGAAATTGCTTTTATCGGTAAAGCGCCGGGTAAATACAATATGTATCTTGGAGCAGCATTTGATGGCAGCCGCTTAAGTAAAATGTACCGTGAAAATATCAGTGAAGAAGAAATTTTAAACGAACTGCGCGTCCTGCTTCCTCGCTATGCAAAAGAGAGAGAAGAAGGCGAGCACTTTGGTGACTTTGTCATTCGCGCTGGTGTAATCGAAGCTGTAACAGACGGCACGAATTTCCACGCATAATACGTATCAAGGGACCTTTCTAAACTTACAGAAAGGTCCCTTTTTTCTATTTTAATATTCTCTAACAAATACAGCTACTCCAAATACTCCTAATCTTTCAGCAGTAATTTGTTCAAAGCCGTTGTCAAGCAAACAATGAGCTGCAGTGCGGTAGCGCTGACCTTGAGCTAACAAACGTCCGCAAGGATTTGCGCTGCCGATTACTGTTGCTTCTACGACAGTACGAGGAGCTTGTCTATCCAAAGGATTTCGCTCCCACAGAATTGTCACCACATCCGGAGGACGGGGAATAGATACATTATCTGTGTGTTCATGCATAACCATCACCTCCTTACACTATAGTAAATGCAAAAAATAACAGACTGCTTGTACACACGCTGATTTTTATTAAAAAAGGCGTTCAACTATGTCCCAGTTAACTAATTTCACGGCAATGAAGTAATCAATAGAAACAGCTGATAGAAAAAAAGAATGCTATAATGTAAAAGAAAGGAATTTTCACCAAGGAGGGAGAAACATGCAGCAAAAACGAGTAGCGGTTATTACAGGGGGAGCAAGCGGAATTGGCAAAGAAACTGCCTTAAAGTTTGCGCAAAAAGGAGACGCGGTGGTCATTGCTGATTATGATAAAGGGAAAGGAAAAGATACCCTTCAAAAAATTGAAGAAGCTGGAGGGAGCGCTTTATTTGTGCAAACGGACGTCACAAAGTTTGAAGAAGTGGAAGCACTGATTGAAGAAACCGTGAACCGCTTTGGGCGAATTGATGTGATGTTTAACAATGCAGGTATTGGACGCCCTACGTCTATTTTGGATCAAGACTTAGAAGAATATCACCGCATTATTAATGTGAATCAGCACGGCGTTACATACGGGATTATGGCAGCGGGCAGGAAAATGAGAGAGTTAGGTATTAAAGGCGTCATTATCAATACGGCATCTATTTTTAGCTTCTTAGCCTCACCCGGTACCTATGCCTATCACGCAACGAAAGGAGCTGTTGTGATGATGACGAAATCAGCTGCGCTAGATCTCGCTAAATACGGTATTCGCGTCGTCGCCATTGCGCCAGGATTTGTTGATACGCCCATTATTCAAGGCTATAAAGAAAACGGTATGATTGAAGGAATGAAAGCGAAAACGATGAGCAGAAAGCTTACTACACCAAAACAAATTGCAGATATGGTTTATTTGCTTTCCTTAGAAGAAGCGGGAGCTGTAAACGGCAGCGTCATCATGGCTGATGATGGGTATGCGGCATTTAAATAAAAGGAAAAAGGATTCTTCTTAAGAAAAGAATCCTTTTTTATTATGTAGCAGGCAGGGAACTATAAACAAACGTATCATGAGCTTTTCCGTTTTGATACATATAGTTTTTTAACACTCCTTCTTTTTGAAACCCGAGCTTTTCAAGCACATGCTGTGATGCTTTGTTTTCAAGAAACACAACAGCTCCAATCCTCACTAGCTGAAGGGTATCAAAGCCATAAGCCATAACAGCCGAAGCAGCTTCTGAAGCATAGCCGTGCCCCCAGTGCTGAGGGAGTAGGTCATAGCCAATTTCCGCGCGCTTATGCTTTTGGTTCCACTGATTAAATCCAACTGTCCCGATTAATTCCCCCGTATCGAGCCGTTCAATTCCCCAGCGCATGCCTTTTTGCTTTCTGTAATTTTCAGCAAAAATATCAATCAGAACCAGAGCCTCTTGAATTGTTGTGAATTTTTCTTGCCCGTAATATCTAATAACTTCTTTCTGAGAGAAGCAGTCAAAGATAGTATCTACATCGACTTCTGTTATTTCACGCAGTGTAGTGCGAGGTGTAAGAAGAATAGGAAACATACTTTTCTCCTTTCTATTTTATATAGAAAGATTTCGTCAGCTCAGAGAAAATACCTTTTATTTTATTTTTTTGTTATAAATTAAGTGGAAGTACGAGCTAAACGACTGAGAAAAAGACGGGAAAACTTCTAAATAACGCAAACAGTTGTTACGTACTAGCCCTAAAAACAGTATACTAAAAAAACAAATAGAGCTAGCTGCACGTAGAGCAGCTAGCTTTCCTATAGGAAAGAACCTATTTTTTAGTTAACTGATTGCGATCTTCAATTTGAGGAGGCTCTTCAAGCCATCCGTTTTGAATCATGACTTTACCGCCTTCTTTCGCAAAGAAATAAATATCTTTAGCCAGCTGCAGCATCTTCAGTGGCAAATCACTTCGTAAACTAAAAGCGCCTCCTAAAGCATTGCTTCCTAGACCAAAGGTGCTCAGAAGACTCGTGTTGTACATCATTAATTTATCTGAAAAAGGGGAGATCGTTGAGCTTGTCGCTTTTCCTGCATGCGTAGCAGGAGGCTCTATATAGCTATGACGTAAAATATCTCCTAGTTCTGTTTCAATTTTTTTTGAAAGCTTCATTCCGTTGACAAAATGCTGCTGTGCCTCTTTGTTGCTAGCTGCTTGAGCAAAGCCAATCATCAGCTGCATTCCTACAAGATTTGTATCAACCGCATGTTGGATAAGAGACACTTCAATTGTATTAAGTGATCTTTTTTCACTAAGCCAGCTTAACCCTCCGATATAATTTTGTTCGTGGACAAACCGAACTTCTTTTGGCATTGAAACGTAAGGAGGCTTTGCAATGACGCCGGTTTCTAATAATATCTGAGTAGACTGATTGTATATTTGCTGCGCTTCTGCTGTTGCGTTTACGAAAAAACTTCTGATATCTTCCCGGTAGGACATCGTTGAATGCAAAGCGAACAGTCCAGTCTCAATTTGAGCCATTAAGCGTACGTACATGACTTCAAACATAGGGTCGAACAGTTTCGGCACTCCTAGATTTACATCATGTTTAGTAAAGCCTAAAGGAATAACTGCACCTTCGTGCTCTAAAATTTCTTTGATTTGCTCGGTAATATTTAATGAGTAGCTATAATACAGCTCAAAAAGCTCTTTATGATCTTCTTTACCTTCAAGACAATATTCTAAAAACCTCAAAATCATCGTTTTTTCCTGATAAGTCATCCATAAGTTAGCAAGCTCTGAGGACGTGAGCGGCGGAAGTTTTGATGTGCTCATTGTACACATTCCTCCTGAAAATAGTGATAGGTAAATAGTATAGCTTCATTAGTATTTCTTTTATTTATAGGAATATTCTTCTTTTTAATTTATTGAAAAGCTTCAGTAGCGGTTATTATAGTAAGATAATTGAAAGAAATAAACCTTACCAACAAGTCAGTTGTATGATAACTGATATGAATAAAACTAAGTTTTTCTATTACTTTAAATAATTTGACAATTGGTGTTATTCTTACTATTATGGAAACATAAGTTTTACATATATTGCTAGAGTCCGGCAACACATTCTAGCAGCACCATAAGTAAGGAGCTTACGATGAAGCACATTGTCCAAGCAACAGATCATCCTAGAACGAAAGATACATTAAAAGAAGATTTACGCAGGTTAGGCATAACAAAAGGGATGACTATCATGGTTCATTCTTCGCTATCTTCATTAGGGTGGGTAAACGGAGGTTCAGTAGCCGTTGTTCAAGCTTTAATGGAGACAGTGACAGAGGAAGGAACGATCGTGATGCCGTCACAGTCGGTCGATCTTTCGGATCCATCAGAATGGGGCAATCCGGCTGTGCCAAAAGAGTGGTGGGAAACTATTCGGGAAACGATGCCCGCATATGATCCAGCTCATACACCAACAAGCGGTATGGGACAAATCGTGGAAACTTTTCGAACATACCCTGGCGTAAGAAGAAGCAGCCATCCAATGTATTCATTCGCCGCTTGGGGAAAGGGCAGCGAAGACATCTTAAGAGATCATCCCCTTGAATTCAGTTTAGGCGAAAATTCTCCTCTTGAAAGGCTTTACAAAAAACATGCCTTTGTTTTATTATTAGGTGTCGGGTTTGGGAACAATACTTCTTTTCATCTAGCAGAATATCGTATTCCATATCGAAACGTGATTCAAAAAGGATCTCCAGTTATGGATGGAGGAAAGCGAGTATGGAAGACGTATAAAGAATTAGAGTTTAGAGAAGAGCTGTTTGAAAAGATAGGTGAAGCGTTTATTGAAGCAAAAGGAATAAAAGCTGAAAAAATCGGTTCAGCACGTGCATACTTCTTTTCAATGCCTAAAGCCGTCGATTTTTCTGAAACGTATTTGAAAGCGCTATAGTGAGCGGTTGTATGCTTTCTAAGTTGTCTGTATATCAGACAACTTAAAGTGAGACAAACATGAGTTGCCGCTGCGTCTAGACTTTATAATAACAAAGCGCAGAAGTGGTTTAAGCAAGATAGTTTACTTTTTATATTCCTTGTTTCATAATGGCACTTGTCAGTGAATTTATTCGGTCAGGTTGTCTTACAATTATGGAGATAAAAAGCAAGTGTTAAATAAATTCATCAAAAAATTTAAATGTATAGAAAAAAAGGAGAGAATACAATTATGTCACTACGTGATCAAGCACTACATATGCATCAAGAAAAACAAGGTAAGTTAGAAGTTAAATCAAAAGTTGAAGTTCAAAACGCTCAAGATTTAAGCTTAGCTTACTCTCCAGGAGTAGCAGAACCTTGTAAAGAAATTCATGAACATCCAGAAACGGTGTATGATTACACAATGAAAGGAAACATGGTCGGCGTTGTGACAAATGGTACGGCTGTTCTTGGCCTTGGAAACATCGGACCTGCAGCTTCACTTCCTGTTATGGAAGGAAAGGCAATTTTATTTAAAAGCTTTGCAGGCGTAGACGCATTCCCAATTGCACTTGATACAACAGATACAGATAAAATTGTTGAAACTGTAAAATTAATGGCTCACACATTCGGAGGCATTAACTTAGAAGATATCGCAGCTCCACAGTGCTTTGAAATTGAAGAGCGCTTGAAAAAAGAAGTAGATATTCCTGTATTCCATGATGATCAGCATGGTACAGCAATCGTAACGGTAGCAGGACTTGTAAATGCATTAAAAATTGTAAACAAATCAATGGAAGACTTAAAAATCGTCTTAAACGGAGCAGGAGCTGCCGGCATTGCCATTACAAAACTTCTTTATTCTTACGGCGTACGTGACATGATTATGTGTGATACAAGAGGTGCTATTTATGAAGGACGCCCTCAAGGTATGAACAAAGTAAAAGCGGAAGTGGCTTCTTATACAAATGTAAACAAAGAAAGCGGTACGCTAAGCGATGTAATTAAAGGCGCAGATGTATTTATCGGCGTATCTGCAGCAGATGCATTATCTCAAGAGATGGTTAAATCAATGAATGAAGATGCAATTATCTTTGCGATGGCAAATCCTAATCCAGAAATCAAGCCAGGCGCGGCAAAAGAAGCAGGAGCGGCTGTTATTGGAACAGGTCGTTCAGACTTCCCTAACCAAGTAAATAACGTTCTTGCATTCCCTGGAATTTTCCGCGGTGCGTTAGACGTTCGCGCTACTCATATCAATGAAGAAATGAAAAAAGCTGCTGTTGAAGCAATTGCAGCCCTTATTACAGAAGAAGAGCTAAACGCAGATTACGTTATCCCTGGACCATTTGATCCTCGCGTAGCGCCAGCTGTAGCAGAATCTGTAGCAAAAGCGGCAATGGATTCAGGCGTTGCCCGTATTACAATTGATCCAGCACGTGTAAAAACACATACAGAACAATTAACAAAAATCGAAAACTAATAACGGTAAAAAAGCCCTTTGAAACGCTGTTTCAAAGGGCTTTTTGTTTTAAAAATCTGCTGTAACCGCTGTGAAATCTAAACGTAACACCATTTCATCTCCCATATGATGTACAATAAAGAGAAAAGAACCCAGGTTTTGTATCATAAAGGGAGGAACAAAGATGTACACCGTATTTTCAACATTTAATGTACCGGATGAAAAAGCTGAAGAAGTGATTGGAATTTATAAAAGTCGTTCAAAATCCGTCGACGAGGCTCCAGGATTTGTAGACTTTCTACTTCTTCAAAACGATAAGCGAGCAGGGGAGCTCACCGTTCAGCTTACATTTGATACGAAAGAGAATTATTTAAGCTGGGTACGAAGCGAAGATTTCAAGCGTATTCATGATTTAGAGAAAAAATACCCTGATCAAGAACTGGCAGCCGTCATCCCAAAAGTTTCCCAGTACAAAGTGGTGGCACGATGAGTTCACTTCCCGTTAATAAGATCGTCGAAAGAGTAACGGATAAAATCTACGAGTTAGAACCTTCTTTGCTCGAAAAATTCGGAGAGCGCGGCAAAGAAAGATGCCATGAAGATAATCATTATCATATGAAGTATCTTGAGACAACATATAAGTTAGACAACCTGCAAATTTTTACGGACTACGCCTTATGGTTAAACAATTTACTCACAAGCCGAGGCATGAAAACACAGCATATTATTGATAATTTTAATTTTATACAAGAAGCGCTGTTTGAATTAGATAATTACGGTGATAAACAAGTACAGGCGTATGTGACTTACTTAGAAGAAGCAAATCATATACTGAAGCAACAGCAGCTTTAAAAAAGAGGCTAGGACAAAAGTGTTTTAGTTAAAAGAAAATCCGAACGGGTTTGATTCTTGAAAGAGAATTTAATCTGTTCGGATTTTTTCACGAGTAGAATGAACGTAGGTTTCCTGTATGTAGTTATGTCTCACTTTTTTTGTTTTACATATGTATAAAGGTGGAAATAAAAAAGAAAAAGGAGAATACATATGCAAAAACAGCTAACAAAAGGAACCCTGTCTTTAATCGCTATATGTATGATTGGAAGTGCGGCAGCTTGTTCAGGTGAACCAGCTAATAAAACAAAATCTGATAATCATAAAGCAGAGGAAAAACCAATTGAAGACCGTCAAGAATTGACAAAGCTACAGCAGTATTCGAGTGACCCGGACATTAAAAAAGGGAAAGATGAAGATTTTGACTTGATCGGTACGTTAAAAAAAGACGCTGAAAAAGAAATAACGCTGAATATCGATGATCAACTCGTTAAAGTACCAAAAAGCTCTGGGATGGAAGTGGAAGGCTCACAGCTAAAAGATATGATTAATAAAGAAGTAGAAGCTGAAATTGACGCAGCTAAACAAGAAGCAACTAGTATTGAATTAACTCCAAAAGCAAAAGCAGATAAAAATGGCGTTTATGAACAAGATGGAGACGAGCGTAAAATTGTAGGTGTTTTTATAGAAGAAAGTAACAAACATATAACGGTAAAAGTTCCAAACGGCAAAAAAACGTATCAAAAAAGCACAGACTTTGAAAAAGAAGAAAAGGGCAGTTTAAAAGAAAAGACGGTATACCTTGAAATCAACTCAGCTAATGAAGTAGAAAGTATAGAAAAAGAAGACCGTGAATAAATAAAGCTACAGTTCTTCTTTCCCTCCTTGCTCTCTTGACTTTTCCAACTGTGTCACTTAACGTTACAGTAGAGAAAGAAAAAAGGTGGTTTATGGAAGATGAACAGTGAATTTACCATTGCCGTGCACAGCTTAGTGTTCCTAGCAAATTTACCAGATCACCGAGCAAGCAGTGAATCGATTGCTTATAACATCTGTACCAATCCTGCACGGGTTCGGAAAATAATGAGTACACTCAGAAAAAACAACTTGGTTCGGACAAAAGAAGGGCTAGGCGGCGGTTATACTTTAGGCTGCAGCCCTGCTGAAATAAGTCTTGGATTGATTTACCGGGTTATATCGACAGGAACGCTGAAGCCTCACTGGTGCAGCGGCGACCCTGACGCTGACTGTATTGTCAAATCAAACATTCAAACAGTGATGGACGACATTTTTACAGAGAGTGAGCAAAGCGTAATCAGGCATTTAGATCAAATTACGATCGAAGACGTGCTGAAAAAAGTTAGAACTGCTCACTAAAAAGCACCTTGCATGAGCAAGGTGCTTTTGTTATGACTCTTTGGAAGCGGCTGTTTCAGCCGCTGCTGCTTTTAAGTCGTCATTTACTTTTCTTCCATTCTCTAAATACTCCGTTTTAAAGCCGCTTTTTAAAGCCCATGTGTAGAAGAGAAGAGAAACAACAACAATAATTCCCATATCCCATCCATATTTAATGACGTTAAGGCCCCCAAACTTTTCGCTTCCAAGCCATGAAATAGTCATCATACAAAGTAAGTATACAACCATCCATACGCCACCTTTGAAGTTCTGGCGGAATCCCTTCCATTTAGCCTTTGCTTGATAATAAAAATAAATAGGCAGACCGATTAAAATAATAAACAAAACTTGTCCAGTTAGCGGCCAGCGCGCCCAATATAGCGTTAATGAAGCAAAAATAAAGCCGAGCGGCGCAATAATGCTTAATCCTTTTAAACGAAGGGGACGATATAAATCGCTTCCAGTTCGTCTTAGCGTCATAACCGTAACAGGACCTGTAATGTAAGAAATAAGCGTAGCGACTGAAATAATTTCAGCAAGCACGCCCCAGCCTCGAAATAAAAACAAAAAGACAAGAGCAACAGCTAAGTTAAAAAACATGGCTTGACGCGGAACACCATAAATAGGATGAAGGCGTCCTAGAACACTTGGCAAATATTTATTTTGTTCCATACCATAAATCATTCGAGCAGTAGTAGCTGTATACGTAATACCTGTTCCAGATGGTGAAACAAACGCATCTGCATACAGGACAATGACAAGCCAGTTAATGTTAAGGGCAATGGCTAAATCTGCAAATGGAGAGTTGAAATTTAAATGACTCCATCCCTTCGCAATATCAGAAGGATTTACCGCCCCGATAAAAGCAATTTGAAGAAGCAAATAAATGACAGTAGCCACTAAAATTGAGCCTACAACCGCAATTGGAATAGATCTCCCAGGATTCTTTGCTTCTCCAGCCATATTAATGGGGCTTTGAAAGCCGTTAAAAGCGAATACAATTCCAGACGTAGCAACAGCTGTTAGCACACTAGCCCAGCCGTTTGGTGCGATGCTGCTTCCAGAAGTGAAGTTCTCGCCGTGAAAGCCGACAAATAAAAGTGCTCCAATTGTAAGTCCCGGTATAACAATTTTAAAAATAGTGATTAACGAGTTGGCCTTGGAAAATAGTCCAACTGTCCAATAATTCAGTAAAAAGTAAATAATCAATAGCACAGTAGCGATAGCTAATCCTTCGCCAGTTAACGTTCCTTTTTCTACGAGGTGGCTTGTCCACTGTGCCCACTTCCAAGGCCACGAACTCATATACTGTACAGAAGCTACTGCTTCGACTGGAATAACGGATACAATCGCAATCCAGTTTGCCCAAGCAGCGATAAAACCAATAAACGAACCGTGTGAGTACTGCGTATACTTGACCATCCCGCCGGCTTCGGGAAACATGGATCCTAATTCACTGTAAGAAAGTGCAATAAATAAAATAACGACCATTCCAATGACCCATGATAAAATAGCAGCCGGCCCTGCAATTTGAGCTGCTCGCCACGCTCCAAATAACCAGCCGGAACCAATAATTGATCCAAGTCCCGTCATGGTTAACGCGAATGTTCCCATTCTTCGATGTAAATTGTTCATCTGACTAACACCTTTCATGTAAAATAAGTCTTTCATTTAAACACTGTTGTAAACATTGTTGCTTTATTATTATTATTCTGAAATCTTTGGTTGTCAACTTTTGTCGTTGCATGCAGTTCTTAATACCTATTGATTTCCAGTTACGCAGGACAGCTATCCTCAACCTTTCTGTCACGATAATTAAAGCGCTTTACTTTCTTTTTCATCCTACAGGAAACCCTACAGAAATAGATAAAAACCGACAAAAAGTTATCAAGTTCATACCTTATGCACTAGCAATATGAAAAAATTAGGGGATAAGTGATAATTATATTCCCTAAATATGTGAAGAGAAAACACACTTCATAATAAAGCCCCTTTTGAATAGAGGAATAAATACCTTCAAAAGGGGGGAGAGTTGGAATTTTATCTTTCTTGATGTTTATACTCGAGTAGTTTTACGACGTTTTCTACATCATTTTCAGCAGAAAGTTCGTTGATATTCACTTTATAAATAAGCGTATCCGTTGCAAAAAATTCATCTTCTCCTTCAGGTTTTACTTTTAAGTTTAAGATTTTCACCCGCACAATATGAGTGAACTTACCGCCTTTACCGGGCTGTATTTCACCCATTTGTATCCCGATATCATCTTTTTTAATAGGGCGAACTTTTACTTTTTTATGCTGTTTACCGTAAACCTTCTCATAATGAGAAGTAATATCTTGATGTACCCAAGGTTCAAGAGATTGATAAATAAAATCTTTTACAACAGGCTGACTTACGTGTGATTCTATATTTTCTTCTGGTATATTTTCTTCTGCGGAAATGGAAAGCGTAAAACAAAAAAAGACAAATGCTGCTAAAAATAAAAATTTTCCCACGAAAAAACCCACCTTACCTGTTCGTTTATGTAGCTGATTTTCTAGATCTGCCTCTTTATCTTTTGAACAAAGGCAGGAAGGTATGCACAATTTTTTTTGTGGAATTTACCTTATTTAAAATCAATTTAGTTTAAATAAAATATGTTCTAAATAATTGATTGAAAATTCAAATGCGGTTTACGTACAAAAAATAGCCAAGTGCGCCTTTACATAGGGGCACTTGACTATTTTCATGAACATTTTATGCTGCTGTTTTCTTATTGCCTTTAAAAATAAAATAAAGAGCTAATAACATAAATGCTACACCAATCCAGCGAGATAGATCAAAGGGTACTTCCTTGCTTCCAAACCAGCCAAAATGGTCGATAATCATACTTGCAAATAACTGACCGATAACAGTTGAGATATTAGCTGCTGTTACACCAATTTTAGGTACAGCTAAAACCGTTAGAAATAAATAAGATGCTCCGAATAAAGCGCAGGTAAGCTGCCATTTAGGGACATCGAAAACCGAGAGAATGTTTCCTTGCCCAAAGAATACGACGACAATTGTTAAAATCATGGCGCCTGTTGCAAAGGTTAAAAAAGCTGTTTCAAACGTACCTGTTTTTTTACTTAGTGTGCCGTTAATAGAAGACTGAGCGCTTAGCGTTAATCCTCCTATTAAGGTAAGTATCACCATCAATAAACTCATCGTAAAACCCTCCTAGAAAATAAGTACAAGCGCAATTCCCATACATACAATAGCCATTACGCGTTCTTTGTTAATTTTAATTTTGCTGCTGCCAAGCCAACCAAAATGCTCAATAATCATACTTGTAATCATTTGGCCCACAATAACAGCAACCATTGAAACGCCAATTCCGATAAAGGGGATACTAATCACTAGAATTGTTAAATACACCGTACCTAATAAACCGCCGGTTAAATTCCACTTAGGTGCTTTTAAGACGTAAGGTAAATCTCCTTTTCCAGCAAATAAAGTGGTCAGACCTAAAATGAGTGTTCCCATGATAAAAATATAATAACTGCTTTCAAGTTTCCCCACTGTTTTTCCAAGTTCTCCGGCAATAGCGCCTTCCATACTTAAAGCAGCGCCGCCTAGAACCGCAATCAAATAAACCAACAACTTCACGTTTATCACTCCAATATTTCTTTATATTTGTATATCTAGAAAAATAGATATAATAAGTGAAAAAAACTCGTTAAAGTTTTTTTCGTAAGAATGAAGAAAGCTCTTGAAGCGTTTCTTCGTTTCGGCGATAGTATGTCCATTGACCGTGCCGAATTGACTCTAACAAACCTGCTTTTTGCATCATGGAAAGATAACTGGACACTGTGGACTGAGACAGCTGAGCTTTTTCCTGAATATCTCCCACGCAAACACCGCCTCTGCTGCTGACCTCCTTAGGCAAATGTGCTTGTTTGTCTTTAAAATGCTTTTCAGGTTCTTTTAACCACTCCAATATATTTAATCGAGTTTCATTAGATAATGCTTTAAAGATATCAATAGGTTTCATACTTATTATTTTATTCGTCACAGCTCAGATGTCAAATGTTCAAGTTTGCATTTTATAGTTGAATAACAAGCGATGGGTTGAATTATAACAGCTGTGAAAAAAAAGTCAACTTATAATAGAGGATAAAAAAGAACGGTTTACCCAGCCCTTTTTCTATTTATATGACCAAGAAGTATCTTATTCTTTTGAGTAGAAAAGGTGACATATTCCTTATTTTTCAAGGGGTAGTTTAGTAAAATAGAAAAAAGTGAATAACAAAGGAAGCTAGTCTATTTACTCAGGGGGAGGGCTGCATATGCAAGGGAAAACAAAACAAGTGCGCTTTCGTAATATGGTAGCGTATGGATTTGGGGATTTGTTTGGCGGAGGATCCTTTTTTATTATCGGCACATTATTTATGGTTTTTTTAACGGATGTAGTCGGGCTTTCTCCTGTAGAAGCAGGAACGATTGTAGCTCTTGGAAAAGTGTGGGATGCTTTGTTAGATCCAACCATTGGGTACATATCTGATCATCTTCAGACAAAAAAAGGACGAAGAAGAGTCTTTTTTCTTTTTGGAATCATTCCAGTTGCCATCACGTTCACTATGCTATGGATTCCTATTGAAGGCTCGCATATGTTCAAATACACCTATTTTATCTTAGCCTACCTTTTATTTAACACGGCGTTTGGTATGGTCATGGTTCCTTACAATACGCTAGCAGCAGAGATGACGACAGATTATAGCATTCGTTCGAAAATGACGGGAATACGCATGGTCTTTTCGCAAGGCGCTTCATTTTTAGGAGCTTTCTTTCCAAAACGAATCATTGATGCGTTTCCAGGTGGACAAGGATATTTAATCATGGGCATTATCTTTGGTCTTCTTTTTGCTCTTCCATGGATTTTTGTCTATAAAGGAACTTGGGATAGCGGAGAAGTAGTGGAACGAAAAAAGAAAAACAGATTTTGGTTAGAATTTAAGCAGCTTTTTATCAGTTTTGGAAGTGCATTTAAAAATAAGTCGTTTAACGTGTACCTTGCCATGTACTTAGCATCTTACATTGCAATGGATGTATTTAATGCTCTTTTCTTTTATTTTATTGCCTATTACATGCTGCGCGAAGCTATTTATGCAGACACCCTAAGCTTTGTGCAAATTACACAGGTGCTATTTATTCCTCTTGTTACATACATAGCCATTAAGTTAGGAAATAAATTAACCTATAACTTCAGCATGATCATCTGGGGAACGGGCATTGTTTTATTCAGTTTCCTAACAACAGACAGCTCTTTAGTTCTTATTTACTTAGCAGCATTTTTCTTAGGAAGCGGTCATTCTGGAGCGATTATGATTCCATGGAATGTACTGCCGTTCGTATCAGATGTAGATGAAATGATTACGACAAAAAGAAGAGAAGGCGTGTATGCAGGGCTGATGTCGTTTATTCGAAAATCTTCTCAGGCGCTTGCGATTTTTCTGGTTGGTGTTGCCTTAAAGAATATTGGCTATGTACCAAACGCCGAGCAGTCAGCGTCTACGCTAGCCGGCTTGCAAAAGCTGTTCATGATTGTACCTGCTATTTTGATTCTCGCTGGAATTATCGCAACTATATGGTTTAAAATAAGTCCGGAAAATCACAAAATCTTATTAACTGAAATTCAAAGAAGAAAAAAGGGAGGCCGAGCGAAAGACGTTACTCCTGAAGCGAAAGCGGTTTGTGAAAGTTTAACGGGTTATAAATACGAACAGCTTTGGAAAGACGTAACCATTTCAAAAGAAATCCGAGATAAAACGGTTGTTTAACCTATAACTTCGCGAAAAAACGCAAAATTTTCAGCGCAAACAATCGCTAATTATATCCAATAAGAAACTTCCTCTGACGTATTGCCTTTTGACAAGAAAAGAAATTTTCCTGTCTATCGACTCATTTTTCAGGTGAATTTTAGAAAGGGAGGATTTCTTGCCATTAAAGATGTGCAATTTGGCACGTCTTGATAGGGTGGATTGTACAACTTATAATAAAATTATAAACTAGCCACAGGCGCTTTCAAGGCGCAGGTATAAATTAGAAAGAAGGAAGGTACAGTTTATGCCAATTCGATATGTTTGTCCACAATGCCAAGGAGCCGGTAAGAAATTTGGATTTATAAAGTGCAAAGTGTGCAACGGCGAAGGAAACATCATCATGTCTTCTAATGAGCCAGATCCAACTAAAAATAAAAAATTAAAATCATCTTCTAAACAAGACAAAGCAATGTAAGCTATTGCTCGTAAAGGTACGTATGAACCCCGCTTTTCTATAAAAAAGCGGGGTTTTCTGCTAGACAGATAAAAGCTTTTCTTATGATACAATAAAATGAAAGTCGCTAAAATAAGGGATAGGGAACCGAAAGAAGAGGGAGATAGATGGAATACACCGCAAAACAATTTACGCCGCAGTTAGAGCAACATATACATACAGTTGAAAGATCTATGCAAGAACTTCTCAAATCAATATATGCACAATATAAAGAAGCTTTTGAAAAAAAAGGGATAGAGATTTCTGTAGGTGTGATCCGTGAAGGGGAAAATGCTTTTCAGCCCGGTTACCACACCACTATTCAAGTGGGTATTTTGGAAAAAGATGAGTTTTTAGACAGTCTTTTTATTCCTATCTGGCACTGTGTACGCACGTTTTGGGGCATCCGTTCTTCGAGGAAGCTCCCAGGCAGCAAGATAACCGGCGAGCTGCTGGAAGAAACAGAAGAGGAAATAACAAAAGAAGTAGTAGGGTATTTAGAAATGCAGCTAGAAGATTAGAAGCACCCTGCTTCTAATCTTCTTTAAATTGAAGAAGGTGCAGTTTCTTTTTCAATTTGTCTTTTAGCACGAATAAAAGCCGTCAGCTGCTGAATTTCTTCTTGAGATAGTTCTGCACCGTCGACCGTAATCGTATGAGTTTGAGGCGATGTTAATTCGATGGGTGCATCTGAAAGAGAGTGAGGTTCTTTTTCCTTACCTAGCAAGTAGTCTGTTGATGTATCAAATAGTTCTGCGATTGTAACGAGTGCTTCAAGAGAAGGACGACGATAGCCAGATTCGTATCCTGCGTAGGTGCTTTTAGCAATTTCAAGCTGGTCAGCTGTATATTGAAGAGACCATTTTTTTTCTTTCCTGAGTTGAGCTAATCTGCTTAACATTCATGACGCTCCTTTGTAGGTGTAGTATGTAAAAAACCGAGGCATTCAGCTCGCGCGCAGATCTTTGTAATCAAACCGTGAGCTAATTTACATTTTTATTCATTATATCATTGCTGCAGAGAAAAGTGTACGCGAAACGAATAATTTTTCTCTTGATTTATTGATTTTTGGTTACTATAATTACAGGTGAAGTACGCGAAATGAATATAATTTATTTGATAGATTGTCAGGTTTTTTTACAAAAATTAAGCAAAGGGGATGTCGGTTTTGAAAAAACTATTATTGTTATCAACTGGTGGAACGGTCGCTTCACTTGAAGGTGAAAATGGACTTGTTCCTGGAATGGAGCCAGATCAATTACTAAGCTACATACCTGATTTAAATGAACACTGTCAAATTGACAGCAAATCTCTTATGAATCTTGACAGTACAAATATGCAGCCAGAATGTTGGATAGAGATGGCAAAAGCGATTGAAGAGCATTATAATGAATACGATGGTTTTGTTATTACCCATGGAACTGATACAATGGCCTACACATCGGCAGCTCTTTCTTACATGCTTCAGCATTCTAAAAAACCAATTGCGATTACCGGATCTCAAATTCCTATTTCATTTAGTAAAACGGACGCGAAGCGCAACATTGCAGATGCGATTCGCTTTGCATGTGAAGAAACAGGCGGAGTTTATGTAGTCTTTGACGGTCGTGTGATTCAAGGTACAAGAGCAATTAAGCTTCGTACAAAAAGCTATGATGCATTTGAAAGCATTAATTATCCATACGTGGCGTCTATCCATGATAATACGGTGGAATATACAAAATCCGTTCGCTCTAGTAAAGAAGAGTTGGTGGTTAATACATCTCTTTGTACGGATGTAGCGGTTGTTAAACTGTTTCCCGGCATTAAACCCGAATTTTTCGATGGATTAAAGGATGTATATCAAGGCGTTGTTGTTGAAAGCTATGGAAGTGGAGGCATTCCATTTCAAGTTCGTAACATTTTAGCCAAGCTTGTTGAGTTAACAAACCACGGTGTATCCGTTGTCATTACGACTCAGTGTCTTGAAGAAGGAGAAGACATGGGCATTTATGAAGTAGGCCGAATGATTAATCATGACAGCGTCGTTCGCTCAAAAAACATGAACACAGAAGCCATTGTTCCTAAATTAATGTGGGTGCTCGGACAAACCAAAGATCCTCACCAAGTTAAAAAGATAATGGAAACATCGATTGCAGAAGATATTAATTAAAAAAGAAAGCAGGTACAGCTATGAAACAAGAAACAGCAGGATATCGTACAGAAGCTGATTTTCTAGGAGAAAAACAAATCCCAGCAGACGTATACTACGGTGTACAAACCGCACGTGCCGTAGAAAATTTTCCGATTACGGGTTATAAAGTACATGAAGAAATGATTAAAGCGCTTGCTATTGTAAAAAAAGCGGCAGCGCTTGCAAATATGGATACAAAGCGCTTATATGAAGGTATTGGAAATGCAATTGTTCAAGCAGCTGATGAGATTTTAGCAGGTCAGTGGCATGAATACTTTATTGTTGATCCTATTCAAGGCGGAGCAGGAACGTCAATGAATATGAATGCCAATGAAGTTATTGCGAACCGTGCTCTTGAAATTATGGGAAATAACAAAGGGGAATATGGTAAATTAAGTCCTAACAGCCATGTGAATATGTCTCAGTCAACAAATGATGTATTTCCAACGGCTATCCATATTTCAACGCTGAACTTATTAAATAAACTTCTTGTTACAATGAATGACATGCATGATGTGTTTAAACGAAAAGCGCAAGAATTTGATCATGTAATTAAAATGGGCCGTACGCACCTTCAAGATGCTGTACCCGTTCGTCTTGGTCAAGAGTTTGAAGCATACAGCCGCGTGTTAGCGCGCGACATTAAGCGTATCAGCGCAACGCGTGACCACTTGCATGAAGTAAATATGGGGGCGACAGCTGTTGGAACAGGCTTAAATGCAGATCCTCGCTATATTGAAAATGTAGTCAAACACTTAGCGGATATCAGTGGTCTGCCGCTTGTGCATGCAGAGCATTTAGTAGATGCTACTCAAAATACAGATGCTTATACAGAAGTATCTGCAGCGCTTAAAATCTGTATGACGAATATGTCTAAAATTGCAAATGACCTGCGTTTAATGGCCTCTGGACCTCGTGCAGGTCTAGGAGAAATCAGCCTTCCTGCTCGTCAGCCTGGTTCTTCAATCATGCCAGGAAAAGTAAACCCGGTTATGGCTGAATTAATCAATCAAATTGCGTTTCAAGTAATGGGAAATGACCAAACAATCTCTCTTGCTTCAGAAGCAGGTCAGATGGAGCTTAACGTCATGGAACCTGTGCTTGTATTTAACTTGCTTCAATCAATCAGCATCATGAACAACGGTTTCAGAAGCTTTACAGATCACTGTTTAGCAGGAATTGAAGCAAACGAAACGCGCATGAAAGAATATGTAGAAAAAAGCGTAGGGATTATTACAGCTGTTAACCCTCACTTAGGCTATGAAGTCGTATCGCGTATTGCGCGTGAAGCGATTTTAACAGGAAAACCAATTCGTGAGCTTTGCCTTCAATACGATGTGTTAACAGAAGAAGAATTAGATCTTATTTTAAATCCATTTGAAATGACGAACCCTGGTATTGCAGGAAGTTCATTGTTTGATCGTCAGTAAAAAGAACGGCTTCCATAAGGAAGCCGTTTTTTTTATAAAGACATTTGCTGAATGACGCGGCGCATTTTCTGAGCTGTTGCAGCCAAAGCGTCATTTTTTTCAGCAAACTGGGGAATTTGCGTATAAAAATCTCCGAAACACTCCTCTTTATATCTCGGAACGACGTGCATGTGAAAATGAGTTAACTCGTTAAACATTCCCCCGTTTTGAGAGAGAGTAACTCCGTCTGGAAAAAAGAGCGTCTTTACTGTTTTTGTCATTAGCTTCGCTGCATTCATTACGGCCAGTATGTGTTCAGTATCAAATTCGTCAATTTCCACTATATGTGTTTTAGGAAGAATTAAGACGTGTCCTTCGTTAAACGGCTTGTGATCTAATAGGCACGTCACAAAGGAATCTTCAAATATTATATGTGATTTCTCTTGGTTATTTGCTAATCGACACCCTAAGCAATCTATACGTGGATTCCCCATCATATTTTCTCTCCTTTTTTAAGATAACTAAAGTGTAGCACGAGAAGTATCAGGAGAAATAGTTTGAAATATACACAGGTGTTTTTTCGCTTAGTAAAGAGAGCCCGGATATATGACCTAGGCTCTTTGTTTCGTTCTCTTCATATATTTATCTAAAATTTACCATGGTTTTAATTGTAAAAACAAAACCTTTACAGTATAATGATAGTGTAACAGTTAACTGTAACTAATAAGGGGGGGATTGTTTGAATACGTATACAGGAAAGCAAATTACGGAGTTATTAAATAATGAAGGTGCGGACTTGAACCTGCGTACGGTACGGTATTACACGCAAATAGAAATCGTTCCTCCGCTAGTGCTAGCAGGGAACAAACGCGTGTATACAGATCAGCATGTTCACTACTTTCGAGCCGTTTTAACATTATCAAAAGCAGGGGAGTCACTAGCTTCGATTCAAGAAATGCTGCGTTCAATGAGTGATGAAGAAGTAAAAAATATCGGTGCGCAGTTCCCTCTTTACCAAAGCAAACAAATTCAGAATCAAGAAATGCATCAAGTGAACGAAGATGTGTTTGTCGCTATGAACCGAAATTTATCAGCGGACGTACGGCAAAAAGTAATTGAGTCTGTTACTCAAATTTTAAAGGATCATTCATCGCATGATTAAATTAGCTGTGGCAAAATCAGTGATGGAAAAAGAAGAAGGAATGAACCACCTTTGTATTACATTTGAACGTTCGCAAGTAAAAGTAACAAACATCACGATTGATATTCAGCTGCCCGAAGGCCTGTTTAAAACGACAAACTTAAATGGATACCGGGAAAACGAACAGGGGCAAATCGAAGTAAAACATATCGACGATGAACCTCTATTAATAGAGCTCTACACGGAAGAGGCCGTTTTATATCCACAGGCAGAAATTGCAGTTGCTGTGACTTACCGCGATGAAAGCTTGCATATACAGCAAAAAAGGCATTCTCTAATGATTAAATTTACGGATGAAGATTTGATAGGGGATTCATTTTTAAATCATGAAATCAGTGCAAAAGTGAAAAAATTTGCTCATACTAATTCAGGGGAAAGAGGCGGTCACATGAACTTAACTCCATATGTAGTGGAACAAACAAGCAAAGGAGAGCGTGCCTATGATATTTATTCAAGGCTGTTGCTCGACCGCGTGATTATGCTTACAGGTGAAGTTACGGACGAGGTGGCTACTAGTATTATCGCTCAGCTTCTATTTTTAGATGCCGAAAACCCAGAAAAAGATATCAGCATTTATATTAATTCACCGGGAGGATCTATTACAGCGGGCATGGCTATTTTTGATACGATGCAGCTTATACGTGCAGACGTAAGCACATTGTGTATAGGGCTAGCGGCATCTATGGGTTCATTTTTACTAGCAGGCGGTCAAAAAGGGAAACGTTTTGCTCTTCCTAATAGCGAAGTGATGATTCATCAGCCGCTAGGAGGAGCAAAAGGACAAGCAGCTGAAATTGAGATTCGAGCAAAGCGTATTTTGCGGTTAAAAGACCACTTAAATGAACTGCTGTCTGAACGAACAGGACAGTCGCTTTCAACAATTAAAAAAGACACTGATCGAGATACATTCTTTACAGCGGATGAAGCAAAAGAATATGGCATGATTGATCAAATTTTAGTTCATCAATAAGGAGGATGCCGTGTGGAAAAAATAAATCGTTATTCAGTAGAATATGAATGGGCGAACGTGATTTTTTATCAAGAAGTAGAGGCAATGACTATACAAGAAGCAAAAGAGCGCATTCAACATACAAAAGTAAACGCTGCTATTCGCGCTGTTCATGTCATAGAAGATGTCGAATCGTAACGAAAAACTGGATCCTTTCGGGGATTCAGTTTTTTTGAGCAAATGAAGCAGGGATTTAGATGAAGAAAGGAGAATGCAAAAAGAGATTTAAAAACGAGCAGCTGGTAGCATCATTCAGCAAGAACATCTCATTTCAATTACACAAAGAAAGGTAGATGTAAATGAAAAAAGTATGGTCTGGATTAGTTGTTCTCATTGCTATTTGTTGGGTGATAACAGGATGTCAGCAAAGCAGTGCTTCAAGCGGTACTGTTGAACAAAAGCTCGTAATCGAAAAATACATAGCCGATAATCAATATGGCCATGCGGTTAAAATGAAAGACCAAAATCAAGTGCAGAAAGTGCAGCAGTGGTTAAAAGATGTATCATGGAGAGAAGAAAAAGCTGAAATGATTCGAAAACCTAACTACATTCTTCACTTTGAACCGGTGGAAACAAAAAAGGATATAAAGGTACAATCTTATCGCATGTGGGTCAACTTAGAAAACGAAACCGTTGAATTAGCTACAGATACACACTACGCACAGTTAAAGGGCAAACAAGCAAGATCATTTATTGAATTAGTAGAGCCGAAATAGAAAGCAGCTATACAACAATGTCCAATGAAAGCTAAAACTTCACTTGTTCATATCGAAGCTATCTTCACCGATATGCTTGATGATCTCGAAGGTCCAGAGCTGCTCATTACTAACGCGCTTGATATGAGGGTGTAGAAGTATTAAATGTGAGAGGTGACAAGCGGCAATTATTAAATGTAGCAATAAAGAATTACACTTACAGGTACGTCATTGTTAAAACATTTTGCTACAAGAAGTAAGGAAAAAAGAGAAATCAAGACGCTGATTTCTCTTTTTTATTCAGGCATGTCGATGATTATTATTTCCGCGCATTTTGCGTAAAACAAAACTCACAATTAAGACTAAAATAACAGCACCAATAATAGCAGGAACAATTGCGAATCCGCCGATCTCTGGACCGAAATCTCCAAAAATTAGAGAGCCTAACCATGCTCCAATGAAACCAGCGATGATGTTTCCGATAATTCCACCTGGAACATCTCGTCCCGTTAACACACCAGCAAGCCAGCCGATAAGTCCTCCAACAATAAGCATCCAAATAAATGACATATACCTAACCTCCTTTTTATAGGGAATTCCTTTTCATTCTTTCCTAAAACACATCCTGTCATGCGACATGCTTGCTGCAAACCCTTTTACATTTTTTCATCCATTTACCATATATGCCAAGATAGCGCAACATTAAACTGAAGAGTTATGTATGAGAATTCACTGTGAAAGTAACGATAAAAGGAAGGAGAGAAGTTCAGCTTATGTACGTTTTAGATTCAATTTAGCTCATTCTATTCGCAAAAAGGGACATCCGGTTCATTTTTTAAAGCTTTTTCCCTTAGTTTTACTTTTTTTAACGGTATTTGTGATATCATTTTAAGTAAACAAATTCTTAACGGGAGAACAATATGGAGTCATTATTATTAGATAAAAAGCTTAAACACATTACGAATTTAATTCTAGAAAAAAAAGAAGAGTTCTCAAAACAAAAAAGATATGAAGAAAAAGATATTCAACAACAGTTAGAACCGTGGCGCGTTCATTTAATTCAAATATATGCTGATTCTGTCTCAACAAATGATACAAAAAACTTTGAAGTGCTTGAGGAGTGGGGAAGAGAAGTAGCGAATTTACTCGTTGTCCTTCAGCTTCCTTTGGATGTAGCATTGGAAGAAATCAGCTATTACCGAAATCTTATCGGGGAAATTATTAAAGAAGAAGCAAAAACTGAAACGTTTACGTTTGATGCCTTCTATCAAGTTATTTCTCGTTTTAACGTAGTAGTAGATAAGGCCGTACACTGGGTTAGTAAATCATATATGACCGACTTTGCAAACAAAATCCAATCGGCTCGCTATGCAATTGATGAACTTTCAATTCCTGTGGTACGCATTACGAAAGAAATTGGCGTGATTCCTCTTGTTGGCGATTTAGATACAAATCGCGCTCAAATTCTAATGGAAAATGCACTTCAACACGGCAGCGACTACAAGCTAAATTGGTTGATTATTGATTTATACGCGGTTCCAATTATTGATACGATGGTAGCGGACCAAATTTTTAAAGTAATCGGTGCTCTAAGATTATTAGGAATTCAAGTGGTTTTAAGCGGGATTCGGGCTGAAATTGCTCAGACGATGGTAAACTTAGGGTTAGATTTGGCTGACATTACGACTTTCAGTAGCCTTCACCAAGCAGTGGAACACGTTAATCAAGCGGACTAATACAACATAAAAGCCCATGAGTATGTAACCATATCATGGGCTTTTATTGGTAGAAGAAAATTTGAAGCTTATTTAATAAAGCATCTAATGATTGACTAACTTGAAGTGTGTTAGGACTTGTCATTCCTTCACGGACAGCCGTTTGAATCATTAACGTTCGTGTCTGTTCGATTTCTTCTATTAGTATTTGGTACATGGATTTGTCTTTTGAGTGGGTTGAAAGCAGCATGTTAATTCCTCTTTTTTCTATAGTGATTATGGTTAAATTAACATTAATAGGTTTATTTTTCAATATTATGAAATTAAAAATAGTAAATTTTAAGAATTTTTCATATAAAAAAAGAACCTCTTTTTCAACGGAGGTTCTTTTTCTAATATAATAATTTATTAGGCATGTTTATGACTGCCACGCATTTTTCTCATAATGAAACTTACGATTAACACTAAGATGATTGATCCGATAATAGCAGGAATAATAGCAAATCCACCTACAACTGGTCCGAAGCTTCCAAAGATAGCTGAACCTAACCAAGAACCGATAAAACCGGCAATAATGTTACCAATAATACCTCCTGGAACGTCTCTTCCCGTAATTAATCCGGCAAGCCACCCAATAATACCACCTACAATAAGTGCCCATAAAAATGACATAAATATCATCCTCCTTTTTAATGATGTATTGCTTATATAGGTTAGTACCCCACTTAAAAGAAAACTATTCATAGAATAGCAAAAAAAATAAAAAAAACTTGTAAAAGGATTTAAGAACTGCGATAGAGTCATAGAAAATAGACTAACTAGTATATAATAGAAAACGGAACATAGTTTAGAAGAGAAAGGAGACATGAAGTGAAAATAAAAAATCAAAGCGATATAGTAGAACAGCACTTGATTCAGCACTGGATGTATTTTCAGCATACGAAGAAATCTGTGAAGGTGGATACGTCAGAAATTAAATGGATTTCTGCATCTCCTTACAATCGCGGCATATATGCAGGAACCCGTCACATTGAGCCTGCGTTAGGGATATGCTCTTCGGAAGGGGAGGAACCTCTATGGATTGTCGGTCCATCTTCATATGATAACCTTGGGCCAGTTCTTCATAAAAATGGATTTGTTCCTTATGAAAAATGGATCGGAATGATTCAGCACATTCAAGAAAAAGAATACATACATACAGGAGTAGAAGGGTTTCAATGTAAGCGAGTGCACACAGAAGCTGAATTGAAAGAATGGATAACGGTATACATAGACGGCTATCAAAAACCAAAAGAATATCAAGCTGACTTTCTTAAAAGGTTTAGAGAGCTTATGCAACACGCTGACCAATATCAGTTATATCTGGGCCTTTATCACAACCAGCCAGCTGTAGCTGGGTCTCTCTTTTTTTATGACGGTACAGCTGGCTTGTATTGTATCACTACAGCTAGACATATGAGGAGAAAAGGCCTGGCCACCGCATATTTGAAGGAAGTTCTTACTGAAGCAAAAAAACATGCGGATACGTGTATTTTGCATGCTACAAGTGCAGGAAAGCCAACCTATGAAAAAATTGGTTTTACAGCGGTTAACGAATTTGATGTATACAGGTGGAGAAATAGAGATGGAACGTAATGTGCTGCAGTTTGTGAGAAAAAAGACAAATTTCGACAAATTTTTAAAAAAAGTGTAGCTTCCACTTCGTTTTTGGTGTATCCTAGGAAAAAGCAGCAGCATGAGCTAGTGTTGTACATAGAACACAGATAAAAGGAGTCATTATGAAACATTTTTTTAAAACGAGCACGTTTTGGATAGGTTTGGTTGTCGGAATCGCGCTCACATTTGGGGGATATTTTACTGTTACTAGTATTTATGATTATTATTTAGGACGAGAACAGCTGAAAGTATTGACTGCCTCTCAGAAAAACCTTCAAACTGCTTTTAAAGAGTATAATCAGCTTATGGCCGAAAAAAAAACCAAAAAGCAATTTATCAATGAACTCGATGATATTTCAAATACTATAAACTATGAATATAATGAATTAGCTTCCCTTGATCCTACGATGAAAACGATGTATAAGCATACGGGCGTCATCGATGATATGGAACTGATGATTGATAATATCGATAGCATCTATGAATTAACGATGAATGATCACAAAGACGCAACAAAACCGCTTCAAACCTACGTATCTGATTTAATGGAATATGTAGAAAAAGATATGAAAAAAGAAATAAGCATGCTAAGTAAATAGAACAAAACAGCTGTCTAAACAAATAGGCAGCTGTTTTTTTGTTGATTATAAAAGGAATCTTTTGGTTGCAGGCGAAAGAGTATATTATGCACCCACTCGCTTACGTGCACCACGTTTACAAAAAAGGGAGGACATAGTATGAAGAAAGTGGTGATTATCCTATTTAGTTTGTTTTCATTAGCCGCATGTCAGGTTCCTACAGCTGAAACGCTTGAAGATTCTTATCCACCCGCTATAAAAATAATAGCGGAAGGCAAAGAAGCCATCATCAAGCCCTTATTCTTTTGCTGGACCGAATGTGAAGCTGATTTTGGCGAACGAAGAAATTTTCGACAAATTGTTATGAAAAATAGTATTCCCGTCTCTGAAGGTGGTCAAGTGTCCATTAAAATAGATGGTAAAAAACCTAATGCCCTTTATTACAAACAAATTCGTAATCAGTCTATTTATGAAAACATAGTAGAAAAAAAGGACATAAAAAAAACATCTGCTATTACAGTAGATTCTGCCTCTCACAGTGACAGTGATCGGTATATACTCGTAGCAGATTGGAAAGATAGCAAAGGGAAAAAGTTAATTGGGCGTGTCTACTACACCCCCGTAAAATTTGAAACACCATAGATATGGCTCTCTATGCTGTAATAGAGAGCCATATGCTTAACCAATAGAATTAAGTGCTTGTGCAAGAGAAGAAGTAGTTTTAACATGTTCAAATGAAAGCCCTAAACGAATGGCAGTTTGAGAAATTTCCGGTCGAATTCCAGATAAAATTGTTTGCACACCAATTAAACGAAGAGCTTTTACCAAATTAAAAATCTCTTGTGCCATCATCGTATCAATCGTAGCTACCCCGAGCAGGTCAATACATAAATGTTCAACGCCTTTTTCCGAGCATTGCTGAAGCGTGTTTTCTAAAATAAACTGACTTTTGACCGTTCCAATATCCCCCACAAGAGGCAGAAGTGCAACTTTGTTTTGAAGCATGATAACAGGAGAACTTAATTCATTAATTAACTCTTTCTGAGCGTTCAGCTGCTCTTGCGTATTTTTATGATATTCTTGAATAAAGATATAAATAGATAGATCAAAAGCTTTAACAATAATGTCATACCACATAAATATCTTATCTACGCTTACCTCATTCGAATGCAAAGAGATAAACTTCTTTAAGTAATTAACGGCAATTTTTTGGGAATTAAAATATTCTCGAATAATAAAGTGAAGAGGCGTACTTAAATGCTTTGGATCACGCGCTAGTTCTATCGACCACTGCTGAAAATCTGAAAAAAAATACTCCTCATCTCTTATAAATACGTCAAATAAATGCTGAAAATAATCTTGATTTTGCTGCTTCAGTTCTTTCACAATTGCTGGATTTTTACTCGAATAGACAGAGAACTCATTTTCATCGTCGAGCTGATTGTACCAGTCTTCGGTTAATTGAAGAGAATGTTCTTTGAAAAAATGATATAAGTCCTGATTTTTATGCATGAAGACTCTCCTTATATATGTATAGTCTAATTGATTTAATAAATAAAGGCATAAAAGCATCCCCTGATCTAGAGTGAGGATGCTTATAAATAAATCCATTATGAAGCGCATTTATTTTCCTATACGCCTTGTTTTCCCTAACTGTATACTCTCAAACCCAATTTATTAAAAAATAAACATTTTTTGACTACCATATTCATGCATTTTACCTATTTTTCATAAAGAACCACTTCTTGTGCTTATAGCTTTAGCTTGGGTAAGGCATCTTTAATGCTTTGATAGACTAAAATAAAGGACATATCATCTTCCATAGTGCTCATATGTATGGCCATGTCAGGAGAAATTCCTGTTAAAACAAGCTGAGTTCCCATGAGCTTCAGCCAATTGTAAATATTAAGAATATCACGGCCGAATGAATCATTAAATCGCGCTAACCCTGAGACGTCTAGGATTAAATAACGGTCTTTGCTGCTTGTGTTACGCGAGGTGAAGCTATTAAATAGCATTTCTATACGCCGTTCGTTTAACGTTCCGATTAATGGAAGAACAGAGATTCCTTCCTCTATTGGCACGATAGGGGTGGATAGCCTTTCAACTTCTTCCAAAGCTTGCTGTAGCTGTTCCTGGGCTGTAATCTCTATTGTTACATCTTTTTGAACGCCAATAAAGTAGTATTTATCTTCTTCTTCTATATATGTCGGGTCAATCGTTAGCTGATTATGAAAGAAAGAGCCGTCTTTTCGATAATTAACGGGCGTAACAGAGACTGATTGATTGCGGCTAATAGCGCTGCGAATTTCATCAATGTGGTGCGGGTTTGTTAGAGGCCCTTGCAGAAAACGGCAATTTTCTCCTAATACTTCTTCTTCCTTATAGCCGGTCATAAGGGAAAACCCTTGATTGAGGTAAATAATTGGGTTATCAGGCAAAGAAGGGTCTGTCACGATAACGCCAGATTGTGAGCTATGAAGGGCTTTATTTAAAATGGACCATTTTGAATCTTGAGCTTCAGGTGTAGTCAATGCATTCCCTCATTCCTTGGAATTTTTATAAAAATATTGTGACATAAACACATTAAAAAAACAATTTTCGACGCGTTTGCTCCTAGAGAAAGAATGAAGATAAGGAAAAATATGTTATAATAGTTTCAGGGGCAAAGGGAGTGTGAACAAACGTGATAACCATCAATTTATTTAATGTTAGTTTCTTTGTGATGGCGCTAGTAGGCTTTATTCTTATTTTTTGTTTGCGTCTAAAGTTTAACCGGCCACTGTCATTATTTAAATGGTCTTTTTTGTTCGGAACGGTGCTGCTGTCGCTAAGCTTATACTTGTTTATGGCGACCAGCCAATATATTCATTTGATATGCAATACAATCGGCTCAGTTATGACAGCGCTCTATCTTATCAGTATTATGGTCGGAGCAGAAGAGTCATAAATACATATGTTTGAAAGTCTATTGAAAGTGGAAAAAAGGAAAGATGCATAAAAGAAAAAGAGACGCACTTACATTCTTTTAGCCGACGAAATGATAACAACTTGAAAAACACCTCGGTACAAAATGCCGAGGTGTTTTTCATAAATAAAAGGGAAAGGAGAATATTTAGAGAAATACTAGTCATATTTTACTGAGTGTAGTAAAATAAAAAGTTATTATTCTATTTTTAGGTTGTTGCTATTGGCAACATGTGTTAGTCTAAAAGTGGTATACATTTTAGGCGATCTTGAAAAAGAGAGACGAGAAGCTTTTATTCAAGTTTCTTAAAAGCTTTACGTTTACTGAGGTGAAACAATGAAATCTCAAGTACAAAAATTTGTAGGCTATTTATTAGCTGGTGATCAAGACAGCGCTTGGGAAATTGTGCTGGAAGAAATCCAACAGGGAAAGAACAGCCTAGATATTTATGAAAATTTAATTACAACCGCAATGCGAGTAACTGGAGATATGTGGGAAGAAAATATCATTTCTGTAGCTGATGAGCATGTTGCAACTACGACATGTGATTATGTGCTAACTCGCTATCGCTTTTATAAAAAAATTCAGGGACACGCTTCAGACACCGCTCCAAGGGCACTGCTTCTATGCTTGGAACAAGAACAGCACTTCATTGGTTTAAAGATGGTGGCTTTATTGTTTGAGGAACATGGTTGGAATACTCGCTTTTTAGGGGCCAATCTCCCTCTGGAATACGCTGAGAAAATGGCTATAGAATGGAAGCCGCACATGGTAGGATTATCTGTCAGCATCCCTTATCATATTGAGAGGCTTGCTGAATACACCAAAACTTTGGACAAATTAGAACCAAGACCAACGGTAATGGTAGGAGGGCGCTTAGTTTCTCAAATTGATTTCCGTTCTTACTGTTCTGAGCATACACGCCTAATTCCGGATCTTTACCAACTAAATAACTGGTTACTCAGTTATCACAAAGGAGTGGAAGTTAATGTCGATGCTTGAATATGTTCCAATTCCTTACTTTTTAGTGGATACTGAATTTAATATTTTGGAATGGTCGCAACAATCAGGTCATTCATTTAAGCCTTCAGCTAATTTTTTAGATCTTGTAGACGTATTTAGTCAAGAAAAGGCAAGAAAGTTTTTAAGCTTGCGCCAAAAAGATTCTCGAGAATTGTCTGTAGACGAACCCCATGATGAGCAAACGCTTGTCCAAAGCCGAGGCCAGGCTATTCAGAAAGTAGAGCTCGTGATGCAAACCAATGATTCGCCTTATTCACTGTTTGAATGCTTAATTCAATGGGATAGCGATATAGGTCATTTAGTTTGTATTCGCCAAGATGAACGTATACAAGAGTTAACGAGTCTTGTTCAAGACCATCGGAAACGATTAGCAGATACAGATTTTGAACTGCTTGAACAAAAAGAACGTCTTGAAAAATCATTACAGAAAATCAAGCAATTGTCCGCTTCTTTTATTAAGTTATCCTCTAAAGTAGGACTTATACCTCTTTTTGGAGACTTAGATACAGATCTTGTAGCTGAAAATACGTCCATTTTGCAAAACTTTGCGCATGAAGGAAATTACACCACGCTTCTATTTGACTTTGGAGGACTAGATATATTAACGACCGAAGGAATTCAAGCTTTTGCAGGCTTTATGCAGTCCTTCTATCTCATGGGTATCACATGCTATATTATTGGCATGAAGCCGCACCATACGGCTGCTTTGAAAAATAGAACGTTTGGTGATCAAATTATTTATATGAATAACCTGAGTGAAATTATTGCTGTGAATAAAAATGTGAGTTAAAAGAGTGGAGGAGAAGAAAGTTATTCTTCTCCTTTTTCTGTATACACTTCTCTTCTTATAATTAAACATCTATTAAAGAATCTTTTTATATTTCAGCTGAAAGAATGGCGTTAAGACGTTGAAGTCCTGTGTTCAAATCAGTATCACTAAGGAGGGAATAGCTTATTCGAATGTAAGCATGAAGCGGTCTATGAACAAAACAAGCTTCACTAGGTAAAAAGCAGATATTGTGCTCCTGGGCTTTTTTTAATAACTCAAATGTGTTTACTTTTTGAGGCAGTTTTAACCATAAGTTGAATCCTCCTTTAGGAACTTGGAATTGAACGGATTCGGAAAGAGACGAAAGCAGATCGCTTGCATGATCTCTTCTCAGTTGCAAAGCGGTCCTCAGTTTTTCCATGTGATGTTTCATTCGCTCAGTGCGTAAAAAAGCTAGCACGGCTTTTTGAGTTAGTAAGGGACTACCAATATCCATCAGTGCTTTAACCGCATATAGCCAATCAAATACAGAACCCTGTGCATAAAGTAATCCTATTCGAAGTCCTGGAGCCAAGGTTTTACTAAACCCCTTCAAGAACAAAACATGCCCATTTTTATCAAACGTTTTGATCGGTGGAGGCACCGATATATCATCGAAATAAATCTCTCCAAACGAATCATCTTCAACAATAAAAAAGTGATACAATTCGGCCAAATCAACTAGTTCTTTGCGACGCTGTCTGCTCATTAGTATACCTGTAGGGTTTTGAAAAGAAGGGTTCACGTACAAAAGCGAAGGCTTTATTTTTTGGCAGACTTCTTCTACTAAATCAGATTGTATTCCTTCTTCATCTAGTTCAATTGAAATGACATTAACACCTTTATTGGTGAAGACATCAATTGCAGCTCCGTAGCATGGACTCTCTACTATAACCGTATCCCCTGGCTTTAAAAGCGTTTGAGCAATTAAATCAATACCTTGCTGAGCGCCACTTGTAATCATAATTTCATGAGGATCAGCTTTTATTCCTTGCTCTCTCTGTAAATAAGAAGAAAGCTCTATGCGAAGCTCACGATCTCCCTGAATTGGACCGTATGTGGCTAAAACAAGCTCATTGGTACGTAACAGACTTTGCATTTCTTGCGCTAAAAACTGATTAGGAAGGAGACGAGGGAAAAGAATAGCCTGAGAGAAATCATAATATTTACGATCACGATTTAAGCTATACTGAGAGCGCGTGATATTTACGTTTAATTCATCTTGCCATGAAAAATTATTTAATACCTTGGAAGAACCTTTAGTAACCCCTTTAACAAAAGCTCCTTTTCCTGACTGTATTACGATTAATCCTGATTTTTGTAAGAGCTGATACGCTTTTCGTACCGTTAATAAGCTTATTTCTAACTCTTGTGATAGCTTGCGTAAAGAAGGGAGCTGATCACCAGGTTTTATCATGCTCGTTTGGATGCGATAACGAATCTGCTCATAGATTTGCTGATAAATGGGGGTAGAAGATTTTTTATGTACATTAAATCTCATTGTGTCACCTAACTATTCTTTTTCTTTAGTTAACCTCAAAATAAGCATGGGCGCAACTGGAAAAACAGCAACTGTTATAGTCAAGGTTTTACTGTTATACTTCCTTTCTTTTATACTCGTGGCATATTTAAAGGAGGAAGATATATGATTATTATTAATTACGTACTTATCTGTTTTATTTTCGGCACGACATTTTTAACTATTAAATTAGGGATTGAAGCAGGAATGCCTCCACTTTTCTCAGCCGGAACTCGCTTTCTTTTAGCAGGAATCTTAGTAATCTCGTACTTTGCATATAAAAAAGACGTTCGACGCTCGTTATTATTTTCAAAAAAAGTGATGATGGTAGGGTTTTGTTTGACCTTTATGACATTTTCAACGCTCTATTGGGCAGAACAACATGTGACATCGGGTCTTGCAGCTGTTTTATCTGCTACTGGCCCAATGATAATATTGCTTATTCAAGTGATGCAAAGAAAAATGGAATTAAAAAAAGAGCAGTTATTGGCTTTGCTTCTGGCTTTTATCGGTGTTATTTGCATTTCACTTCCAAATGTGACAGCCACTATGTCTTATTCGTGGACGTTAGGGTGTATCATTATCATAGTAGGAGAGGTATTTTACGGCATAGGCAGCAATTATTCGAAAGCCTTGTTAAATGAACTAAAAGAAGTGTCACCATTTTTAATTAACGGTATTCAAATGTTTTACGGGGGAATATTTCTGCTGGTGCTATCTTTATGTACAGAGCAGATCCATGTTTCAACTATTATCCCTCGAAACGCAGTATGGTCTATTGTATATTTAATTTTTGTTGGTTCAATTGCTGGACACGGCTTATATTATTGGCTCATCGCCCAAACAAATCCGGTTTTTCCATCTACTTGGTTGTATGTATCTCCTTTAATCGCGGTGTTAATCGGCTATGTAGTCTTAAATGAAGCTATTACGCCTTCTATTATTGGCGGAGGCCTTCTTATTTTAATAGGAGTGTTTATGGCCAATCGTGAAGCTTTGGGAGTACATTTAAAAAAAGGTGTGCTATTCAAAAAGCAGCTGTAAAACAAGTCGCCATTTGCTGACTTGTTTTTAGTTGATCGCAAGACAAAAAAGATTGAAGAAAGATATAAAAGATGACTAAAAGCCTCTTCCTAATGAAAGAAGAGGCTTTTTTGTTAAGAGTTTGCTGACATCGTATGAGACGGTAAAATGATATCTTGGTCGACGAGAAAGGATAAAAGTTCCCGTGTAGCATATGACATATAGCGATCTTTTTTCAAAATGATGCCGAGCTCCCACATTGGAGTAGGTGCGGCAATTGGAATACTTTTAATAAAAGGGTTATTGATCTTTGGAAACACGGACTTTGGTAAAATTGCAATACCTAATTCAGAAGCGACTAGTTCAATAATTAGGTCCCATTGAGAACTTTCGTACGCTATTTTCGGATGAAAACCCGCTTGAATGCACTCATGAATAATGCGATCATGAAGAGAGAAATCTTTGCTGAATAGGACAAACGGTTCTTCTCTAAGCTCGCTCAAAGCAACGATTGATTTAGCTGCCAGCGGATGCTCATGATGAATGTATAAATTAAACTCTTCTTCAATAAACGGATAGACGTGAAAAAGAGGGTTTTGAATAGGCAACACGATAATGCCAAGGTCTACTTGTTCGTTTTCTACAAGTTCGACAATTCGCTTTGCGCCAAGCTCCACAAGCTCTAATTTCACCTGAGGATGTTTTGATGTAAAGTTTTTTGCAATCATCGGGAAAACAACAGTCCCTACTAAAGGAGGAATTCCTACTTTAATATCTCCTGTAGGGAGATTTCGTAAATCATCTAACAGAGCATGCAGCTCGTGAAGAGTGGATACCAGCTTTTGGCTTTGCCCATACACAATCTGTCCTGCATCGGTTAACGTCAGCTTTCGAGTAGAGCGATCAAAAAGATCTACGCCGAGTTCTTCTTCTAGTTTTTTTACAATTTTACTTAATGCTGGCTGAGACAAGTGAATTGCGGCTGCTGCTTTTGTGAAACTTTTTTGATTAACTACTTCCATGAAATGTTGCAGTTCTCGAATATCCATAAATTCTCCTCACTAGTATTCTTAGTTTTCATACTATTTATTCTATTTATCTATTTTACTTATGATTCAAATAAATGTAAACTCTTACATAAGGAAGTGAATAGTGATTCATCTAAAAATAGTACATCAAATTCCTCTAAATACGTTAGAAACCCGCATGTTTGTAAGCGTTAACAAAAAAGCACCCTCGAAGAAAATCCTAGAAAAATATTTTTTTCTCCCGTAAAACAAAGCCGCGAGCGCAGAAATAACGCGTGTTGAAATGTTCATTTTGTATACTGTTCTGACAATTAAGAAAGAGGAATAAAATGGTATAGTGCACCACTAAGGTGAGTCTATTCATTCTGCAAACGAGCCGTACATAGAAAAAAGGGCCTGTTTGTTAAAAATAATTGGGGGAGTGGTTGAGATGACATACGTTAAAGGATTAGAAGGAATCGTTGCAGCTGAAACAAAAGTAGGGCATGTTGATGGAGAGAAAGGTCAGCTGATTTATCGCGGATATTGGGCAAAAGATTTGGCGATCAATTATTCTTTTGAAGAAGTTTCTTATTTAATTTGGAACGGCACGCTGCCAAATCATGATGAGTTAAAAGTATTTAAACAAAAAATGGTGACTCATCGTACGCTTCCGGCTAATATTGTTGCATTAATGGACTGTTTGCCAAAAGATACAGAAGTGATGAGCGCGCTTCGCACATGTATCTCAGCTTTAGGAGACCCTTCATACAGCTGGCCTCCGACAAAAGAGCAGGCACTTGCGATTACAGCCGTCACACCTACCATTATTGCCTATTGGTATCGTAAAATGAATGATTTAGAAGTAGTAGAGCCTAACGAGCATTTGGATCATGTAGCAAACTATTTATATATGATTAACGGAGAAATTCCAGATCAAAGTTTGGTTACTGCACTGAACGCATATTTTGTTTTGACAATTGAGCATGGGATGAACGCCTCAACCTTCTCATCACGCGTTATTTCATCTACCGAATCTGACATGATTTCAGCTATTTGCGGAGCAATTGGCGCGATGAAAGGTCCGCTTCACGGAGGAGCTCCTTCTGGTGTTATTACCATGTTTGATGAAATTGGAAGTGAAGAGAATATTGAGCCTTGGGTTCGTAAAAAATTAGATAATAAAGAGAAAATCATGGGATTTGGTCATCGCGTTTATCGTACACATGATCCAAGAGCAGAAGCATTAAAAGAAGTATCGAAACAAATCTCAGGAGACAACGGGCTATTTGATTTAATTGTTAAAATTGAAGATAAAACCATTGAATTACTCAATGAATACAAGCCGGGTCGAGGCATTTATACCAATGTAGAATATTTCGCTGCAGCGGTTATGAAAGCGGTTGAGCTTCCGTCTGAACTATTCACACCAACCTTCACAGCAAGCCGTGTAGTTGGCTGGACAGCTCATGTCGTAGAGCAGTCAGAAAATAATCGTATTTACCGACCTCAGTCTGCGTATATAGGTTATACGCCAGTTGAACAAAATCAATAAATAAACTCGCTTTCACATAAAAAACGTCGGTAGATCCGACGTTTTTTTCATATGGTTAAATATATTCTTTTTGAGAATAAAATTGCTTTAATAAATAGAATAATCCGACTGCTAAGCATAAACTTGCTGCAGCTAAGCTAGAGGTAATCATGGCGTGCTCACCTTCGGTAGGGGTATGTGAAAGTTTATAGCTGCTGTAGCATAAGAGAGCTGTGATACATAAACAGCAGGAGCTAATCAATCCATACCGCTTTTTGAAGCCAATAATAGATAGTAATACAATCAAATAAATTCCGCTCACCATCATCATAATTGGAAACTGAGGGTGGAATTTAATTGTATATAACAAATAATCGATGTGAGAATAGTGATGAACCGCCGAGGACTTTGTTAGCCCTCCGGTCAAACTAGCTGATAAAGGTCCTTCAAGCATCGAAGAGCCGTTATACCAAGTAGCGACTGAGGAAAGTAAAAAAACAAAACAACTTGCAAATAGCTGCGTCATGCATTTTATTGACACGTATAGAAAGCTCCTCTCAATAACCATCTTTTGTTAATACAAGTCCGAAAATTATTATAGCAGGTTTTGAAAGTAAAAAAAGTACTATTGGAATGGTTTCATAAAACGTTCATATTTGAAAAGGTTTGTTTTTTTAAAAGAAAGGGAAAAAAAGTGAAACGGAAGATATGAATAGAGGAGAGAGAAAGATGAAGGCAGCAGTGATTTTGAATCCAAACGCAGGAAACAAAAAATTAGTAAATGAAATTGACTTTATATGTGATCGGTTAAACACTGCATTTGAGACGGTTACTTTATATAAAACAGAGCAACCTGGAGATGGCGCCGATCTGGTAAGGAAATTGGAAGGCAAAGCGGATGTCATTATTGGAGCAGGAGGAGACGGGACAATTTATGAGCTCATCAATGCTCTTGCTCCGCTGCAGCAACGTCCTGTATTTGCTATTTTACCTGGTGGAACGTGCAACGACTTTTCGCGTGCAATTGGAATGAATCAAAATCCTTTAAAGGCAGTGGAGCAAATTATAGAAAAGCAGACGGAGGCAGTGGATGTTGGAAAACATGGCGAAGATTATTTTTTAAACTTTTGGGGAATCGGCCTCGTAGCTGATGTATCTGAAAATATTTTGGAAGAAAATAAAGAGAAATTTGGTAAGCTCTCTTACTACATGAGCGTAGGCAGAACTTTAAATCAAGCAGAGCCTTTTCAATTAAAAATGACGAGCGAAAAAGCTTCCTATGAAGGAGAAGCTGTTATGGTGTTAATTGGAAACGGCCCTTTTTTAGGAGGAACTCGCGCTATGCTAGGAAACAGCTCATTTCAAGACGGATTATTAGATGTATTCGTTATTAAAGAAATGGGAATCGAGCCGGTTATGGCATGGTTACAAACAAGCCCTGATGAGGAACAGCTTAACCCTGAAAGCAACCTTATGCATTTTCGTGCAAAAGAAGTTCATATTGAAACTACTCCTGAAAAAACGGTAGATTGTGATGGAGAAAAAGAAACGACGACACCTTCAACGGTTACGGTTCTCCACAATCACATCAATATGATAGTCGGAAACAGATAAAAAAACGCTGGAAGTTCCAGCGTTTTTTTTATGAAGACAGCCATCGCGGAGAAGTAAAGAGCATAATCATTATGCTACTCATCGTAATAACAAGCATGGAGTAGCAAAAAGCAGTAAATCCGATAATATGTAAGCCCACTATCATAATCGTACTGTCTAAGATAAAAATGGTTATTCCTATATTGATTTTCCATTTTTTCGATACAATAATGGCAATTAAATCAAGCCCATCCGAACTGATGCCGTAGCGAAGCATCAGTCCTATTCCCATTCCTACGAGTGCGCCTCCAAGCAATGAGCTAAAGAGCAAAGGAAGCTCTAGCGTGCCTTCGAGAATAGACAGCCATTCTGTCATAAAAAAAGAAACAAATAAACCTATACTTCCGTAAAAAAAGTTTTGACGATGACGAAAAAAAGCATATAAATAGACAGGTACGTTCAAAAAGAAAATGGACAGTCCGATAGGAGTTCCAAACACATAATATACGATAAGTCCAAATCCTATAAGTCCACCGTCTAGTAAGTGATACGGAGCAATAAATCCGTTTAGCCCTAGTCCAATTAATAAGCTGCCACAGCAAATCGAAACCACCCTCGAAAAAATATTCCTCACCCTATACGTTAAATTTTAATAGGAGTACTCGTCCCTCTATGTATATGGCGAGCTTAGGTTATTTAGAAGTGAAGAAGAAGAAAAAGAAAATTATGTAAAAAGTATTGATTCTATAACTCTGATATTCTATAGTTAATCTAACTTCGTTTTCACGACAATTTCTTGATTTTTTACGATACTGTTTAACTGTTTGTATTTTTACTATATAAAAAAGGTTCGTTCTGCAAAAAGCATACGATTGTAATAATTCGATAAAAGCAAGCCGCTATATAAAAGGGGTTGATTACGTGTAGGATTCTCTTTCTTTTCAGTCATACTAAAAAGAAAGAGGGATTGTCGTGAAAAATCGTTCCGTACTTTTTTTATGGTTTGGTCAAAGTCAAGCCAATTTAGCAGATGTATTATATATTGTTGCGTTAATCAGTATTCTTTATGCTCAAAATAGTTCTCCTGTGCTGCTTTCATGCATTCCATTTACCATTACGACTGCTAAGTTTTTGAGCAGTTTTATTGTGCCTTTTCTTATAGATCGCTACAGGGCTAAGCGTATTCTTGTTGTGTCTCAGCTGTTAAAAACCAGTGTTTTATCTATGTTTTTCTTGTGGCATATGTCGCTTATCAGCATGCTGTGCTGCGTGGCGCTTATTGCTTTTTTCGATGGGTGGGCAGCTCCGGTTCAAAGCTCTATGCTTCCTCATTTAGTAGATAAAGAGAAGCTGTTGAAATGGAACAGTATGTTTAACGTCACTGATCAAACGACTCAAATTGCAGCCTATCCGCTTGGAAGCTTTCTGATCATTAGCTGGGATGCTACTGGCCTTTTATGGCTGTCATTTTCGTTATTCAGTTTGTCAATCGTATTTATGCAGGCTATTCGCATTAACGCTCATTCTTCTAAAATGAAGCAAAAACAAGGGTTAAAAGAGGGATGGAAGCTAATTTGGCATTATCCGCGCCTGCGGGTTTTATTAGTCATGGAGATTTTAGAAGGAATGGCTGCCGGCGTTTGGGCATCAGCAATTGTCTACGTGTTTGTGAAAGAGATATTAAATAAAAATGAAGCTTGGTGGGGATATATCAACAGCAGTTTTTTTGTTGGAACGGTTCTTGGAGGTTTCGTTTTGTTAAAGATTTCAGTTGAACAAGAGAAAAGTCTTTATCATATTGTAACACTAGGCAGTCTTTTATCAGGTTTCTTTACATTATTGTTCGGAGTGATGCCTGCTCCTTTTCTTTCACTTTTACTTAGTTTTGCTATTGGCATTGCCCTTCAAATAAGCGCTACATGTTCTTACACGCTTACACAAACGGCCGTTCCTTTAGAAAAGCTTTCGAAGGTACTTTCCGCTACGCTTAGCGTTTCATATGTGACGTTTGGGCTTTCGGTGCTGCTGCTTGGAGCTGTTGCTTCGCTAAATGTAACGGCGGCGTTTCTAACAGCAGGAGGACTGATTGTAATCAGCGGCTGTGTAGGTTTATTCTTGCGAAATTATGCGCTTGCTAACTAAAAAAGGTTGCTATTTGCAACCTTTTTTTAAACATCGTATTTTCTCTCATCAACCATAAGCCGTATAAGGTTGTTTGCTTTAAATACCCCTTGTGTAAAAGTAGAGAGCTTTTCACGAAAACGAAAGGAAAAAGAGTATGGCTATCGAATTATGTTAAGAGCGTTGAGCTAAAAGGAGTGATTAAATGGTTGTCATTCGACAGGCGGTTGAAACTGATCGAGAGCGACTGGCTACGTTAATGCAAGAATATATAGTGAAATTCTGTGAGCAGCCTGCCCCTTCCAGGAAAGCTTTAACTTTACATATTAAGCGCTTATTGAATAATCCTTCCTATGGTATCCAGTTTGTTGCTGAATTGGAAGGGAAACTAGTAGGTTTTGCGACGGTGTACCTATCGTGGAACACCTATTATTTTAAAGAAACAGCCGTCTTAAAAGACTTGTACGTATCTCCTTTAAACAGAGGAAATAAAATTGGTGAACGTTTGTTTAAGATCTGCCTGGCCTATTCTCAAAAGTATGAGTTTGCAGGGATGACCGCTGAGTGCAGCAGTGAAAATAAAGTGGCTCAAAACCTTTATCAAAAAATGAACGGTAAAGAAAATGCAGGGGTTCAATATCGTTTTTTTTAAGAGAAGTGCAGCTTTTACTTTTAAGACTTCTACTAAATGGCAAAAATATGTTATAGTATGAAAAGTGAAATTGATGAAAATGTCGGTGGGCTATATGTTAGATGATCGTATCAATAGTAGGGGGAAGTTGGACTAGCTGTTTGAAAGGCGGCCATCCTATTTTTAGTATAGCCGCAAGGAAGGAGCAGGACCTTGAAAAAAAATCCAATCTTAAACGCGTGGAAAATAGTAACTGCGACGGGCGGTTTTTTACTTGCGCTGTTTATCTTTAAAGTCCGAAAAGGAAGATAACCATATAAAGAAAGCTCCTCGATTGAGGAGCTTTTTATTATTTAGTAATAGGAAACTTCAAGGGAGTCACTGTTGATAAAGAACCTCTGTAAGAATGATAGGTGAAATAATGACGTGTTGGACTATAAATAGTCATGTAAAGTAAATAATCATATTTCGTTTCCATATAGAAAAAAACCCCGTCTGTGCGCAGTGTATAAAAAGAGTACGAAATCCCGAGCAGCGTTTGCTTTTGTACGCTTGTGCTTGGATTTTCTTTAATCCATTCATACAGTTCAAACACACTCACTCCTGGTGATGATTGCAGCGTATGTACTTTGTCATATAACTTATCAGATACATCGGAAACCGACTGTTTTAATTGGTGAAATAAGTTGGACATTTGTTCTTTCATAGTGGTGATCTCCTTTACCGGTAGTCAGCTATTAGCATGCTCAGAGAAATCCACGCTTATGTATAAGTTAGTGGATGGCTGATTTGAATTTGCCGCCATGCGCTTCTTGGGTATCCATAATGGTTGTAAAGGCATGCGGATCTATTTCGGAAATAATGGTTTTAAGCTTGGTAATTTCTAAACGCGTCACCACTACGTATATGACTTCTTTTTCCGTACCTTCAAATCCGCCTTTACCATACAGTTTCGTCACACCACGGCCTAGACGATGCGTAATAGCATCTGATAGCTCTTCATAGTGATTTGAAACAATAAAGGCTGCTTTTGTTTCATCAAGTCCTTGAATAATCGCATCGATTGTTTTAGAAGCAATATAGTACGTAAGGATCGAGTACATGGCCTGTTCCCAACCTAGCACAAAACCTGCCCAAGCAAAAATGAAGATATTTAAAAACATCACAAATTCGCCCACAGAAAACGGGATTTTTTTTGTTAATAAAATACCTAAAATCTCAGTTCCGTCTAACGCTCCGCCGTGACGGATGACCGTTCCTACACCTGCTCCTAACAGCAGCCCGCCAAATACAGTAGCAAGAAGCGGTTCAGATGTTACAGCTGGAACATGGTGCAACTGAGATTCTACAATGGATAAAGCAACAACTGCAAACATAGATGAAAAGCAGAAGTTACGACCAATTTGTTTGTATCCACTATATAAAAAAGGGAGATTAAAGATGATGATAAGAAGACTGAACGGCAATTTCGTTAAGTAAACTAAAATTAGAGAAATACCGATAATACCGCCATCAATTACAGAATTTGGGACTAAAAATAATTCGATAGAAACGGCAGCCAAGGAAGCCCCAATTAACATCATAATGTAGCGATAAATGAGCCGACCTGCCTTTTCCTTTTTGTGCTGTTTCGTTGTCATAAAATCTTTCCTTTCAAAATACTGCCTATACGCAACTCTTACTAGTATAACTAAGTCTTGGGAACTCTATCCAATTATCTACTTTAAAAAAGACTAGCCAGAATAAACAAAATCCTGTTAAATTAAACGGTAGACATTTGCTGAAATAAAGGAGCTGTACATATGATAAACGTTTATATTCCAGCGCTTGAAACAAGCGCTGGCGAAAAAGCGGCACGCTATATTGATACATTAACCAAACCGATAGGAAGCCTTGGAAGACTCGAAGAAATAGCAGTGGAATTAGCGGCCATGACCGGGGAAGTTTTTCCGACAGTCACGCCGCCAGGAGTCCTCGTTTTTGCAGGCGATCATGGAATTGTAAAAGAAGGAGTTTCAGCTTATCCGCAAGACGTAACGGCACAAATGGCGCTGAATTTTTTGCAGGGAGGAGCAGCTATTAACGTGTTTAGTCAGCAAATAGATGCCCAGTTCAAACTGATTGACATCGGAATTGCTTCTGACCTTTCCCATACGGACCTTGTACAACGCAAAGTGAAGCTGGGCACAGCAAGTTTTTATAAAGAAGATGCGATGACGCGCAGTGAGGCAGAACTGGCTGTTCAAGTCGGATATGAAGAAGCTGAAGAGCTTATTGCCCAAGGAATTAAATGTTTGATTGTAGGAGAAATGGGCATCGGAAATACTACATCAAGCACGGCTATTTTAGCTGTATTGACAGGAGAAAAAGTCTCTAAGCTTGCAGGAATGGGCACAGGGATTTCTGACGAACAACTGCGCCACAAAGTGAATGTGATTGAAGAAGCGCTGCAAAACAGGCACATTAACCCTCAGGATCCGATTGATATTATTAGTAAAATAGGGGGGCTTGAAATTGCCGGGATGACAGGTGCTATGCTGGCGGCAGCTGCTCACCGTATTCCTATTTTAGTAGATGGTTTTATATGTACAGTTGCAGCCCTTCTAGCGACAGAAATCAATACACAAGCAAGAGACTATATGTTTGCTAGTCACGAATCTGTTGAACAAGGTCATGCGTGTGCAATGAAGCTTCTTGACAAGAAACCGCTCCTCAACCTCAATCTTCGTTTAGGTGAGGGAAGTGGAGCTGCTGTTACATTTCCACTGCTGCACTCAGCTTCACTGATGATTGCCAATATGGCCACATTTCAATCTGCGGGAGTGTCTGAGAAAGAATAAACCTAAAAAAGACATGGGAACAAAACCATGTCTTTTTTCTTTATTTTATAAAAAAATCTTATATTTTTAACATCATAAACCAATAAATGCTAAAGCTAGCACCTGTTAAAATAAATGATCCAATAATTAACAATACCAGTGCAACGCGTCGTTTAATCGCTTGAATTTCTCTATCTTTTGGCAAACGTCCCATTGGTCTTCCTCCATTATGTAAATATTTCACGTATTTTCCTATTTTACTTCGCTTTAAAAAGAGAGAACATATGTCAAAGTTACTAAAAATCAAACTATTTTACAAAAAAATTGTATCCCCGTTACAGTAGGGCAAAGAATACGTATTTTTTCAGTTAGAAAAGGACTGCTCTAAAGGTTTACTTACATGGCAACAACCTTTATCATATAACTGACTATACTATGATGTTATCCAAAGTTGGAAGAAATCTCAATAAATGTGAGTGTTATAATTACATGATAAGAGTCAGAAAATTTTAAAAAAGAGTGTGAGCAAACAATGAACGGTATGTTGATTATTCGGAACGGTGCTCCTTTTTATGAAGGAGCTTCCGTGCCTATTCCAAAAGATAAAGCCTGTATTATCGGACGAAGCAGTGAAGAATGGGAGCCTTATCTGGCCTTCCAAAGTGCTTACATTTCACGCAAGCATTTTGAAGTAACGTACGAAAGCAATGCCTTTTTCATTACAGACTTGTTTAGTAAACACGGGACAAAAGTAAACGGAGAAGAGTTACAGCCTGGAACCCCTCGTTTATTGAAAGAGCAGGATGTCATTACCTTAGCAAATGAGGAGGCAGCTTTAGTATTTAGAAATGATGATATGGATGCAACCCTCGATTTAGGACCTTTGCTAAAACAAATAAATAAGCCATTTTACACATTAGATCCAATTTTGCAGAAAGTAAAAGTAAAAGAGGAAACGTATATTCTGTCAGATAAAGAATACTCGTGCTTAGCTTATCTTCTAGAATACAACAATCAATTTGTTTCAAAAGAAGCATTAAAAAAAAGCGTTTGGCCTGAACGAGTAGAGTCAAATGGAGAAATTCTAGTAGCAGCAGAAGAGCTGAATGCGCTGATTTACCGGGTTCGCAAAAAAATAGGAACATATTTAGAAATCGAAGTGATTCGAGGAAAAGGGTATTGGCTGCACTTTAACGAAAATGGACGTGAATAGAATCACGTCCATTTTTTAATCTCGTTTTACAGCATGTACACGTATATGTTTAGCTTCTGCTAGCCAAGATCCATTTTGAAATAGTTTGTCTTGCATTCGATTTTCTAAGCGCGTAATGAGAACATTTTTAGTTTCTGTCGTCACGTGAGCAAAAAGAGGGGCTGCATTTGTTTCCAGCCAATTACGCAAGCCGTTTTCCCCTTTTAACAAGAAGGGACGGCTGTAGTGAATAGCCGTGGTGACTTGAAAATTCTGTGATTCCAAAAGAGAAGAATATTCAGCTACAGAAGGAAAGTACCATGGGAAATCTACATCGTTATAAGGGATATCAAACGTTTTAAATTGACGAATGATTTCTGTGAAAATTTCGTCCATGTTTCCTTTTCCCCAAAATTCTGCTACAAATCGGCCGTTTGGTTTTAAAGCATTGTAAATGTTTTTAATGACAAGGTGAGGGGGATGGATGTCGTGTAAAGTTGCATTTGAAAAAACTGCGTCAAATTGTTCGTAATAAGGAAGGTTAAGGGCATTTAACTGTTCAAAGGATAGAGTCGGGTACTGATGACGAGCTTGTTCAATCATATTTTCAGAGCAATCGATGCCCGTTGCACGGACATGAAGCTTATGGAGCTGCGAAATAAATTCGCCAGTGCCGCAGCCAATATCTAAAATATGTTCGCCAGCTTGAGGAGAAAGAAGGTTCATAGCACTTCCTCCAAATGAAGAAACAAACGGAAGATGATACACTTGAGCAATTTTTTGTTGGTTAACAGTTTGACTCATGAAGTGATTCCTCCTTTGTAAAAGATGATGACTATCGTTTTATAAGAAGAAACAAGCTTTGAATAGTAGATATGAAGTTATTGATAGAATTATACCATATATCTTACTTATTATGCCGAAAACTGCAAAGAAAAAGCGCACCAAACTTCTAGCTTGGGCGCTTACAAGCACGAACTATTTTATAACCATTAACTTAACCAAACTGAACAAATAGGGGAAGATCCGTATGACCCATCTCACGTACGTAGACGTATAAATTTCCTTTATGATGAATTTCATGGTCAATGGCCATTTGTAAAAGTTGACTTCCAGGAAGCTTTCTTCCAAACGCTGCAGTGGCGTCAATTGTTTTGTTTAAATCATCTTCGCTAAGTGAACGTAATACGTCTACTGTTTTTTGGGTATATTCAGCTGCAAGGTCCGATAATGACTTACCGCTAAAATCAGCTTTTTGACCAAGTGGCGATAAATCACCGGATTTTACCACTGATGCAAATGCATAAAAGGATGTTAAAATATGCGTAGATAAGTCAAAAGCGGACATAGATGTCGGGGCAGGCTTGTATTCGTAGTGATCTGCTTCAATTTTGTTGATTAATTCATTAGTTACGTTTCGATGTGCTAAAAAGTGATGAGTCATTTGTTCAACTGTCATGATAAAAGGCTCCTTTATTATGTATTCGCTTCTGAGTATAGCATCTGGAAATCAGAAAGCGAAGAAAAAACTTTAACAAAAAGAAAAACAGCTGCATGTGAGCAGCTGCTTTTCTTTTTATTAGAAATTACGTTGTTTTAATTCTTCAAGCAATAACTCCATACCTTCGCGGCTTAAAGTTAATTTGCCATCTGCGATTGTTACGTTGTCAGAAGATACTTCGCCAGTAATCGCACAAGCACCGTTCGGCTCATATTTCTTTAAAATAATTCGATCTGTTTCGACAAAAATTTCAACAGGATCTTTTACATCTATTTCAAGAACACGTCTTAACTCTTTAGGAATTACGATACGACCTAAATCATCTACTTTTCTTACAATACCAGTCGATTTCATTTTTTAATCACCTTTACTTTTATATTTTATTGAGTACGCAAAATATTATTTTTGGAATTTCTAAGATGATTATATACTAGATAACCGCTAAATTTGTCGAAGTTATTAATATGTAAATGAACTGTAATATTATTGAAATATTATCTGTAAATACAAATCCTCCTACAATATGGAATATGTAGGGCTCTTTGTATGATATAGGAGATGCAGGAATTAATTACATTTGACATACAATTTTTTTTATGTTTATACAGCAGCGTGGGGGTAGAGTACATCTAAGCGTGAAAGCAAACAAGTTGAAAAAATGAAGCAAATATGATTAAATTTAAAAAGTAACTTGCTCAAAATAATTAAATCGTAATGATTACGTATTTCAAATAAAAATTATTAAAACGAAAGGATGACAAAGAGTTTGGCTAAAAAATCAAAAGTGGTAAAAGAACAAAAACGTCAAGAGATGGTAGCGGAGTATGCGCAATTACGCCAGGAGCTGAAGGAAAAAGGAGATTACGAAGCGTTAAAAAAATTGCCTAGAGATTCTTCACCAACGCGTTTAAATAATCGCTGTCGCGTTACCGGTCGTCCGCGAGGCTATCTTAGAAAATTTGAAATGTCACGCATCGCGTTTAGGGAATTGGCCTACAAAGGACAAATTCCAGGGGTTAAAAAAGCAAGCTGGTAGTATAAAAGCCCTCATTATGAGGGCTTTTATTATTTATTAGCTGCAAAATATCGAGCAATCCCTTGGTAAATACCTGTAGATATTTGCTGCTGATACGCGTTAGAAGAAACAACTTGCTCATCGTGAGCATTTGATAAAAAGCCTAATTCAAGAAGTACAGCCCGCTGGTTGTTTTCTCGAGTAACATAATAATCTCCAAAACGAACCCCCATATCCTTCATAGAAGGCGCGTTTTCAGCCATGCTTTCTTGAATGTATTTTGCTAATTCTTTATCTTTAGATTCACTGTAATAAAATGATGCGATGCCGTTTGCAGAAGATGAAGTAGACGCGTTATAGTGAATGCTGATAAATGCATCTGCATGCTTTGCTTCACTAACATTCACCCGTCCGCTCAGTGAAATAAAAGTATCGTTTGAACGCGTCATAAATACATTTGCTCCAGCATTAGCTAAGCGGCTTGCCACAAGTTTTGCTGTTGTTAACGCTAAATTTTTCTCAATCGATGACTTGCCTGAAGTGCCAGGATCATATCCGCCGTGCCCAGCGTCTACTACAATAATTTTATCTTTTAAAGCAGCAGATGAGGAAGGCAAGCTAGCTGAAGTTGTAGAATCAGCCGCAGCTGTTAACCCTTTTGATACCCATGCTGTTTGACTGGCAGAGTACTGAATTTGCACCCAGTCATTCGTTTCGTTTACTTTTTTGAATCTTTCACCTGCTTTTGCTACACGGATAATTCCAGCACTTAAACTCGGCTGAGTGCGTAAATTTGAAGCTTTTGTAATTTGAATCGACTGGGCTGTTTGTGAAGACTGTCCAGAACCTGTTTGTAAGTATTGACTTGCCACCCAGCCTGTTTTGCCGCTTGCTGTTTTAATCTGGGACCAGGATCCGCTTTCTTTTAACACGGTTACTTTTGCATTTCGCGGTAAGTTCGTCACGATGGACGCGCTTGTGCTCGCAGAAGAACGAACGTTTAATGAACTGGCATTAACGACCGCTGGCTTGGTTGCCGTAGAACCAGAGTCATTAGTCGGCGTAGAAGAACCGGAGCTTGCTTGTAGGTACTGACTTGCTACCCAGCCCGTTTGACCGCTTGCCGTTTTAACCTGTGACCAAGACCCGCTTTCTTTTACCACCGTTACTTTCGAATTGCGCGGTAAGTTCGTCACGATGGAGGCACTTGTGCTCGCAGAAGAACGAACGTTTAATGAGCTGGCATTAACGACCGCTGACTTCGATGTCGAATTTGCGGTAGACGTACTGTTTATTTGCGTTTTATTTATGTATTGAGATGAAATCCAAGCTTCTTTACCGTTATAGGTAATTTTAGCCCATCCTTTGCTTTCATCTACTATATCAACGGTGTTTCCCTTCGTTATTTTTCCAACGATAGCACCGCTTGTACTAGGCGTTGCACGTACATTTAACGATGTAGCAGTTACTTTGGCCGATTCAGCTGCATCTGCATCAATTGAATGCAAAAGCAATGAAGAGCTTAAAAGAACAGAAGAAACGGCTGTGTACATGACATGTTTTTTATTCATTTTTTCCTCCTTGCAAATTACAAATTTCAACATAAGGTTATTGGTATACAAAGCATATATCGGCAAATAGTCCAAAATTTTGAGTTAAATCTACTATTATCTCATAATACCGATATTATCCATCATACTATATGTCGAAATTCAATTGTATAATGAATTTGAACTATCTGCCATCCTTAACGATAAAATTTTACATTAATGTAAAATATAATTATATTAAAGGTGGAATTTAGCGATATTAAAGACCTTTAATCCTTTGTTCATCTACATTTTGAGGATATGTCTTCTACTAGTAAGAACGTAAAATAGTATAAAACAGCTGAGTGTGAATATGATAGAGGAGAGATAGAAAATAAAAGCGTATCTATCTTTTGGAGGAGGAAACATCCACAATTATGAAACATGTAGAATAAAAATAACAAAAATATATAAAATAATACAAAGCCTGTCTGGAGGAGTATAAAGCTCGTAGCATAAACTAAAAGTAAATAGTTAGAAAATTCTTTCTTTTTACTTTGAAACATGGTACAGTATAAAAAAGTGAAAGGGTGGAAACTGATATGCGAAAGATTGTTCAGTATGAAACAAAGTGGTCGCTTTTGTATCAAATGGAAAAAGAAGCGTTGCTTAATACACTAAAAGATTTTTCAGTAGACATCGAACATATTGGAAGCACGTCCGTTCCAGGATTAGCTGGTTCACCAATCGTTGATATTTTAATCGGAGTCAAACGCGAAGAAGATATAAATGAAGTGCGCGCTATATTAAAAAATAAATCTCACGTATATGTAGCGGAAAAAGAGATGTTTGTCTTATTAAAAGAAGGCGTTCCAGCTGCACACTACCCTCCAATTATGACAGCTAAAAATGCCCGTAAACTCATTCCACATGATGCGAGAAGAAGTCATGTGTACGTAACGGTCAGTGAATCACCTTACTGGAACGAACGAATTAATTTCAGGGAGCAGTTACGCTCGAACGAACGTGCTAGAAAAAAATATGAAGGTATGAAATACGAGCTTTCAAAACGACTGTGGAACGATATTTCTACCTATGAGTACAAAAAAGAGGAATTCATTCAGCGCAGTCTATAAAAAACGTCATTTCAATTGAAATGACGTTTTTTTTAATTAATTATCTTGTAAAACAATGGTCTCAAGCTTGTCAGCAGTATTTACTGCGAGAACCGTATAGTTTTTACCGCTTTGAAGATTTGTTCCAGGAAGACTTAGTATTTCTTTTCCATCTGCCGTGGAAACAGATAGATCATACGAACCCGGATTTACTACTTGATAACCTGAAATGCTTTTAAAAGACAGATCTTTAAATAAAGGAGCAGCACCTTTAGGACCTACGTTTACCGCAGGAGCATCAGGAGATAAATGAGCAACACGTAAGCTTGCTTTTCCATCCATTCCTTGCTTATTATTCGTGAAAGCTTGTAGTTCAAGGTTTTCTGCTTTATTTATAGCGGCCACTGTATACGATTTTCCGCCGTCTACAACAAGGGTAGCTTCGATGATGGAATCTTTTGTCCCTTTTGTCTTCGCTTCGTATACTTCTACTTTATGAGAACCGGCTGCCAAAGGCAAAGAGTTGGCGACATCTTTAAACTTTGCTCCTTCTACTAAAGCTTTGTCATCCACAAAAATGTCTACAGCCGGAGCATCCGGTGAAGCATGAACGATGCGAACTTCTGCATTTTGAGCTGTTCGCTCATCTGCAGCAGGAGGTGTTTCAGCGGCAAATACTAACATGCGGCTAAGTGCCAAGAAGGCAATCACTGCTGCCATTACGAATAGTCGTTTCATCAAGTATCACTCCTTTTTTAGTATACACAGCTTTATGTAAAGAGAAGGACTGTGCAGTTGTTAGCGTATACTAAATAAAATCAACTATTCGTTTGTTTGTTAACTTTTGATGTGTTTACTGAGATTTCTGACGAAAAAATCGAAGAATAGCCAAAATATTGTACAGAGCTGTTAAGAGCCATGTCAGTAAAAAGCCTAGGCCAAGCCCAATATTGGCATCTATATACGTATGCGTGAAGTCATCATATACGACGTAGGAAAGAGGAGCAATCGACAGTAAAAATAGAAGAAAAAACAAAAGCGTTTTCCATTTGTTTGAAGTGAAGGTTAAACAAAAGAAAAGGAAAGCAGCGAACAATAGAAGACCGTCTCGAATAGCCCAAGGTAAAACGCCGATATGTGGATTAGCAAGAAGAAAAGTCGGAACAATTGAAAGGAGGAAAAGGAGAGAAAGTAAAGTCACGTGAAGAGTGTGCTTTTTTGTAAAAGCCGGCACCAATAAAAACGCTGCGGTTGCGCTTAAAAGAAAATTACAAATTAAAATAAACTCCATATCAACACCTCATTTATCGAGTATTACTTTTAGTCTATTCAGCACGCTGTTAAAGTAGATAAAAAAGCTGCGATGTTCATCGCAGCTTTTGGTTATTCGAATTTAAATCCTTGTTTTTCAAGCATCGCTCGCACTTCTGGGTAATAAATGGTTTTATAAATAGCTGATACAGTTTGTGACCAGTTGCGGTCATCAGCACCGTTTGTTCTCTTTTTCATATACTCTGCCATTTCAGCATCATAGTCTTGAATCAATGACTTTAAGTCGTGATTATAGCTTTCACGATGGTGCACAGCAGCTTGTGGCAATCGAGGTTTTTTCGCAGAATGATCTGCCGGATGTCCAACCACAAGACCGCTTACTGGGAATACGTATTCCGGTAAATCTAGCAGTTCAATGACTTCTAGCGGCTTTCTGCGAATTCCTCCGATTGGAACTGTACCTAAACCGAGTGATTCTGCTGCAACTGTTGCGGCTTCTAAAGAAATTCCAGCATCAGTTGCCCCGACTAAAATTGACTCAAGCCCATCGGTTACGCCAAGAGGGGCATCGTTAAGTTCAGCTGCAATCTTAGCACGATTAAAATCTGCACAAAAGATTAAAAATAGAGGAGCTTGGTCAATCCACGCTTGGTTGCCGGCAAGCTCTGAAAGTTTTTTCTTCTTTTCTTTATCTTGGACGCTAATAATAGTCACTTGCTGTCCATTAATAGAAGAAGCGGCTGACTGAGCAGATTGAATAATCGTATCTAAATGCTCGTCACTTACTGCTTCGTCTGTATACTGACGGATAGAACGATGATCTTGAATTGTACGAATTGCTTCATTCATGATGCGTCATCCTTTCAAAGAAGTTATGATTAACCTTGTAATGTTTTTACATCTAAAGGTGCTACAAGTACGCCAGTTTGAGCAAATGCTACAAAACTTTGGAAGTGAGCTGATTTATTGTGTGCTTGAATTGCTTCTTCGCTTTTCCACTCTTCAATCATCATAAATGTGTTAGGTGTAAAAGCATCTTCAAATAGTTGATAGTTGCTGTTTCCTTCTTCTTGTAAAGAATGCTTAATTAGTTCTTGTACGTTTTCTAAAAATTCTTCTCTTTTTGCTGGGTTAACTTTCATTGAAGCTTGTAAATGAATCATGGGTGATTCCTCCTTTAATAATGATGGTGCTTTATATTATTTGTTTTGTTTTTAATCTTTCATTCAATTTATGATTAAAATGAAGATAAGTTCGAATATCATCGAACAATGAAACTATAACATCGATTAAATAACAGTGCAAGGAATTTAGTTCGAAAGTTATCGAACATTGATACACAAAAGAAGCTGTGTTATATTTTAAGCATGAGAAAACCTTATCAACCACCGAAATCTGAAATTAAATTAACGCCTATTTTACACGCGTTGAGTGATCCTAACCGGCTGCGAATTGTACAGTGTTTAGCGACAAGAAAGGAGCAGACCTGTTCGTATTATCAAAAATTAAATGTATCAAAATCAACGCTATCACATCATATTAAAGTACTTCGCGAAGCTGGAATTATCAAACTACGTATAGAAGGTACGCAGCACTATTATTCCTTGCGTTTAGAAGAACTTGAGGAATTGTTCCCAGGTCTGCTTCCTTCCATTATAAATATAGATGAGCAGTTATTTTAAAAGCTGAACAATGTTTTGTTCAGCTTTTTTGTTCAAAATAAATGTGTCCATGCAGGCTGCATCCAGGATTAAAAGAAGAACGACAGTGAGGGCAAGTCGAGTTACAGGTTAAATATTCATGAATTGATAGCTCATGTTTACATACTCCGCAAAGAATAGCTTTTTCATTAAACATAGCTTTTGGCCACTTTTTAATATCATGATCAGCATATCCGTTATGACATTGATAGCATGGATAATATGTATTACAGCAATAAAATTTTATTGCAATAATATCTTTATCCGTATGATAGTGTGTACAGCGCGTTTCGGAATCCACCGTATCACCTTTTACTATAGGTGCAGATTTGTTCATTATCATCACTCCCTATGAAAAGTATAGCATGCTTTTATACGCCTTATCATACATATGTAAAAAGAAAAATGCTATAATAAAACCATCGTTTTACATGTCAGATTGCATGCTAAAAAGATCAGATAAAAATTGATGTCAAAACAGATCGATTAAGTGAAGTAAAGAGAGGAAGAAAAAATGAGTAAGCAAGTTATCGTTTTTACCGGAGGCGGAACAGCTGGACACGTAACACCAAACATTGCCATTATGAAAGAATTAGACAGTGAAAAATGGGATATCCATTATGTCGGTTCTCATAATGGTATTGAGAAAGAATTAATTACAAAATTAAACGTTCCATATCATGCGATTTCAAGCGGGAAGCTGCGTCGATACGTAGATATGGAAAATGTAAAAGATGTATTTCGAGTAGCAAAAGGAGTTGGCGATGCACGTCGCGTGCTGAAAAAGTTAAAGCCTTCTCTTGTGTTTTCAAAAGGCGGTTTTGTCACAGTTCCTGTTGTAATGGCTGCTAAATCGCTAAACATTCCCGTGTTCATTCATGAAAGTGATTTAACACCGGGACTGGCAAATAAAATTGCGCAGAAATTTGCAACTAAAATTTTTACTTCTTTTGATGAAGCGGCAAACTATTTTCCAAAAGAAAAAGTGCAGGTTGTTGGTTCACCTATTCGAAAAGAATTATTTAGCGGAAGCGCAGCGAACGGGGAAAGCTGGCTTCGCTTTTATGATAAGCGCCCAATTTTAACCATTATGGGCGGAAGTTTAGGAGCACGTCGCATCAATGAAATTGTTCGAGAGTCCTTGCCTGAACTGCAAAAGAAATTTCAAATTGTACACCTGTGCGGGAAAGGTAATGTTGATACAAGCCTTGAAAAAGAGTCAGGCTACCGTCAGTTAGAATATGTAAATGAACAGCTTCCAGATGTTCTAGCGGCCACTGATTATGTGATTACACGCGGCGGATCAAATGCTATCTTTGAGTTTTTAGCCCTTCATAAACCGATGATGATTATTCCTTTGTCAAAAGCACAAAGCCGGGGAGATCAAATTTTAAATGCACAGTCCTTTAAGAAAAAAGGCTACTGTATGGTTGTGGAAGAAGAACAGTTAACAAAAGAAGTGTTTTTGCGTGAAGTAAATGAACTTCAGCAGCAGGCAAGTACGATGAAGCGTACAATGCGTGAAGCAACAAAAACGGATGCCATTTCAATTCTTGTAAATGAAATTGAGAAAATGAGCTAAAAAAAGCGTTCTTATCTCCTCGATAAGAACGCTTTTTTCTAAAAGAGGCGGAGGAAACATACCGTAAAATAATTCATGATAAAATGGAAAGTATTTTGTCACGCGCGGCGGAACAAAATTTTGTACCAGTTGTAGATGACCAAAACATTTTTGTTGGACTTGTGCGTCGAAGAGAGATTATAGAGTATTGCATCTCCCAACTTTTTATACGTGGAGAAGCGCCTTTAAATGTGAAGATTTAGTTAAGTTTACGTAAAAAACATAATTTTTACATAAAAGGTAGTCTCTTTTTATATAATTAATGTTATAATAAGAGATGTAAAGACGAAACTTGCGTAATGTAAGCCTCTAACATTTGTTAGAGGTTCTTTTTTTACATAACATAAAACATTTGATTTCAGTTCTTTCTATGGTTAAGTTAGAATAAGTGTTAAAGTAAGAGGTTTCTTGCTTTTTTACATAAGAAAAGTGAGCTGTACAAAGGAGACAAAGTATATTGACTACGGAAAAAACAAAAAGCGATCAATTACGCAGCATATTCAAAACTATTATCTTCGCTATCGCTCTAGTATTTATGATTCGCGCATTTTTATTTTCTCCGTATATTGTAGAAGGCGCTTCAATGAACCCAACGCTGCATAACGGAGAGCGTTTGTTTGTGAATAAACTGTCGTATTCGCTCCATGATATTCGCCGCGGAGATATTGTGATTATTAAAGATGAGGCTAAGAATAAGCATTATGTAAAAAGAGTAATCGGTCTGCCAGGTGAAAAAATCGAAATGAAAAAAGATCAGCTCTATATTGATGATAAAAAAGTAAGTGAACCTTATTTAAAAACGAATCGTCAAATTGCCAATAACATGGATATGGAGCTTACGGGAGATTTTGAACCCGTTCAAATACCTAAAAACGAAGTATTTGTAATGGGTGATAACCGTCTGTACAGTATGGATAGCCGCAACGGTCTAGGTCTCATCGATGAAAAACGGATTGTCGGAAAAAGCGAATTTGTATTTTACCCCATTAAAAAAATAAGAAAAACAACGTAAAAAGAAATGCCGGCGAAGGTATTTCTTTTTTTGTGCCTATGTCTACTCGGCTTCTAGATGGGCAAGCTAAGGAAAAAAGGTGTGAATGAATTGAAGACAGCCTATGAAAAATTATTTAAGCATTTTAAATTTGTTGATGCTCTTGAGATGAAAAACCGATTAGCAATGGGACCTATCCTCACATACGCTTCACGGGAAAACGGAGAAATATCTGATATCGATCTGACTTTTTACGAAAAACGAGTAGGGGGCGTCAGTACGGTAATTGTCGGCCCTGCGTTTATCACAGAAAATGGCCAAGTAGCACATGGTCAAATCGGCATTCATCGTGATCAGGTCATACGAAAGCTTCATCAACTAACTCAAATGATTCATAGGAGAGGAGCTAAAGCGATTCTTCAACTATCGCACGGGGGAAGAAAGTGCGTAGAAATGAAAAATAAACGGCAAGCCATTAGCCCAAGTGAAAAGCCTCATAAACGTAAAGGGAAAAAGCCTGTTCAAATGACCGAGCGCGATATAACTTATATTGTTCAAGCGTTTGGCGAAGCTACCACCAGAGCTATGGAAGCAGGGTTTGATGGAGTAGAAATTGACGGAGGAAATGAATGTCTACTGCAGCAGTTTATGTCAAGGCAAGCCAATGAACGAATTGATTCTTATGGTGGAAGTGCAGAAAACCGCTTCACTTTTGCACTTGAAGTTATTCGTGAAGTGACGCGTCGAGCAACACATGCGGGCAAACCATTTATTGTGGGATATACATTAGCGCCCAAAGAAAAAGGCTATTTAGGAAATAAAGTGGAAGATACATTTGAGTGGATTGATCGTCTTGTTTATACAGAAATTGATTATTTGCATATCAGTGCTTTGCATGAACCTACCTTAAATAGTGAAGAAAATCGTTCACTTCTTTCTTCGATTATTAAGCACGTCAATCACCGGGTCCCTCTTGTGGGTACAGGAGGACTTACGGCAACAGAAGTAGCAGAAGCTTTTGAGCAAGGTCTGGCTTTAATTACGATTGAACAAGCATTAGTCGTACAGCCAGATTGGGTAGAAAAAGTGATAAATAGCGATGAGCCCGCTTCTATGGATGTGACGTCATTAGATAAAGATGTGAGTTTGCCACCTGAAGTGCTAGCTCACTGGCAAGATACGCATAAAAACGACCGCCCTTATTAAGTGAGCGGTCGTTTTTATGTTGTTGACTTAACAAGAAGAATTTTATTTTACTGATACTATAACCAAGCAGCGTACATAGACTAAAAGAAAAACCAAAAACACAGTTGACTTCTAGGAATAGTTAGGATTACAATATAAACAACTTATTCATAAAACGGACAGCTGATCGGACATACCGAAGGCTTCTAGCAAACAACTGTTGGAGGCCTTTTTGTGCTTTCTAACAGAAGATGAAAGTGGAGGGACAACATGAAAAAGTTAATTACGTTTGCACTTATTGGCTTTTTAGCTCAGTTAATTGATGGATCACTCGGAATGGCATACGGAGTGACATCAACTACGCTGCTTTTAACGTTTGGAATTGCACCAGCTGTGGCTTCCGCATCTGTTCACTTAGCAGAAGTTGTAACAACGGCAGCTTCGGGTGTTTCGCATATTAAATTTGGAAATGTAGATAAATCGATGGTGTTAAAACTAATTATCCCAGGTTCCATCGGAGCTTTTGTAGGAGCCTGCTTTCTAAGTAATTTACCCGGAGATGCAGTAAGACCTTACGTTTCAACATTCTTATTGCTCCTAGGAGTTTATGTGTTATTTCGTTTTTTATTTACGTTTAAAACAAACGAAGAAAAGAGCACCAAACCTTTATCGACGAAGCAGTCCATTCCGTTGGGATTAATTGCTGGATTTGCTGATGCTACAGGAGGAGGCGGCTGGGGGCCGATAGCAACGCCTGTATTGCTAGCTAAAAAAGGCACAACAGCACGGAAAGTCGTTGGAACCGTGGATACAAGTGAATTTGCTATTGCTGTCTCGGCTACACTTGGCTTTTTAATTTCTCTTGGCTGGGAGCAGGTAAACTGGTTCTGGGTAGGCGCCCTTATGATTGGCGGAATTATCGCGGCTCCGATTGCTGCATGGTTTGTTCGTATTATCCCGGCTCACTTGCTTGGTTCACTTGTTGGTGGGTTTATCATTTTAACAAATGCTCGAACACTCTTAAACACATGGGTATCCAGCAGCTCAACTCAGATAGCTGTATATGTATTCATACTTATTGTGTGGGCAGCAGCCATCATTTACTCACTGTTACAAGGGAAAAAATATAATCAAAATCGAAACGTAGAAGTTTCGTAATAAAGAGGATGGAATAAAAGTAGCTTAGTTAAAGGGAGATCTGAACGTGTTTGATTCTTGATGGAGAATCAAATGCGTTCAGATTTTTTTATGGTTAGGGTGAAGGTAGTTTCATGTATGTAGTGGCCTCTAGCTGTTGGCTGGAGGGCAAGGCGAGGACTCCTGCGTGAAAAGCGGAACAGATGAGATCTGGCAGGAGCGACCGCCCTCGAAAAGCGAAGTCTTGTACGGAAATCAACAGCGGTGTCACAAGGGATCCCTATTAGCGCATTATCCCATTTGTTCGTCTTTAGAGTGGGGTGATTTCCTAATGTCTCAATCTCTTTTATTATCTGAATTCCGTAAAATAGAGAAGCGTAGATATTTTTTTTGCGTCTTATGATACAATAGACGAGTTCATTCATGAGTGGGAATACTTTCTAACACATATAAAATTCATTGAATCGTCGAGGTGTGAAGAGTAAGTGGTCTATTTTATTTTAGTATTAGTAGCAGCTATCGAAGTAATTGTCTTATTGATTAATCGACCTGTATTTGCAAACATTCCGTATGTTCAAGTATATATTGTTCCTTTGTTAATAGTAATTGTCATCACGATGTTACTTTCGCGAAATCCAAAGAGATTTATGCGGTGGTTCAAACAAGGGCTTATTACGATTTCAGTCGTTGTGCTTGTATTCGTACCGGTTCTCTATGCCAAAAATCTCCCGCTGTATGGTTATAATGAAGCAAAAAAAATGCTTGCGCAAAGAGAACAGCTCTTACTAAGTCAGTTCCAAAAAGGAAAATACGTATATCCAGCAAAAGACAGCCCTAAAAAATACCGTTATCTATTTAAAGTCAATCGTGGAAACGGCATGCTTGAATATGTATTCGACCCATACACAGGCGGTTATGAAGTTGTGACAGATGTGATAAAAAAATAAAGGTTTAGCTTATTTAAAGCTAAGCCTTTTAATATGAGAAAAATTGAAACTTTTTGAAAATCTGTGCGTATTTATTAAAGAACGTTCACAAAAAAGTCACAAAAGGAGTTGCACAATGGGGAAGTTAGAATACCGACTGCTAAAGCCTGATGATACGTTTGTATCTATTTATCACTATCAATCTATTGAACTTGAACAAATTTTAGCAAGAAGAGAATGCGAATTTTTTGTTAAAGAAGGAGTAGCGTATAAACAAACTTCATCTGCAGTCGAAGATGATATACATATTATTTATGTAAAAGAACATGAACATGGGCCGAAAGAGCAAGCAGAAGACGATAACAGAGAGATTACGTTAGAAGTACGCGAACTGAATTCTCTTCGAGGACATCCGATTTTATTCGTCTCTTCATTTTATACGCATTTGGACGTATTAAGCTATATCGGAACAGTTTATACATACTACAACGGATGGGAATGGGAAAGAGACTCTGCGGAAATTGATGAAGATCGCAGCGTGTACAGTTTATATGTAACAAAAACAGGCGTAACGTATGAGGGGGAGAAGGCGTAATGTCAAAAACAAAAAAAATGATGGCCGGGGTTTTGACCACAGCTTTAATGACATCGCTCGTTGCCTGTGGTTCAACTGATCAGGCAAGACCAGCTAAACCGAAAGATAAATCGTGTGACAAGTGGAAGTGGGATGAAGATACCCAAACGTACTACTGTTCAGATTCTTCTTCTTCGCACAGCGGCTCATATTATCACGGAGGCCGCTACTACGGCTCTAAAAAACAGTTGACCTCATCATCGGCCTATAAATCATTTAAATCAAGCAGCTCGTATAAATCTGGAATTGGGAGCGGCTCTAAAGGCGGTTTTGGCGGGTAATGCATAAAGAAAAGCGAGAAATGTTTTATAAAGAAATTGAAGATTTTTGGCACGATTTATACGGAACAGAGTATGCTCTTTATGACGTACATACAGAGTCTTCTCATATCATTGATTCTATTAAAGAAGCTGCAAATCAAATTGGTGAATTATTTTTTAAAACTGCACCTTTACTTCGTTCGTTAGATGATCAGACGCTTTTTTCTTTAGGATTTCCAAAAGACACCCTCCCGTACCTACGACTGAAAACGATGGAAACAGAAAGTGTGATTTCGCGCCTTGATTTTGCTGTTACGACTGATCAAATCAAGCTTTTAGAACTAAATGCGGATACGCCTACGTTCATTAAAGAATTATTTCATGTAAATGAGTTAGTCTGTCGGCATTTTCAAGTACAAAACCCTAATAAGCTTGAAGAAAAAAAGCTTGCTTTAGCATTAAAACACGCCATTTTTGAAGCTTATAACGAGCTCGATAGAACGAACTATCCAAACGTCGTTTTTTCTTCACACGATACGCATGAAGAAGATAAGTTAACGACTCTTTATTTAATGAAGCTAGCCGATGTAGATGCTACATACGTTCCATTATCGCAGCTTCGAATTGTCCCTTCCTCTACAGTGGAAGAAGGTGAACATATAGAAGCGGGCGTGTATGATCAATATGGACAAAAAATAGACGTACTCTATCGCCAAACTTATCCGCTTGAACATTTAATTGAAGATGAAGATCCGAGTACGCATGAAAAAGTCGGACACATGCTTTTAACATTAGCACAGCAAAAACAAGTAGCCATAATCAATCCGCCTTCTGCATTTTTGCTGCAGTCCAAAGCCGTGCAAGCACTCATTTGGGCTTTGCATGAACAACATCATCCTTTCTTCACTAAAGAAGAGCATCACATCATTGAAACATACTTTTTACCAACGTATTTAGAAGAAGATACATTTATTGGAAGAAAACAAGCATTTGTGAAGAAACCATCCTTTGGTCGTGAGGGAGATACCGTTGAAATTTATAATGAAGACGGAATCAAAATAGACGAAGATCAGCATAAGACATATCAAGAATACATGGCTGTGTATCAACAGTTTATTCCTTTGCCAACTGCAACGATGAAGACTCAAACGCAAACAATAGAGGCTCATATCATGTACGGGTGCTTTTTATTAAATGGAAAAGCAAGCGCAGTAGGAATACGAGCTGGAAATCAAATTACGGATAACGAATCGTATTATTTGCCGATTGGATTAAAATGAAAAGGGGAATAAAAATGACACAATGGATTGATTGGGCTAGTATAGGGAGTTTTTTATCTCACGTAGCGGTAGGGTTAGGGTTATTATTTATCGGAGTTATGGTATTTGAATTAACAACAAAATTTAATGACCGTGAACTCATAAAAAAAGGCAATGTGGCGGTCGCTTTGAAGTTATGGGGAAAAGGAATTGGGCTTGCTATTGTCATTTTTACTGTATGGAGCAACAGCTTAAATTTGGTAGATGCAACTCTTTGGGGAGTAGTAGGTATCATTACTCAAGTAGTGGCATATTGGATTATTGAATTTATCATGACGCCTAAAACGAGCCTAGCCAAAAAAGTAGAAGAAGGAAATATAGCGGTTGGAGTAACTCTTTTTGCAGCGTCGGTTGCCGTCGGCCTTATTGTAGCCGGAAGCTTAACATATTAAAAGAAGGCGATTCCTGTTTTACGGGGAATCGCTTTTTTTATGTCCAGATTGCTCGTGTTCACTTAGTAATAATGTACGTGTATTTTCACGGTCGGCACGAACAATTTTTTGCTGTGTGTAAAGCGGAATGACAAAGAGCAAAATAAATAAAAAAACATAGCTCATTTTTGTTATCCTCCCATGTAAATTGTAAACGCCTGCTAATAGTGTGTGACAAACAATACGTAAATATAGCATATTTGACTGGGTGAACTGGAAAAAATTGAGGGATGCAAAAAGAATATAATCTCACCTTCAACAAAAACTAAAAGCAGTATAGAGGCACGTCTTTTATTAAGAAAGGAGTTGGAAAAAGTGAAAAGGTGGCTTATTTTGTGCTTATTGATTGTAATCGCAGCTGGATGTGGACGCCCAGATGAAACGTCTCAACCGAGCATTTTCCTTATACCAGAAGGGTACAAAGGATGGGTTATGGTCGAATATGATAAAGATAACGGAAACCCCAGCAAGACAGAAGGAGACTACACTGTATTTAAAGTAAATGACCAGGGAGTCGGGAAAACCAAAACGCTTTTAAGCGGCGGCGGCTGGGCAAGAAATAAATATTTCTATGTAAATAAGAATGGAGAGCGAAAGCAATTGAAGCAGGGGAAGATGATTCATGGAACGACTCAAGGTAACAAAAATCATACGGTAACCTACTTTTTCGTCGGCACCGCAAAAGAGTTCGATAAGGCCGGAGACTATCGAAGAAAACTTACCGAAGAAAGTTCTTCGTAAAAAAAGAAACGTTGCCTCTTCGGCAACGTTTCTTTTCTATCTTCATTTGAATGTGCAAAAGACGGTATCTTTTAAACGTTGAATTTCGCTTAATGCTTCTTCTTGCTTATGAATTACCCAATCTGGCAATGAATGTTCAACCGACAGCTCGTCGAAACAAGCCCCGCATGTTTTAACTTCAATATAAGATTCAATATACTGAAGGTGATCTAAGTTATAAGCCCAAAGTCGACGTTCAGGGCATATCGTTTCTAAGTAAAGCGGAAGCTGAAAAAAAGGATCTACTGCTTCAGAAAGTTCTAACGGTCCTTGGCTATCAGCGTTGGTTACGTCTAGATAACCGCAGTGAGGACACGTGCATGAGTGCGTTGACCCGCTCAATTTTTTATCCAGTTTTACAACTCGCGCACATAGTTCGCAGTTTGGACATTTTACTAAGATAAAGTCAAGGAACTTATCTAAAAATTGTTGCTGTATTACTTGCTGATTTGTCATTTTTTGTACCTCTAACTGTCAAACTTTTTTTAGTTACGAAAATAAATCATGAAACCTACATACTATTCATAACACATGATGAGGGTTAAAACAACAAAAACCCTTTTCGACAGAAGGGTTGTGTGCTATAGTATGACAAATCAGAATAAATAAAGAAAAATGGTGAGAAAAAATGAGTCAAAACGAACAATGGACATCAAAAATCGGCTTTATCTTGGCATCTGCCGGTTCTGCAATTGGAATCGGAGCCATTTGGAAACTGCCTTATGTAGCCGGAACAAGCGGAGGAGGGGCCTTCTTTTTACTGTTTATCTTGTTTACAGCAATTATTGGTTTGCCGCTTTTACTTGCTGAATTTGTACTAGGTAGACATACACAAAAAGAAGCAATTCGTGCATATGATGCAGTTGCTCCCGGTTCCCTATGGAAAGCAATCGGGTATTTAGGCGTGATCACATGCTTTATTTTATTATCCTTCTATAGTGTAGTAGGAGGCTGGATTTTGCAATATATTTTTGCAAGCGTCACTGGTCAGCTGAATGGAGTAAGTGATTACGGGAGTTTATTTAACTCGACCATTGCTAATCCAACACGTGCTGTTATCTCTCAATTTGTTTTTCTTCTTTTAACAATTGTTGTAGTCGCAAGAGGCATTCAAAATGGTATTGAAAAAGCAAACAAAATTTTAATGCCTGCTCTCTTTATATTATTTATTATTATCATTATTCGTTCTTTAACATTAGAAGGGGCAATGGAAGGCGTATCTTTCTTTTTGTATCCAGATTTTTCAAAGCTTACATCCCAAACCATTTTGTTTGCGATGGGACAAGCATTCTTTTCCCTTAGCGTAGGCGTTTCAGTTATGGTTACGTACAGTTCGTATCTATCTAAGCAGCAAAACTTGCCAAAATCGGCTATTTCAATTTCAGCGTTAAATATTTTGATTTCTTTACTAGCAGGACTGGCAATTTTCCCTGCAGTCTTTTCAATGGGTGTAAAACCGACGGAAGGACCAGGTCTTTTATTCATTGTATTGCCTTCTATTTTTGAACAGCTTCCGTTCGGAATTGTGTTTCAAACTTTCTTTTTGGCGCTGTTTTTATTTGCCACTTTGACATCTGCGTTTTCGATGTTAGAAATTATTGTTGCTTCTTTAGCCAAAGGAGAGCAGCATAAGCGTATAAAGCTATCTTGGATTTCGGGCTTGCTAATCTTCGTGGTAGGAATACCTTCAGCGCTATCATATGGTTTATTAAGTGACGTATCGATCTTTGGAAAAAGTATCTTTGACGCTTTCGATTTTCTTGTAAGTAATATCCTTATGCCACTCGGAGCTCTTTTAATTGCCATCTTTGTTCCTTGGAAAATGAAAAAAGATGTGCTAATTGAAGAATTTAAGCACGGTTCAACGAATGTGAAGCGCTGGTTCTCTTTATGGCTTCTTGCCATTCGATATATCGCACCTGTTTTAATTATCATTGTATTTATTAATATGCTAGGCTTTATCTAACAAAAAAACGCTGTTAAAACGCTTGGTTTTAACAGCGTTTTTTTGAAGGAAGAGGAGGAGTATGATGCTTGATTTCTTGTATGATATGTTTGTAGGGGCAGGGGTATTCATTTTATTAATAATTCTGTTGCTAGTAGCGAGAACGTCAGGGAAACACAAGAAATAGGCGGGTATAATTCCCAGTGTAAAAACCCCAAAAAAGACTAACACCACAGAATTAAACTATGATAATATATTATCCTATGAGCATAATCAATGCTCACATATGTTGTGATGAAGCGTTTTTTAGAAAGAGGGATCATCTTGAGCGGAGAAGTTCTTGTCAAGATTTTATCTCAAGCGTATGAACAAAAAAAGACATTACCAATCGTCTCATTCTCGTCTTTTTTTGAACAAAAAAAGGTGGGCTTTCGTTTAAATAACGATGTGTCCGCTGATATTATCTACCATACGCTTATGTGTATTCAGAGAAAAACGTGTGTCCAAGATGTGTTAGTGGAAGTACTAAAAGTTGATAGTCCAAACAATGACGGGGCATTTTCTGATTGTGTATATATTTTAGCAAATGGTACAAAACAGCAAGTGAAAGAATGGGTTCAACCCTTACATCCTAAAAGAGTGAAACAAGGATATCAGCACGGGACACCCATTGATGCGCCACAGTTAAAAAATGACTACCACGTGTTTGCCGTTACTTGGTCATAAGCGTTTAACCCAAAAAACATCCTGCTGTCGCTGCAGGATGTTTTTTTGTTAATAAGGATGAGCATCGTGTCCTTTTTCATTAGCTTCTTCTACCGCATCAGCAGCTTTGTTACTTCCTAACGGTGAACCGCCTTCTTTTGGCAATTTCCCGTATGTAGGAGTCATTTCTGCTCCCATTTCAATTTCTAGGGAACCATCATCATGCATCAGAAGACCAATGCCATTTGCTACGCGATTGCCGTAGTCAAAATCACATTGAGTTAAAAGCTCAATCATCTTTGTTTGAACGGTATGGTGACAACATTTTAAGCCGTCTACTAAATTTTGAATAAGCTCATCACGTTCCCAGTCCTCTAGTAAATGATAGCGTTCACCAGCTTGCTTAAAGTCATTTGTACGATCAATTTTTTCTTTTTTTATATTTCCTTCAACATAAGGCTGATGAGGTTTTGGATGGTCATGCGCTTCTTGAAGACCTCCAAGAGAAGAAGGCTCATAATTCACATGCGGATTCTGACCTGGAGCAGCATCTACATGATAGGCCATTTGACCATCGCGTTGATTTGTTGCTACATGTTTTTTCGGCGCGTTAATAGGCAGCTGCAAGTAGTTTGTTCCCACCCGGTGACGCTGCGTGTCGGAATAAGAAAACGTTCTTCCTTGCAGCATTTTATCATCAGAAAAATCTAGCCCGTCTACAAGTACACCAGTACCAAATGCGACTTGCTCCGTTTCAGCAAATACGTTGCTTGGATTTTTATCTAGGACCATTTTACCTACTGGGAGAAATGGAAATTGGTCTTCCGGCCAAATTTTCGTGTCATCAAGCGGATCAAAATCCAGTTCGGGATGCTCTCCATCTTCCATGATTTGTATACAAAGTTCCCACTCGGGGTAGTTACCGCTCTCAATCGCTTCATACAAGTCTTGAGTGGCGTGACTAATATTTTTAGCTTGAATTTCTTCTGCTTGCTTTTGGGTCAAATTTTTAATTCCTTGTTTTGGTTCCCAATGGTATTTCACAAAAAACGCATCGCCATCTTTGTTTACCCACTTATATGTATTAACACCGGAACCTTGCATTTGCCGATAGTTAGCAGGTATGCCCCAAGGTGAAAATAAAAAAGTAATCATATGCATAGCCTCAGGGGTGTGAGAAATAAAATCAAAAATACGCTCGGTATCTTGACGGTTTGTCACAGGATCGGGCTTAAAAGCATGAATCAAATCAGGGAATTTAATAGCATCGCGGATAAAAAATATTTTAAGGTTATTTCCTACTAAGTCCCAGTTTCCGTCTTCTGTGTAGAACTTTACAGCAAATCCCCTTGGGTCTCGCATTGTTTCTGGAGAGTCCTTTCCATGAGTTACGGTAGAAAATCTGACAAAAACGGGCGTCTGTTTGCCTGCTCCTGAAAAAACTTTTGCGCGGGTGTATTTTTCAACGGGCTCGTCACCAAGCTTTCCGTACGTTTCAAAATACCCGTGAGCTCCCGTTCCCCGGGCATGAACAACACGTTCCGGTATACGTTCACGATCAAAATGCGAAAGTTTTTCAATCAGCTGGTAATTTTCAAGAGTAGCAGGGCCTCTGTTGCCTACCGTTCGAGAATTTTGGTTATCACGAATGGGGTGACCTTGACGCGTCGTAAGCGTCTGCTCGTTTTCTCCGGCTGCATAGCGTTTGTCTTCCGAGTCACCTGATCCGCTAACATTTGTACCATGAATGCCTTTATGGCTCATAAAATAATCCTCCTTGTTTCCAACATAACAAGACTATTTTTTTCAGCCCTTGCTTTTTTATTCATTAATATGGAAATAATATAAATTTTTAGAAGAAAAGCTGTTTTACTAGAGAGGGAAACAAATTCGCTAAACGAATAAATTTTAAAAAAGTTTCACATTTCAAAAAAAAATAAATTGTTTTTTTTGAAATATAAAGATAATGTTACGGGTGATTTTTTACCTATTATTAGTGTAGGAAAAGGAATAATATTGGAATATATTAGCTTTTTTGTCGAACTTATTAAGTGTTAAACGACAATAAACTACGACAATATACACCATACAGCTGCGCTACTGTCGTTTCCTGTAACATAAATGTAATATTAGTGATGTTATTTTGTAATAATGTGTTGTTACAATGTAAACGTCTTATAGATTAGTAGATTATGGCATTGGAGGAACCTTTTTTTATGAAAAAGTTGATATATTCGTTAGCGTTATGTGGATCTTTAACAGTAGTACCTACAATTAGTGAAGCTGCTTTAGGAGATGCTACGCTGCACCCAGGAACAAGTAATTCAGATGTGAAAGAATTACAGCAAAAATTAAAAAACAAAGGTTATTTTACATACGGTACAACAACAAACTATTACGGTTCAATCACGACTAGCGCAGTAAAGTCGTTTCAGCGTGCAAATGGTTTATCTGCAGATGGCATTGCAGGTCCATCTACATTTAATAAGCTGCTAGGAAGCTCATCAAGTTCATCAATTAGCTCAAGTTCATTGCTGCGCGTTGGTTCAACTGGACCAAATGTACAATCTTTACAGCAGCAGCTAAAGAATAAAGGCTATTTTAAAGGAACTACGACTCAATACTTCGGTTCAATTACAAAAAATGCAGTAATGGCATTTCAACGTGCAAACGGACTGTCTGTGGACGGAATTGCGGGTCCGGCTACGTTAAGCAAGTTAAAAAATGGCGGTTCTAGCGCTTCAACTGGTGGTTCTAGCTCTAGCAGCTCAACTATTTTACGTCAAGGTATGAAAGGTTCAGCAGTAAGCAGCCTTCAGCAAAAACTAAAAAATAAAGGTTACTTCTCAGCTGGTGTAACAGGCTACTTTGGCTCAATTACAACAAGTGCAGTAAAATCATTTCAACGTGCAAATGGTTTATTAGTAGACGGAGAAGCGGGTCCAGATACGCTGAATAAATTAAATTCAAGCAGCTCTAGCAGCTCAAAACCTTCAACATCAACAGGAAGCAGCACAAGCTCAAGCTCAGCTTCAAAAGTTATTTCATACGGTAAACGTTTTATGGGAACACCTTATGTTTGGGGTGGAGCTGCGCCTGGAGGATTTGATTGCAGTGGTTACCTTAACTATGTATATCGCAATGCAGTAGGTGTAAGTCTTCCTCGTACAGTTGCTAGCATCTATCAAACTGGTACGCGTGTAAGTTCACCTCAGCCTGGCGATATCGTTTTCTTTGAAACGTACCAACCAGGAGCTAGTCATGCTGGCATTTATATCGGAAACGGTCAATTCATGCATGCAGGTTCTTCAACAGGCGTGACAATCACATCACTAAGCAACTCTTACTGGTCAAAACGTTACTTAGGAGCAAAGCGTTACCTATAAGAGTGTAACAAAAAGGAGTAGTTGTAGAACTATTCCTTTTTTCTATACACTATAAACGTAAAAGTAGGAAATTTTTGCGCGATTTGGTATGATAACTAGGGAACAAATAAAAGGAGTGTATAACATGGCTATTGTAGATGTAACCATTATTCCGGTAGGTACGGAAACGCCAAGCGTGAGTCAGTACGTAGCTGATATTCAAAAAGTGTTGGCCAAGCATGAAGATGAAATTACATATCAATTAACCCCTATGAATACATTGATTGAAGGGGAATTAAGCACGCTGCTAAACATTGTTCAAGAGATGCATGAAGTGCCTTTTGAAAATGGTATTCAGCGCGTATGTACAAATTTACGAATTGATGATCGCCGTGATAAAGAAAATCATACGATGGCTGGGAAATTACAATCCGTCCAGTCTAAATTAAAAGCGAAATAAAGAATATGCAATACAATAAAAAACGCTTGAGTATCCACTCAGGCGTTTTTTATTGTATTTATACTTAATTAGCATGCACAAGAGAAAAAATTTGAAAAGCTACGCGCAGCCGAAGGGTTTCCTCTGACGTGTGAATAGGTCTTTTTAATAACTCTTCGCATTTTTCAATTCGATAGATCACCGTGTTCCGATGAACGAATAACTGCTTAGCAGTCTCTGAGATTTGGCAATTGGAATTTAGATATGTTTCAAGCGTGTCAAGTAAGATGGAGCGATCTTTCTTATCGTACTGCAGCAAACCTTCTAATGTTTGAGAATAGTAATCCTGTAAATCGTTTGCTGGAAGCAACCTCAGCAGTTCTTTAAACTGTTTTGGCTGATAAAATTGAATAAGCTTCGACTGATCTTTAAAATGGATGGTTTCAAGAGCTTCAACAGCTTCTTTATATGAGTCAGCGATTGTAAGTAGGGATTGGCTTTGGTTTCCAACTCCAAATGACATTCGCTTGTCGTAGTGACGGTAAACAGCTTCCTGCAAGCGATGCAAGCATTCTATAATCATAGGTTGAGAATGAGGTGTAAACAAAAGAATATAAAGATTGTCATAGAAAAACAAAACGGCCTCTGTATGACCTGTTGATAACTCATATTGAAGGAGCTCATAGATCATATCATCATCGCTGTAAGGCGTGAATGTAGAGTGGATTTTCCCGACGGCGCAAATATAGCTGTTTCCTGCTGATAAGCCCATCATCTGTGCTTGAAAGGAAGCATCTTCAAGCGTTTTATAATAATTGTTAACAAGCTGATTGAAAAAATCGTTTTTTCGTCGCCGTTCAGCTTCATACAAAGCCTGCTGTCTCATCATTTCGAAGGATAAAACGTTTGTCGCTTGTTCAATCGTTAGGAGCGCTGAATCGGATAAAGAAACTTGGTGTTCAATAAGTAAATAACTGTATTTTCTTGTATGAGTAGCAATCGGAAAAAGCGTAACGGTTTTTTTGGTGTGTAAAAAGGAAAAGGTTGTATATTTTACCGTTCGTAAAAACAGCTGCTTAGCGCCCGCTATCGCTTCTTCCATCGGGAGTGAAAAGGGTTCGCGTTTGTTTGTATAAAAGAGTTCATGGCCATGGGTATCAAAAAGGGCAACGTGAGCATTGCATAACGTTTGAATAGATTGCATAATTTTCTCAATGCCTTTTCCTTGTAAGATGTACGAGGAAAATAGCTGATGTGTGACCATCGCTTGCTGAAGCTCGGCTGTTTTTTTATCTAAAATAAAGCTGAGAGATTCGTTAATAACTGCGCCTAACGTTTCGTCCGTTTGGAAATCAATGATCGGAAAGTGAAGTTCATCAGCTAGCTGACAAATAGAAGCAGGCACGTGTTCGAAAAAGCGCTTCGTTTTTATGGCCAATCCTGCACATTTCTTTTTAGCCATTCCTTCTACAAGTTTTGCTAAGCTTTCTTCATGTTCTTTGAAGTGATAACCCGTTGTAATTAAAAACTCTCCTTCTTTTAAAAAAGATAAAATATCGGGTGCATCCATCATATTGACGTTATGTACTTTGCGGGTGACTCCTTTTTGCCCGGCTACTACAGATGCTTTTTCATAAATTGGAATGCGTAAAAGAGTTTGTAGTTCCATTATTTATTACTCCTTTTGTTAAAAATTCTCACATTTCCCTGCGCGTATTTTTATCTATCTTTTATTTTATAAGAAAGTTTAGTTAAAATAAATAAAATTTTCAGAAAAAAATGTATAAATTGTTAATGAAGAAGTATATTCAATCCTGTAAGATAAAGTAAATAACATATAATGTTAGAAAAAGTGACGCATATAAGACTTTGTATATTTAGTGATAATAGCTAAAAAAACACTAAATCATTGTAGAAAGTGTTAATGAAAACAATCAGTCATTTTCTTAAAATGAAGATAGCAGGAGGGATAGCAATGGTTGCAGATATGACGGGAAAATCTAAGCTTTGTCAGCAAATCGAAGAAAACGTTAGCTGGTTGTCACAGTTTGGGTTAGATGAAAAAGAAGGGGTCACGAGGCTTTTATATACGGAACAGTGGAATGCAGCTCAAAAGGCATTGGAAGAAAAAATGAAGGGACTTCACCTCAAAACATATTACGATGATGTAGGAAATTTATTTGGACGGTTGCAAGGAACGGGTTCAGAACAACAAGTTATTTTAACAGGATCCCATATCGATACCGTGATAAACGGAGGAAAGTATGACGGGGCGTTTGGTGTTGTGGCAGGTATCATTGCTCTGCAGTACCTATATGCACATTACGGCTCCCCTACAAAAACCTTAGAGGTCGTATCACTTTGTGAAGAAGAAGGCAGCAGATTTCCTCTTACGTATTGGGGATCAGGCAATATGAATGGATTACACAGCAAAAGTGATGCAAAACATGTTATAAATAAAGAAGGGGTTAAGCTGGATGACGCAATGAAACAGCTCAATTTCGGAAAAGGCCTCCACAGCGAGCCATACCGCACGGACATCGCTTCTTTTATTGAACTGCATATCGAACAAGGAAAGCAGCTTGAAATGTCTCGTTGCGATATCGGAATTGTTTCTAGTATCGTCGGGCAGAAACGATTTACAGTATCTGTTAAAGGTGAAAGTAACCATGCGGGCACAACCCCGATGAACATCAGAAAAGATGCATTTTATGCGAGCTGCAAACTTGCTAAAGCATTTATTGAATTGAGCGAAAAATATCATAACGCTTTATACGTAACGGTTGGCAAAATTACACTTTCTCCAAATGCACCGAATGTAATACCAGGATATGTAGAATTCACGGTTGATATAAGACATCATGAATATGAGGTTTTACAAGAGACAGAACGAGAAATGAAGGAAATTATAAAGCGAACATCAGGGGATTTAGATGTCAATATCGACTGCTGGATGGATGAAAAACCTGTCGCCATGAGTGGAGAATTATCTGAACTTTCCAAAATTATTTCCTCGGAAAAGAATATCTCCTCCCGAGAATTAGTAAGCGGTGCAGGACACGACTCGCAGGTATTCGGACGAAGAGTTCCCACATGTTTGTTATTCGTACCGAGCCAAGATGGAATCAGCCATTCCCCAAAGGAATTCACCAAAGGAGAACAGTTAGAAAAAGGAGTAAAGGTCTTAATAGAACTATTATATAAACTTGCCTACTAGGAGGAATTTGACATGACTATAACAAAACAGCTTCATACACCGCCGCGTACGATTATGACACCCGGACCCGTAGAAGCAGATCCCCGCGTATTAAGAGCATTAGGAACACCTATTTTAGGTCAGTTTGACCCCGCATTTACGCACATTATGAACGAGACGATGGAAATGCTTCGTGAACTATTTCAAACCAAAAACAAATGGGCTTTTCCCGTTGATGGAACGTCTAGAGCTGGGATTGAAGCCGTTCTTGCAAGTGTAATTGAGCCTGGCGATAAAGTGTTCGTCCCTATTTTCGGCCGCTTCGGCTATTTATTAACGGAAATTGCCGAGCGCTACGGAGCTGATGTACACAACATTGAATGCGAATGGGGAGAAGTGTTTGACCCTGAAACAGTTATTCGTGAAATAAAAAAAGTAAATCCGAAAATTGTTGCAATGGTTCATGGTGAAACGTCTACAGGAAGAATGCAGCGGCTTAAAGAAATTGGTGCTGCATGCCGCAACCAAGATGTTTTATTTATCGTCGACGCAGTAGCCACTATTGGCGGTACGGATGTAAAAGTAGATGAGTGGAACATTGACGCATTGATTGCAGGCACACAAAAGTGTTTATCTGTTCCGTCCGGCATGGCACCTATTACGTACAATGATCGTATTGAAAAAATTATCATGGAACGTAAAAAAGTTGAAAAAGGAATTGCGACAAAAGCAGATGCTCAAACTGTTCGTCTGCGTCCGAATATTATCAGCAACTATTTTGATTTGAGTCAGCTTCAAGACTATTGGAGTGAGCGTAGATTAAATCATCACACGGAAGCAACGTCCATGCTCTATGCTTTAAGAGAAGGGCTGCGCGTTATTTTAGAAGAAGGATTAGAGGAAAGATTTGCAAGGCATCGCCTCCATGAAAAAGCACTTGTAGCCGGTATTAAAGCAATGGGATTATCTTTATTCGGAGATGAGGATTCAAAAGTTCCAACCGTTACTTGTGTTTTAATTCCCCTAGGTATTGACGGAGAGGAAGTTCGTTCTACGCTTCTTGAACAATTTGGGATTGAAATTGCAAGTTCTTTTGGGCCAATGCACGGAAAAATATGGCGTATCGGTACAATGGGATACAGCTGTCGAAAAGACAACGTTCTCTTTACATTGGCTGGTCTTGAAGCAGTGCTTATTCGAAACGGGGCAAGCGTGAATGCAGGTTCTGCTTTACAAGCAGCATTAGAAGTTTACGAGGAAGAAGTAGCGCTGTCTAGTCTGTAAAGATTCGTTTTATTCATCATATAAAGAAAAGAGGAGATTTTCTATGAGCGAATACTTTTTTACACACCCCTATGCATCGCAGCGTACGTGTACGTTTGGAAAAAACGGAATGGTAGCAACTAGTCAGCCTCTTGCCGCTCAGGCGGGTCTTGAAATGTTGAAAAAAGGAGGCAATGCGGTAGATGCTGCTATTGCCTCGGCAGCTTGTTTAACGGTTGTAGAGCCCACGTCAAATGGAATTGGCGGAGACGCATTTGCTCTCGTGTGGATAAATGAAGAGCTATATGGACTCAACGCGAGCGGTCCTGCTCCTGCTTCTATCTCTATTGAGGCTCTGCGTGCCATGGGGATAAAAGAGATGCCGGCTCGCGGTTTTGTTCCTGTTACGGTCCCAGGTGCCCCCAGCGCGTGGGTGGAGCTGTCAAAACGCTTTGGCCGGTTATCGTTAAAAGAAGTGCTGCAGCCTGCTATTTCGTATGCACAAGAAGGGTTCCCAATCTCCCCGATTTTAGGGTACAATTGGGAACGAGCGTTTGAACGATTTACACACGCATTAAAAGGTGACGAATATAAGCACTGGTTTGAGACGTTTACCAACAATGGATCAGCTCCTAAAGTAGGGGAAGTGTGGCGATCACCGGACCATGCTGCTACGCTGCTTGAAATTGCCGAAACGAATGGAGAATCTTTTTACAGAGGGGATTTAGCTGATAAAATAGCAGCTTTTTCGAAAAAATACGGCGGATTTTTAGCAAAAGAAGATTTAGCAGCTTTTAAAGCAGAGTGGGTGAAGCCAATTTCAACTTCTTACCGAGGATATGATGTGTGGGAAATTCCGCCTAACGGCCAAGGCCTTATTGCACTTTTAGCTTTAAATACGCTAAAAGGCTTCTCTTTCGATGCCAAAGATTCTGTCGATACATATCACAAGCAAATTGAAGCCATGAAGCTAGCGTTTGCAGATGGACAAAAATTCATTACGGATGCTGATAAAATGACAGTAGCAGTTGAAGATTTGTTGAATGATTCTTATGCAAACAAGCGCAGAGGGCTGATTGGTGAAAAAGCGCTTATTCCTGAAGCCGGACAGCCGTCTCATAGCGGCACGATCTATTTAGCGACAGCTGATGGAGAAGGAAACATGGTATCATTCATTCAAAGTAATTACATGGATTTTGGCTCAGGACTTGTCGTACCTAATACGGGCATATGCCTGCAAAACCGCGGGCATAATTTTTCGTTAGATCCACAGCACCATAACCGATTAGAACCAGGAAAACGAACCTATCATACCATTATTCCTGGATTTTTAACAAAGAATAAAAGTGCTGTAGGTCCATTCGGTGTAATGGGCAAATTCATGCAGCCTCAAGGACATGTGCAAGTCGTCATGAATATGATCGATTTCCATCTAAATCCTCAGGCAGCTTTAGATGCACCAAGATGGCAGTGGATTGAACATAAAAAGGTTCTTGTGGAAAAAGAAATGCCTTCACATATTGTAGAAGCATTAGAACGCAAAGGGCATGATATTCATGTGGCTACGAGCAGACATACGTTTGGAAGAGGGCAGATCATTTTAAGAGACGAACAAACCGGTGTATTATACGGCGGCACAGAAGCGCGAACAGACGGAGCTGTCGTTGCTTATTAGATCACAGAGAAAGGAGTGCGAGAAATGCGACAATTGGATATTTTTATAGCGTTTTTTCGCTCAGGTATGCTCGGCTACGGAGGCGGACCTTCAGCTATTCCACTTGTAAAAAAAGAAGTGGTCGATACGTACAAATGGATGGATGACGATGAATTTGGCGATTTATTAGCAATCGCCAATACGCTGCCTGGGCCTATTGCTACAAAGCTGGCTGGATACATCGGCTATCGAGTCGGCGGTATTTTGGGTCTCGGGACAGCTTTATTTGCAGCCGTTATTCCAACCGTTTTTTTAATGGTATTGCTGTTAACAACTTTAACGCAATTTAAAGATCAGCCGTGGGTTATGGGCATGACCAAAGCAGTTGTTCCTGTAGTAGGAGTTATGCTCGCGGTTATGACGTGGGACTTTTTTAAAAAATCAACGTCTGGTCTAGGGTGGACGCCAGCTATTATCTTACTGATTATTAGTTTAGGGCTAATGGAATTTGCCCATATCCATCCAGCGGTCATTATTATTGTTCTTATGGCAGCAGCTTGGATTCCGCTAAAACGAAAAGGAAAAAAAGGTGAAAGTGCTGAACACAAGCAAAAGAGGGAATCGGTATGATTTATATTCAGCTATTTATGGCGTTTTTTGTTTCAAATATTTTAGGCTATGGAGGCGGACCTGCGTCGATTCCGCTTATTCAAAAAGAAGTCGTGGATCACTATCATTGGCTTACGGTCAAAGAGTTTAGTGAAATGCTGGCAATTGGAAATGCGCTGCCTGGTCCGATTGCAACAAAAATGGCGGGGTTTATCGGATATCAGCAGGCAGGGATTTTAGGCTCGGTGGTTGCTCTTTTTGCAACGATTGCTCCATCGGTTTTACTTTTAGTTATTTTACTTCGAATATTATTTAAGTATAAAGATTCGCCAAATGTTAAGAAAATGACGAACTACATTCGTCCCGTTATCGCCATTTTACTTGGCTTGATGGCATATGAATTTTTTATGAATTCATACGGTGATTCAGGTATATGGCAAACTTTATTTTTAGTAGCAGCCAGTTTTCTATTATTGGAAAAATTGCGCGTGCATCCAGCGTTCGTTATTGTCGGAGCACTCGTATACGGAGCTGTTTTTCTTGCTTAAATGAGGCTCTCGAAGGATGAGAGTTTTTTTGTGTAAAAGAGACGAAAAGAGGGGAAGTCATGGTTGAAAAAGCAGCGCTAGAAAACGTTCAGGATTTGGTTAAACTGCGAATGTTGCTCATGAAAGAATTGGGAGAATTAAACGGGAATGAGGAGCTGTTTCGAAAAGCTACAGAAGAATATTTTACTGCAAATATAAATAATCCACATAGCTATACGGCTATTTTAAAAGCGGATGGAGAAATTGTATCAGTAGGAAGCATCGTCTTTTTTATACGTCCGCCTTCACCGAGTAACCTCCAAGGAAAAGAAGCATATATTATGAACATGTATACAGCTTTTAATCACCGAAAGCACGGCTGTTCTTCAGCTATTTTAAAGCATTTGATGCAGTACTGCCAAAAAAATGGTGTAAATCGAATATGGTTAAATACTTCTTCCGCTGGAAAAAGCTTGTATCAAAAACATGGATTTATTGAATATGAATCTGAAATGGAATATAAGTTTGAAAAAAATTAGAGCAGCAAAACTCTTGATAGATATGGGTTTGAAGGAGCTATGGTTTTTGAAAAATAAAAAAAATTAATAAAAAGTGTTGACGAAGATAAAAAAACCATTCATAATACAAATCAACATCACACAACATTACACACAACTTGGAAGCGACAAACAGTTTCAAACGATCGGAACTGATTATCCAAGTACACATACATAGTCAATACTGAGCGTTGATAGGAGCACTAGTAGAAAAAATTTCCCTGTAACAGAGAGCTGACGGTTGCTGCGAGTCAGAACACAAATTTTTTCGAAGTACATTCCTTGAGCATCTTTTCCGAGTAGGAAAAGACGGCCTAGCCGTTATTTTAATGAAGAGGCAAGCAAAATGCTTGCAACTAGGGTGGTACCGCGAATTTTCGTCCCTACTGACTCTTAAGAAAAATCTTAAGGGTGAGTAGGGACTTTTTGTATTTCGGCCCATTATAATTTTATATCCATTACAAGCGATGAAAAGAGCATAGTAGCAAAATCTTCCCTGTATTCAGAGAGCTGATGGTTGGTGCGAATCAGTACAAAAGAGATTGCGAATTACATTCTTGGAGCTTTCTTTTGGCAATAGTCAAAAGCGGCAATAGCCGTTATCTTAATGAAGAGGCAAGCAATGCTTGCAATTAGGGTGGTACCGCGATCAATTCGTCCCTACTGATACAATCAGTAGGGACTTTTTGTATATCCGCATAAGCGGCTGTGTAGGTGTAAAACGGATTTTTCAATACAAACTAAACGAGAAGATCCGTTCAAGGTTATAAAATCAAAGGAGGATTTTTAAAATGACAAAATCACTAGAACAATTACGAGGACAAATCGACGAAATAAATTTAGAAATTTTAGAATTATTAAATAAACGCGGTGAAATCGCACAAGAAATCGGAAAAGTAAAAGGTACACAAGGTGTGAATCGCTTTGATCCAGTTCGTGAACGTAAATCGTTAGATCAAATCTTAGCTAACCATAATGGACCATTCGAAGCTTCAACAATTCAGCATATTTTCAAAGAAATTTTCAAAGCAAGCTTAGAGCTTCAAGAAGACGATCACCGCAAAGCACTTCTTGTATCTCGTAAAAAGAAATCTGAAGATACAATCGTTGACATCAACGGTACAAAAGTAGGACCTGGAAACTTAGAATTTGTAATGGGACCATGTGCAGTAGAAAGCTACGAACAAGTAAAAGAAGTGGGCTTAGCGCTTAAAGAACAAGGTATTACGTTAATGCGCGGCGGAGCGTTCAAACCACGTACATCACCTTACGATTTCCAAGGTCTTGGAGTGGAAGGCTTAAAAATCTTACGTCAAGTAGGCGATGAACTAGGCCTATCAATTATCAGTGAAATTGTTTCTCCTCAAGATATTGAAACGGCTCTCGACTACGTAGATGTGATTCAAATTGGTGCACGTAATATGCAAAACTTCGAGCTATTAAAAGCTGCAGGTTCTGTAGACAAACCGATTCTTTTAAAACGTGGATTGGCAGCAACAATTGAAGAATTCATTAACGCTGCTGAATACATTATGTCTCGCGGAAATGGAAACATTATTCTTTGTGAACGCGGTATCCGCACATACGAGCGTGCAACACGCAACACATTAGATATCTCAGCTGTTCCAATCTTGAAAAAAGAAACGCATTTACCAGTTGTAGTAGACGTAACGCATTCAACAGGACGCAAAGACTTATTATTACCATGTGCAAAAGCAGCGATTGCTATCGGCGCAGATGCTGTAATGGCAGAAGTTCATCCAGACCCAGCAGTAGCACTATCAGATTCAGCACAGCAAATGAACATTCCTGAATTCCACAAATTCATGGAAGAATTAAAAGGTGCAGCAGTAAAATTATCTTAATTTCATAGTGATACAGCGATAAGAAACTAGTAGCAAACATTTCCCTGTCTCAGAGAGCTGACGGTTGGTGGAAGTCAGTACACAAATGTGAGCGAATTACACTCTTTGAGTACTCTTTTACAGAGCGGTCAGCGGATCGTTAACAATTCGAGGTGGCAAGCAATGTTTGCAACTAGGGTGGTATCGCGAGAAAAACTCGTCCCTATGGCGTAGGGGCGAGTTTTTTTATTTTTATAACAGAAAGGAATCGATAATATGAGATATTTAACAGCAGGAGAATCGCACGGACCTCAATTAACAGCGATTATTGAAGGAGTACCGGCAGGGCTTGAATTGACAGCCGAACATATTAATGAAGATTTAGCAAGAAGACAAAAGGGACATGGGCGCGGACGCCGCATGCAGATTGAAAAAGATCAAGTTCAGATTAAAGGCGGGGTTCGCCACGGTGAGACGCTTGGTTCACCTATTGCTTTAGTCGTTGAAAACAAAGATTTTACTCACTGGAGAAATATTATGGGTGCTGATCCAGTCGATCATGATGAAGAAGTAAAGCGACAAATTACAAAACCTCGTCCAGGTCATGCTGATTTAAATGGAGCGATTAAATACGGTCACAGAGATATGCGAAACGTATTGGAACGTTCATCTGCTCGTGAAACGACGGTACGAGTAGCCACAGGCGCAGTTGCCAAACAAGTACTAAAAGCTGTAGGCGTAAATATTGCATGTCACGTGCTTGAAATCGGCGGTGTGAAAGCTGAAAAAACGGCATATGAGTCACTGACAGAACTTCAGGAAAAAACAGAAGCGTCACCTGTTCGCTGCTTAGATGAAGAAGCGGGACAGAAAATGATGAAAGCAATCGATGATGCAAAAGAAAATGGAGACAGCATTGGTGGCGTAGTGGAAGTAGTAGTAGAAGGAATGCCTACTGCAGTGGGAAGTTACGTGCACTATGATCGTAAGTTAGACTCAAAGCTAGCTGCTGCTATTATGAGCATTAACGCGTTTAAAGGCGTTGAAATCGGCGTAGGCTTTGAAGCAGCTCGCAGACCGGGAAGTGAAGTCCATGATGAAATTCTATGGGATGAACAAAACGGCTATACGCGTAAAACGAACAATGCTGGAGGTCTAGAAGGAGGCATGACAACAGGGATGCCGATTGTTGTGCGAGGCGTCATGAAACCTATTCCTACCTTATACAAGCCGCTGCAAAGTGTAGATATTGATACAAAAGAGCCATTTGCTGCAAGTATTGAACGCTCAGACAGCTGTGCAGTACCGGCGGCAGCGGTTGTAGCAGAATCAGTGATTGCTTGGGAACTAGCATCTGCTATTATCGATCAATTTGGGGCAGATCGAATTCAGTTAATTCAAGAAAACGTAAAAAAACATGAAGAATACGCAAAGCAATTTTAATGAATAGAGGAGAATGAAAGGTGAAAACACGTGTATTACTTATTGGCGTCGGCCTTATTGGAGGATCATTAGCGCTAGCTATGAAGAAGCATCGTCACGTCACAGTCGTTGGAGCTGATATCAATACAAATGAAGTACAAGTAGCCAACCAGCTAGGTATCGTTGATTATGTAGCTGAAGATATAAAAACAGAAGCAGCCCAAGCAGATTATATCGTGCTTGCTACTCCAGTAGAGTACACGACAGCATGGATACACGACCTTTCTACTTGGAAGCTTAAAGAAACGGTTATCGTAACGGATGTCGGAAGTACCAAAGGTGAAATTATGAAAGCAGCCGAAGCGCTGAATAAGAAACGTATTTCATTTATTGGCGGACATCCGATGGCTGGTTCTCATACGAGCGGTGCAGTCAATGCACGAGCGGATTTATTTTGTTCGGCGCGCTATATTTTAACGCCGTTTGAAAATGAGCAAAAAGAAAAAATAGATGCGCTTATGCATTTGCTAGAGCCTACAGGTGCACAATTTGTACCGCTTGATGCAGCTACTCATGACCAAATCACTGGAGTTGTCAGTCATTTACCTCATGTGATTGCGACCAGTCTTGTAAGACAAGTAAAAGGATATTCAGCACAGAATCATCTTGTCACGGAAATGGCAGCAGGCGGTTTTCGAGATATTACGAGAATTGCTTCAAGCAATCCTCATATGTGGAGAGATATACTAAAACAAAACCGTTCTATGCTTTTAACATTGCTTGATGACTGGATGAAAGAAATGGAACAAGTAAAACTATTAGTAGAAAAAGGTGACGGTCACGAATTATTTGATTACTTTTCAGATGCCAAAGAATTTCGTGATTCGCTTCACGCATAAAAGGAGAGACATATTGTGACAGTAAAAGCTTTACGAGGAACGATTCAAATTCCAGGAGATAAATCTATTTCTCACCGTTCCGTTATGTTTGGTTCGATTGCAGAAGGAACAACAACGATTAACGGGTTTTTGCCAGGTGACGATTGTCTTAGCACTATTTCCTGCTTTCAAAAACTAGGTGTAGATATTCAAATGATTGATGAACAAAGCGTGGTAGTGAAAGGAAAAGGGATACAAGCTCTAAAAGAGCCATCTGATATTTTAGATGTTGGCAATTCGGGCACCACGATTCGCCTCATGATGGGGATTTTAGCAAATACACCCTTTCATTCAACATTGATTGGAGACGAATCTATTGCCAAACGCCCTATGAAGCGTGTGACCGGTCCGCTTCGTGATATGAATATTCATTTAGACGGTCGAAAAGATGCTAATTTTACACCGCTTGTTATTCGAGGTGGGAAAGCAAAAGGTATACACTATACATCGCCCGTTGCAAGCGCACAAGTAAAATCAGCTATTTTACTTGCTGGACTGCAGGCGGAAGGAATAACTTCTGTAACGGAACCGGCGAAATCACGTGATCATACAGAACGTATGCTAGAGGCATTTGGTGTTAAAGTCGAAGAAGAAGGCTTAACCGTTTCAATTGAAGGCGGTCAAACGTTAAGAGGAACGCATGTAGAAGTCCCTGGTGATATTTCGTCAGCTGCATTCTTTTTAGTAGCGGGGGCTATTATTGCAAACAGCCGCATTGAAATCCAAAAAGTTGGAATGAATCCGACTCGAACGGGTATTTTAGATGTGCTTTCAGATATGGGCGCTTCAATCGAAACAGTCAAAGAAACAAAAGAAACAGCGGAACCCTATGCAGATTTAGTTGTAGAAGCTTCTCACTTAAAAGGTACGGAAGTAGGCGGACACTTAATTCCACGCCTAATTGACGAAATCCCAATTATTGCACTAGCTGCCACGCAGGCAGAAGGGATTACAGTTATTAAAGATGCTGCAGAGTTAAAAGTCAAAGAAACAAACCGTATTGATACGGTAGTGAATGAGTTAACCAAAATGGGCGCTAACATTGAAGCAACGGAAGATGGAATGATTATTCACGGAGGTGCAAAACTTCACGGAGCAAATGTAAACAGCCACGGAGATCACCGTATCGGTATGATGCTTGCTGTTGCCTCTTGTATTGCAGAAGGGGAAACAATTATTGAAAATCGTGACGCGGTATCCGTCTCTTACCCGCAGTTTTTTGCTCACTTAGAGTCTTTACAGCAGTAAATTCCCTTATTATGTTAAAATAGCAGTTTGAAAGTTATAAGGAATTTATAAAATTAAAACCAATGACTCTATATTTCGCCTGAGAAATCCGATATAATCATTACAACACCTCTAGTATTAAATAGAATTTGGTGAATGATTATGTTTTTGATGATTGTCTACATGGGGGCCATTTTATTTTTTATAAAAATGTTTATGGATCGAGATTTTATTTGGTTTTTATTCCTATTGCCATTTTTGATGTTTGTTATGTTTTTCGAAACAGACTATCTTGATCATGTCCCTGAATCTGGAAGGTTAATTATCTTTACATTTTCTTTTTTAGTCATTTATGCAATGGTTTTGGTGTATAATCGATACTTTAGAAAAGAAGAATGTAAAGAGTAAACTCAAATGTGAATCCATTGATAATGATAAAAAAAGCATGCCCTACGGCGTGCTTTTTTTATCGCTTGAATTGACATCCACTGGTGTAAGCGGCTTTTTAGCAGGGCCTTCTACCACAGATCCGTCGTAAGAGAAACGAGAGCCGTGACAAGGGCAGTCCCACGTGCGGTCACCAGCGTTCCAATTTACTTCACATCCTAAGTGCGTGCATGTAGTATCGACGCAGTGAAGGTTACCCTGAGGATCTTTATAAGCCCCCGTACGTTTGCTGTTTACATATACGACCGACCCTTCATCATTTTGGAGCTGATCCAGTCCTTTTTCAGGCATTGAAAACTTACCGGTAATAAAGTGTTCAGCCACATCAAGATTTTGACGAAAGAAATGTTTAAGGCTAGGGTCCGCATAAAAACGAGATGGATTATACAAATCTGCATATGGGTTGTCTTTTCCGGTTATTGCATCTCGAATAATATGTGCTGCAATGGTGCTATGAGTCATCCCCCATTTTTTAAATCCGGTGGCAATAAAGATATTTGGCTTGCTTTCTTTAATGGGACCGATATATGGAATTTTATCAAGCGTAAATAAATCTTGTGCAGACCATTTATAACGAAAATGTTGAACAGTAAAATTTTCTTCGGCAAACCTCTGAAGGGACTCATAGTGGAACATAGTATTAATTCCTTGTCCAGCTTTGTGGCCTTCTCCACCAATTAAAATGAGTTCTTCTCCGTCAACTTTTGTTGAACGCAGAGAATGAGTAGGCTGATCAGCACTTAAATACATGCCTCCAGGGTAAGTTTGTTCAACTTTTGCTGCTAACACATACGAACGTTTGGCATACATACGCGTATAGTAAAAGCCCGCTCCATCATAAAATGGAAAGTGTGAACACGCCACTACATATTTGCAAGAAATTCGATGTCCGTCTCTTGTGACAACGGTGGGCGACGTGCTTTCTTCTACATCCGTTGCTACGGTGTTTTCAAAAATCAATCCGCCGTTTTCTGTGAATTTTTTTACTAAATGAAGCAGGTATTTTAACGGGTGAAACTGAGCTTGATCTTTCATAATAGCTGCTGCCCTAATATCAAAACTAAAAGGAATCTCTGTTGCAAATTCACATGGAATATGTAATCGCTGATAGGCTCGAAATTCTTTACGAACTCGATGATCAAACTCCAGCGTTTCTCCGTACAAGTAAGCATCTTGTATCGAAAAATCACAGTCAATGTTTTCCGTTTGAATTAAGTTTTTCATAAACTGCAGTGCTTGTTCGTTTGCTTTATAATACAGCAGCGTTTTTTCTTCGCCAATGTGTGAAAGCAGCTCATCGTAGATAACGTCATGCTGAGCTGTAATCTTTGCTGTTGTGTGACCGGTTGTACCATTTAAAATATTATCAGCTTCAATTAACGCCACGTTCAGTCCTTCTTTTTGTAATAAATAAGCTGTTGTAATACCGCTAATACCGCCTCCTACTACTACAACATCAACTTTTCGATTTTCTGAAAGAGATGGGTATGTTGGAAACTTTAAATGATCGCGCCAGTAGGGCTCAGTATCCTTTGGGATATTTGCCAATTTATTCACCTCCATATGATAAGTCTTATTTTTACCATAGTTTTCTAAAAAATGTATACAAAATAAAGGAATCTACCCCAATAGCATCTCTTTGCTGTACCTATTTAAGCAAAAGGAAGGGAAAAGAGTGATTGCAACCAGCCTTTGTATGATTGTTGCGAACGAAGAAGAGGTTAAACCAAAAACATTTGCTCTTTAAGGTTCTTCTTTTTCAACGTGGCTTCCGCACCTGCACCTTGCCATTTGCTGCGAAAGAATTGGTGAATAAAAAGCAAAATATAAAATAGTAAAGGTTACAGATTTAAACATGAAGAGCAATAAATTCATATAAATGATAGGGAGCATCATATAATAAAAGTATAGAGGCTTAATTCGGCAAAAGGTATTTAAACATCAAGGTCCAAATAAAAGGGCAAACGGCATGTTTGTCCTTTTTTCATGATTATAGTGACAATTTTCATATATAGTAATAAAGTATATATATAGCAAAAAAATCCCAAATTTCAAGAAGATAAAAAACGCCTTAAAACCAAAACAAGTGGTACTCTTAGAGTATGTAGAACGTGCAAAAAAACGAAATAATATGTAGTATTGTAATACAGGACGTAATTGGGAAGAAAAATGAAAACGTTGACAAAAAGAGGAGGGGTACCATGTTGGGTTCACTACCTAATGTTATAAATACGTCAACGCTTGTGTCTTCAAGTGAACAACAAGAAGCGTCATCTGAATCATTTAAAACATATACTCATAAAGGAAAAAAATTCAAGGTCTATTTACCTAAATCCTATCATATTTTAAAATCTTACCCACTAATGGTTATGCTGCATGGATGTACACAAAATGCAGATGATTTTGCAATAGGCACGCAAATGAATGAGCTCGCCGACGAAAAAGAATTTATTGTCGTATACCCACAGCAGTCTTCTAACTCAAATATGAATAAATGCTGGAACTGGTTTGAACCTCTTCATCAAATTAGAGGGTTTGGCGAGCCAGCTATTATTGCAGGGATTGTAAAAAAAGTCCAAAACATGCACTTTATTCAGAAAAATAAAGTGTTTATTGCCGGTCTGTCAGCAGGAGGAGCAATGAGCATCGTTATGGGGGTAACGTATCCAGAACTGTTTGCTGGAATAGGTGTGTCAGCAGGTATCGAATATCAGGCGGCTCTTAACGTATTTAATGCGTATTCTGTCATGGCCAGTAAAGGTCCTTCCCCCGTTAAACAAGGAAGAATTGCTTATCAGCAAATGGGAAAACGGGCAAAGCCACTGCCGCTCATTGTATTTCATGGTAACGCTGATTCTACGGTAAATGTAGCCAATGCAGATCAAGTGGTTCACCAGTGGATTACAACGAATAATCTTGCTTATAACGGAAGAATAGATGGATGGATTCAAGATAGCCCGGTTAAAACGAGAGAAGAAAAAATTCTCTTTGGACGGGATTATACAACATATCGCTACGAAAGCAGTAAGGGAGAATTGGCTATTGATAAATATATTATCAATGGAATGGGGCATGCATGGTCAGGAGGGAATTCAGCGGGCAGCTATACAGACCCTAAAGGCCCCAATGCTAGTCGAATCATGTGGGACTTTTTCATGAGTCAAAAAGTATAAACAGAGCATATAATGAGGTTCAGTTGCGTTCTTATCGCAGAGAAGAAGAGCTGAAAGTAGCTCTTCCGGCCCTTATTAGTATAAAGAAGCAGCTGCAGGAACCATTATTTTAACTAGACGTGTTTTTCTAAAAATTAGGATTTGATTATTTAGAAAACGGGTACTGTAATAAAGAAAATAAGAAGTCAAAATTACATAGCTTAGGATTGACAGCTTATAGTTGTAAATGTAAGATAACTGCGAGCTGCATTTTGTATGATTAAAACATTAAAATAAGCCGAAAACTGAAAAAATAAATAGAAATTGTAAGATGAGCGGGTAAGGAAAAGGAGATTAAAAAATGAATATTGCATTTTTCTTAGTACCAAAAAGTGATGTTGTAACACTAAATATTCAATCCACATTAAGACAGGCTCTTGAAAAAATGGAGTATCATCGCTATTCTACAGTTCCGCTAGTTGACGATGATGGTAAATATGTGGGCGTTCTTACTGAAGGAGATCTTCTTTGGAAGTTAAAAAGCCTAGGAGACTATCGCTTTCAAGATACGGAAAATATTAAATTAACAGAGATTGACCGCTATCAAGATTATAACCCAGTTGCTATATATGATGAAGTTCAAAACATCCTTTCAAAGGCAATTGACCAAAATTTTGTTCCTGTAACGGATGATCAAGGTGTATTTATTGGAATTGTGAGAAGAAGAGAAATTCTAGAGTTTTATGCAGAAAGTGCAAGTAAAGTGAAAAATCAAATATAAAAAAAGCCATCTAGAGATGGCTTTTTTTCTTGTCTTATCTCCCCCGTACATCCTCCTAAAAACAGGCTTAGGTCATGGCCCACAGCAATGCACTTCCTTGTACTAGTTTACATAATCTATTTATATATAGGTATAAAATTGCCTATATAAATCTTATTTATAGATAAGGATGGTTTATGTGAGTTACAACAATAATAAGAAGTGTTGCTGGTGTTCTAATCAGTATTATTACAAAACTTCTGGCTATGATCCAAGAAGTAGCCATGAAGGAAAATGCTGTCATAACGATTATAAGCATAACGATCATTGTCCTAAACATGATGATGATCATCGTTCTGGACATAAAAAATGCCATCATGGTAGCAACCATGGCGGAGATCACGGGGGCAGTCATGGCGGAGGTCACGGGGGCAGTCATGGCGGAGGTCACGGGGGCAGTCATGGCGGAGGTCACGGCGGTAACCACGGTGGAGGTCACGGAGGTTGTCATGGCGGAGGTCACGGCGGCAACCACGGCGGAGGTCACGACGGTAACCACGGTGGAGGTCACGGAGGTTGTCATGGCGGAGGTCACGGCGGTAACCACGGCGGTTGTAAAAGACGTCGCTGCTGTTGGGGCTGGGTGTTTTAATTTAATAAATAATTGAATTAAAATGAAGCGTTGATTTAGCAGAAAGAACTCAAGAAATTGAGTTCTTTTTTTGTAAGTTGAAACTTATAAACGGTATACTTCGTATATATAGTAAGAGCATTTTGGAGGAGGAAAAAAATGTTTAAAAAAATGTTTGCTAAAATTGGAGTTGGAGCTGCCAAAGTGGATTTACGATTAAATGAAACGGCCTATACGCTCGGTCATGTAATTGAAGGAGCTATTGTCATCCAAGGTGGAAACGTTCAGCAACATATTAATTTAATTGATGTTGAATTTTGGCTTGAAGTTCAATTGAAAAGCGGTCAAATGCATACACATCGTGTGGAAAGCCTGCGCGCAGCTTCTTCATTTACAATTAATGAAGGCGAGAAAAAAGAAATTCCATTTACATATCATTTACCTTTGGACCTTCCAATCTCTGCGAGCAACGTTAGCTATTTCTTTAAGACACACTTAGATATTGAAGGGGGAGTAGACTCAACAGACCGGGACCCTGTGCGCATTAAAGCTCCAAAAAGCTTATATCAGCTAGTAGAGGGCTTTGAAGCACTTGGATTTAGAGAAAAACATCATTCAGGAAAATTTAACGGATACAAACAAGAATTTTCATTTTTTCCTACAGACTTCTTAAAGGGATATGTAAATGAGGTTGAGTTTGAGGTAGCCATTGAACGAGAAGGGATCCGCGTGCTGTTGGAGCTAGATTTGCCTTCTTTCGGCCGAGAGAGGGAAATAAAAAATGAACTCTTTTTTACAAATGATGAACTAAGCCAGCCATCTACTATCGCTCGTTTGCTGGAAGAAGCGATGGAAGAGATGATGGAGAATCCTCGAGACTATGAATATTATAAGTCTCCTCACTATGATCAGCATTCACACCACCCACGTATGAGCGGGTTAGGAGGAGCAATGGGAGGTTTTGCAGCCGGTATGTTAGGCGGACTGCTCATTGAGAATTTGATGGATGATATGTTTGAAGACTCGGCGCTTGGTGAAATTGGAGAAGATATTGAAGAAGCCGGGGAGGATCTGCTGGATGGAGATTTTTTTGATGGAGGAGACGATTGGTAAAAGGGATTTTGAATAAATAAAAAGGATGATTAATGATGATCATCCTTTTTTTCTTTCTTCTTTCTTTTTTTCACTTCTATATACTTAATGTGAAAATCCTCTATAATCAGAACTTTAAAGTAAAATTGCTCATGCTGAATGATATCATTTTTGGTCACATCAAACTTTTCGGTTAACACCCACCCGGCAATGGTATCTACTTCTTCGTCGCTAATATCCGTACCGAGTAAATCATTTACTTGGCTAATGAGCATTTTTCCGTCAAGAATATAATGATCGTCTTTAATTTTTTGTACATAAGGAATTTCGTCCGTATCAAACTCATCTCGAATTTCTCCCACAATTTCTTCAATAATATCTTCTACTGTAACAAGCCCAGCGGTTCCGCCATACTCATCAAAAAGAATAGCCATTTGAATACGTTCTTTTTGCATCTTTACAAGCAAGTCATGAATGGGTACGGTTTCAATTACTTTAAAAATAGGCTTGACGTATGACTGTAACGTATTGGTGCCGTCTTTTTCGTTGAATACAATATCATTATAAATTTCTTTGATATTAACGAGACCGATTACTTTATCTTTATCCCCATCTTCAACAATTGGATAGCGCGTATATTTTTCGACATTTGCGATTTGCAAAAAAACCTCTACGACGTCGTCTTTGGAAGCACTCACAATTTCCGTACGGGGGACCATTACTTCTTTCGCTAAACGATCGTCAAAATCAAAGATTTTGCTCATATATCGATATTCGGATTGATTGATTTCACCGCCTTCGAAGCTCTCAGATAACAAAATACGCAGCTCTTCTTCACTATGAGCAGCTTCATTTTCTGAAATCATCGTTATACCAAAAATCTTAGTCAACATACGAGCTGATCCATTTAATATTTTAATGAACGGATACATAAGTTTGTAAAACACGATAATCGGTTTTGCAAAGTTCAGCGTAATTTGTTCAGCCATTTGAATAGCAAATGTTTTAGGAGCTAATTCCCCCAAGACAACATGTAAAAAAGTAATAACAACAAATGCAATGACAAAAGATAAAATACCAGCAAGCGGCTCATTGGTATGGAAGGTAGTAAAAAGAGGGTGAAGCAACCGATCTAGCGTCGGTTCACCAAGCCAACCAAGCCCGAGAGCTGTGATGGTGATACCAAGCTGACAAGCGGATAGATATTCATCTAGATGCGTAATAACGTGTTTGGCAGATACAGCTTTTTTATGTCCTTCTTCTAGAAGCTGATTGATTTTTGAACTTCTTACTTTTACAATAGCGAATTCTGTCGCTACAAAAAAAGCAGTTAATGCAATTAAAACTGCGACTAATAGTAATTTTACGGCGATCATCAAAGTCACCACCTTGTATGTAAATGTATATCTTAAGTGTTAGCCAAAGTGGAGAAAACATGTATTAAATCAAGAAAAGAAAAACGCACATAAAAAAACTGCTTCTATCTTTAAAAAGAAAAAGAAGCAGTTTATTATGTTACATGTTCATTTAGGGGAATTAATCTTAACTTTACCATCATGGTCTATCACATATCGGTTCTACAGTTCAACTGACTTTTAGCAAACGTATTGCGAGTGTGTTATGACACCTCCTTTAACTGTAATCCGAGTATATATGATGCATCTCTCACTCCTTTCTATTAGTTAATTGTATTATAATACATAATTAATCAAAATACTACAAATATTCAGAAAATAATTCAAAATGCATAGTTTTTTGTCATTTTCTGAAATATACGCACAAAGCGAGATTGAGATATAACAAAATCAATACAATACAATCTAAAGACGAGTAAACTGAGTAAATGATCTAGTATGAGTCGTTTGGTTACACTGCTGGTGATTTCCGTGCAAGGCTACGCTTTCCGCAGGCGGCCGATGAGCCTCCTCGTCGCTTGCGCTCCTGTGGGGTCTCATCTATTCCGCTTTTCTCGCGGGAGTCTTCGCCTTTCCTTCCAATCAACAGCTAGAAGCAACTCTAAACATAACCTATATTCACCGTACTAATGAAAAGATCCGAACGGTGAAACGTTCGGATCTTCCTTCAACTAAAATACGTTTGCCCCAGCCTCTTTTTAATTAATGCAGTTTATGGTTATTAGGCATCTGAGGAGAGGCAGTAGCTTTTGCAAAACTTGTGATCATTTGCTGCATATCTTCTTTTGCAAGCTGCGGCACTTGATAATAATGGTGTTTATTTTGATAAAGAGAAATTTCATAAGCCATTTCAATCCAATTAGGAACACTGTCTCCGAATATTCGGCGAACAACAGGATTTGTTATTTCTAAAGCGGTCATGGTTAAAAGAGATGCTTGAGACTTAACTAGACCTAGCATATGACCTGATATGCCTTTTTCATTGATTTCCTCAACGGACTGATTCGGCTTTTTAGGCTGTGAAGGCTTTAAGCCATAAACAAAGGTATGAGACTGCTTCATGTTATATACATGTGTAGAATCGGCCGGCTTTTGACCAGTAGAAAAAGCTTCTACGATTAAATTATATTCATTTAAAATAAACTGATATTGCCGATCAATGATATCAAGCAGCTCTTGTTCTTTTACATATTGCCTAAACATCATAAACTGATCCATTACATTAATCGAGCCGGCAAGTGTTTCATGAACGTCAAATAGTTCATGCCCTCCATGGTTCAATTGAGGGGGTATAGCTCCAGTTTGCATGTTTGTAGGAAGTTCGTGATTATTCATACTAAGTCCTCCTTAAAATCGGTATCGACTATAGTCTTTAAACTTCTTCAGGTTTTATACTCAAACTTGATTTATTCATAAAATGTTGCTCTACATAACTTAATTTACAACTAGTTATTTAATTAAAGGGTAAAAGTGAAAGGGTTTTATGAAAAAAAAGCGAATATCAATAACAATTCACGATCTATAGATAGGGGAATCAAAAAACATGAATGAGCTGCTGTCATACTCAAGTGAATTAAAACACGAAGCAAATCAACTGGTGGTATCCAGTCATTTATTGGATCTGTTAAGAGAATATGGTTGTCTTCTCTCAGGGGAGAGTTTTGAGTTAAATGTCATGACAAATCGCATCATTAATTTTTACGTAGGAAATGATGAAATGGATGAAGAATCTATTTTTCACATGGGGTATCAGCTTACAAAGCGTTTTAGCCCTTATAAGATGATATTTACTAATGAAAAAGATAAGTATCAGTGGAGTCTGTATATGATTCAGAAGGGAGAAGAGTGGAAGCTTGATATTTCCGTGCTTCCAGAAAATATCGTGAAAGGCAAAGTTGAGAAACAAGAGTTATTAAAATCACTTTTCACTGAAAAGAAGCGAGAATGCATTTTATTTTTCAAGCAGCAAAGCGGATATAATCGCTATTATACGAGTGATCATGTCTATAAGGCTGTGCTAGAAGATGACATTCACGATGATATGTCTTTTTTTATGTGGCTGCAAAGACAAAAAAAAGTAAATCAACAAACGTAAAAAAGAGCCGCTTAGGCTCTTTTTATGCGTTTACGGATGTTTTTACAGGTAAAGCAGCTTTTAGCATCCAAATATGTTTTTCAATGTTGCCGATTGTTCCAATGAATAAGTCAGCTGTTACGTGATCGTGTGCTGCTTCAGCGTTTTCAACTGCATTTTTTAGGTTTTTAACAAGTAGCGTATAGTCATTAATTAAGGTTTCTACCATTTCTTCACTCGTTTGCTCGTTTCCATCTTCAGAAAGAGTAGCTGCTTGCAAAAATTGCTTCATTGTAGCAATTGGGCTTCCTCCAATGGCTAGTAATCGTTCTGCATATTCATCTATATAGTCCGCCGTCTCATTATAGAATTCTTCAAATTTTTCATGAAGCGTAAAAAATTGAGGCCCTTTTACATACCAGTGAAAGCGATGTAGCTTCGTATACAATACGTTAAAATCGGCAATTTGTTGGTTCAGTACGTTTTCTAAATTCATAGTTAATAGCCTCCTAATGAGTTGTTGTTATCTTATGTTTATATTATATCAAATATCAAATTAAAATCAATACTTATTTATAATAATTATTAAATAATAATAAGAATGCTTTTAAATCATAGTTATTCTCTTTAAAAACTCTAAAGATATGATAGGATAGAGCAAGAGTATCGAAAGGAAGAAGGGTTAGTCATGCATATTACACCAGAAGCAAAACAATTAATTAACAATATACTTGAAGAACAGGAGATAACAGGAATTCGTTTGTATTTCAAAGGAATTAGCTGTGAAATCCCTAATATTGGGTTAGCTTTTGAAGAGCCTTTTGAAAATGATGAAATGTATGAAGTCGATGGAGTACAGGTAGCAATGGAAGCTTCTATTGTGCCTTATACAAATGAATTAATGTTAGATGTTCATACAACGCCGTACGGTCCAGGTTTAGCATTAGTTGGGGCTAAAGAGGCTGAATAAAAAATGTATGTAAGAGAAGCTAACAGGTTTGTTGTTTGTTTTGGTAAACCTTGGTTTACTTAATTTAAACGTTAGTGAAATGGAGGGGGACCTATGCTTCTTTCTCATCATGTAACGGTTGAACAAAGACAGCAAATCAAACGATTTAAGCAGCAAATACAAGACGCAAAATCGCTAGATGAGCGCCGTTTGTATCAAGCACAGCTAAATAAATTTGTTGAGCGCCTATTTATTGAGAATCGCTTGCAGCGCAGCGGCGAACAATAAAAAACACCTAGAAAAGAAGCCTTCAAAGAAGGTTTCTTTTTTTTAGTAGATTATTATACTTTTACACCTTGCAATTATTCATTTTCTTATATATCGCCCTTTATCTACTTGGAATCCGGTTTTCTGTATGAATATAGCACTAAAAACGTGTAAGTGACTATCAAATGAAAGCGCTTTCTGTTATAGTGAAGGTATAGAATGGTACTTGTTCACCTACAATGTTCATAAGGAGTGGTTTGTATGATTGAAAGAGGAAACTTCTTAATTGGTTTAGCGTGGGGAACATCTTTGAGCATACCTTTATGGATCGCCTTCTTTGGCTGGATAAAATTAGTTTGGCGCTTGCTTTAAATAAATAAAAACAAAAAAAGGAAAAAAACTTCAGTGAATATGCGCTGAAGTTTTTTTAAACAGCATAAATAGGTATTAAGAACTATTAAATAAATTACAATTTGTAACGATAAGTAAATAAGACTACTTTAAATATTATTTTTGGATTTTTTAGGTTCCTAATGTTTTAGGTCTTATTACACAAAAGAAAGCAGGAGTACAAATTGAAAAGCTATCATTTAGTAAGTTTCTCTACCTTATGTATCTGTCTACTCGTTTTATTCATTTCACCTTTTCAAGATACATCTAGTGCATCAACTGATAAATATCAAAATTTCAAGCAGCTCTCACAGAATGAGTCTTCAGCTAGCTATAAAGTGACGACCAAAGAAATGAAAAGCTCTGTCCTTATCTTTGCTCCACACGGTGGAGGAATTGAAGGGGGGACAAGCGAAATTGCCCAAGAGCTTGGCAAACAAAATGCTCTTTATCTATTCGAATCGTTAAAGTCGAAAGGGTCACGAGACCTGCACCTCACAAGCACTCATTTTGATGAGCCCACAGCGCGTAAGATGGTAAGCAAGTATGATAATGTTTTATCTCTTCACGGGTATTCTGGGAACGAAAAACATATTTTTGTGGGCGGGACTGATCGGGAGCGCGCAAAAAAATTAACGCAGTTATTAAATCAAAATGGATTTCCGGCCGAACTGATTACAAAAGGGCACGATGAGATTGCAGGCATTAACTCTGGAAATATTGCAAATAAAAATCGTACTGGGAAAAGTATTCAATTAGAGATTAGCCAACCGCTGCGAAGTGCTATGTTTCATTCATCCACTGCAAAAGGAAGAGCTTCGTCTAAAACTCAAACTTTTTATAGGTTTACAAATGTGCTTTCTACATTCGCTTCTACTTCTTACTGAATTAAAAAAAGAATGCTTGCGAAAGCATTCTTTTTTTATAAACTAGTTTTGCTACTCGTGACTTATAATAGGTTTCCAGTTAAAATCTTTTACATCTTGAACAGAAGGCTTTCTCACGTGCTGTAAGCTTTCTTTATTACACGCTCCATAAACTATAAAATTTTCCTGAGCTTCTATTAAAGAAATAGAGTTGGCTCCTAATTCGTTGGCATTCAGCTTTTGGTACGGATCGTCTTCCCAAAAACATATCTCACAAATATCATAGTCACCATCACTGTCTAAAGATTGATAACCACAGCAAGGGCATGTATACTTTTTCATTGTTTCTATCCTTTCTGTATGGGATTTTAAGCTAGAAAAAAGTCAGTCATCTTATTTAACTATTTTACTATATTCAAGGATAGTCTGAAAGAATATTCAAAAAATTACATCGCATCTTCCCTAGGATTTGTGAACATTTTATAACGAATTGGTAATAGTTATTGTGAGACTGAGTAAAAAAGGAGTACACTTACTAGGAAAATAGATCGTGTTCGGAAACGTCTACATAAAAACATTTTTGGATATGATGAAAAAAGAAAAAAGAGATAGGGAGTCATAAATATGAAAAAAATAATAGGTTTACTTTTAGCATGCTTTCTAGCTGTTCCGACAGTTAGTTTTGCTCATACACATGTGCAAACAACCGTGCCGGAAAATGGTGCAATTGTTACAGCTCCTCTAAAAGAAATTAAATTAACCTTTGAAACACACATCGAGAAAATCAGTACTGTAACTGTTACAAAAGATGGACAAAAAATTTCACTTGCATCGCAAAAAGTAGAGGGTCATGATTTAATAGCTTCTCTCGATCAGCCTCTTGAAAACGGATCTTACACAGTGAACTGGGAAATTGTAGGGGAAGATGGTCATGTAATGAAAGATTCGATTGCTTTTAAAGTAGATGTGAAAGATGAAGCGAAAGAAGAGAATACTCAAGCAGCCGGAAAAGATAGTGAAAAAAAGCAAGACGCCACGCAATCCGAACAGCACCAAAAAAGTGCAGTAGCAAATGATGAAAAAACAGAGAACAATGATTCTTCATCGTTTTTTGTTATCATGATTATTGCTATTGTAGTGGTGGTTGGAGCATTACTCTTAATCTTCAGAAAGAAAAAGGCTTAAAAAGATGAGTATTTTGTTGCCTGTTTTTGAGTGGTTCACATACGTAGGTCTTTCCTTATTATTAGGATTTGCCGTACTGCAATATGTACCGCTTACAAAAAAGCCAACAATTTTATTATCAAAGCGATGGCTACTTGCAAGTGCAGCGGCTGTCGCTATTTTTTCGGTTGGAAATTCGCTTGAGATTATTTTATCTTTTTCAAAAATAAGAGGGTTAGGTGAAACAGTTCGTCTTGTATTATTGGAAACAAGAACGGGACACGCCTGGATCTTTGTTGTGCTAATTGCTATTTTATGTATGGTTGCTGTTTCAATAGAGAGCCACCCTCATATGTATACATTACTGACTGTAGCCTTGGTGGGAGGAATCGCCTACGCAAGTCACGCAGCATCCGCTTCTGCGCTTAGCGGCATGCTTTCTCATTCTCTTCATATTTTAGCAGTTGGACTGTGGGGAGGGGTGGTTCTGATTGTTGCCGCTTTTTCAAAAGAAACCTCCAATTGGAAAAGTTTCTTGAGCTGGTTTACTCCTTTTGCAATCGCTTGTTTTGTGCTTCTTTCATTAAGTGGGTTCATTTCGATGGTCATTATCATGGGTCTGTCCAACTATGTAAATTCATGGGCTACAGATTACGGGCAGTCTCTTTTGCTAAAGCACATTACAATTATTCCGCTGCTTGCATTTGCCGTCATCAATGGCTTTCTTATGAGAAAAACGATAAAACATCCAGAATATAAGCCCGTGATGTGGATTCGAGCAGAAAGCATTATTTTGCTTATCATTTTTTTATTTACAGCTATCATGGTAACGCAATCGCCGCCAACTAATATAAGTCATATGGCAATGGATTCATCGATTCTTCCGTTTATCTATGGGAAACAAGTGACGCTTCCTCTAACGTTTCACGTAACAATTGTAGGAATCCTATTCTTATTTGTCGCACTGCTGTTTTTTGTGTATTTACTTATTTGTTTTTACAAAAAGACAGTATGGCTTAGCGTATTAAGTGCGGGTTTGTTTGTTTTTGCTTTTTATATTGCGATGATGACAAGTATTCAAGTCTAAAAACAGTGAGAAATATCTCACTGTTTTTTTATTAGCCATTAAAAGCTGTATTATCTCTCGGGCCTTTTCCCGGAGAAGGAGGCATCGGCATTTGGGAATTAGAACCAGAGCTAGAGCTAGAACCAGAGCCGGACGTAGAGCCGCTTGGAGGCGATATATTTCCTACGTTTCCAAAAATAACGATCCCGCCAGAAATTGTTCCAATAGAAATAGATTTAATATAAACAGACATCCTTATTCAACCTCTCATCTAGTAAAAGAATTCAGTGTACCATAGTATATGACCAGCTTGTCATTTTCGTATAGACGAGTTTGAAAAACAGGTAAAAGCTTAGAAGTTCAGGTTGAGAAAGGAAATGGTGTAAAATAAGATAGAACTTTGAAGGTAAAGTGTGTGGTGTCTGCCTAAAGTGTGTATACCACCTATTAAAAGAATTAGAAAGGAACTAAGATGAATACGCAAAAAGGAATTCATTTTTCATTTAAAAAATTATGGTTGCTAACGAACCCTCCGACAGGAAAGCTACTCATTTCGTTCATACTGGCCTTAATTAATACCGGAGCGTCGCTTTCTATCCCTCTTGTCATTAAAGAAGTGATGGAGAAAATTGCAGTAGGCGTCTCCCTGCAGCTTATAACAGGACTCCTTGGTTTATTTGCTGCTCAAATGGTAACAAGCGCAGTATCTCTTTATCTCCTTGCTCAAGTAGGACAAGGTGTTGTAAAAGAACTCAGACATAAAGTGTGGAACAAGCTCATAAAGCTTCCGGTTTCATTTTACGACCAAAACCGTTCCGGTGAAATGGTAAGCCGCATTACAAATGATACAACCATTGTGATGAATTTATTGTCAACAGAAATGATTGACTTTGTTAAAAATATTTTATCTATTATCGTTGCCATTGTTATTTTATTTACACTTGATGTACCCATGACGCTCATTTTATTAGCGGTCATTCCCGTTATGTTTGTACTGGTTATGCCCCTAGCGCGAAAAATACATAAAATTTCACGTGAGCAGCAGGATAAAATGTCTAAGCTTACAGCTTTTTTAGCTCAAATGCTGAGTGAAATCCGCTTGATTAAAGTATCCGGTTCAGAGAAAAAAGAAGTTGATTCCGGCTTACAATCGTTTCAGTCACTCTACCTCTTCGGTGTAAAGAGAGCTAAAATTGAAGCCATCATTACCCCGATTATTAGCACGGTGATGACCGCTGTTATGATTGCCATCGTCGGGTTTGGTGCATACCGTGTGAGTGAGGGATTTATCACTGCAGGAGAGCTGGTAGCTTTTGTTCTTTACCTTTTTCAAATTATGGTTCCGGTTGGTTCACTTACCCGATTTGTTACTAGCTTTCAGCAAACTAAAGGAGCTTCAGAAAGAATCTTTGATATATTAGCTGAGAAAGAAGAGAACTATGAAAATGGAGAAGTGCTTGAACAGGTAGGGAGTTTAAGGTTCGATAAAGTTGCTTTTCAATATGAAGATAAACCAGTATTGCAGGAAGTTTCATTTTCTGCTAAAAAAGGAGAAGTTACCGCTTTTGTTGGACCTAGCGGAGCTGGAAAATCTACTGTTTTTTCGCTTATCGAACGCTTTTATGAGCCTTCATCGGGGCGCATATTCTTGGATGGAACAGACAGTCAAAACGTCAACTTACGTTCGTGGCGTCACCTGTTTAGCTATGTTCAGCAGGATTCTCCGATTTTAGCAGGAACAATTCGAGAAAATCTCATTTACGGATTAGAGCGCCATGTGACGGATGAAGAAATAGAAGCAGCAGCGAAGTTAGCGAATGCTCATCATTTCATTCAGTCCTTTGAAGGTCAATATGAAACAATGATTGGAGAAAGAGGTATTAATCTCTCAGGAGGACAGCGACAGCGTATTGCAATTGCCCGAGCGCTGTTACGCAATCCCCAGTTTTTACTACTGGACGAAGCGACAGCTAGCTTAGACTCCGAATCAGAAAAGCTTGTGCAAGAGTCATTGGAAACGGTAATGAAAGAACGCACATCACTCGTCATTGCACATCGTCTATCTACGGTCATCAATGCGGACCAAATTGTTGTAATAGAAGAAGGGCAGGTTACAGGAAGCGGAACGCATAAAGAGCTGTTAGCCTCTCATTCTTTTTACCGGCGTTTGGTAGAGCAGCAGTTTCAAACATCCCTATAGAACAAACAAAAAAGACTGCTTTTAAGCAGTCTTTTTTTAGTTTATTTATTTAGCTTTTTAACTAATTCATCACCCATTAACTCAGAAGAAAAAGGATCTCGGCTTGTGACAATTTGATCATTTGCCCAAACAGCATATGCTTTTTTATCCATCTCAGGGATGTAGTTAGCCACTTCACGAAGTTCTTGTTCTAAACTGTATGGTAAAAAGGGAAGTACTTCTTCCGGTTCAATTTCATCAGGATAACCGGTTACGTCTAGTCCTTTAATTAACAGTTCATCATCGGATCCTTTCAAGAAAGCAAAAACAGAAGGTCCGTGACACTCAGCTGCTAAAATACCTCCATTGTCGTACACTTTGTTCATAAGTGCATGCAAGTCCACATTTTTTGCTAAGTCAAACATAGCGCCGTGGCCGCCTACTACTAAGATAACGTCATAGTTCTCAGCATCTACTTCTTCAAGTTTCATTGTCTGATCCGCTCTTCCTGATTCATATAATTTTTTATACGTTCCGTCTGGATCAAAGTCTTCTGAAATACTTCGAACGTCTACTTCCGGCTTACCTCCAAAAGGTGAGGCTAAATCAACGGTGTGCCCTGCGTCCTCAAGCTTTTGCAGCGGAGCAAATAATTCTTCTGCCCACCAACCTGTGTGATAATCTTTCTCTTCGTATCCGCTTGATAATACAGCTAACACTCTTGCCATGTTTATACCTCCTAAATGATGTAAAACGTATAGTGATACATATCATGTATTCATTGTGAACTGTACCCTATATAAAAAAACTTTAAACAATGGCAAGTTATGAAAAGGTAGCGTGAATCATAAACAAAACCAAAAAAGAGATAGCAAATTTAAGATGCCACTTTTTATCTGTACGCTTATAGCGCTTCACGCCCATCACGAGTAAACAAGCTAGAACAGCCATTGTAATAATTCCTGAAAAGTACGTAAAATTTGCTTGAAATCCTTTTATTAAAGCCATATAACCATGTAAAATAATCAAGGCCGTTGATATAAGAGCAATGGGAACATGCCACTGACGAACATACTTGGCTAAAAATTGGATAAGCGGTTTTAACTCAAAATTTCCTTTTTTTATGTCCGATAACGGTTTCCATTTTAATAATAAAAAAATTGGATAAATGGCTAAAGCTGCAAAAAAACCAATTCGTGCGATTGAACCAAGCTCTTTAAAATTCCCTTCATATATTTTAGAATCGATTGGAAGGGAATGTTTATAAATAGGGATGTAAATAAGCCCTGCTACAACTAGTAAAA